>JBBRBG010000005.1:0-107788 GCA_038206055.1 Haliangiales bacterium
TCGAGGTCCTCGGGGACGCGCGGGCACTTGTCGACGTCATCGAGGATGCCGTCGCCATCGATGTCGCCCGGGCCCTTCTTCGGCGCCTTGTCGGTGCACTTGTCCTTCGGCGACTTCTCGATCGCGGCCTTGGCATTGGTCTCGGCGATGCCGGCGAGGTGACGCGCGTCGTAGTAGTTGCCCTCGTCGAGCTCGTGCTGCGCGAAGTCGTTGTTCGACTCGGCCATCGCGAGCTCGACGGGCGCACAGCGCTGCGCACCATTCTCGCGCGCGGTGCCGATCAGGCCGTCGGTCGCCCCGGTCTGGCTGCGGATCTGGGAGCCGGCGCACGCGCCCAGCGCGACACCGAGCCAGATCGCGACGAGCGCGCGGCTCACGGGGTCTCCTTCGCCGGAGCCACGCCACCGGAGTCCGTCGACTCCTTCGCCGGCGCGAGCGTCTTCCCGGGGTCGAGCGGCCGCTTCGACGGATCCTTCGCCGCCTCGGCCGCCTCGACGATCGCCTTGTCGGCCGCTTCGCTCGCGAGCCGGCCGAACCGGTTTGCGCCCTGGAAGTCCGCGTGCGCCGCGAGCACCTTTGCCTGGTGGAAGTACTGCGTGGCTCGCGTCCAGTAGTACGGCGAGTACTTGTCCGCCTGCGCGGCATGCGCGGCGTCGACGGAATCGGAGGCTTTGCGCGTGACCTCGTTGACGTACGCGATCGGGCCGCACGCCCCCACGAGCAGGAGGACCACCAGGCCAAGACGGCGCGACATCGTCATGAGCTTATCACCGGGCCCGCACGCGACGGCCATCGCTCCGAAGCTCGATCGCGACGTAGATCGCAGATCCGATCAGCGCGAGCAGGGACACGAGATACGCCCAGCCGATCTGGACGGCGAACAGCGAGATGCCCTTCCCCCCATGGAAGCCCGGGTAGTCCGCGGCGGTGCCGATCCGCTTGAGGCTCGCGACCACGAGGACAAGGAGCCCGAGGGTCAGCGCCCCGCCGATGTAGAGCACCGCGTTCATGAACCCGCGGCGCAGCAGCATGGCGGCGAGGTACCAGCCGCCGATCACGAGCACGGCGTGCCCGACCATCAGCGGCAGCACGGCGATGCCGGAGAGCTTCTTGGGCTCGAACCAGTACATCCAGCTCCACGCCGGGTGCACCGCATAGAAATACAGCGCGATCGGCGCGACCACCGTGAAGGCATGGAGCGCGACGAGCTGAAACGCGGGCGCGACGAACGGTCCCTCGGCGCGCAACCGCTCCCGGGCGATCAGGGCAAAGCCGATCCCGAACAAGAGGTTGACCAGAGCGATGACCGGAATGGGCCGGACGGTAACATCAGCGGCGTTCGAGCGGGGGCGTCCGCGATCCCGTGTCGGGCTCTCGCTCCTCGGGTTGACCGAGCATCGAGCTCGCGGCGGTGAAGTCGACGATCGCCGACGGCTCGACCTCGCGCTCCGGCGGCGGCGTCGGCACGTCGATCTCGCCGGCAACGAACGACCCCTCCACGAGCGGCAACGCAGCCGCCGCGGCGACCACCCCCTCGATCGGCGTGCCGTCATCTCCGCCGCGGCTCGCCGCCTCTTCCGCCGCCGCCTCGGCCTCGGCATCCGCGAGGACGCGATCGAGGTTGCGCGCCGCAGCCCCGACGTTCGAGACCACCCAGTCGTCCTGGCCCTGCGGGGGCACCGGCGCCAGCTTGCTCACGGTCCACGCACCCGTCGAGGCGTTGTCGCGCGCGCCGGGCGCCACGGGTGCGCGCTCCACGGTCTCGTCGACCTCGCGCGGCGGCGGCGGTGCAGCCACCGACTCGGAGCTGATGTGGCTCCCGGTGCCATCGTCATCGAGCGGCAGCAGGCTCGAGACCGAGGTGTCGACCTTGTCGGCCGCTGGTGCCTCCTCGAACACGGTCGCCTCGAAGTCGTCGTCGGCGAGCACGACCGCGCGGGGTGCCTCGTCGTCATCCTCGCCGAGCTGATCGGCGAACCTCTCGGCGAGCACGTTGTACGCGTTGCGCAGGTGGCGGCGCGCGGCGCTCGCGGTGAAGTCCTTGCGCACGCGCTCGTACGCGTTGGCCGCGAGCTTGTCGCGCAGCGCGGGCTCGCCGAGCAGGCGCAGCACCTTGCGCGCGAGATCGATCGGATCGCCCGGCTCGAACAGCAACGCTTCCTTGTTGTGCTCCACGACCTGCAGCACGGTGTCGCGGCGCGGCGCGACGATCGCCGTCTTGCACGCCATGTACTCGAGCAGCTTCGTCGGATACACGACTGTCGGGTTCGGCGTGAGATCTGCGGCGGCGGGCACCACGCACACCGTGGCGGTCGCGAGTAGAGTCGGCAACTGATCGTGGTCGACCGGACCGAGGACGTCGACCTTGTCCTGGAGGCCGAGCTCGCGAATGCCCTCTGCGAGCGCCTGATCGAACTTCGGCGCCATCGAGCCCGCGAGCACGAGGCGGGCATCGACCTCGCGCACGATCGCCGCCATCGCGCGGATCAGCACGCGCACGCCGCGCCCCGGATCGATCGAGCCAACATAGAGGATGCGCGGAGGACCTGTGCGCGGGAGGTCGTCCCAGTCGAACCGATCGATGTCGACGCCCGGCGGCGACAGCATCACGCGCTCCGGGCGGCCACGTCCTTGCAGCGCCTTGACGGCGGCGGGTGTCGGCGCCAGGACGAGATCCGCCGCGAGCAGGCACGCTTCCTCGTCGCGGCCGTACTGCGCGTCGAGATCGGCATCGAACGTGGTCTCGCCAAGCGGCGAGCGCGTGAGATCGTAGACCACCGCGTACCCGAGCCGCGCGCGCGCTTCGAGCACCGGGATGCCGCTCCAGCTATCGCGGCAGTGCCCCACATCGTAGTCGGCGCCATCGAGCTGGCGCTTGAGGGCGCGCTGGAACGCCTGGATCTGGGATCGCAGATCCGCCTCGTGCGAGGGGACCCGCAGCACGCGCACCGAGCCCTGCCGTTCGACGTACGCCTGCTCGCCCTCACGCACCACTAACAGATCGACCGTGTGCAGCGGCGTCAGCGAGCGGATGACGTGGCGGAGCTGGACACCGGCTCTGCGCGGCCCTGGCACCGCAGCGAACCCGGTCAACAGCACGCGGGGCATGCCCCAATCGTCGAGCATCCCGGCAGATCGTGCAAGGAGCTTGTCGTCGGCTTGATATGGATCCCCGGCTGAGGTACCTAGCGGGCGTGAATCGTCTGATCGAGTATCTCCGACAACACATCATGATCGACTTCCAGGGTGATCTGACGGTGGGTAAGGTGCGGGAGCTTCTCGCGGGGGATGACAGCCGGGACGCGAAGCAACTGCTCACGAAGCTGGTCGCCGAAAAGAAGATCGAGGACATGATCCTCGTGCTGGCCGATTGCCTGCTCGAGCCAGTCCAGACCGCGCTGACCGACGATGTCATGCGCGAGCAGATCCGGATGTACTCGGAAAGCTGAGTACATACGTCGAGGCAGGCGGCATGCTAGCGTTCGGGCATGGCAAACGCCGATAGCAAGACGCCCGTGTTCGTCGCGCTCGTCGCGGTCGCGATTGGCATCGTGATCGCCGCGATGCAGGGGCTCACCCATGGATCGATCCTGGGCGGCGTGATCGCCGCGCTCGGTGCCATCCCGGCATGCTTCGGCATGTGGAAGGGCATCCAGCAGGAGACCCAGGGCACGCTCGCGATGAGCGTCGTGACGGTGCTGCTCGCGCTCGGCGTCGGCGGCGTTCTGATCGTGCTTCGCGTGGTTCACTGGGTCGCGTGATGAAGCTCGGCGTCGCGGCGCTCCTCGTGGCGGTGGCGTCGGCGCGCGCGGTCGCCGCGCCACAGACGCCCGATCAGAAGTTCGAGTTCACGAACACCGCGATGGGGACGATCGTCTCCGTGTTCCTGTGGACCGACGACGCCGTGAAGGCCAAGGCCGGCGCCGATGCCGTGTTCGAGGAGATGAAGCGCCTCGACGGCGTGATGACCACGTGGACCGACACGTCCGAGGTCTCGAAGGTCAACCTCGCCGCCGGCGACAAGCCCGTGGTCGTCTCCGACGAGACGTTCGCGGTGATCGCGCGCGCAGTGGATGTTTCGAAGCGCTCCAAGGGCATCTTCGACATCACCGTCGGTGCGTTCAAGGGCCTGTGGAAGTTCGACCAGGACATGGATTACACGCTGCCGGATCCGGTAGACGTCAAGAAGCGGCTCGCGAACATCGGCTGGAGGCACCTCAAGCTCGATCCGAAGGCGAAGACCGTGTTCCTCGACAAGAAGGGCATGTCGATCACGCTCGGCGGCATCGCGAAGGGCTACGCCGTCGACAAGTGCGTCGAGCTCCTCCGCAAGCAGGGCTTCGTCGACTTCATGGTCCAGGCCGGCGGCGACATGTACATCGCGGGCAAGAAGGACACCACGCCGTGGGTCGTGGGCATCCGCGATCCACGCGGCCCCGACGGATCGATGTTCGCGGTCGCGCCGATCGAGGACCACTCGTTCTCGACGTCAGGCGACTACGAGCGCGGGTTCGTCAGCAAGAAGGACGGCATCCGCTACCACCACATCCTCGACCCGCGGAACGGCTTTCCGGCTCGCGCCTCGCGCTCGGTCACCGTGCGGGCGAAGGATGCGTTCACCGCGGATGCGTGGTCGAAGGTGCTGTTCATCCTCGGCTGGAAGGAATCGCTGAAGCTGATCGCGCGCGAGAAGCTCACCGACTTCGAGGTCGTGTGGGTCGACGACAAGAACACGATCCACATGACCAAGGACATCGAGACGGTCCTCAAGGTCTTGAAGCAGCCGACGCCGGGACCGTAGTCCCCGCGATCTGGCTGGTCGATGGCGCGCCGCTGACGTCGCCGCGTGCTCAGAGATGCCTGCAGAGCCCGAGGTTGGCCTCGAAGGTCATCCCGTGGCGCAGGCTCGCGCCTGATGGTGGGGCCGCGTGGACCGGCGCGGCGCGCCGCACCGCCGGCGCATTATACGCCTGGCCTCCATCGGGCGGCGATGACTCTGGCGGCGGGAGCGGCGGTGGCTGTGGCGGGGGCATCGGCGCCGACGGGGCCGGCCCGGGTACGGGTACGGGTGGCGGCGATGGAGCATCCGCCGGCTGAGCAAGGACAGCCGCAGGGAGCAGAATCGCGAGTGCAGCGAACAGGCGCATGGTCATCCGTCGACGACGGATCGACCGAGCGTATCCCGAAACCAAGTGGAGGCTGCAAGCCGCGTTACTTCTTGCGACCCTGGGCGTAGCCACGCCACGCCGCGCCGCGGGCGAGCGCGGCCGCCGAGCCGAGGATCGGCAGCGCGCCGAGGAAACTCGCCCAGGCGATCACGGGCGACGACGAACACGCCGATCGCCTTGTCGGTCTCGCCGTTGACGAGCTGGCCGACGCGGGGGAGCACGGCACTCGTCAAGGACGACTACGAGCTGAACAACGAGGACGAATCGACGATGCGCGTCCTCGATTCCGGAGGACGCTTGATGGTCGAAGAGACGCGCTTGTCGGACGGCAAGCTTCTTCGCACGGAGACGCAGCGCAGCGCGAACTAGCTTAGCGCGTGGAGCTCTGTTCAGGCTCGGCTGAAGCTGATCGCGCGCGCGAAGCTCACCGACTTCGAGATGGTTTGGGTCGAAGGTCTTGAAGCAGCCGACGCCGGGACCGTAGCCCTACGGCAGGTTCCCGACCCCCGGGCTCACCTGGTAGTACGCGGTGTCGGTGCCCGAGAAGTCGTTGCCGATGATGATGACGGAGGTCGATGGAGTGCCCGTCCCGTTGTTGCCGATGCCGATCGTGCTGCCCACGCTGGGAAGCACCTTGCCGACGATATTGCCGTTCACGATCATGTGACGCAGGTACGCGTTTACCGACGGATCCTGGCCATAGGCAATGCCCCATCCGTTGGTTGTGAGCGTCAGCGTATTGCCGGTGATCTGAACATTCTCCACGATGTTGTTCGCGCCGATGGCGAGCAATACGCCGTACCTCGCGTTGACGATGGTGTTCGCCGAGATCGTGAGGTTGCCCGTGAAGACTTCGAACCGAATGCCTATGAACGGCGCGGTGCCGGGGTTCTCGATGAAGTTCCCGGAGATCGTCACGAACTTCGACTTCATCGTGGCCGTCCCGTTCCCCGAGATCCCGATGATCCACGGCGCGCCGGACGGGAGGACGAGGCCGGTGATGGTGTTGTTCGCGATGATCACCCTGTCCATGGGCGCGGTGCCGGTGCTATCTCCCTGGAACGCGATACCGGTCTCGACGGCCTTGATGATGCGATTTCCGGTTACGTGACACGACGGTCCGATCTGGATTCCGACCGAAAGGACCGCTTCGATGATGTTGTCGGAGATGATCGCGCCGTACAGCGCGTTGATGCCACCGCCCACGTTCTTGCACACGTTGCCGTGGATCACGTTGCTGAGGAAGTCGCCTGGCGCCGGCGCCACCACGCCTTCGAAGAACTTGACGGCCGTGGCCGCAGGGGAGTCGTGGATCTGGTTGTTCTCGACGATGACGTCGCGAATCGCTCCGGTGCAGTTGATACACTCGCGCTGCGCCTTGACGTTGTAGATCTCGTTGCCGGCGATCCGGCAGCGCTGGAACAACCCATTTCCGCGGATGGCGTCGCACGTATCGTGGATGATGCAGTCGAGGATCTGGATGTTCTGGCCGCTGTCGATGAAGATCCCAGCGCGCTGAAAATTCGAGCCAGTTATGGTCTGCGCCGGCTCCTGGCCGTTGAGATGAAGGCCCTGGATGGTGACGTTCTGGAGGATGAGACCCATTCCGACGTCCGCTGGATTCATGGCGAGGATCCGCGAGTTGATGTCCGCGAGGAGCATCGCGCGTAACTCCGACGCACGTCCCACCCCGAGCAGGCTGACATTGCTGGCGAGCCGCAGCTTGTAGCCGCTACCTGGGACGGTCGAGGCCACCATGTACACGCCCGCCGGGAAGAACACCGTGCCGCCACCGATCGATGCTGCGTAGTCGATCGCGCGCTGGATCGAATCGGTGTCGCCAGACGCACTCACCAACGTGCCGTCACCTACCGCTCCGAACCAGCGAACATTCAGGTGTCCGACGGCTGCCCGTACCCAGCGTCCCGTCGTGCTGCCGTGCGGCACAAACACCGTGCCGCCGTTGTCGCCGGTACTCGACGACTTATCCCAGTAGAACACCCCGCCACCGCCGTCGCCGACCTTCGTATATCCGCCGGCGATGAGCACCGGCTTCGAGGTGGTGGCAGTGTCGCTGCCCACGACGCCGCGGATACCGCCGACCGTGTAAGGAATCGCCGACGCGGGCGTCCCACCGACCCAACTCGAGATCGTGAGAACAGTGGCCGTGTTGGCCGTCACCGTGCCGGTCTTTCCGCCGGTCGCTACGCTGTCTCCGACGAATCGGTTGGCAACCCAGTTTTGCGAAGAGTCAGTGAGGGTGGTTGCGGTGACCCCGGTGGATTTGCCCTGCGAACCAATCGTATCGACCCACAAGAACGACCCGCCGGAGAGCTCCTGCGTCGTCGAGGACTCGCTCTCCGTCGTACAGGCTGCGAGGCCGACTACCCCGGCGCCGGCGAGCATCTTCATCGCCATGTTTCGTCGCGACATGTCCGCGGGTTCTTGGTCTGTACTCAATGCTTCCGATGCTGGCTTGCGCGTCATGCACCGAGGCTGCATCAGCGCTCGAGCAAGTGTAAAGCTGCTGCGCGCCGCATTGGGCAATCACGTTCGGGAGTGTAGTCGTCGACTGCACTGCACTGCACTGCACTGCAGCGTTTTGCGGCAGGGCGGTCCGCTAGCTCGCGGATCGCGGGACCGTAGTCACCTCGATACCGTGCGCGGGATCGAGCCAGCGCGCGATCGCGGCGCTGATCGATGCCGGCGTGACCGCGCGATAGCTCGCAAGCTCGGCGGCGAGCGCATCGGGATCGCCGGCGTAGAGCACGCCACGCTGGAGGAGCTTCGAGCGCGAGACGAGGGTCGACATCGACCAGATGGTTCCGGCCTCGCGGCGCGTGACCGCGCGATCGATTGCCCGTTGATCGAGCCCCTTCGCGCACTCCTCGTCGAGGATCGCCCGGACCGCCGCCGGGTCGGCGCCGGTGCGCAGATCGACCGCGACATGGATCTCGCCACCGAGGCGACCGTTCGTGGTCCACGCGGAGACGCGCTGCGCGAGCTGGGTCTCGTAGACGAGGCGGCACCAGAGGCGGCCGGTGCCCACGGCGGACCACGCGGTGGTGAGCACGTCGAGCTCGGCGTCATCGGCGGCGAGCGCGAGCGGCCCAAGCCACACCCGGTGGATGCGGCCGAGCGCGGCGAACGGATCGACGACCTCCGCGCGATGCGCGGCCGGCGGCGGCGCCACGGGAAGCGCACGCGCCGGGCGCTGCGAGACGGGGAAGCTGCCGAACCAGCGCTCGAGCTGCGCGTCGAGATCATCGGGGACATCGCCGGCGAGCACGAGCGTCGCGTTCGCGGGGACATACCAGGTCCGGTAGAACGCGAGGACGTCGTCGAAGGTGGCGGCCTGGATGTCGTCGTGGCGGCCGATCGTGGTGTGACGCAGCGGGTGGCCCTCGGGGTACAGCGCCGCTGCGATCGCGAAGTGTTCGGTGCCGTAGGCGACGTTCTCGTAGCGCTGGCGGCGCTCGGCGCGGACCACGGCCTGCTGCGTGACCAGCCGATCGTTATCGAAGGCCGCCGCGAAGTAGCCCATGCGATCGCTCTCGATCCACAGCGCGAGGTCGAGGTGATTCGACGGCACCACCTCGTGGTAGGCGGTTCGGTCCGCGCTCGTCGAAGCATTCGCGTCGGTGGCGCCGGCCTTCTTCAGCACCTCGTAGTGATGGCCACCGAGGCGGTGGGGCGGGCTCTTGAACAGGTGCTCGAACAGATGCGCGAAGCCGGTGCGATCCGAGCGCTCGTCGGAGCTGCCGACCTTGTACCAGACGCTCACCGCGATCTGCGGCACCGTATGATCGGGGTGGACCACCAGGTCGAGGCCGCACGGCAGCGTGCGTCGCTGCGCCGTGAGGTGCGGCAGGCCATCGGTGAAGTACACGGGCTCGCTCACGCGTCCCCTCCGGGCGTGCGCTGGAGCGAGAGCGCGAGCTGGTAGAGCTGGCGGCGCGGCTTGCCGGTGACGATCACGAGGCGCGCGGCGGCATCGCGCGGACCGAGGCCCGCGGCGAGCAGCTTTCGCAGCTCGGCCTCGATGTTGACCTCGGGCACATCCGTGATGCCGCCTTCGACGACGAGCGTGCACTCGCCGCGCGGCGAGATCTCGGCGTACTTCGCGGCGAGCTCGCCGAGCGTCCCACGCACGTGCTCCTCGTGCAGCTTCGTCAGCTCGCGACCGAGGCTCGCGCGCCTGCCCTGCCCGAACGCCGCGGCGAGATCCGCGAGCGTGGCGCCCACGCGATCGGGCGCCTCGTAGAAGATCATGGTGGCGCGCTCGTCGCGAAGGGTGCCGATCAGCTCCTGGCGCGCGCCGGTCTCGCGCGGCGGGAAGCCGAGGAACAGAAATCGATCGCTCGGTAGCCCCGAGCCGACGAGCGCGGCGAGTGAGGCCGACGGTCCCGGGATGACCTCGACCTTCGCGCCGCTCGTCACCGCCGCGGCCACGGCGCGTGCCCCCGGATCGGAGACGCCGGGCATGCCGGCCTCGCTGATCACGGCGACCTTCTGGCCGGCGTCGAGCGCTGCGACCAGCTCGGTCGAGCGCACGGCCTCGTTACCCTCGAACAGCGAGACGATGCGCCGGTGCGGATTGACCGGGCCGTGGAGGTCCGCGTGCGCGAGCAACGTCTTTGCGGAGCGCGTGTCCTCGGCGGCGATCACGTCGGCCTCGCGCAGCACGCGTGCGGCGCGGAGCGAGAGATCCTCGAGGTTCCCGATCGGCGTGCCCACAACGTACAAGATCCCGCGGTCACTCACGGGTCATCGCATCGATGTCGACCGCGCTGCCGAGCTCGGCCTCGAGGTACTTCTTCAGGCGATCGAGCATGCGCTTCTCGAGCTGACGGGCGCGCTCGCGGCTCACGTTGTAGCGGTCGCCGATCTCCTGGAGCGTCAGGGGCTCCTCGGTCAGCCAGCGGTCGCGGAAGATCGTCTGCTCGCGGCCCTCGAGCGTGGCCGCAAAGGTCTCGAGCTTCGACTTCAGGAGCTGCGCGAACTCGCTCTGCGCGACCTGCTTGTCGGGCCGGTCCCCCTCGCTCGGGATGTAGTCGAGGCGCGTGCGCTCGCCGCCATCATCGCCCGTGCCGAGCGGCGCATCGAGTGATGCCTCGGGTGCAGCGAGCCGGCGCTCCATCTCGATGACCTCGCGCTCGTGGACGTCGAGCTTCTCGGCGAGCAGCGCGGTGGTGGGCTGGAAGCCGAGCTGCTCGAGCTTCTCGCGCTCCTTGCGCAGATTGAAGAACAGCTTCCGCTGTGCCTGCGTGGTGCCGATCTTCACGAGGCGCCAGTTGTTGAGAATGAACTTCAGGATGTACGCGCGGATCCAGAACGCCGCGTAGCTCGACAGCTTCACGCCGCGATACGGATCGAACTTCGACACGGCCTGGATCAGGCCGACGTTGCCCTCCTGGACGAGATCGAGAAG
Source organism: Haliangiales bacterium (assembly GCA_038206055.1). Taxonomy (GTDB): domain Bacteria; phylum Myxococcota_A; class Polyangia; order Haliangiales; family Haliangiaceae; genus JABFXX01. The sequence continues at coordinate 10,600 of JBBRBG010000005.1, forward strand.
GTTGCGATGCGCCCGCCGGTATTCGTAGGCAATCTTGACGACGAGCCGGAGGTTCGCCTCGATCAGCTTCCTCGCGGCCGAGGTATCCCCGTGCTCGACGAGCCGCGTCGCGAGGCCCTTCTCCTCCTCGGGAGTGAGCAGCGGGAACCGGCGCACTTCGGACATGTACGCGGCCATCGGGTCGCGTCGCGCGAGGGAGCCGCCACGCGTGGAGACCTTCTTCTCGGGCGGGTCTTCGAGATCGTCGACGTTCTCGGTCTCCGAAACCTCCGCAGCGGCCTCGACGAGATCGGGATCGACCTCGCTGTCCTTCTCCTCGGGCTCGGCGTCCTCGTCGGACGCCTCTTCGGCCTCCTCGGGATCTTTCTCGGCCGGCTCCTCGCCGACGTCGATCACCTTCTTCGAAGACCGTTTCTTCGTGCCCGGAGGCTTGCTGCTGCGCTCCGCCATCGGTCGTCGCGACTGTACTACATGCGACCACTCGGGGGAGCGCTCGCGGGTCGCACTCGTCGCACTCCACCGCAACACATCTCCACGTGGCGCCTCGTGGTTTGCCCCCTATAATCGTGAAATGCGCAGCCGGTTGAACCTGGCCCTGGTGGGGGTCGCGGGTGCTCTCGCACTCGTCCTTACTGTGATCCGACAGTCGCCGGAAGGCGTCGTCTCGCTCGATCTCGACATGCAGGAAGTACGTGCGGCTCCGGGCCAGGCCCAGCAGCCACGCCACGATCTCTCCGCGCTCGCGATCTTCAACAAGACGTTGCTCCGCATCAAGGATCGCTACGTCGACCCGGGGCGTGTCGATCCGAAGAAGATGCTCTACGCGGCGCTCGACTCGGTGCAGTTCAACGTTCCCGAGGTGCTCATCGAGCCCGATGCGGCACGCAATCAGATCACGGTCGCCGTCAACGACAAGCGCGAGGTGTTCGACACCAGTGATGTCGACTCGCCGTGGCGCATGACGATCAAGCTGAAGAAGGTGTTCCGCTTCATCGAAACGAACATGAACGCCGGCGCCGACCTCGCCAAGGTCGAGTACGCGGCGGTCAACGGCATGCTGTCCACGCTCGATCCGCACTCGATCCTGATGGACCCCGAGCAGGCACGCGACATGGACGTGTCGACCAGCGGCAAGTTCGGTGGCCTCGGCATCGTCATCCGCATGATCGAGCGGAAGCTCACGGTCGTGAAGCCAATGAAGGACACGCCCGCGTGGCGCAAGGGCATCAAGGCCGGCGATCACATCGTCAAGATCAACAGCGAGCCCACCGAGAACCTCACCTCGAACGAGGCCGTCGATCGCATGCGCGGTGACCCGAAGACCGGCGTCACGCTGTGGGTCGAGCGCAAGGGCGAGGCCGCCCTGCTCCGCTTCGATCTCGTGCGCGACATCATTCGCGTCTCGCAGGTCGAGCACAAGCTGCTCGACAAGGGTGTCGGCTACATGAAGGTGAAGCAGTTCTCGAAGGGCATCGCGCAGGATGTCGCCGAGGCGATGAAGGAGATGAGCGCGAAGGGTGCCACCTCGTGGATCCTCGATCTTCGCTACAACCCGGGCGGCCTCCTCGAGGAAGCCGTGCAGCTCTCCGATCTGTTCGTCGACACCGGCACCGTCGTCACCACCGTCTCGGGTCGCGACCGTGAAGCGCGCCGCGCCGAGCGCGGCTTCGGCGACACCAACAGCTCGCTCGTCGTGCTCGTCAACGGCGGCTCGGCCTCCGCGTCGGAGATCGTCGCCGGCGCACTCAAGAACCTCGATCGCGCCGCCATCGTTGGCACGCGCACGTTCGGCAAGGGCTCGGTGCAGGAGCTCTACGACAACGAGGACAAGAGCAAGCTGAAGCTCACCATCGCGCAGTACCTGACCCCGGGCGATCGCTCGATCCAGAACCTCGGCATCGTCCCCGACATCCAGCTCCAGCGGATGTACATCCCCGAGAAGAACGACGCGCCGAGCGACTTCGTCCGCATGCTCGCGCCGACGCGCACGTACGGCGAGAAGGATCTCGACGCCCACCTCGTCTCGACCTACGCGAAGGACACCGACAAGCCGGCGTACGAGGTCGGGTTTCTCGTCGAGAAGAAGAAGCCGGCCGCGGGCGAGCAGCCCGCCGTCGCGCCGCCCGATGACGAGGACGGTCCCGATGACGACGAGATCATCGAGGACTTCGAGATCCGGTTCGCGAAGGACCTCGCGTCCAGCGTGCAGAGCTCCTCGCGGCCGAAGCTGGTCGCGGGCGCCGCAAAGCTCGTCGCGAAGGTCCGCGGCGAGGAAGAGAAGAAGCTGATCGCGGCGCTCGCCGTGATCGGTGTCGACTGGACCGCGCCGGAGCCGACCGGTCCGTCGGCGAACCTCGACATCTCGCTCACCACGACCCCGTCCGCCAACCTCAAGGCCGGCGACATGGTCAGCGTCACCGCCACCGTGCGGAACACCGGCGCCGGCGCAGCTTATCGCGTGCTACCGCGCATCACCGGCGACGATCAGGTGTTCGAGGACTCCGAGCTCCCGATCGGCAAGGTCAACCCGGGCGAGACCAAGACGTTCACCGCGAAGATGCAGGTGCCGAAGGACGCGCTCGATCGCGTCGACCGGCTCGGGCTCGACGTTCGCGAGGCGAAGAACGCCACCACGCGCGTGACCCCGACCGAGCTCCGCATCGAAGCGGCGCCGCGCCCCGTGTTCGCGTACGCGTACCAGCTCGTCGACGAGGGGAACGGAGACGGCATCGTCCAGCGCGGCGAGCGGTTCAAGCTCCAGATCCAGGTCAAGAACACCGGCGCCGGCGCCACGCAGGACGCCGAGGTGATGCTGCGCAACGCGACCGGCGACGGAATCGTCCTCGACAAGAGCCGCATCTCGCTCAAGGACGCGCCGCTCCTGCCGAACCAGGTGAGGGAGCTCGAGTTCCCGCTCGCCACCGACGCCACGCTGAAAGGCGACGAGGTCGTGGTCGAGCTGATCGCCTACGACTCCGCGCTCGACGTGCAGACCAGCCAGAAGCTGAAGTTCAAGGTGGCGCCCGGCGTCACCGGCACGCCGCAGCGCGGCGAGGTCTCGATCAAGGCGCCGATCACGATCCGCGCCGGCGCGTCCGAGGACACCGAGCAGGTGGGCCTCGCCGGCAAGGGCACGAGCTTCACGTCGATCGGCACGTTCGGTCCGTGGACGAAGGTGAAGCTCAACGCGGGCGGCTCGCACGTCGGCTTCATCCCGACCTCGGCGCTGACCTCCGGCGGCTCCGGCTCCGGCTCGTTCACGCAGACCTGGAACTCGACGCCCCCCGCGATCAACCTCGCGCTCAAGGGCGGCCTCGAGACCTCGGCCGAGACCTACAAGCTCAACGGTGCGGTCACCGACGAGACCCACGTCGAGGACGTCTACATCTTCGTCTCCAACCAGCGCGCGAAGATCGACTCGCGCAAGGTGTTCTACCGCTCGAACCGCGGCGGTAAGGATCCGAAGAACCTCGACTTCACCACCGAGCTGCCGCTGTGGCCGGGCTCGAACATGGTCACCGTGGTGGCACGCTCGAACAGCGAGGTCCGCTCGGTGAAGACGATGTTCGTGTATCGCGACCCGCCGCGCACCGCCCAGAAGCCGTGACGGCCTCCGTCACGTCGCGATCCTGATCGATCGCGCTCCACAGCGGAGCGTGACGATCAGCGCTGCGGGTCCGACGTGCGGATGAACGGTTGGCGCCAGCGCCAGCCGGGCGACGACACGAGCGTCGGGGTTGAATATCTCGACCGAAGTGAGGAGGCACCCGCCCGGTGAAGACCGCGCGGGATGGAGCGCGAGATCGTCCCAGTGGATGAAGAACGGCGCGACGTCGTGGAGCTCCGCATCGACTGTCTCGAACGTGGACCAGTGCAACGTGGACCCGACCGGCGTCGCGCGTGTCCCGGCTTCGGGCGCTGTCGTTTGTAGTCCGGCGCGCGCCAGGTCTGCGCGCGTGGTCACGAGATCAGGAGCGAAGAGGGCGAACCCGACCGGCGTCAGGCGGCTGAGGGAGGTCAGGTCGGCCGGTCTGGAACCCGGCACCGGTGCAATGATCTCGAGATAGGTCTCGGGCCCCAGCGAGACGAGTGCGTTCTGTGTGTCGTGGCCCGGATGCCGACCGCCCGGCACCGCGTGCACGCCGGTGAGCACTTCGAGCTCGCGGATGCCCGCGTCGAGGTCGGAGACACCGAGAATGACGTGATCGATGTGGAAGGACGTCGATCGCGTCGAGCCGCAGGCGGCGAGCACCGTCAGAGCGAGGAGCCGCACCATCAAGACCGTCATGATAAGGCAGCCCGGAAGTCGTAGGAACCACACCTACACGCGTTCCGTTCCGCGATGCTCCCAAGTCGCGGCAGGTGCTGGCACAATCGGAACTGAATGGGGCGCCCTGGGTGGCGTCTGAATCAGTGACATGCGCACCACTTCCCTCGCAGCGATGATCGGCCTCGCCCTCCTCGGCAGCGTCGCTACCGCGTCGGCGGACGACGTCACGGGCATCTACGACGTGAAGTATGAAGAGGTCTCCACCAACTGCCCGTCGCCGCTCAAGTACGGCAACGGCAAGCTCGAGGTGAAGACGAAGGGGACGACCGCGACCGTCGATATCGATCGCACCCCGCTGATGCAGGGCTCGGTCGGCAAGGGCGGCAAGATCAGCGCGAAGTCGAAGTCGGGCGGCACCGCGCTCGAGGGCATGAGCGGCGTGTTCTCGGTCGCTGGCAAGATCACGCCCGAGGGCATGCTCTCGTTCGTGATGGTTGGCGAGTACACCGCGGGCGGCAAGGCGCTGTGCAGCCAGTCGTGGAACGTCGTCGGCAGCAAGGCCGAGGATGCGAAGCAGGGCCCGCCGGCGAAGAAGAAGTCGACCGATCCGTTCCTGCCGATGATCCTCCGCTAGCTCATTGCCGGGCGTACACACGCACCATCACGGCGCCGTCGTGCATGACCGTGAACACCTCGCGCATCGCCGGCGGGACCGCGCAGGTGGTGGTCGAGGGCGAGTACCAGACGATGTAGTCGGCGGTGTTCGGGTTCGCCGTCATCGCGGCCCACATGTCCTCGCGGAACCACGCGAGGTGTCCCGGAAGAATGCAATCCCGATCGATGATCGCCCCGGGCCGCGCGTGCTCGTTGACGTATGCGACGGCGCGGTCGACGCCCTCGCCCCACCACGCGGTCTCGAGCATGTTGCGCTGCTGAACGCCACCTGCCCCGCCGACCTGCTCGCCGAAGTAGTCGAGGTAGTAAGGCGCCGTGCGAACCAGCGTGATCCCGAGGTAGAGCGTCATCGCCGCGGCGAGCGCCACGAACGCATGGCGGGTCCTCGTCTCCAGGCGCGTCGCCAGCCAGTCGATGCCGATCGCCGCGAGCAGCGATAGCGCCAGGAAGCACGGCATCACGTAGCGCACGCCGTCCTGACGAACAGGTGAGGCGACGACGGCGAGCGGGATCACGAGCCAGGCGAGCACGAGCAGCAGGGACTCGGTTCGCTCCACCGCGGTGCGCGCGAGACCGCCCGCGGCGGCGAGGAGCATGCCGAGGGGTGTGGTGGCGAACAGATACACGACGAAGTACACGGAGCCCGGGCTGTTCGTGATCATCCCGAGGAACGGCTCGGGCGAGTGCAGGCCCTTGAGCTTCGCGAGCGACTCCTGGAGATGCGCGATCGGATGCATCCACATCCGCGGCCACACGGCGACGAACACGACGACAGCTGCGATCGCGGTGACCCAGATCCAGATCACGGTCTCGCGGCGCCACTCGCGCGGCGCCCGCACGATGATGACGAGGACGCACAGCGGCCCGAGGAGGCCGTTGACGAACCGCGATGCGACGGCGATCCCGACAGCGGCGCCGACCGCGACCATGCGCAGGACCAGATGGCGCAGCCCGTTCGCGGCGGGCAGATCGTCGTGCACGCCCAGCGCGAGCACCACGCCGAGCGACCACCACAGCACGGTCGGCGACTCGTGGCCCACGATCTGACCGTGCGCGACGAGCGGCGGCACGAGTGCGGCGATCACCGCCGCGAGGACGCCGACGCGCACGGTGGCGAGTCGCGCGCCGATCGGCACGAGGAGCGCGCAGCCGAGCGCGGTCCAGATCGCGCTCAGCGCGCGGGCCGGGCCGAACCCATCGGCGAACTGCGCGCCGATCCCATCGAGGAGCTTCATCACGGGCGGGTGCTCGAAGTTCCAGCTCCATGAAGGTTCGGAGAAGTCGAGGCCGACGAGGTTCGTCACGTAGTTGCGACCCGCGGCCCAGTTGGCGTCCTCGTCCCAGGTCTGCCCCTGATCCCCGAGGCCGATCCAGCGGGCCACCAGTGCGAGCGCGAATGTGGCGCCCAGGGCGATCCACATCGCGCGCGGCACCTTTGCGAGGCGCGCACGCGCGAGCATCAGCAGTGAGCTGACGAGGACGAGCAGCAATAACAGCGCGATCACGCCGTCGGAGATCGTGGCGCCCGAGCCCGAGGGGAACGTTGCCGTCTCCGGCGGATCCGGCGAGATCGAGGTGGCGGGCACGTACTCCGGATCGCCGCGCCGACCGACCGGGCTCCACACCAGGCGCGCACCGGGGGACGCGACGAACCGGATCGCGAGCGGCCCCGGCGGCACGAGGATGCGCTCCTTGACCACGCCGCTGCCGCGCAGCTCGCGGCCGTTGACGGAGAGACGCGCCTGCTTCGTGGCCTGAAAGCCGATGATCAGCGGACCACCGCGCGCGACGAGCACCGAGCCTGCGAGCGGCTGCGCCCCCGGTGGATCGCCGCCCTGTGCGGGCACCGGCCTCAACCTATCGATCGGCTCGGTGTGGATGCACGCGCGCACGCCGAACAACGCGATCGCGAGCGCGATCGGCACGACGCCCCAGAACCTGATCGCAAGTCCCACGAACGTGGGGCGCGCAGCAATCCCGGAGGGATTGCGGAGTTCTATCAGTGCACGCGGCCGGGGCACTCGAAGTTGCGCGCCTTCTTCGCGAGGAACGTGTAGTACTCGCCGGACTGGCGCATCCCGGGGATGTGCATCGTGACCTGCTCGTAGCCGCGCGCGAGCCAGAACCCGGCGCACGGAAGCTGCGGCTGCGGATCCGGCTTGCCGTGGATCTGGTAGCAGCTGAACACGAACGTCGGATCGTACCCGGCGAGCAGCGAGTCCGAGCCGAACTTCGTGTGACCGGCACGTGCGCGCATGCGCGGCTCGTCGTGGGCGATCTTCTCGGAGACGAGACCGAACACGTCGATGCCCTGCATCCGACCGAAGTACGGCTGCGCGCCGGCGCCGCCGACGATGCTGAAGTCCGTGGGCTGGAAGCACGGCTCCATCGCACGGCCGATCGCCGCGCGGTCCTCGGTGTAGATGATGAGGAACGCCGGCGTGTCGATGCCGCGGTCGTTGGCGAAGTTCCCCCAGCGCAGCGATTCGCGCGTCAAATTGTACTGGGTGACCGCGAACACGCCGACCAGCAGCGTGGCCACCACCGCACCGACGATCGCGGGCCGCGGTACGAGTGAGATCACGTACTCGAGCCCGAGGGTAACGGTGACGGCCGCGACCACGAACATCGGCATGATGAACCGGTGGAGGCCCATGAAGTCGCCGCCCACGCTCACGGCGTACGGGAGGTACGTCGCGCACAGGAGCACGCACGCGCTCGCGAGCACGAACCGCGGCGTGCGGCCCTTGCCGACGAGCATGCCGACGACGGCCAGCGGCGCCACGTAGAGCAGCTTCGTCTGGTTGATCCACACCCACAGGTAGTGGGCGCCGTTCGTGTACATCTCCTGCGCGAGCCTGGGATCCGTCCACTCACCCGCGGCCTTCACGTAGTACGTGTTTGGCCACAGGTAGCCGTAGTAGCGGTAGCGCCAGTAGAACCACGGGGCCCACAGCCCGAGGAACAGCGCGGCGCTGATCAGATCCCACGTGCGGCTCGGCCACTTCCGGTAGACGCGGTACGTGCCGATGATCGTCGCGAAATGGACGAGACCGAGCACGCCGGCGACCAGCAGGCCCTCGGGCCGGGTCATCGCGGACAGCGCGAGCGCGAAGCCCGCGCGGATGATCGCGCCCGGGCGCTGGACCGCGTCGACCACGCCGTCAAGGGAGATCGCCACGAGCAGCGTGAACAGCTGGGTCTCGAGCCCGCCCGAGGTCCAGCACGCGAACCCCGCGGAGCAGGCGAGGAGGAGCGGCGGGACCGCGGACCAGCCCGACGGGCGGCCGAGGGCGCGCTCGGTCAGCCGGAACACGACGTACAGGGTACCGAGCCCGCAGGCGAGCCCGAGGACCCGCGACGAGATGCCTGGGTCCACGCCGAGCAGCATCCCGAGCGCGAGGAGCACCGTCCACAGGAAGTTCGTGTAGCCCTCGACGGGGTGGCCGAGGTTGAACGTGAGCTGGCCGTGCTCGGCGAGGTTTCGCGAGAACACGAAGGAGATATAGGCGTCGTCGGTGACGAAGTTGTAGGTCAGCGAGTGCGCGACGAGCACACCTGCCGCGACGGCAAGTAGCAGCCAGCGCACGCGATCAGACGACATGGGCGGAAACATAGTAGCCTGTTGGGGACTGATGGAGCCCGCTCGCGACCCGGCCCTGCGCCCGCTCGCGGAAGTCCTCGGCGGCGGCGTGATCGCCGGTGCGATCGCCGGGCTGGCCGCCGGAGCGATCGACGCGCTGTGGTCGTGGGGGCCGGCCGCCCAGTTCGTACCGGGGGTGCTGGCGCGGCTGCGGTTCGTAGTGTTCTCCGGGGTCGCCGATGCCTCGGCCGGGGCGCTGGGTGGGCTGGTGCTCACCGCTGGGCTGCTGGTGCTGTCGCGGGGGAGCCGGCTCGGTGATCTCCTGCAGTTCGCGTTCGCGGATCACCGCGGGAGGCGCGAGGTGGGACCCAAGCCGGTCGCCGGGCTCGCGATCGTGCTGACCACGTTGCCGCTGCTCGCGGTCAGTCTCGTGCTCGCGTACCAGTGGATCGCCCGGTTCACGGCGAACCGCAAGGCACCGGATCTCGTGCTGGTGGTCGCGATGGGAGGCGCGCTCGTTGCGGTGGCGATCGCGATCCCGCTCGGGCTCGTGCTCGGGCGCTTGCTCGAGCGGCTGCTCCAGCGACCGGCGGAGCATCCGCGATTGCGACCTCTGTCGAGCCCGTGGGCGCCGTTCGCGGCGATCGGCGTGCTGTTCGCCGCGGGGCTCGTCGCGTGGGCGGTCCTCCGGTGGGAGACCGCGCGCCTGTTGCCGCTGCGCGCGCCGATCGTGATCGTTACCGGGCTCGCACTCGGACTCGCCGCGTGGCGCCCGGCGCGGTTCGCGATGGTGAAGCTCGGCGAGCGCCGCGCGGCGATCCGGCGCAGCGTGTGGCCGCTGGCCGCGCTCGTCCTCGTGCTGCTCGTGCTCGCGACCGGCGCATCTGCGTCGGTGATCAAGGCGGCGTCGCGGTACACGGGGTTGGGTGGCCCGATCGCGCACACGCTGCGCATCGCGTTCGACCGGGATCGCGACGGGTACTCGCGGTTCCTCGGCGGCGGTGACTGCGACGACGGAGACGCGAGCATTCACCCCGGTGTGCCCGAGGAGCCCGGCGACGGCATCGATCAGAACTGCGTCGGCGGCGATGCCGATGCGCATCCGCCGGTGCACGACACGGCGTTCGCACCGGTGCCGGAGGGCGTGCCGAAGGACTTCAACGTCATCCTCATCACGATCGATACCACGCGCGCGGATCACCTCGGCACGTATGGATATCCACGACCCACGTCGCCGAACCTCGACAGGCTCGCCGCCGACGGCACCGTGTTCGAGAACAGCTGGGCGCACGCACCCTCCACGCGCTACTCGATGCCCGCGATCCTGACCGGACGGTTGCCGCTCGACGTGTACTACGACACCTCGATCGAGGGCTGGCCCGGCCTCTCGCCGAAGGCGACCACGATCGCCGAGACGCTCGACACCGTCGGGTTCACGAGCGGCGCGATCACGAACTACTGGTACTTCGATCGCTCGCGCCGGATGGATCAGGGGTTCGCCGAATACGATAATTCGAACGCAAGTCTCCACCGAGGCGTGGAAAACGCAGGCTTCGAGCAGACCAAGGGCAGCTCCTCGAAGGAGCAGACCGACAAGGCGATCAAGTACGTCGATGGCCACGCCGCCGGGCGGTTCTTCCTGTGGGTTCATTACTACGATCCCCACTACGCGTACGAGCCACACCCCGAGCTGCCGTCGTTCGGCGCCGATCGCATGGCGCTCTACGACGGCGAGATCCGGTTCACCGACTTCCACATCGGCAGATTGCTCGACGATCTGCGCGCGAAGGGCCTCTACGACAAGACCGTGATCGTCGTGACCGGTGACCACGGCGAGGGCTTCGGCGAGCACGACATCGATCTGCACGGCTATCACCTGTATGCGGCGCAGACCCGCGTGCCGCTGATCATCCGTGTCCCGGGCATCGCGCCGCGGCGCTCGCAACAGCCCGCGGGTCACGTCGATATCATGCCGACGCTCGCGAACCTCGCCGGTGCGCCGTCGACGACCGACATGATGGGCCAGTCGCTGCTCGGCGCGATCGCCGGCAAGGACGAGGATCGCATCGTGCCGCAGCAGCTCTCGTACGAGGGCAAGCACGAGATGCGCGCCGCCGCGGGCAAGGACTGCCACGTCATCTACAACGTCAGCCCGGATACGAGCTGGGAGGTCTACCGGCTCGACGAGGATCCCGGCGAGACGAGGGACGTCTCCGATAGCGGCGATTGTGCGAGCACGCGCAGCGCGTTCGAGAAGTGGTTCGATCAGAGCGAGGTGCCGGCCGGCGCCGCCGAGGCGCTGCTTCCGGCGCGGCCCGCGATCGCGACCGACCTCGACGCAGATCTCGGCGACAGCGTCCGCCTGCTCGAGGTCACCGCGCCCCCGAATGCGAAGCGCGGCGATCCGATCACGCTGACCTGGACCTTCGAGGCGAAGAGCAAGGTCCGCGGCGACTGGCGGATGTTCGTGCACATCGAGGGACCCGGAAAGTTCTTCTTCAACGGCGACCACCGCCCGGTGCGGCCGTTCGAGTGGTGGCAGGCGGGTCAGTTCATCCGGTACACGACGAGTGTGATGGTCCCGCGCAACGCACCGACCGGACCGTTCACCGTGTGGGCCGGCATGTTCGATCCGAAGCGCCGCGCGCACGCCACCGCGCCGAAGGCGACGATCAACGACGACGCGGTTGCGGCGACGACGCTGGAGATCCTGCCGTGAGCGACGAGTTCGCGAACCTGCCGGGCGCCACGGTCGCGAACCCGCCGCCGACCGAGCTCCCCTCGGTGTGGCTGCCGCGGATCGCGCGCGCGCTGCCGTGGCTGATCGTCGCGTTGCCCGCGCTCTACCAGCTCGGCTTGCTCTCGACGGCGGTCACCGGTCGGCTCACGTATCCATACGACCTCGAGTGGATGGAGGGCGGCATGCTCCACCACGCGCTGCGGATCCACCAGGGCCTCGGGATCTACGGGCCCCCTTCGATCGACTTCATCCCGTACCTGTACACGCCGCTGTATCCGGCGATGCTCGCGCTGGTCAGCGGAGTGTTCGGGCTGACCTACACCGTCGGGCGCGTGTTCTCGTTGATCGCGCTGCTCGGGCTCGGCACGGTCGCGTTCGCATCGATCGGGTCGAGGCGGCACGGTCACCTTCACGTCGAACCGGTGTGGGCGGGCGCGCTCCTCGGCCTCGGGCTGTTCGCCGCGACCTATCCGTTTGTCGAAGGCTGGTTCGATCTCGTCCGCGCCGACACGTTCTTCTTGTGGATGATCACCGCCGGGCTCGCGGGCCTGCCGCGGTGGGCGAAGCTCGGCTCGGGCCTCCGTGGGCACGCGCGGGTCGCCGCCGGCGGTGCGTTGCTCGCGCTCGCGTTCTTCGCGAAGCAGACCGGCATCGTCTATGTCGCGTTCGGCGGGCTGGTCGTCCTCGTCGTCAACTGGCGTCGCGTGCCGGCCTACGTCGCGATGGCCGCGCTGATCGGGCTCGGCGGCACCTGGCTGCTCAACACCACCACCCACGGCTGGTTCTGGATCTACATCCGCAAGATCCACGGCACGCACGACTTCAACATGGACCGGTTCTGGAAGTCGTTCGGGAACATCCTGTGGCACTTCCCGGCGCTCAGCATCGTCATCGCGGTGACCCTCGTCGTCGTCCTCGTCACCCGGATCGCGAAGGGCCCGCTGCCGCGCGCCACGCACGCATTTCTGCTGTGGACGCCGGTGTTCGCGGTATCGACGTTGATCGGCGCGGTCGGTTGGGGCACCGAGTTCGCGCACTTCAACGCGTACATGCCGGCGTTCCTCCACGGCGCGTTCGCCGCGGGCGCCGCGATCCCTGCGCTGTACGCGTGCACGCGGCTATGGTGGGGCGATCGCCCGCACATCGAGATCGGTGCAAACGTGATCGCGCTCGCCGCCGCGGTCCCGCTCGCGATCGCATGCTGGGGCGCGCGCTGGAACCCGCACAAGTTCATCCCGACCCCGCAAGACCGCGCCGCCGGAGATCGGTTGATCCAGCACATCCGCAGCCTCGATGGCGATGTGTGGATGCCGTCGCACCCCTGGTACCTGCAGCTCGCCGGCAAGACGCCACACGTCCATCGGATGGGCATCAAGGACGTCACCGCGCGCCAGCCACGTGAGGTGCTCGGTCTCGACGACGCGCTCAAGAACCACGCGTTCAGCGCGATCATCCTCGACGAGCGCGACGTCAACACGGAGGTCGCCGGCGTGCAGACGTACTACCGCCCGGCGCTGAGGCTCCCTCCCGACGAGCGCCCCCGCGTGTACACCGGCGCCTCGGTGGTGCCTGATTCGATCTGGGTCCCCGCGATCACGGCGCCACCGCCACCGAACGTGAAAGCGCTCTACGAGTTCGAGACCGCCGCGTGGGACACGTGGACCACGACCGGCGGCGCGTGGGGCAAGCGGCCCGAGGCCGAGTCACTGCCCGGCCAGCCACTCGTGCTCGGCGCGGGCGGTCATCGCTTCGCAACGAGCATGCACGACGGCGACGCCGCGATGGGCCGCCTCACGTCGCCTCCGTTCGCGCTCGCCGGAACGAAGCTGAGTGTCTCGCTCGCAGGCGGAACGAACTCGGCGCGGCTGCGCGTCGAGCTGTGGGCCGTCGACGATGCGAGGATCCTGGCGACCGCGAGCGTGCCCGAGCCGGGCGGCGAGACCTTCCGTCGCATCACGATCGATATCTCCGCGTTCGCCGGCATCACGGCGAAGCTGGTGTTCGTCGACGATAGCGAGACCGGCCACCTCGACGTCGATGACGTCTGGCTGTGGGGCGCGCCGTAGTATCGTTGGCGGATGATCCGCACGCTCGCCGTGATCGCGCTCTCGATGTCGGCCGCCATCGCCATTGCCGACGAGGCCGTTCCACCGAAGCGTATGGCAGGCGGACCCGCGGCAGGCAGCGCGGGCATGGGCGCGCCGCAGCGACGGATCGACGGCCTGAAGGATCCGTTCGGCGACGAGGCGCTGCTCCCGCGCCGACCGACGCCGCCGACGCCGGTGCCAAAGCCCGCGCCGGAGATCGCGAGGGTCGGCAAGGAGTCCGCGGGAAGGTGGACCTGCAAGGGCAACATGTCTCGCGGCAACGGTTCGTCCGCGCCGCTGACTGCGACCGTCACGGTGAAGCTCGATCTCGACAGCGCATGGATCGCGACGACGCTGGTCGAGAAGGCCGGTCCGCTCAAGTGGACCGAGTACCGCACCTACGACGCCGTGGCGAAGCAGTGGACGAAGCTGCAGATGGCGAACACCTCGGGCTACGTCGTCTCGACCTCGCTCGGCGAGCAGGGTGGCAAGTGGACGTGGACCGGCACACAGACCTCGCCGCTCGGAACCGTGCAGCTCCGTGATTACGAGCAGACGGAGGGCAAGGGGATCAAGCGCTGGGGCGAGGCGCAGCTCGGCGGCGTGTGGCAGAAGACCTACGAGGTCGGCTGCAAGCGCTGAGTGGCTACGGCGCGGGTGCCGGAGGCGTGCCGTCCGCGGGCATCGGGACGACCGTGCGGTGCTTCCGGAACACGACGCCCTTGATGTAGCTGTTGGCACCGTTGATCGTGGCGACGACCATCTCGCCGCCTGCCTTGCAGACCTCCGCGCGGATCGCGTCCTTGAATTCGTCGGAGGTCGTCGCGCCGAAGTCGACCGGCTTCACCTCGCCGAGCAGGTCGAACTCGCCCTGCGGAGCCTGCTTGAACACCTCGAAGTCGCAGTTCGGCGCGAGCGGCTCCGGCATCACGGTGGGCGCCGGCGTGGTGGGCGTGAGTGTGTATTTGAGGCCGCTCCCGCCGCCGCAGCCGACGACAAGAGCAAGGAGACCGACGCGGATTGAGCGCATGCCCGAAACCTACCCGGACTGCGCGGCTCGCGGAACAGCGGGCGTGTAGTAAGACAAGCTCATGTCCATCCACGCGTTCAACGTCACGGTAGGAGATCAGGTGTACGTCGGCACCAACCTGGAGGAGGTCGGCGCGGTGAAGCAGGTCGCGAAGGACCACCTCATCGTCTACATCGAGAACTTCGGTGAGTTCCGGATCGACGGCCCGCACGTGCTCTCCGCGCACGACGGCAAGCTGATCCTCGATCCGGCGAAGCTCGAGCCCGATCTCGCCAAGGCGGTCAAGAACGCGCACGCCGGCGAGACCGAGTAGCGAAGGACGTCGCGGCTCTCGAGCGCGTACCGGACGGACGAACGGCGACGAGTCCTCACGACCGTGCTCCAGAATCGTGAGCCCCAAAGTTCCCGAAGACCCTGAGGAGAGACCTTCTCCTGCAGGCCAAGCTCTGCTTCGGGACCTCCGGGGCCTTCGGGGCTCACCTGAACCAGCGGACTCTGGTTCGCAGCCGGTACTGCGGATTGCCGCTCGCGCAGGCGTAGCGAGCGCGTCTAGCCGAGCTCGGGAAGCAGCGCTGCGAGCTGCTCCAGCGTCTCGCGCATCCCGCGCTCCATGCCCGAGGCGATCACGCCATCGAGTACTTCCTTGGACGGAAAGCACTCGCGCTGGGTGAGGAGCGTGCCGCCCTCGGTCTCCTCGTACGTCGCCGTGATGATCCCGACGCCGGCCTCGCGCTGCGGCTCGAAGATCTGCGTGTACACGATACGCGCGCCGCGCACGACCTCCTGGTAGACGCCGGAGAAGGCCATCGTCGGCTGACCCGACTTGCCGAACACGTAGCGATACGTCCCGCCGACGCGCAGATCGGCCTCGCACTCGAATAGCTCGACCCCGAGCGAGCGCGGTGCCCACCACCGCCGGAGCAGCTCGGGCTTGGTCATCGCATCGAACAGCGTGGTCGGGCTGGTGCGAAACACCCGCCGGATCAAGAGCTCGCGATCGGAGGCGCGTTCGACCTGTGTCTTAGCGGGTTCTGCGGCCATCTGACTTCTCCTTCGTTGCTTCGAGCTCCACGAGGAGCTCGTCCAGCGCTTCGAAGCGCGCGTCCCAGACCTTGCGATAGCGATCGAGCCACGCGTTGAGCTCGCGCAGCGGCTTCGCGCGCAGCTCGTACACGCGCTGCTGGGCGCGTGGCTCGACGGCGACCAGCCCGGCGTCCTTGAGCACGCGCAGGTGCTTCGACACCTGCGGCTGGTTCAGGGCGAGCCGCTCACCGATCTCGTTGACCGTGCGCGCACCGGACCGCAGCAGCTCCACGATGCGGAAGCGGTTGGGCTCGGCCAGCGCAGCGAACGTTTCGACCACGCCCTCAATATGCCTCTAGCGGTATATTCCCGTCAAGGCATATGTCACGAAGCCCTGCGTCGCGAGGAGACCCGGAGACGGGCGCGCGGACGACGGGTTCTTCATCGTCATGCTGCCGACCACGACCGCGTCGCCCATCGACATCATGTCGCAATCGCCATCGACTCCGCCGTAGAACATCCGCACCGTGCCGCTCGCCGGCGCGGTCCAGTAGAACGTCCACGCGCTGATATCCGGCTTCCCCTTCGCGAAGATCACCTTGCAGTCGCCGTACAGGCCGGTAGTCCCGGCGGTGGCCGCCATCGGGGCCACGGCCGGGCAACTCGTGGCGATCTGACCGGCGTCGGTCTCGAGCACGCCGACCGGGGCGCCGCTCGCGTCCTCGAACGCCGCGCCGAACCCATCGGTGTGCGTCAGGTACTGCCCGCACGGCGGGCCGAGCGCGGCGTTCGCGAGGTTGACCGCCACGCGATAGCGCTGGCCAGGGACGTACGTCGACATCCCGCCGCTCGCCGGGAGCGCCGGCGTGAAGGCGAACTGCAGGGCGAGCGCGGGCTCGTCGGTGCGCTCGGTGTGGCACTCGCGACACGTGATGCCGTGATCATGCGCTCCGCCGGTGCCCATGATACCGCCGCCGCCCGGCATGTCCGCGTCGGCCGCGCGGTACCACGCGTCGGGAGCATCCCACGCGAATGCGGGCGTGCTGATCGTCAGGATCGCGAGGACGAGGAGGTTCCGCATCTCAGTTCTTCCCCGTGTTGCAGGTGCTGCCGCGCTGGGCGCCGCCGAGCCAGCTCTTGATCTTCGCGTACGCGGGATCCGCCGCCGTGAACAGCTTGATGTCGATGTGCGGCAGCCCACCGACCGCGGGCATGCGCAGCATCAGCGAGTCATCGGGGTTCGTGACGTCGAGCATGAACGACCGCGCGCTGTCGAAGTTCTTCTTCCACTCCGTCGCCGTGTGCGGCAGCCAGCCCTCGCACATGATCGTGCCGGTGCCGGCGGCGTCGAGATTCACCTGGCCGGTTGTCGGCAGGCAGGTCGGCACGCGCGTCACGATCTCGTCGTTGCGCAGACGGCCGCGCGCGAACGTGCGGAACGGGCGTCCCGTGGTGGTCCCGTGGCAGCCCATCATCGAGCAGTCCCGCTGGAGGATCGGCTGCACGTCGCACTTGAACATCTCCATGTCGAGCGCCGGCAATGCGGTGGGGCCCTCGCTCGGCTTGCACTCCGTGGTGCCGCGCAGGTTCTTGTCGGTGCACGTCCGCGTCGCCAGGTTCGAGCCTTGGGGCGCTTCCCACGTCGAGCAGGTCCAGCTCTCCGCGCACGTGCTCCCGGTGCCGGCGTCCCCGCCCACGCCACACACGCGCCCTGGGCACTCCGTGGCCGGGGTTGGATCGAAGCAGCCCGCGAGGAGCGCGAGCACCACGGCGCGGCGGCGGCGCGCGAGGAGGAGCAGGCCGAGCGCGAAGCCGACCGGCAGCGACGTGGTCCCGCCCGCGTTGCACCCCACCACCCGCGACTCGGTGGTCACCTGCGCCGGGCGATCCGCGCATCCGGCCGTGCCTTCGCACAGGCGCAGCGTGGTCACCGCCCAGTCGTCGCCCGCGGGGTCCGTGAGCTCGGTCGTGCTGCTCGCGCCATCGCCGTCGACGATGCCGACATGCAGCGAGATCGCACCCGCACCCGCGGCCGGCGCGATCCAGGTGAACTTCCAGCTGGTGGCGCCGGTGCCGGTCGAGACGCCGCCGACCACGTTGCCGTCATCGATCAAGCGCGCCGTGTCCTGATCCGGCGTGGTGAAGCCGCCGAGCGGGATCCCTGCATCATCGATCACCTCGGCGAGGAAGCTGTTCTGGTTGCTCGCCGCGCCGAACCCGCGGTGCTCGCCGACGAGCGTCACCGTGACCAGGTACTGCTGCCCGGCTTTGTATGCGCCCTCGATCGCGGGCACCAGCTCCACGCGCGCGCTGATCGTCTTCGCCGCATCGACGTGGCAGACGCCACAGTCGTAACCCTTCTGTCGCGGCGAGCCGGTGAAGTAGACGCGGTTGCCACCGCCTTCCTGGACGCTGTCGTCGAACACGCTCGGCGTGTGAAACGCGTGCGCGGTGCCACTCGCGGCCAGCACCAGCAACGCGGTCAGGATCGATCTCACTGCCCCACCTCCAGCACCGGCTGACAGGTCGTGGGTGCGGTGGCGCCCGCGATCCAGCTCGCGAGCATCCGGTAGCCCGGGTCGTCCTTCGCCATGAACACGTCGCCTGCGGTGTAGAGGTCCGCGCCGCGGTGGTAGTAGCCGCCCGCGCTCGTATCGAGCGGCTTCGCGAGGAGGAGAGGCTCGCCGGCCGGCGATGCCGACGTGAAGCCGCTCGCGACCGCGAAGTTCATGTCGAGCTCCGCCATCGTCATCGGCTCCTTCGGGCGATCCCAGTTCACGCCGTAGCGCATGCGGCCCGGTGCATAGAGCGAGAGCGGCCGCCGCGCGCTGCCGTGACACGCGGGAAACGAGCACCGCGCTGCGAGCACCGGTTGCACGTCGCAGCGGAAGTACTCGCGATCGAGCGGGGGTTCGGAGGCAGGCCCATCGAGGCCAGTCGCGCAGCCGACGAGGAGGAGGATCGGGAACAGCTTCACCATCGCCAGGTCACTCCCAGGCTCGTCACGAGCGCTACACGCCCGGCGAGCCGCTGGTAGTCCGCAAACTTGTAGAGGATGCCGTCGACCTTCACGTCGAGGTCGAAGCTGTCGCCCGCGTAGCCGAGCTTCACGCCGCCCATCGCGTCCCAGAACGTCGAGAGCTCGCGATCGACCGTCATGTACTGCATCGGCTGGTCGTACGCCTCGCGATAGAAGTCCGCGCGGTTCTGCCGATAGCCGCGCGCGCGCACGCGCACGGTGATCTCGTCCGTGATCGCGTGGGACGTGGCGAGCTCGAGCGTGTGCGAAACCACGCCCCAGTCGTCGACGTAGAAGCGATAGCTCGCGTCGAGCGTGGTCGCGAGGCCGAGACTGCGCAGCATCCGGGCGGTGAGCGCGTGGCGCGTGCGCGCCTCGGGCGGGGTCTCGGGGGCGGCGAATTCGCCGGCCGTCATGACGTAGCGATACGGGCTGCCCTGGTAGCCGCTCGCATGCGACAGCGTGTACGCGAGCGTGAGCAGCGTGCGTCGATCGATCACCTGAGCGAAGCCGAGCTGCGCACCGTGGATGTCGAGCATCGCCTCGAAGCTCGGATCCTTCGCGCGGCCGACACGGTTGTGTGTGAAGCCATAGCCGATCGAGAGCTTCGCGTTCTTCTTCGCGAGATCGCGCGCCACGCCGACCTCGAGTGCATGCGATTGCCAGTCGTTCTCGGCGGAGTGCGTGTAGCCAAGCGTTGCTTCCGTGGCCTGCCCCACGCCCGCGCGGACCGCGGCGCCCTCCTCGATCCGGTTCTCCTGGAACCGCTTCGTGGCCGCGGAGATCACGTCGACCGATGCCGAGCTCACCGCGTCCACCAGCGCGTGCGCGTTGATCGTGACCGGCACCGGAAGGCGCACCGTTGCATCGACCACCGACGTCACGACGGACGTCGCGTCGTCATCCGCGTAGACCGCGAACGTGCCCTTGACGTCGCCCTTCCCGGATTCCTGATCCGCGACCTGTGCGCTCGCAGCGCGCGACCACACGACGAGCGCGAGGATCAATTGCAGCCGCATCCGCCGCCTCCCACGCCCGTGCCGCCGATCGATCCCTCGCGGTACTCGGTGACGTGCGTGTCGATCTTCTGCTCCATCGGAGCGGCCTCGGGGTTCATCGCCGGCTTCGCGAGGTGCTCGCGCTGATTGGCGGAGACCCGAACGCAGCCTGCGAGAGCCACAAAAACGAGGATCGCGAGGCGGCTCATGACTCATGTGTTGCCGGAGCCGGCGAAACCTTCGCTCGAAGATCGCGCCTGCGAATTCAGCCGGTTACGCAACCACCGAAGGTTTCGTCATCTGCGGCCACTCATCGAGACGGTAGCGAGTGCCCGGAGTGCAACATGATACGATCGAGGGCGATGGGACGCGCGTGGGTCGCGCTCGCGGCACTTGCGTGCCTCTCCCGCGAGGCAATGGCGGAGTGTCGGCCGACGGCGGTGCCGTACGGCGAGCCCACGCTCGTGCGCCTTCTCGGCGAGCGGCTCGCGGCGAGCGGCATCGCGACGACCGCGATCTCGGGCTGCCCGATGGCGCGCGTGCGCGTGGAGCAGCGTGGAGAGCAGATCCACGTCGAGGTCACCGACTCGTTCGGGCGGACCGGAACGCGCGAGGTGCACGACGTGGAGACCGCGGCGACGATCGTCGAATCTTGGACCTCGCAAGAGATCGACGAGGGCTCGCTGCCACCGGAGGTCGTGACGAAGGAGACGCCCACGTCCCCGGCGACCTGGCGCCATGGCCTCACCGCGGCGTTCGAGTCCTCCGCGGGTGGCGATCGTTCGCTCTGGCTTGGCGTGGCCGTCTCGGGTTGCGTGCGCCTCGGACCTGCGTGTGCGGGTGCGATCGTGCGCGGTACGCAGGACACGAGCAGCGGGACGAGCGGTGCGGCGATCGATCACGATACAAAGCAGCTCGCGGCCCTCGCGACCGTGGGCCTGCCGCGGCGCCTCGGCAGCTTCGTCGTGACGCCCGGTATCGGCCTCGGTTATGGCTGGCTCGAGATCACGGAGCACCATCACGATGCGCACGGGATGCTGCTCGACATGCCGTTTCCCAGCCACGCGCTGGTCGCAGATATTCACGTGAGTGCCGCGCGGCCGATCGGCCGACACATCTCGCTCTATCTCGATCTCCGCGGCGATACCGCGCTGGCGCGCACCTCCCTCCCCTACGGTGCAACGAGCTTCGTGCGCGCCTCGTTCGGAGTGCGGATCGGAGCGGAATGACCGGCGGCAAGGTCATCCCGCTGCGTCGCGTGCAGGGTGCGACGGAGGAGATGTCCGATCGTGCGCTCGTCTCGGCGCTCGGGGAAGGCGACCAGGCCGCGCTCGGCGCCCTCTACGATCGCTACCACCTCGACGTGTTCCGCTTCGTCACCCGGATGGCGCGCGGCGCTGACGTCGAGGACCTCGTCCAGACCACGTTCCTCGAGGCACATCGCTCCGCGCCGCGATTTCGCGGTGAGTCTTTGGTCAAGACCTGGTTGTTCGGCATCGCCGCCAACCTCGTGCGCACCTACTTCCGTGGCGAGGGCCGACGCCACACCGCGACCTCCGCCCTCGCGGTGATGCCTGCCGTGGAGGCGGCGTCGGCAGCCGATTCGCTGACGCATGAACAGCGCCGCCGCTGGGTCGCGGCTGCCGTGGAAGCCCTGTCGCCAGCGCTCAAGGAGGCCTACGTCCTGTGCGTGCTCGAGGAGATGCCCGGAAAAGAAGCCGCGCAGATCCTCGGCATCCGCGAGGCCAGCCTGTGGCGACGCCTGAGCGATGCGCGCGACGCTCTCCGCGCCTCGATCGAGGAGATGCAGTCGTGACCGCCCGGTGGTCGCCCGGCGACGGCGAGCTCGATGTCGTCGCGCGCGCCATCGCGCCGCTCGCGCCGACCAGCACGCAGGCCGAGCAGATGCGCACGCGCCTCCTCGCGGCGCAGCCTTCCACGGCGCAGCAACGCCCGCGTCGCTCGTGGCCGCTTGTGGCCGGCTTCGGTGCGGCGCTGGCCGCCGCCGCTGCGATCCTCGTGTGGATCTCGGTGCGACCGGCGCACCAGACGTCGAGGTCGACGATCGCCGCGACGACATCCACACACTACGAGACGGAGAGCCCGTGGCCCGATCAGGTCGTGCGCCTCGACTCGGGCAGGCTCGACATCGCGCTCGATCCTCTCGGCCCGGGCGAGCGCTTCCGCGTGCGCAGTGGTGGTGACGAGGTCGAGGTGCGCGGCACGGAGTTCTTCGTCGTGGCGTCGCATTCGCAGATCACGTCCGTCGGCGTCGAGCGCGGCCTCGTCGAGCTGCGCAGGCCAAACGAGCCGGTGGTGATGATCGGCGCCGGCGAGCACTGGGACCGCGTGCAGACGGCCACGACCACGACGCCGCCCCCGCCCGTCGCAACGCCGCAGACCGTCGCGTCGGTGCCCGCCACGAGCAGTGCGCCGAGCGTGAAGCCAGCTCCGCCGAGGACGCGCTCCGCTGCATCGATCGCGAAGCCGGCTGCGGCCGCCGCGTCGAAGTCGTCGCCGGTGACGCCGCAGCTCGCAGCCAGCGCCGCACCACCACCGCCGGTTCCTGCGACCGCGAAGCCGGGCGAGGCGGAGTTCCGCGCGGGTTGGTCCGCGTTGCGCGCCGGCAACTCCGACGACGCAACACGGTCGTTCAGCGCCTCGTGCGGCGCCGCCCGGAACGAGGCCTTCGGCGAGGACGCGTGCTTCTGGACCGGCGTTGCGGCGAAGCGCGCCGGGCAGACGAAGCTCGCGCGCGAGGCGCTCACCCGGTTCCTCGCGAAGTTCCCGGGCTCGGGCCGCGCCGCCGAGGCCTCTGCATTGCTCGGCTGGGAGCTCTACGACGCCGGCGATCTCGACGGTGCCGAGCGGCTGTTCAAGCGCGCCGCCACCGATCGCGTTCCCAAGGTTCGCGATAGCGCGACGCGTGGCCTCACGGCGATCGAACGCCGCCGCAAGTCGCCGTAGTCACCTGGGGCGCTTGTAGACCGAGACGATCGGAACGCCGTCGGCGCGCAGCACGAACATCGGTTGCACGGTGCCGTAGGCCTTCCAGATCATGTAGTCGTGGCGATTGAAGTGCTTCTCGTGGATCACGAGGGCGCGCTGGCTCGCCTTCACGCCACCCTCCTCCCACCCGGCGTCGGGTAGCCACTTCGGCAGCAGGCCCTCCTTGATGTACATGCCCCAGGCGGGCGAGGCATCGTGGGAGTAGACCGGGATGGTGCCCTCGGCGGGAGCATCGGTGGCGAGGACATCGAGCACGCCACGCGCCGCGACGCCCCAGAACTGGCGGTTCATGCCCTTGTCGGCACCTCCCGGTGCGCCCCCGGCGAGAGCGTTGTACCAGGTGAGCGCGTAGGGCTGCGCCGTCATGGTCTCGACCGCGCCGGCGAGGAGCACGGCGCCGATGACGACCACCATGATCCCCCGGCGAGTGGTGACGGTGAGCGAGCGGCGCGACCCGATGAACGCGACGGCGGAGCGCGCGGCCCACACCACGCCGACGCCGGCGGCGATGCAGATCGTGGGGAGCACGGGCATCCAGTGCTTCTCGGCGCCGAAGATCGGTGTGGAGCCGAGGAGGAACGGTCCGATCGAGACGGCGGCGGAGAGCGCGAGGAGCAGGACGGGCGCGCGCGGCTTGTCGGGGAGGTTGGCGCGATCGAGGATCCACACGCTCGCGCCGACGAGCGCGGACGCCAGCGTCGCGACGGGGACGGTGAACAAGGTCGTGACGATCGCGACGTGCCAGGGGAACCGAGGCGCGTTCCAGTTGTGGCCGAGGTACTCGAAGTTGTAGTGGACATGCGTGAGGTGGAACGTCAGCCACTGCTTCAGGTGCGCGACCGGCGCGTACCAGAGCCATGGCCACAGGACGTAGAGGGTCAGCGGGCCGAGGATGGCGAGCGACACGATCAGGCGCCAGCGATGCGTGATGATGCCGCGCAGACCGCCGGCCCGGAAGCCGACGATCACGTAGTGCGCGCCGAGGGCGAATGGCAGGAGGAGCGCGGTGTGCTTGGTGGCGAGAGCGAGGCCGAACACGACACCGGCTTGCCACGGCCAGCGCCGCCCATCGAGGCAGCGCCAGTACGCGTACACGGCCGCAAACCACAAGGTCATGATCGGCGCGTCGAACGCTGCGAGGCCGGCGTGGAACAACGCCCGTGGGAGGAGCATCACGAGCATCGCGGAGACCATCGCCTCCATGAGGCCCCACAGCTGGAACACCATCGAGTAGACGAGAAACACCAGCAGCCCGTGAAGGAGCGCACCGGGGAGGCGGTAGGCGGTGAGGTCGCCGAGCACGCCGTGGAACAGCTTGTGCGAGATGCCGATCATCGTCTTGATGAGGGGCGGATGCTCCGTGTTATTTCCGCTGCCGGGCGCGCCGCCCCAGGTCTTGTCGACGCTCGCGGGGCCGGGTCCGTGATCGAACGTGACGAGGCCGGCCCACCAGTCGGCGTAGCGATCGCCGGTGGACATGTAGATCAACTCGTCGCGCGCGATCCCGACGTCGCGCTGATTGGTGAGCACGAGGAGCGTGGTGATCACGGCGAGCGCGCCACCAATCATGCGCGTGCGCGAGAACATCACTTGCGCGCCTCCGCGGCGAAGCAGATCTGACGCTTCGGGGCATCGGCGCTGGCGATGAAGGTGACGGGCGCGGTGCCAGGGGTCGTAGGAACCGCGAAGCGGACCCAGCCATCGTCGACGCCGGGCGACACGGTGGCCGCGAGCTTGCCGGCGATCTCGACCTCGAGCTTGCCGGGCGCGCGGATGTCGCGGCGCGTGAACACGTCCGAGAGGCCGACGTAGCCGACGAGCTCGGAGCCGAGCGGGAGATCGGGGAATGTGATGCGGGATTGCTGGCCCGGGTTCGGCGTGATCTGAATGCAGCGATGCGGTTCGAAGCCGACCTCGGCGAGCTCGACGGCGGGACCGATGCCGCCTCCCGACGTGAGGATGCCGAGCATCCGATCGCGAATGTCCGCGAGGACGATCGCGGGCGCGCGCTCGAACCGGCGCACGGTGACCCCCGCGTGGATCTCGGAGGACACCGGATCGAGGCCAGCGGTGTCGGGGTGGTGCGCGCCGCGGATCGAGAGCTCCCAGATCCGACCGAACCGGGCCGCATCCATGCGTGCCGCCACGTCGACGGGGATCAGGTCACCGAGGTGGAGCCGGCCGGTCGGATCGACCCAGTCGGGAGCGAACACGATGAGGTCGCCGGGGTGGAAGGCGGCGCGGACCTCGGCGGCAGCATCGCGCCAGGCGTCGTCGCCGGGGACCGAGGTGGCGTCGCAGCGCGTGGCCACGACCTCCCACAGGGCGACCGCCACCAGGAGGACCGCCGGCAGGGCGGCTACCGGGCGTGAACGATCGCTCATCGAGACGCGCTCAAACTACCACGCGGCCCCCGGGCGTTCTAACGTCGGTACGTGCGCCTCTACGCCGTGCTGTTCGCGGTCGGCCTCGCCGTCTATGGGACGGTGATGTGGGAACGCGTTGGAAGACAGTCGGCGGCGCCGCACTTCGTGTTGCAGGCGAACGCGTGGCTGCACGGCTCGATCGCGATCCAGCCGCCGCTCCGGGGAGATGACTGGGCGAAGGTCGAGACGGTCCAGCTCGATGACGGCACGCAGGTCGAGGGCCGCCGGCTGAAGACCCGGCCGATGTTCAAGACGCTCGACGGCACCGAGATCCCGATGGTGCGCGTCAAGGTCTCGGTCGGAGCGCTGAACTACGTCTCGTTCCCCGCGTTCCCTGCCCTGTTGATGATCCCATCGGCGATCATCGGTGGCGCCGGCGGCAACGACGCGATCGTCGTGCTGCTGATCGCCGCACTGATCCTCCCGATGACGCTGCTGGTGCTGCGCCGGCTGGTGGAGGCGGGCCTGTCGAAGCGCACGGTGGCAGACGACCTCTGGCTCGTCGCGACGATGGCGTTCGGCAGCGTGATGTTCTTCTCGGCGGTGCAGGGTGACGTGTGGTTCACCGCCCATGTCGTGGGCGTGGTGCTTGCGCTGATCTATGCGTGGGCATCGATCGAGGGCCGTCGCCCGCTGATCGCGGGGCTCGCGCTCGGCGCCGCGGCGATGACGCGCACGCCCATGGCGTTCATGTTCCCGCTGTTCCTGTTCGAAGCGTGGCGGTTCGCGGCGCGCCAGGTCGCCGAGGCGGCGGGACCCGAGGCGAGCTCGTCGGGCAGCTTGAACCTCGCGAAGGGCAAGACCGCCGTCCGCAAGGCGATGCTGAAGCCGGTCCTCCGCTTCGCGATCCCGGTCGTCGCATTCGCGATCGTCGGCATGATCTACAACTACGTCCGCTTCAAGTCGCTGACCGAGTTCGGGCACAACTATCTCGACGTTCGGCAGCAGATGCAGATCGAGCAGTACGGCCTTGCGAGCTATCACTACTTCGGGCGCAACCTCGCCGTCGCATTCACGCTGGTACCGGAGATCCTGTCGCAACCGCCGTACGTGCAGATCGGCGGGCACGGCCTTGCGATCTGGGTGACCACGCCGGTGCTGTTGTTCGTGGTGTGGCCGCGCGAGAAGCCGCCGATCCATCGCGCGCTGTGGGTCACGGTCGCGGCGGTCGCGCTGCCGTCGCTGATGTACCAGAACAGCGGCTGGTTCCAGTTCGGTTACCGGTTCAGCCTCGACTACATGGTGTTCCTCGTGATGCTGCTCGCGGTCGGCGGCCGGCCGTTGAAGAACTTCGCGAAGACGCTGATCGTCCTCGGGATCGTCGTCAACCTGTTCGGCGCGATCACGTTCCACCGGAAGTGGCAGTACTATCGAGCGGGTGCGGCGGCGTACGACGTGGTCGTGCCGCACTGAGCCGCGATCGTGACGCGGGGTAGCGCGCGGCGGCGCACACGGGCGCGGGTGCACGTCCCGGCCAGCGGGATTGGTCGCAAACCGATGGATCGCAGAGACTTGGCCTCCGCCATGGTGTGGCCCCGCGCTTGCTCCTACAAGAAAGCCGTATGGACACCGAGACGCGGCGGGATCAACCGAGCAAGGCCCTCAGCTGGAAGGAGCGCGTGCTCAGCCCGTTCGCGAAGGTCGAGCCGGGCGAGGCCGGCAACGTCGTCCTGATGACGGTCTGCGTGTTCTTGATCTTGTGCGCGTACTACGTACTGAAGACGTCGCGGGAGGGCCTGATCTTGACCGGCGGCGTGTTTGGCCTCGATGGGGCCGAGCTCAAGATCTATGCGAGCGGCGCGATGGCAATCCTCTTGATGGGCCTGATCCCCGCGTACAGCGCGCTCGCCAACAAGGTCTCGCGTCTGCGGCTGATCAACTACTCGTACACCGGCGTGCTCGTCTCGCTCGCGGTGTTCTTCGTGCTCGGCCGCGCCGGCGTCCCCGTCGGCCTCCCGTTCCTGATCTGGCTCGGCCTCGTCAGCGTGTTCCTGATCGCGCAGTTCTGGTCGTACGCGAACGACATCTATAGCGAGGAGCAAGGCAAGCGCCTGTTCGCCGTGATCGCGATCGGCGGCTCGGCCGGCGCGATCGCGGGACCGAAGCTGACCGAGCTCTCGGATACGTTCACGCTGATGCTCGTCGCCGCCGGAATCCTGGCCGGTTGCCTCGTGCTGTTCAACCTGATCAATCGCCGGGCCACGCCCGCGGACGGCAAGGGCAAGGGCAAGGACGAGGGGCCAACTTCTGGCCCCGGTGGCTTCTCGCTGATCATGAAGGACCGCTACCTGCTGCTGATCGGCGTGATGGTGCTGATCGCGAACCTCGTCAACTCGATGGGCGAGTTCCTCCTTTCGACCGCGGCCGCGAACCACGCGGCGGAGTTGATTCCCGGGGTCTCGAGCGATCCGGCGGTGTCCGACGCTCGCCGCGAGATCATCAAGGCGTTCTACGGCGACTTCTTCTTCTGGGTGAACCTCGTCGGCTTCATCATCCAGGCGTTTCTCGTCTCGCGCATCATCAAGTGGATCGGCGTGCGTGGCGCTCTGTTCATCATGCCGATTGTCGCGTTCGGCACGTACGGCGCGATCGCGCTGATCGGCGGCCTCATGATCACGAGGACGATGAAGGTCGCCGAGAACTCCACCGACTACTCGCTGCACAACACCGTGCGGCAGGCGCTGTTCCTGCCGACGTCGCGCGATGCGAAGTACAAGGCGAAGGCCGCGATCGACGTGTTCTTCGTTCGCTTCGGCGACACCATCTCCGCACTCGTCGTCGGCGTGGGTCTGCACTCGCTCGGCATGAACGTACGCGGCCTCGCGTTCGTCAACGTCGCGCTGATTGCCCTGTGGATCGTTGTGGTCATCGCGATCGCGCGGCGGCACAAGGCCTTCAAGACGGATGAAGACAAGGAAGGGAAGGAAGCAAAGGCGTGAGCACGGAGCGACAGCCAACTCCGTGGGCTCCCGCGATCGTCCTGTTCCTGATCATGACCGCCCACGCGCTGCTCGAGACAGCGCGCGACGCGCTGTTCCTGACGCGGCTCGGTGCGGACATGCTCGGATGGGCCTACGTCGCGATCGCGGCCACCGCACTCCTCGCGGTTGCCGCCGGACGCCGGTGGAACAGCTCGCACGACGCCTATCGCACGCTCCTGCTGTTCCTCGTGTTTGCCGTCGTCGGGACAACCGTGATGGCGGTGGTGATGAACCGATCGCCATGGGCGTCGTTCGTGCTCTATGTGTGGACCGGCCTTGTCGCGTCGCTGGTGGTGCCCACGTTCTGGCTGCTCATCGACAACGAGCTGCGCGTCAGCGAGGCCAAGCGCGTGGTCGCCTGGGTCGCAGCTGGTGGCAGCACGGGTGCGCTCGTCGGTTCCGCGCTCGCGTCTCTTCTCGGTCACTTTCTGCCCGCGCGTCACCTCGTCACGGCCGGGGCGATCGGGTTCGCCCTCGCGGCATTGTCGGTAGGGCCGCTCCTCACCGCGCGGAGCAGCACTCGCTCCGAGACTCCACAGCCGTCGGTGGAGACGCCGGCCAAGCCGGACCGCATGCGGCGCTACGCCGGGCTCCTCATCACGTTTGCGATCGTGTCGACGGTGACCCTCACGATCGGCGATCTGATGTTCAAGCGCGTGCTGGCGGAGCGCATCCCCGCCGATCAGATCGCCACGGTATTCGGTGCCACGTATACCGGGCTCAACGTCGTCGCGCTCTTCATCCAGCTGGCGCTCACCCCGCGGTTGCTCGATCGTCTCGGCGTCGGCAGTGCACTCGCCGTGCTCCCGCTGATCGTCCTGGCCACCTCGCTCGGCTTCGTGCTGACCGGCGCGGCGGTGGCGGTGTTCGCACTCAAGCTCGCCGATGGCGGGCTGCGCAATAGCATCCACCGGGTCACCACCGAGCTGCTGTATCTGCCGATGGGGAATCTCGAGCGCAACCGCGCCAAGCCGCTCGTCGAGGTCATCGGGCAGCGCGGCGGGCAAGCGGTCGCAGCGGTGCTCGTGCTGACCCTCGCGACCGGGCAGGACGCGACGTGGGCGCTCGCGGTCATGACCACCGTCACCGTCGCGATCTGGCTCGCGATGGTGGTGCTGACCCGGCGCGCGTATCTGCGGCGATTCCGCGACACGCTCGAGGCGGCCGGGATTCATCGCGAGGTCCGCGTCCCCGTTCTCGACGAAGAGGCGATCCAGCTGTTGACCGCCACGCTGTCGAGCCCCGACGAGCGGCAATCGATGGCGGCGCTCGGCTTGCTCGCCCAGCGCGGGGTGCGGATCCCCGCCCTGGTGCTGTTTCACCCGAGCACCGCCGTCGTACGCCACGCGCTCAGCCTGATGGAGGGCGACGTCCGCAATGACGTGGCGCTGATCCTCCAGCAGCTCGTCGACCACGAGGATCCAGAGATCAAGGCCGCCGCGCTGGTCGCGTCGAGCCGCACCGGCCGCAACATCGAGCGGTTGACCAAGGCACTCGATGACGCGGCACCGGAGCTCCGCGCCGCCGCCGCGATCGGCCTCACGCTGATGCGCAAGGCGCCACGCGACGTGCACGTGCAGATCGAGGCGCTGCGCGACGGAACCACTGCGGATCGCGTCGCCCTCGCCCGCGCGATCGCCCGGATGCCGAACCCGCTGTTCCGCCCGCTCCTGCTCCAGCTCCTCGCGAAGAAGGAGCGTGAGGTGATCCGCCAGGTCCTGCGGGCGTGGCGTGCAGCTCCGGCGCTCGTCGACATGGATCGGCTGCTGTCGCTGCTCCAGCTGCCGCGGGTCCGCGGTGAGGCGCGCGCCGTGTTCGTCGCCGGCGGCACGCCGTACCTTCGTCGCCTGATCGAAGCACTCGATGATCCGCGAACGCCCCTCGGCGTGCGTCGTCTCTTGCCGCGCACGATCAGCCGGTTCCGCACCGAGGAAGCCGCCGCCGCTCTCGTCGCGCGCTTGCCTCGCGAGCCCGACGGTTCCACCGAGTTCAAGATCCTGCGCGCGCTCGGCCGGATGCGCAGCGACGAACCGTTGCTGGCCATGGATCCGGCCCCGATCCGCGCCTATGCACAGCGCTCCCTCGAGGACGCGACGCGCTACGCGTGGCTCGGCGAAGGCCTCGTGTTGCATCGCGCCCCCACCCCGCGACTGCCGGGCTTCGTCCTGCTCCGCAAGCTCCTCAGCGAGAAGCGCACGCACGCGATCGAGCGCGCGTTCCGCGCCTACGGGATCCTCCACCCCCGTGATGGTCTGCGCAGCATCCACGACGCGATGGCCAGCGGCGATGGCGAGGCACGCGATGCGGCGAGAGAGATCCTCGAGCATCTCGTGACAGGTGAGGAACGAGCCACGCTGTTCGATCTCCTCGATCATGGCGACAAAGATCCGCACGACGAGGCCGCGATCCGCGAGAAGTACCCCACGTATACCGAGGTGCTCACTACGCTGCTCGCGGATCACAGCGATTCGCTGCGCTGCGTGGCCGCGCACCACGTTGGAGAGCGCAAGCTCGTGGAGCTGCGCGACGAGCTCCTGCGGCTCAAGCCGCTGACCGAATCCAAGCTCGTCACCCAGGCGTTCGAACAGGCAATC
Source organism: Haliangiales bacterium (assembly GCA_038206055.1). Classification (GTDB taxonomy): domain Bacteria; phylum Myxococcota_A; class Polyangia; order Haliangiales; family Haliangiaceae; genus JABFXX01. The sequence continues at coordinate 41,035 of JBBRBG010000005.1, forward strand.
GCGAGGCTCGATGTCCAGCACTGAAACCCAGACTGCGGTCGAGCGTGTTCTCACGCTCCGCCAGTTCCCCGGCTTCGACGAGGCCGACCTATCGGAGCTGGCGATCGTCGCCGAGAACGTCGTCGAGCAAGCGTTCGCGGCGGGCGAAGAGGTGATCGCCGCCGGCGGATCCCCCGCGCTTCACCTCGTGATCGAAGGCAAGCTCGTCGGTCAGACCTCGCGGCACACGTGGAGCCAGCACGAGGTCCTGAACGCAACCGAGTCGATGGCCCGGCGCCGCACGCGCGAGGCGGTGATCGCCGAGGTCGCCACCCGGACGCTGCGGCTCTCGGCGAAGGACTTCGCGGAGATCCTCGAGGACAACTTCGGCTTCCTCTCGAATGTGCGTCGTACGCTGGCACGCCGGCTGCTCGCCGTCACCGTGGCGCCACCTCTGACCCCGAGCGTCGAAGAAGTGAACGAGCTACCCGAGACACTCGGCATGGTCGACCGCCTCATCATGCTCCGTACGTTGATGCCTTTTGCGAAGGGCCGGATCGAGGCGCTCGCCGCGCTCGCTCTGGCCGCGGAGGAGATCCGGGTCCCGGCCAACACGGAGATCGGCGTTGCCGGACAGCTCGCGACGTCCGTGTTGATCCTCCTCGAGGGCAGCGCGTCGTGCGCGCGGTCGGGCGCCTCGCCGGTGATCGTCGGCCCCGGCCACGCGATCGGCGCCCTCGAGACGCTTGGCGAAGTCCCGTTCACCACCACGATTCGTACGCTCGCCGCCGTCCGCGCGCTCCGCTGCCCCGGGGCGGCTCTGTTCGACGTCCTCGAAGACCACACCGACCTCGCGCTCGGTATGATCGAGAGCCTCTCTGGCTCGGTGCTCGACGCCGGCCTGGTCGACGTGTTCGTCGACCGAAGTCACGTGAACTGATGCTGAACCGAATCGCCCTCGTCCTCGTCCTCCTTGCCGGTGTCGCGCGCGCGCAGCCAGCGGCGCCACCCGATGCCGGCGTAGCCGAGCCCGACGCTGCGGTCTCGCAGCCGGATGCCGCGGTTGTCGATGCTGCGCCCGTCGACGCCGCACCGCCCGCGCCCCTCACCACCGGCCCGCCGCCGCTCCCCGAGCAGGCGAGCGGCATCGCGGTCGAGGAAGACCCCGGCATCGGCCGGAGCCTGCGCTGGATCCCCCGCGTGGTGCTGTTCGTGCCGCGGTGGGCATTCTGGACCGTCGCGCAACCCTTCCGCCTGGGCGCATGGGCCTACGAGAAGTACAGCCTGCCGGCGCGGGTGAAGGGCGTGCTGTTCAACGTCGACGAGACCTTCGGCGTGTATCCGGTGGCGTCGTACTCGACCGACTACGGCATCAACGCCGGCCTGCGGTTCGTCCACTACAACCTGTTCGGGCATCAGGAGCACCTGAAGCTGCGGATGAACTTCGGCGGCGAGTTCCAGCAGGCCTACGGCGCGGAGATCAAGTCCGGGAAGCTGTTCGGCGACCGGGTCCAGGCCAGCCTCGAGAGCCGGTACGAACGCCGGCCGCGCGAGCGGTTCTTCGGCATCGGCAACGCGCGCGAGCTCCCGGAGCCACCGGCGACGCCACTCGACCCCACGCTCGCCGACGCAGCGATCTCGTCGCGGTTCCGCGAAAATTTGATCAGGTTGGTCACCACGCTCGACGTCAAGCTCGACGGTCCGTTCTGGTTCCACGGTTCGGGTGCGCTCGCGATTCGCGACTTCTCGAATGCCGCAGACTCCACCGAGCCGATCATGGACCGCTTCGACACCAGCCGCCTCGTCGGCTATGACCGCGGCGTCAAGAACGTCTACTTCGACGGCGAGCTGGCGTACGACACGCGCCGGCCAACGTCGCGGTGGCAGTCGCAGGCGATCGACGCCACTGGCTGGCTCGTCTCGGCGCACCTCGGCCGCGCGAAGGGCGTCGATGGAGATCCAACCGAGTACACCCGCTACGGTGGCGAGCTGCAGCGCTACTTCGATCTATATCGCGGTAGCCGCACGCTCGCGCTGCGCGTGCTGGTCGACGGCATCACCGGAAGCGATGGCCTGACGGACGGGAAGATCTCGTTCATCGATCTGCCGCGGCTCGGTGGCACCGACTATCTCCGCGGGTACGCCCAGGATCGGTTCCGCGATCGCGCCGTCCTGGTTGCGACCGCCGAGTATTCCTGGGACCTCGGTAACTTCCTGACCGGCTACCTGTTCACCGATGCAGGTCGCACCGTCCACACCTGGAGCCAGCTCGACACCAACCTCGACGATCTCCACGTGGGCTTCGGTGGTGGCATCGAGGTCACCACGGCAAAGAGCTTCCTGCTCCGCCTGCAGCTTGCGTTCTCGCGCGAAGGCGATGCGTTCTTCCAGTTCGCGTTTTCACCTGGATTCGGTCGCCGCGAGCGCGCGGGGAGGTACTGATGCGTCACGCGATTGCCCTGTTCGCCATGCTCGGCGCTGCCTGCGCCTCACCGCCCGCTGGCACGCTTCGCTTCAAGGTCGAGCCTGCCGTGTGGCGCGTTGCCGATACCGCACCGATCCCGAAGCCCCCCGAGGAGCGCGTGTACAACCGCACGCTGTATCAGACCGACAGCTTCGTGGTCCGCCGGCTGACGCGCGTCCTCGACGTGATCGAGCCGCTGCGGGCGCAGGACGTCAACTCCCTCGACGAGGTACCCGACTCGACGTGGTTCACGAATCGGATCGGCCTGCGCGAGATGACCGTCGAGGAGGTGCGACGAGGTGCGAACCTCGATCCGAACCCGGTGGAGAACCTGCCGTGGACCATCACCGGTGCGAAGACCGGCGGGCTCTCGATCGGCTTCGTGTTCGAGGACGCGAAGGGCGACAAGTATCTGCTCAAGTTCGACGAGGCCATTCGCCCGGAGATGGAGACCGGCGCACACGTGATCGGCCAGCACCTGCTGTGGGCCGCCGGGTACAACGTTCCGCAGGACTATCTCGCGTTCATCCGGCGCGAGGACATCGTGATCTCGCCGAAGGCCAGCGCGAAGAACGCGCTGGGCCAGAAGCAGCCGCTCACCGCCGAGCAGCTCGATAAGGCGCTGGAGCTGATGTACCGCACGCCGGATGGCAAGTTTCGCGTGCTCGCGAGCCGCTACCTGCCGGGTAAGCCGGTAGGTCCGTACTCGCGCGAGGGGCGGCGCGGAGACGACCCCAACGATCGCATCGACCACGAGAAGCGGCGGAGCGTGCGCGGCGAGGTCCCGATCTTCGCATGGATCAACCACACCGATCTCCAGGAGGACAACACCCTCGATGTGTTCGTCAAGGATCACGTCGTCCACTACCTGATCGATTTCGGCAAGGCATTCGGCGTGATGAACAACTCGACCAACTGGAAGACCATCGGGTACACGAACCGGCTCGATCTCGGCATGGCGCTCCGCACGCTGTTCACGTTCGGGCTGTGGGACCGCCCGTGGGACAACATCGACGACAAGGGCATCAAGGGCATCGCCGTGTTCGAGGCGGATCACTTCGATCCCGCGGCGTGGCGGATCAACGCCCCGTACTGGCCGTTCGACGAGGCGGATGCCACCGATACGTACTGGGGGGCGAAGATCGCGATGCGGTTCACGAAGGAGCAGATCACGGCTGCCGTGGGCGAGGCGCACTTCTCGGACCCGCGCGCGACGGCGTACATGATCGAGACGCTGCTCGAGCGGCAGCGCCGCGTCGGTCGGTACTGGTTCGATCAGGTGTCGCCGCTCGACCGGTTCACGATCGAGCCGGCCGGCGACCGCGCGCGGCTGTGCTTCGATGACCTCGCGCGAACCTACGGCCTTTCGCCCGCCACCTCGCGCTACACGGCCGAGGTCTTCGATGCCGCCGGTGCCGCCCTCGTCCCCCGCGCGTCGCTCGCTCCGTCTGCAACGGGTGCGCACGTGTGTACGGATGCGGTTCCGCTCGGTGGCGACGCCGCGCAGTACACCATCGTGAAGCTCGCGGTGTCGCGCAACGCGCGCGCCCTGCCGCCGGTGGTCGTTCACCTCGCGCGCACGAAGTCCGGCGCGCTCGATGTCATCGGGATCCGGCGGAACTGACCAGCGCGTAGTCCGGATCGATGCTGCTCCGTCTCCTCCGCACCTATCTCCGGCCCTACAAGAAAGGGCTCGCCCTCGTCGTGCTGCTGCAGCTCGTCGGCACGATTGCTTCGCTGTACTTACCAAGGCTCAACGGCGACATCATCGACCAGGGCGTCGCGCAGGGCGATACGGGAGTGATCCTGCAGCTCGGCGGCGTGATGCTCGGAATCGCGGCGCTGCAGATCGCGTGCTCGATCGCCGCGGTCTACGTCGGAGCCCGCCTCGCGATCGCGTATGGCCGCGATCTGCGGGCGTCGATCTTCCACCATGTCGGCAAGCTCTCGGCGCGCGAGATCGGCAAGGTCGGTGCGCCGTCGCTGATCACGCGGACCACCAATGACGTGCAGCAGGTGCAGATGCTCGTGCTGATGGGCGTCACGATGCTCGTGATGGCGCCGATCATGTGCTTCGGCGGCATCGTGATGGCGCTGCGCGAGGACATCTCGCTTTCGAAGTTGTTGCTCGTCTGCGTGCCGGTCCTCGCCGGTAGCCTCGGCCTGATCATCGCGCGGATGATCCCGCTGTTCCGCGCGATGCAGGGGAAGATCGACAAGGTCAACCGCGTGCTGCGCGAGCAGATCACCGGCATGCGCGTCGTCCGCGCATTCGTACGCGAGCCCCACGAAGCGGCCCGCTTCGACGGCGCGAACAGCGAGCTCACCGCGCTTGCACTCGCGGTGGGCAAGCTGCAGGCCTTGATGTTCCCGACCGTGATGCTCGTGTTCAACGCCTCGAGCGTGGCCGTGCTGTGGTTCGGTGCGAAGCGGATCTCCGATGGCTCGCTCGAGGTCGGCGCGCTGACCGCGTACCTGAGCTACCTGATGCAGATCCTCGTTGCGGTGATGATGTCCACGTTCATGGGCGTCATGATCCCGCGCGCCGCGGTGTGCGCGGAGCGCATCAACGAAGTGCTCGACACCGTGCCGAGCGTCGGCCCGCCATCGGTGCCGAAGGTACCGGCGGCGCTGACCAGCGCGGTCGAACTGCGCGGCGTGGAGTACCGTTATCCCGGCGCGGTCGCTCCCGTGCTCGGTGACATCTCGTTCACCGCCGAGCGCGGCAAGATCACGGCGATCATCGGATCGACCGGCGCCGGCAAGACCACGCTCCTCGAGCTGATCCCACGGCTCAGCGATCCCACCGCCGGAACCGTGCTGATCGATGGCGTCGACGTACGAGAGCGCGATCCAGAGGAGCTATGGGCACGGATCGGCATGGTGCCGCAGCGCGCATATCTGTTCACCGGGACGATCGCGTCGAATCTCCGGTTCGGCAACCCCGACGCGACCGACGCGCAACTGTGGGCTGCGCTCGAGATCGCGCAAGCAAAGGACTTCGTCACGGCCATGCCACAGGGGCTCGAGTCGCCGATCGCGCAGGGCGGCACCAACGTCTCCGGTGGGCAGCGGCAGCGCCTCTCGATCGCGCGCGCGCTGCTCCGCGATCCCGGCGTGTTCCTGTTCGACGACTCGTTCTCCGCACTCGACCTCGCCACCGAGGCGAAGCTGCGCGCCGCGCTCAAGCCGCGCACGCAGGGCGCCACCGTGATCCTCGTCGCGCAGCGCGTGGCGAGCATCGTGGATGCCGACCAGATCATCGTCATCGATGGCGGCAAGATCGTGGGGCGCGGCACGCACGCCGAGTTGCTCGCGGGTAACCCGACCTATCAGGAGATCGTGACCTCACAGACCGAAGACAAGGAGGCCGCATGAGCGAGCCAAAGCCCGCATCGCCGCCGCCCCCGCGCCCGATGATGGGCCGCGGTCCGTTCGGCGGCGCCGGCATGGCCCCGCCGCAGAAGGCGAAGAGCTTCGGCCCGTCCGCGAAGCGCTTGCTCGGCCGTCTCGTCCCGGAGCGCGCGTTGATCCTGGCGGTGCTCGTGTTCGCCGTGGTCGCCGTCGGGCTCAACGTCAGCGGCCCCAGGATCCTCGGCGGCGCGACCAATATCATCTTCCGGGGATTTCTCGGCAACCAGCTGTCCCCGGACCTTACGCGCGATCAAGCGATCGCCTCGCTGCACGCTTCGGGCAACGACCGGATGGCCGACATGGTCGAGCACATGAGCGTGATGCCCGGCCACGGCATCGACTTCGACGCGCTCGCGCACGTGCTCGTCCTCGTCATGTGCCTGTACGCCGGTGGGTCGCTGTTCGCCTGGCTGCAGGGGTACATCCTGAACTTCGCCGTCCAGCGAGCGGTCAAGCGGCTACGCAGCGACGTCGAGGACAAGCTGATGCGGGTGCCTCTATCGTACTTCGATGGGCAGCAACACGGCGAGGTGCTGAGCCGCGTCACGAACGACATCGACAACGTGGCCGGGGCGCTGCAGCAGACGCTGTCGCAGATCCTCGGCGGCCTCCTGACGCTCCTCGGCGTGCTGATCATGCTCGTAGTGATCTCGGGGTGGCTCGCGCTGATCACGCTCGTCACCGTGCCGCTGTCGGTGGTAGTCACGGCGAAGATCGGAAAGCGGGCGCAGAAGGGCTTCATCGCGCAGTGGAAGCACGTGGGCGCGCTCAACGGTCAGATCGAGGAGTCGTTCACCGGCCACGCGCTGGTCAAGGTGTTCGGCCGGCGCGCGCAGATCGAGACCGCGTTCCGCGCGAAGAACGAGGAGCTGTTCGACGCAAGCTTCCGCGCGCAGTTCATCTCGAGCCTGATCATGCCGGCGATCGGATTTCTCGGGAACCTGACCTTCATCGCCATCGCGGTCGGCGGCGGGATCCGCGTCGCCTCGGGCGCGATGCTGCTCGGCAGCGTGCAGGCGTTCATCCAGTACTCGCGCCAGTTCACGCAGCAGCTCTCCCAGGTCGCATCGGTCGCGAACGTGCTGCAGTCGGGCGTGGCGTCCGCGGAGCGCGTGTTCGAGCTGCTCGACACAGTGGAGCAGCAGCTCGATCGCGACGTCGCCGAGCTACCCGCCGTGCGCGGCGAGGTCCGGTTCGAGGGTGTCAGCTTCCGCTACAAGCCAGACGTCCCGCTGATCGAGCATCTGTCGCTGACCGCTGCGCCCGGCCAGACCATCGCGATCGTCGGGCCGACGGGTGCGGGCAAGACCACGCTCGTGAACCTCCTCATGCGGTTCTACGAGCTCGACAGCGGCAAGATCGTCCTCGACGGCGTCGACATCGCGGACCTACCCCGCCGCGAGCTGCGCGCGAAGCTCGGCATGGTGCTGCAAGATACGTGGCTGTTCGGCGGCACGATCCGCGACAACATCCTTTACGGCAACACCGCGGCCACCGCGGAGCAGATGCTCGCGGCGGCGAAGGCGACGTACGTCGATCGCTTCGTCCGCGCACTGCCCGCGGGCTACGACACGGTGATCGACGAAGAGAGCTCGAACCTCTCGGCCGGCGAAAAGCAGCTGATCACGATCGCGCGCGCGTTCCTTGCCGAGCCTGCGATCCTGATCCTCGACGAGGCCACGTCGTCGGTCGATACGCGCACCGAGGTCCTGGTGCAGCAGGCGATGGCGAAGCTCCGCGAGCACCGTACGAGCTTCGTGATCGCGCACCGGCTCTCGACCATCCGCAAGGCGGATCTGATCCTGGTGATGGACGGCGGCAAGATCGTCGAACAAGGTACGCACACCGAGCTGCTCGCGACCGGCGGTGCCTATCACGCGCTGTACCATGCACAGTTCGCTGCGGCCGCAGCTGTGTAGAGTCCAGGCATAATGTGACCAGGCGATCATGGAAGGAATCTTCGGAGTTCCGACGAGCACCCTCCGCGGCCAGATGTTTTTCGGGTGCGACGCCTTACCGCACCTGGAGTACGTCCTGGCCCACGGTGACGTCGTTTCCGCCGAGCTCGTCGCCAGGTGGGCGAACCTGCCAGCAAGCGCCAGCCGGCGGTGAATTCGGGATGTGGCGCTCTCGTCCTACGGGTGCGACGATATGAAAGCGATGCGCCCCCTCGCGTTCGGCCTGTTCGCCGCGTTCGCGGTCTCCGTCGCGCACGCGCGGGGTGGCGGCGCCCCGAAGGCTCCCGTGAACGTCATCCCGTTCGGCGCGGAGTGGTCGTGCTTTCACCCGCTCGACGACAAGCTTGCCGGCGGCGAGACGCCGCGGTGCGAGCGCAGCGAGACCGAGTGCAAGCAGACGCGCTCCACGCTGATCGATCCGCCGAAGATGACGCCGTGTACTGCGCAGGCGACCGCGACCGTGGTGACGTACTTCGATCCGAAACGCGCGACGTGGCGATTCCTCGCGTCGCCCGATGACGATGGCTGCCTCGCACTCCGCGGCGGTCTCGTCGCGTCGAAGGCGTATCAGCGCGTCGCGCAATGCGAGGTCGTGGGCAAGCGGTTTCCACCGGCCGCGAAGCTCGAGACGTCGGTGATCACGCCTGGCAAGGGTTGGTGGTGCCTCGAGCTCCCCACGCCGGCGCCGAAGGGTGTGCGGCCCGCATGCACGCGCAGCATCGCGCAGTGCGAGGACTTGATCCGCCGCGGCGCGATGGCAAGCACGAAGTGCAAGGCGCGCGACACCGTCTACCTCGTCACCTTCCGCGACACGTCGTCGGTGTGGGGCTACGCCGCATCGACCACCGCCGAGGCCTGCGCAAGCTATCGCGAGCGCGTGATCGGTGCGGCCTCGGAGGTCTCCGCATGCGCCGCCACGGGTGAGGTCGGGCGACCAAAGCTCGATCGCAAGCGGGTCCCGCGCGGCAGCGGCTGGGAGTGCTTCACCGGCGCCGATCTACAACACCCGGTCGGCAGCTGCGCGCGGTCGGCGAAGGACTGCAGCGCGGCCTACGAGCTCGACCGCTACGTACTCGGGGCGTCGACGGGGTGCATCAAGCAGTCGACCGCGTTCGCGCGCAACGTCCAGGATCAGTTCTTCGTGTTCCCGAGCGCCGCGCTGTGCGAAGCGAACATCGGAGACCACTCCGACGGCTCGCGCTGCGAAGCCGTCAACTAAGGCCGGAAGGGCTGCTCGTCTTTGCCGCGGACCGGGTTCGCGAGCCGGCGCGCGACCGCGTCCTGCTCGTCCTTGGTCAGGCGGCGAACGTAGACGCCGGCGGCATCGATCGAACGGGCGCCGAAGAACCCCTCCGAGACCGCGTACTCGACCTCGATGATCATGTACGGGTCGTCGCCGATCCACATCAGCTCGTGCTTGCGCGGGATTCCGACCCAGGAGCTGAGCGTGAACTTGTCGCGCGAGCCGTCGTCGTTGAGGACGACCATCGTGATGCGTTCAGTCGCGGTCATGCTTCAGCGCCACCGTAGCATCACTTCAGGCCGAGGACAGCGAGCATGTCGTAGCGACCGGGTGGCTTGCCTACCACCCACGCCGCCGCGCGCAGCGCACCGTTCGCGAAGATCGCGCGCGAGCTCGCGCGATGGCTGATCTCGATGCGCTCGGCGGGGCCGAAGAACGTGGCCGTGTGCTCGCCGATCACGTCGCCGCCGCGCACGGTGGAGACGCCGATCTCGCCGCGCGGGCGCGGGCCCACATCGCCATCGCGCGTGTGCCGCTTGACCGCGTCGTAGTCGCTGCCGTGACCCGCGGCAACCGCCTTGGCGATCATCAGTGCGGTGCCCGATGGAGCGTCGCGCTTCGCACGGTGGTGGGTCTCGACGATCTCCGCGTCCCACTCGGGGCCGAGCGCACGCGCTGCCTGCTCGACCAGGCCGAGCAAGAGATTCACGCCGAGCGAGAAGTTCGCTGCGACCACGATCGGCGCGACCTTCGCGAGCGCGTCGAGGTCCGCGCTGTCTTCGGCAGACAGGCCCGTGGTGCCGACGATCGCCGGCTTCGCGAGCTCGCGCGCGACGGCGAGTGCGGCGCGCGTCCCGGCGGGCGAGGTGAAATCGATGTAGACGTCCGCGGTGCCGAGCGCCGAGCGCAGATCGGTGCGCGCGACCACCCCGGGCGCGACGGTCTCGCCGAGCCTGTCGGCGCCCTCGCGATCGATCGCGGCGACCAGCGTGACATCACTGCGGCCGGCGGAGGCATCGATCAGTGTGCGCCCCATGCGGCCCGAGGGGCCGAGAACGCAGACCTTCGCGGCCACTAGAGCAGGCCCGCGGTGCGCATCTCGTTCCGCAGCTGCTCGAGCAGACCGGCGGTGGCGGGCACGAGCGGGAGGCGAACATCCGGGGCGCAGCGACCGAGGAGTGATAGCGCGGCCTTCGTGGGCGCGGGGCTCGGCTCGGCGAACAGCATCTGGTTCAACACGCGCAGCTCCATGTGGCACTGCCTCGCCTTGTCCCAGTTGCCGATCTTCACGTGATCCCACATGTCGCTCATCAACTTCGGCGCGACGTTCGAGACCACGGAGATCACACCGCGGCCGCCGCACGCGTACAGCGGGAACGTCGTGCCGTCATCGCCGGAGAGGATCGTGATCTTGTCTCCGACCTTCGCGACCAGCTCGCTGCCGCGCACGAGGTTACCCGTGGCGTCCTTGATGCCGATGATGTTGTCGAAGTCGACGAGCCGAACCACCGTATCGGTGAGCAGATCGCACGCGGTGCGCGAGGGCACGTTGTAGAGAATGATCGGCAGCTTCGTGGCCTTCGCGATCGCCTCGAAGTGGCGGAACAGGCCCTCCTGGCTGGGCCGGTTGTAGTAGGGCGTCACGTGGAGCAGCGCATCGGCGCCGGCGTCCTCGGAGGCCTTGGTCAGCGCGAGTGCCTCGCTGGTCGCGTTGCCACCCGCGCCGGCGACCACCGGCACGCGGCCCTTCGCGGCCTTGACGGTCGCGGCGATCACGGCGACGTGCTCCTCGACGTCGAGCGTGGCGGACTCGCCCGTGGTGCCCACCGCGACGATGCCATCGACGCCCTGCTCGATCTGCCAGTCGACCAGCTTCGCCAGGCTATCGAAGTCGACGCGACCGCCCTTGAACGGGGTCACGATCGCGGTGAGACAGCCTTCGATGCGTGCGAGCTTCGCCATGACAATCCTTCCGGGGTTTCGTCTTCATATCGTTTAACGCACCGACGAGGGAAGCAATTCGCGCAGATCTAGTCCGAGTCACATTCGGTGCTTGCGGCGATCTGCGTCGACCGGGTGATCAATTCGTCGAGCTCCGCCAGGGCCTGCTCGCGCCCGAGGACGCGGCGTCGGGTCGCGAACTCCACGACATACGCGGCGGGAAGCGCGGCGAGCCGGTCGTGGAGATCCGCATCGCCGGCGAGCAGCGTGCGGAGGACCACCGGATCGAGGCGGTCGATGCGGATGATGTCGTCGAACCGACCGGGGCGGACCGCGGCGCCCATCATCCTCTGCACCGAGTTCGCCGAGCCGATCACGACCCCGCAGGTGCGGCGCGCCATCTCGAGGAACGCGAGCAAGGGCGCCGTGACAGCGACGCGATCGAGGTCGTCGAGGATCATCGCCTGCGGGCGGAGAAGCCGGAGGAGCGTCTCGAGGCTGGTCGTCAGCGACGTCGCATGCGATCCGTGCAACCGGGCGAGCACTCCGAGATCGATGCGCACCGAGGTCAGTCCGAGCTGCTCGATCATCCAGCGGATCGCGACGCTCTTGCCGGTGCCGGGCGGTCCACCGAGCAAGTAGCTGCGCGGCTGGCCGGCCGCGACAAACCGGCGCATGCGGTCGCAGAGCTCGATCATCTGCGCCGTCGCCACCACGCCATCGCCGTTGAAGGGATCGAGCCCGAGCCCGGCCGTGCCGTAGAGGAGCTGCTTGCCACCGAGCCGGCGCCACAATCGGTCTCCGAGCGCGCGGTAGCTCTCGGTCTGCCGCGCGGCGATCAGGTACGGACCATCCGCGATGGCCTGCCCTTCGGCGATCCACGCGAACACCTCGTCGCCGATCTTGGCCCGGCAGATCAGCGGGGATCCCGGCTCTCCGTCCCAGTACGCCTCGTCGACTTCGATGTTCGTCGCGTGGTCGAGGACCAGGCGGCGGAACTCCTCGGGCACCTCGAGCCATTCCTCGCTCGAGATAGTGGCGAAGTACTTCCACGGGTCGCCGGCCTCGGACCGCCTCCGTTCATCGCCCACGCTGAGGGCCAGCCCGATGGCGCGCAGACCGACGCCGAGCCAGTCGAGCGGCGTGGGCTTGTCGCGCAAGGCCATGGCGATCGTTCCGGCTTCACCGGCGATCTTCAGATAACGGCCCCACTTGCGATCGCGGGCCTGCTGCTTGTTGCGAGGAGGCATGGGCACATGAGGGCCGGACGCGAACGGTCGCGAAGCCGGGGGGCTGTCCACCGCGCGACCATCGCGCAGGAGCCAGCTTTCGTCCCTCGGGCGCCATTATGGGAATCGGTGCCCCAACTGCAAGCAGTTTTTCGGTCGGCACCAACAGCGATGTCACGGTCTCGACGGTGGTCTCGGTCACATGGTCGGCGGACGAGGGCTCGGGCGTGCCGATCGCGCGGGCACGCCGCGTGCTGAGCAGTCGCCACGATGCGATGCGATGCGTGCTCGCGCTGGTCGCGGTGCTTTCCGGCGCGTGCGGTGACAGCGTCTCCGACGAGCTGTTCTTCACCTACGACGACCGGCAGCTCCTCTGCGGCCAACCACTCGACGACTACCTCGTGCCGGAGAACTGGGATCGCCTGCTCGAGCTGGTCGACACGGCAGTCCGCGAGAGGTGGGTCCTCAACGTGTACGCGCACGCACCCGGCGTCTCGATCAGCATTCCGACGCTCGACCGCGCGCTCTCGCTATTCGAAACGGCCGGCCTGCCCTACCTCACCTATCGCGACCTCGATCCCGAGGCGGAGCCGCAGGCCGGGGTGGTGTTCGCGTTCGACGATAACGGCGTCGATTCGTGGATGAGCGTGCGCTCGCTGCTCGGGCACCACGGCGTGCGGGCGACGTTGTTCGTCTCGAACTTTCACGAGCTCGATGCGAAGCAGCGCGCGGCGCTCCACGTCCTCGAGCACGACGGCCACGACATCGAGTCGCACACCGTGCATCACCTCGAGGCGGCGCAGTACGCGGCCACCTACGGGGCACAGGCCTGGCTCGATGATGAAGTGCTCCCCGAGATCGAGATGCTGCGTGCGGACGGGTTCACGCCGGAGAGCTTCGCGTACCCGTACGGCTCGCGTACCGCCGAGACCGATGCGGTGATCGCGCCGTACGTGCGCTGGATCCGCACCACGCCCGGAACCTGCGATCGCTAGGGCAGAAGACCGGAGATCGCGAGCCCCGCGACCTGATCGCTCACCATCGGTGCGAGGGTCACCTGCTCCGCGCGGCTCTTCGCCACGCTGCCGCGCCAGTACAGCGTCACGCCGACCGCGACCAGCACGGTGCCGCCGACGAGCCCGATGATCGCGGTGCGGTTCGCGCTCTTGCCATCGTCCACCTTGCCCGGATCGAACATCGCGCCCGGCGCCGACAGATCGTCAGCGAGAGACCGAGCCTTGAGGCCGAACACGATGCCGACGCCGACGCCGATCACACCCACGGCTCCGACGCCGATGCCGGCGATCCGCAGCGTGCGCCCTGGATGCTCCACACCTTCGTCGCTGGGCTGTCCCGGCGTCGACGATGGGCCGGCCGTGCGCTGTGCGACGCTCGCCTGCCGAGCGGCCTCGGCGGCCTTCGCATCCGCCGCTCGCTTCTCGTCGGCGGCCTTCGCGGCCTCGGCCGCGTTCGCGGCGGCGGCGGCCTTCGCGTCGGAGATCGCCTTGTCGGCGGCATCGCGCTTCGCCCGGAGGTCGGTGGCGAACTCGCGCGCGGTCTTCGCCTGCGCGCCGCTGGGATCGGCGGCGAGGTACTTGTCGTAGAGCTCGAGTGCCTTGTCGTCGTGCTTCGCGAGGCGGTGGGCCTGCGCCATGTTGAACAGCAACACGGGGTGCGGGACCAGCGCATACGCCTTCTCGTACATCGAGACCGCGGTCTCGTAGTCGCCGCTGTTCTGCGCCGCGAGCCCCGCATCGACGTACTGCTTGGCCGTCTTCGCCTTCGCCTTGTCCACCGGAGCTGCCGGTTGGGCACGAGCGATCGCCGGCACCACCACCGTGGCGGCGAGGGAACCGATCAACAGCGCTCGGGCAACGATCACGGCAGGCTCCTAGTCACCAAAGGGGTTGACGCTCTGATCCTTGTTCGTCTTCACCTTCGGCCCGGCGAGCTTCGCGAGCTTCACGTGCTCGTCGATGTCCTTGTCGGTGTGGATGACAACCTTCTTGTCGGCGAAGCCCGATGCTTTGACGACCACGGTGACGTCGCCCGCGCGCGGCAGCGTTCCGGTATACGGCGTCTTTCCAAGGACGGTCTTGGCCAGCATCACGGTCGCACCGGCGGGCACGCTGTCGATCGCGAACGCGACCGTCGCACTCAGCGCGGGAACGTCGGGCGTCTTCACCGGGTCGGCGACCTTCACCGGGTCGGCGACCTTCACCGGTTCCGGCGTCTTCACGGGCTCCGGCGTCTTCACAGGTTCTGGCGTCTTGACCGGCTCGGCGACGGGGGCCTTCGCGGGCTCGGTCGGCGCCTTCTCGTTCGTTCCGCTGCCACCACCTTGAACGACCACGATGACGATGACCGCTGCTGCGACGACCACGGCCCCGAGGCCGATCCACAGGCCGCGCTTGTTGCTCGGAGGTGCGCCGCCGTACCGCGTCGGGGGCACCGTGTGTGCGCTCGCCGAACCCGACAGCGTGGTCGGCGTGGCGGGCGACGTTCCCGGGCGCGATAGCTCCGGCCCGCCGTGCGTCGCGGGTCGCTGGTGGGTGCCAGCGATGTCGTCGATCTCGCGGATCAGCGTCTCGGCGTTCGGCGTGCGATCGTTCGGAGCCTTCGCGAGCAGGCGCTGCAGCAGCGCTTCCACCGCCGGCGGGATGTTCGCGGCGATCGTCGAGAGCGCCGGGGCCGGCACATAGATGTGCGCCGCGAGCACGTCGCCGGTGCCCTCGCCGACGAACGGAGCACGCCCGCCGCATAGCTCGAAGATGATGCAGCCGAGCGAGTAGAGATCCGCGCGGTGATCGATCGGCACGCCGCGGCACTGCTCCGGTGCCATGTACGTCGGCGTTCCCATCACCGCTCCGGTCCGCGTCATGTTCGCCTGCGAGCCATCGCCCGCGAGCTTCGCGATACCGAAGTCGAGCAGCTTGATCCGCTCGCCGCCTGGCACCTCGGGATCCGGTACGAGAAAGATGTTGTCGGGCTTGAGGTCGCGATGAACGATGCCCTTCGCGTGTGCCGCCGCCAGCGCTCCCGCGATCTGCCGCGCGATCCCGAGCGCGCTGCTCCAGACCATCTGCCCGCGCTGCGCTCGCGTCGACAGCGGCTCGCCCTGGAGGTGCTCCATGACGATGTACGCCGATCCATCCGGGCTCCAACCGAAGTCGTAGATCTCGACGATGCTCGGGTGCCGGATCGCCGTGGCCGCCTTCGCTTCGTTGAAGAAGCGCATGACGATGTCCTGGTTGCGCGAGAGCTCCGGCAGTAGAACCTTGATCGCCGCGGGCCGCCCGAGCAGCGTGTGCTCGGCGGCGTAGACGGCTCCCATGCCGCCCTGACCGATGAGGCCCGTCACCCGATACTGCCCGACGGTCTGCCCCAACACGTCCGGAAGGATAGCGTGGCCCGACCGCGCGGGTAAAGCCGCTATTGGGCTGTCGGCGCGATGTAGGCGCTACCGGCAATCGTCAGTGCGCTGAGCGGGATCACGCGGATCAGTCCGATGCCACCGCCGCCGCCGCCGCCGCCGCCCGATGAAGGCATACCGGGGGCGGGCGCTACCGTACCGAACGCACCGGCGCCGCCACCGCCGCCGCCGAAGAGACCACTGGCTCCGCCGCCGGCCGCGCCCTTCCCGACCGCATCTTCGCCGGAGGCACCAGCGGGAGCCGCGCTCGTCGAGCCCGCTCCACCACCACCGCCATTCGCGAGCAGGGATCCCGTCGAGAGCATGTTCACCGCAGGGGCGTCGAGCCCGAGCAATCCTCCGGAACCGCCACCGGCACCGCCCGCGCGCTGCGAGTCCGGTCCGCCCGTACCGCCGCCGCCGCCGGCCACCACCCCACCCGAGATCGTGATCGATGTGCCGGCCATCAAGTACACCGCACCGCCAGCACCGCCGCCTGCGGCGAACAGCGTTCCGGTGCCGGTTGCTCCTGCCTGCCCGGGACAGCCACCGCGCAGCGTGACCACGTTGGCGATCGCCGCACCCGTGATCCCCTGCGAGCCCATCGCGACTCCGCCATTGGCGCCGGTCCGCGCGAACGAACCGCCCGCACCACCACCACCTGTCGTGGCCATCGGCCTCATCCCGATGTCGCACGGTCCGATCGCATTTCCCGAGACCGGCGAGGCACCGTGAGCACCGAGATCCAGCACGCCGTTGATCGTGATCGTGGTTGCGGCGGCAAGCACGAGCGCACGCGATCCGATACTCCTCACCACGGATCCGGTCGCCATGGAGATCGTACCCGCGGCGATCACGCACACCGACGAGCTGCTCGCGGTTGCATCGCAACTCGGCGAGCCTACATCGGTGTTGAGCACCGCACCGGCCTGGAGCGTCAGCGTGGTACTCGGTGCCGTGTCGAAGCAGGGGCGGAACAGGCTCGTCGCCGTGCCGAGGCAGAACATCGCATCGTTCGGCGGTGTATCGGTCAGCGAGTCCTTCGGAACGAATGCGTCGTCGTCACCACCGCCCGGGCGCTCGCACACGTCCAGCGTGTTGCAGCTGAATCCCGACGGGCACTCGCGGTTCGGTCCGCACGCCGGATGGTCGTAGCTCGGCTTGAAGCAACCCGAGAGGACGCACGCAAACAGGAGGACCCTCACCATCCGCTCCAGAGTACCTCAGTCTTCGACCGATTCGCGCGCTAGATCCGCGACGCGAGCAGCGCGGCGCCGTTGCGCAGCGGCAGCTCGATCGTGAACCGCGCGCCGCCGCCCTTGGCATCGGTGATCGAGATCCGACCGCCGTGGTCCGAGACGATGCGATGGACGATCGCGAGGCCGAGGCCGGTGCCGCCCTTCGCGTGCTTCGTCGTGAAGTACGGCGCGAACACCTTGTCCTTGAGATCGGATGGCACGCCCGGCCCATTGTCCTCGATGATCAGAAGCGCGCGGTCCGCGCCATCGCCGAGCCGCGTCGACACGATGATCTTGCCGTCGCTCCGCTTGCTGATCGCGTCGCGCGCGTTCTCGACGAGGTTCAGCACGATCTGGTGGATCTGCGCCTTGTCGGCGTCGAGCTCCGGCACCTTGCCGAGCACCACCTCCACCGGCGCGGCATCCAGGTACAGCGTCATCGCGGAGCGCACGACCTCGTTGAGATCGATGCGCTGGAACTCCGGCTTTGGCATCCGCGCGAAGTCGGAGAACTCCGAGACGATGTGCTTCAGGCGGTCGGCCTCCTGCAGCACGGTCGTGGTCGACTCCTCGAGGATCTCGCCGAAATCGGGGTGCTGCTTCTTCCAGGTCTTGCGCAGGGTGTCCATCGCCATCTGGATCGGCGTCAGCGGATTCTTGATCTCGTGCGCGAGCCTGCGCGCGATCTCCTGCCAGGCGGCGATCCGCTCCGCGATCACGAGCCGGTCCTTGGAGGTCTTGAGATCCTCCATCATGAAGTTGAACGCGGCCGCGACGGCGCCGATCTCGTCCTTCGCGCGCACCGGCACCCGGTGATCGAGATCGCCGCGCGCGGCCGCGAGCGAGCCCTCGACGAGCTTCTCCAGATCGTGTGCGGTTCGCTTCGCGACGAGCAGCCCGATCAACACCACCACGCCGAGCGCACCGAGCGCGAGCAGCGCGGACACGAGCGTGATGTTGCGGAGGACCTGGTCCAGGTCGCCGTCGGAGACCACGACTTCGATGATCGCGACTGGCTTCTTGTCGGGGCCGAGCATCGGCACCGTGATCGGCGCGTCCTTCGCGATCTTCGCCCAGTCCTTGCTCGGTGGCAGGATGATCTGACCCTTCGGATCCACGACGCGCGCGTCGATGCGCCCGGGTCTCCGGATCCCCGCGAGCATCTTGTCGGTGACCCGCCGGCCGGCCGATACCGCGACGGCCGCGCCGTCCTTGCGTGACATGTGCGAGGACTCCGCGACCAGCACGGTCTCCACGGTCGGCCCGGTGCGGATCTGGGCGTTCGCGAAGTACGTGCCTGTGTTCTTCATCGCACGCTCACGGACCGTCGGGTTGACGTCGTCGGTGGCGTCGCGATAGTGCGGCGTGATCAGCACGCGGTCGTCGGCCCCCGTGACGGTGAGCACCTGCAGCGAGAAGCCGCGCATTTCCTGCCCGCCCTGCTCGCGTAGGCTCTTCAACACCTTGCCGTCGCCGAGCGTGCCCTTGACCAGCTCGCCAAGGAGCACGCCGATGAACGGGTGGCGATTGTCGGCGAGTGAGGCGACCGCCTCGTTGACCTCGTTCGAGAGCGTATCGAGCTCGCGGTGAATCGACTGCTCGGCGATCCGCCGGTCCTCCTCGTAAGCCGCCCGCGATGACGACGCGATCACCGTCCGCGTCACGATCGCGGCGACCGAGATCGGGACCAGCGCTGCCAGCGCGAGCGACAGCGTGAATCGGCCGCGCAGCTTCACGGCTTGCCGCCCTTGAGCGCGCGCGCGGGCTCGCCGTAGAGGAACATCTCCGCGTAGCTCGGGCGACCCGTGCCATCGAACGCGAGGCCGCGCACGTCGGTGCGGTGCCAGATCCGCACCGAGCGAAACATCAGCGGCACGATCGGCAGCCGCTCCGCGAACGCCTTGTGCGCCGCCGGTGCGTCGATCGCGCCCGCCGCGAGGCGCTGTTCGGCCCAGGTGTCGCCGCCGGCGGCAAACGCGGCGCCCCACCACGCGTTCGCATTCGTGACCGGAACGGCAAGCTGACCGATCCACAGGTCGCAATCGCCCTTGCGCACGCGATCGCGCAGCGTGGCCGCCGAGACGGCGGTGATCACGGATCCGATGCCGAGCTTGGTCAGCGCGTACGCCGTGCGCTCGGCGAGCTCGCGATCATCCGGTCGGGTCTCCTCGATCAGGATCTCGAGCTTCAGCGCCGCGAGCTTGTCGGGCGCGAGTGCCTTGACCCGCTTCGCCGCATCGGCAAGCGCGGCCTTTGCGCGCATGATGTCGTCGACCTTGCCCGCCGCGTCGAGCGCCGGGCCTCCTGCCTCGACAGGGATCGGCGTCCGCGCCAGCACCACGCGCTCGCCCGAGGTCACCGAGGTCAGCGCACCGCGCGCGAGTGCGAGGTCGAGCGCCCGGCGGAACGAGCGATCCGCCGTGACGTCGAGATGCGCGCGGCCAAACCCGACGAACACGAGCAACGATGCCGGTCCGTCGACAAAGTCCGCGCGGAACTTCGGCTGAACGCCGGTGAACACCGCCACGCCGCGCGCCGAGAGCTGCGCGTCACCCTTCTCGAACTGCCGCGCCTCGCCGTCGGGCGTGTCGTACCAGCGCAGCGTGAGCTGATCGAGGTACGGCCGTCCCGCGAAGTATGCATCGAACGCCCGCAGCGCGAGGCGGCCCTTCTTGTCCCAGCTCTCGACGAAGAACGGCCCCGAGCCGATCGGACGATCGGTCTGCGCCTTGCCGCCCTTCGTGATCGCGGTCGCCGGCAGCGCGAGCGCCCGCGCGAGCTCGAGTGGCGATGCGGTCGTGCCAACCTCGAGCGTGTCGCCGTTCGCACCGACGGAGGTGACCTGTGCGAGCGTCCAGCGCGACGGCGTGGTCCGCACGCGCTCGAGCGATGCCCAGACGTCCGCGCCGGTGAGCACGCTGTTGTCGTGGAACCGCACGCCCTTCCGCAGCGGGATCTCGAGCTTGCCGTTGACGAGCATCGGCATCCCGGTGGCGAGGTGCGGTTGCGGCAAACCACCGGCGTCGATCCGGTACAGCGTGTCGAACACGAGGTCGACGGCCGTGATCTCTGCGTGTGCCTGCGCGAGCGGTGGGTCGAGCGTGACCGGGGCGCCGAGCAGCGAGCCCTCGAGCACCCCGCCGTAGCGCGGCCGGCTCTCCGCGTGCACGAGCGCACATGCCGCGAGCAGGACCAGCACCGCGCGCTTCAATCGAGCCGCCAGAGGTCGACGAGCGTGGTCCCGGCGAGTCGCACGGCTACGATCACCTCGACGGTCCCATCACCGTCGCTATCTCCGACGGCGATCCCCACGACGCCGCTCTGGAACGTGCGCCGGAACAGGCCCTTCTTCGTGTCGCCGCCGAGGGTCATCACCTTGATCGCATCGGCATCTCCCGGAGCGCCGGCGCCGGTCACGATCACCTCTGGCTTGCCGTCGCGGTCGACATCGGCGACCGCGAACACCGAGCCATAGTCCTTGAGGTCGTGCTTCGCGACCGGCAAGCAGCCGCCGGTGGTGCCGCAGCGCTCGATCGTGATCTCGAGGCGCACCCCGACGAGCACCGCGCGCAGCCGCAGCGGCGCGCCGATCGGATCGACCAGCTCGCTGCACTGCACGCCGTAGACCGGCGCGTTCGGATCCCCGAAGTGGTTCCTGCCCGGTACGCGCATCAGCCGCTCTCCCGGGCACACGAGGGCGCCCGGCTGCCCGGCCCGTGCGACGAGCGTCTTGCCCTGCCAGATCACGCGCAGATCGCTGTCCCATGCCGACGAGCTCGCGATCAGCTCGCCCTTGTCGACGACCGCCGTGCCCACCGGATCGCGCGAGGCCGGCATCGCCGGATCGCCCGCGAAGGCGACGCGGCCAAGCTCGGTGACCTTCCTGTTCGCCACGCCGATCGCGATCACCTCGCGCGTGGTCACGGCGTAGAGCTCCGCCTTCCCATCGCGATCGAGATCCGCCGAGGTCAGCGCGACGAGCGGTACGCCCGGATCGAACGAGCCGAGCCGCACCGGCTTCCAGGTGAGCTTCACCGCCACCGGCGGCACGAGCTTCGGCGCGCGCGTCGCGATCACCTCGTCGACGCTCTGCTTGGCCGCGGCACCAAGACGCGCGAAGTAATCGTCGGCCGAGCCGGCGCGCGTCGGCGATGACACGAGGACGCCGAGCGCCGTCAGCGCGAGCGCAGCTCGAACCATCAGTCGGTGTACTCGCCGGTCACGACGTTGGTCTCGGTGACGTCGCCGGGCATCGCCGCGATCTCCGTCGGCGCGGTGCCTTCCACGAACACCTCGCTCCGCGAGGTCCCCTTCGGCGCACCCTCGGGCGCCAGCAGGCCACTCGCGAGATCGATCGTCGCCTCGGTGACGTGCGCCGGCTTCGGAAACGACTTCGCCGGTAGCTGCATCGACTTCGCGAGCTCGACGAACACCGGCACCGCCGTGGTGCCGCCGGTCTCTCCCTTGCCCATCGGCCGCGGGTCATCGTAGCCGAGCCACACGCCGAACGCGTAGTCAGGCGTGAGGCCGATGAACCACGTGTCGCGCACATCGTTCGACGTGCCGGTCTTGCCGGCGAGCGGGATCTTCAGCACCGACGCGAGGTGGCCCGTGCCCTCGGTGACCACCGAGCGCATCATGTCGACGACGACGAACGCGACCTCGGGACGCAGCACCTGCTCGCCGGGCGAGGGCGGCGTGACCTTGCCGTCGATCGCTTCGATGAACTTCGGCGGCGCATAGATGCCGCCGGTCGCGAGCGTGGCGATCGCGTTCGTCATCTCGAGCGGCGTCACCTCACCCGAGCCAAGGGCGAGCGACATCTCGTGCGGCAGCTCGCTCTGGATGCCCATCTTCTTCGCGAACGCGGCGATGTTCTCCGGCTTCATGTCGTAGGTCACGCGGATGGCGACCGTGTTGATCGACTTTGCCAGCGCGTGGCGCAGCAGCACCGGTCCCTCGAACTTGCCGGTCTCGTAGTTCTTCGGCTTCCACAGGTCGAACACCTCGGGTGCGTCGTTGACCTTGCTCGCCGCCGTGTACTTGCCCGAGTCGATCGCCGTCGCGTAGACGAACGGCTTGAACGAGCTGCCCGGCTGCCGCTTCGCCATCGTGGCGCGGTTGAAGCCGCCGGCCTTGAGCGAGTAGCCGCCGACAAGCGCCCGCACCTTGCGCGTCTTCAGATCGATCACGACGATCGCACCCTGCGCCGGCGTGGTGAAGCCGAGGTGGTGCTTCGAGTGCTTCGGCGCATTCGCCGCCTTCGGCTTCGCCGCGCCGCCCTCGTCGTCGTCGCCGGTTCCGGCGGCGATCACCTCGGCGTGCGCGACCGTGACCTCGACGACATCGCCCGGCTTGAACCGCTCGCTCGGCTTCTTGATCGCGCCGTCGTCGCCGGGCGGGTTGAACCGCTCGTCATCGGCGGTCCCGAGGAGGAGCGAGCCTTTCCAGTCTCCGAGATCGACGACGACTTCCTTGTCGTCATCGAACACCTCGGTGACGACCGCCTCGTAGATCTCCTTCGCCTTCGGGCCGCCGGATGGGAGCTTCGCGGCGAGCGCGGCGAGCGTGGACTGGACCTTGTCGGCCTTGAGTGTGCGGATCGGCCGGCCCACGCCATGGCGCTTGTCGACGCCGCGCAGCCCATTCTGCAGCGCTTTCTGCGCGGCGGCCTGCAGGCTCGGATCCACCGTCGTACGGACCTTCGCACCGAGCGTGTCGAGCGCTGCCTCGCCCTTCTCGGCGATCAGTTCCTTCTTCGCGAGCTCGAGCCAGCCCGGCGCCGACCCGAGCTGAGGGAACGGCGTCTGCACGACCTGGATCGGCGCATCGATCCACTTCTGCGCTTCCGCCTGCGTCAGGTTGCCCATGCCGACGAGCTGGTTCAGCACGTAGGTCTGGCGCTCCTTCGCGCGCGTCGGATTGACCCGGGGCGAGATGTTGTTCGGTGACTGCGGCAGGCCGGCGATCATCGCGGCCTCACCGACATTGAGCTGCCCGACGTCCTTGCCGAAGTAGAACCTCGACGCCTCCTGCACGCCGTAGCGGCCGTGCCCGAAGTAGATCTGATTCATGTAGAGGGTCATGATCTCCTCCTTCGTCAGCGACTTCTCGAGGCGCCGCGCGAGGATGA
Source organism: Haliangiales bacterium (assembly GCA_038206055.1). Classification (GTDB taxonomy): domain Bacteria; phylum Myxococcota_A; class Polyangia; order Haliangiales; family Haliangiaceae; genus JABFXX01. The sequence goes on from JBBRBG010000005.1 coordinate 64,046, forward strand.
TCTCCTGGATCTTGCGCTTGAACGTCTTCTCCGGCGTGAGGAGGAACGTCTTCACGACCTGCTGCGTGATCGTCGAAGCGCCCTGCTTGCTGCGGCCGCCGGCACGGATGTTCATGACGAACGCGCGGAACATGCCCCAGTAGTCGACGCCACCGTGCGTCCAGAACTTGTTGTCCTCGGCCGCGACGAACGAGTCGATGAGGATCTTCGGGACCTTGTCGTACGGCACGTAGGTGCGGCGCTCGCTGTAGATCTCAGCGATGCGGTTGTCGTTCGCATCGAGGATCTGCGTGACCTGCTTCGGATGGTAGTCACCGAGCTTCGAGTAGTCGGGCAGGTTCGGATCGCGCCCGTACATCCAGAACACGAACGCGACGGTCGCGACGAGCAGCAGCAGGCCCGAGAAGCCGAGGATCGCGAGCCACTTGACGACCGTGATCCACCGCTTGCGCGGCGGAGGCGGCGGCTTTGCCGGCTTCGCGCCGGGTTTCGTCTGAAGCTTCGCTTTCGCCTTCGGCGGCGACGACGACGCCTTCTGCTGGGGGGAGTTCCACATCCTGATCGTCTGGCCCGGAGGCATGCCCCCAGGTGTGCAAGGGGGATACCGCGAAGCGGACGTGAATTGTCCCCTGGTTAGGCTCGCTTTGCCACATGCCACGTGTCCCTGGAGACACGTCCTGGTTATGCAAGTCGCCGCTCCAGGATCCCGACGGCCCCACGGATCTTCAAGGCGAACCAGCGGGCCCGGAGCAGCGCCAGCTGGGCCGCGGGGAGATCACCTGCCGCGCCGATCGCCGCCCTCCGCCGGGTGGCGATCCGGTTCATCGCCAGCGCGACCGTGACGCTGAGGTTGAAGCTCTCCGTGAACCCGAACATCGGGACCCCGAGCGCCCCGTCGCAGGCCGCCACCGTGCTGTCCGTGAGGCCGGCGTGCTCGTTGCCGAACGCGACTGCGATGGGTGAACCGACGTCGACGTCCTCGATCGAGTGCGGGGCACCCGGCAAGGTGGCGTAGACCCTGAACCCACGCTGCTGGAGCACCTTGACCGCCACGAGCGGATCTTTCCACCGGACGAGATCGATCCACTTGTGCGACCCGCGCGTGACGCCGCCGGCGATGCTGAACCGATTGCCAGGCTCGATCACATGGAGCTGGTGAAGGCCGATCGCTTCCGTGGTCCGGATCGTCGCAGCTGCGTTGCGCGGGTCGTAGGTGTCTTCCACGATCGTTACGACGGACGTCAAACGATTCGCAAGCACGGTGTCGATGCGATGGACGCGCTCGGGCGTCAACATCGGCAGCAGAGCAGCGCACACGGCCTCGGCGCCGTGGCGCTCGATGACCCGGTCGATTGCGTCGGGCACGGCGAACAAGATACCGTGACGGCACGTGATCGAGGGGCCACCGGGGCGGTTCGTGGGCGACCGCTACCACATCGTGCGCGAGCTGGGGCGCGGCGGGATGGGCGTGGTCTATCTCGGCCGCGATCTTCGGCTCGACATGGACGTGGCGATCAAGTTTCGCGGCGTCACGCACTCGGATGCGACGCTATGGCTCAAGCGCGAGTTCCGCTCCGTCGCATCGCTGCGCCACCCGAACCTCGTCGAGCTGTACGAGCTCGTCGCGCACGACACATCCTGCTACTTCACGATGGAGTACCTCCCCGGCCTCGACCCGCGGCGGTATGTCGAGAAGGCGCCCCCCGGTGGCGCGCCGATCTCGCTGGATCCGCGCGGCACCGACGGCACCACACGGAGCGCGTTGCCACTCCAGGAGGCTCACACCGAGACCTCCACGGCCCACGGCGTCACCAGCGTGGGCGACACGCCACGCCCCACGCCGAGCGTGGACTTCGCACGCGTGCGCAGCGTGCTGGTGCAGCTCGCCGAAGGCCTCGCGTTCCTTCACGCGCGCGGTGTGATCCACCGTGACGTCAAACCATCGAACACGATCGTCGTCGACGGTGCGGTCAAGCTGCTCGACTTCGGCCTCGCCCTCGAGAGCCGGCGACGAGACGAGGATCTCGCGCGCGAGACACGAATCGTCGGCACCGCAGCGTACCTCGCACCGGAGTACGTCGAGAAGCTCGTCGTCAGCTCGCAGATGGATGTCTACGCGCTCGGGGTGCTCGCGTTCGAGCTGTGTACCGGTTCGCCGCCGTTCGGCGGCGCCATGCACCTGCTGTCGCGGCTGAAGAGGAGCCTCAAGATTCCGCGCGCGAGCGAGTCTAACCCGGGGATCCCGTCGGATCTCGACGAGATGATCGCCGCGATGCTCTCCGCGTCGCCGAGCGAGCGCCCGACCGCGCTCGATGTCGCGATGCGGCTCTCGGGCAACCTGTCCCAGCCCCGCGCGACGCGCCGCGAGCTATCGTTCGTCGGCCGCGAGCTCGAGGCCGCGCGCCTCGCCGCCCGGATCAAGGATCCCACGCCGCACGGACGGCTCGTGCTGGTCACCGGCCCGTCGGGCGCGGGGAAGACCACGCTGATCGACGAGGCCGTCGGTCGTGCACGCAACCTCGAGCTTCTGCAGTGGCGTGGCCGCTGCCACGAGCGCGAGCACATGCCGTACCGCGCATTCGATTCGATCATCGACGATCTCGCCACCGAGCTCGCGGGCGATCCTCGGCTCGCGAAGGAGATCGAGCACGCGGGTGCGCTCGTCCGCGTGTTCCCGGTGCTCGCGCCGCTGATCGATCCCGTGGTGGGAGAGGAGCCAGCGGCCGCCGACCTCCGCGTCGAACGCGAGCGGGCCCTGCTCGCGCTGATCCAGATGGTCCGCACGCTGATGACCACGCCGCGCGGGCTCGTGGTGATCGACGACCTGCAGTGGGCCGATGATGACAGCCTCGAACTGCTCGCGCTGATCGTCGACAAGATCGAGCGCCCGCTGACCGTGATCGCGTCGTGGACCACCGAAGGCGCAGCCACAGCGCCGGCTCAGCAGGCGCTGCTCGCGAAGCTCGGTGCCGCCGCCGAAGTCGTCGATCTGCCGGCGATGAGCGACGCCGAGGTCCTGCGCGTGATCGCGGAGCTCGCGCCGCGCGCACCCACGGAGCGGATCGCTGCCGCCGCACGCCTCGCCGCCGGTAGTCCTTACCTCGCGGAGCTGATCGGGCGCGAGCTCGGCGAGGCCGATGTCGCGGATCTCGAGTCCGCGGAGCTGCGCCGCCTCGATCGCCTCGGCGCTTCCGAGCGCAGCGTTGCGGAGATCACGGCGCTCGCCGGAGGAACCGCGAGCTTCGAGCAGCTACGCGCTCTCGCCGAGCTCCCATCGAGTCGGCTGTCGTCGGTGCTGCGCAATCTGGAGGACGCCAGGATCGTGCGCGCCTCCCCGGCGATCACCGGAGAACCGGTCTACGTGTTCTATCACCAGCGTCTGCGCGAGACCGCCGACGCTGCGATGACCTCCGCCGCGCGCCGCACGCTGCACCAGCGGTTCGCGCAGTGGTTCGAAGCCACCACCGCGGACGCCGGTCAGCTTGCCTATCACTGGAGCGAGGCCGGGCATCCCGCGCGCGCGGCGCACTGGTCGATCGTCGCCGGCGAGGCAGCACAGGCGCAGCTCGCGTGGGGCGTTGCCTCCGACTGGTTCGCGCGAGCCGTCGCGCTCGGCACCGACACGATCCCGGTACGGGCGCAGCTCGCGCAGTGTCTGTTCCTCGGCGGCAAGCTCGCGCAGGCGGCGGAGGAGTTCCTGACGCTCGCCGCGAGCGATACCGATGGCGACCGCTGGCGCGTCCGCGCGGCCGAAGCGTACCTCAAGCTCGGTGAGCTCGATCGCGGAACGCAGCTCCTCGATGCGATCCTCGCGCGTCGTGGTCAGCGCCGCGCTCGCAACCGTGCGACGTCGGTTGTCCGTGCGGTCAGCGTCGCGGCACGTTGGCTCGCGCCGGTGCGCGTGAAGCCGCGCCCCGTCGACGACGTGCTGTCCTCGGTGTACCGGGTGATCGCGAGCTTCCTCTCGACGCCATACCCGATCGAGTCGCTGGAGTACGTGCTGCGCGGCGTGGCGCTCGCCGAGAAGAGCGGCGATCGCGCCGCGCACGCGATGGGCATGGCGATGCTCTCGGCGTACGTGGCGACCGGCTCGCTCGGCAGGTTCGGCGATCGCGCGATCGCGAACGCGCAGCGGCTCAGCGCGCAGAGCGGCGTCCCCTATCCCGGCATGGTCGTCGCCGGCGCGAGCGGCATGCTCGCCACCCTGCGCGGCAACTGGACCGGCATGCGGACCGCGCACACCGAGGCGGAGACCGTGTGCAAGCGCCTCGGCCTCGAGCGCTCGTGGGAGGCGTCGTTCCTCCGCACCTACTGGGCGCTCGGCGAGCTGTACGCCGGCGAAGCGCCGCGTGCGCTCGAGCTGCTCGCCGGGCTCACGGACACCAGCGAAGATCTATGGACGCGCGCGATGCTCGGGTCGTGCCGCGGTCGGGTCCACGTGCTCGCGGGCGATCTCGTCGCCGCACGCAAGGTCGCCGACGAGCTGGCGCGGACGCCGGCCGCGCGCCAGGGCATGTCCTCGATCTATCGCCAGGTGTTCCTCGGCGAGCTCGCCCTTGCGGAGGGCGACTGGCGGCGTGCGCGTCTCGTCGGTGACGAGCTCGCGAAGTCCGCGCGGACCCAGTGGTTGTCGACGATGCCGGCGATCTCCGCGATGGTCGACGTGGTCACCAGCACCGCGGAGCTCGGCCTCGCGGCCGGCGGCGACCGTGCGGCCGCCCAGAGCGCACTCGCCACCGCGAAGAGGCTCTACCGCCGCGGCCGCTCGTCGTTCTACGCAGCGACGGCGCTCCGGATCTGGGGCCAGGCCGAGGATCTGCTCGGCGATCACGCCAAGGGTCGCGCCACGCTCGAGCGCGCAGCGCAGGTCGCCAACGAGCGCGGCGGCAAGGTCGATCGTCTCGCGATCAGCGCGCTCACCGGCGCGCCGATCGAGCCTGGTCCGCTCGGACCCGCAGTCGTCTGGAGCACCGGAGGAGTATGGCAACTACGGTAATCGTCATCGGTGGTGGTGTCGGCGGGCTGACCGCGGCGCACGAGCTCGCGGAGCGCGGGTACGCCGTCCACATCTACGAGTCGCGCTCCACCTGGGGCGGCAAGGCGCGAAGTCAGCCGGTTCCCGGCTCCGGCTCCGGCGGCCGCGCCGATCTTCCCGGCGAGCACGGCTTCCGGTTCTACCCGCGGTTCTACACGCACGTCATCGACACGATGACGCGGATCCCGAGCTCGGTCGGTGGTTGGGTCGTCGATCAACTGCGCTCGACCACCGAGAGTGCGATCGCGCTCGTCGATCGCGGCACCTGGTACCGGTTCTACCGGCGCAGCGTGACCAAGCCGTTCGAGGTCATCGCCGCGCTCGAGTTATTCTTCCAGGAGCTCGACTTCGACGACGAGGACATCGCGCTGTTCGCCGCGAAGATCCTCGAGTTCCTGACCACCAGCGACGAGCGCCGCCTCGGCGAGTACGAGCAGATGTCGTGGTGGGACTTTCTCGAGGGCGACCTCTACTCGGCGAACTTCCAGCGCCAGCTGCGCGCCGTGCCGCGCACCATGGTCGCGATGGATCCGCGCCGCGGCTCGGCACGTACCGTCGGTGCGATCTCGATGCAGCTCATCCTCGACTACGCGGGAACCGGCGTCACCAACGACCGCACCATGGGTGGTCCCACGAGCGAGATGTGGATCGATCCGTGGGTCGCTCATCTCACCTCCCTCGGCGTGACGTTCCACACCGGCCTCACCGCCACCAGCATCGATACCGCCGCCGGCGCGATCAGCGGCGTTCACCTCTCCGACGGCTCCACCGTCACCGGCGATCACTACGTCCTCTCCGTCCCGATCGACGCTGCAATCGGCCTCATCTCACCGGCGATGGGCGCACTCGATCCACAGCTCGAGCGCCTGCGCCTCGCGAACCCCGATGACCTCGTGTCCTGGATGGTCGGCATCCAGTACTTCCTCTACGAGGACGTGCCGCTCGTCCGCGGTCACACCTTCTTCCCCGACTCGCCGTGGGCGCTCACCACGATCAGCCAGCCGCAGTTCTGGCGCGACCTCGGCATCTTTCGCACCCGCTACGGCGCCGGTGACGTCGGTGGCCTGATCTCCGTCGACGTCTCGGACTGGGACACGCCGGGCGCCTTCGTGACCAAGACGGCGAAGCAATGCACGCCGAACGAGATCGCGCAGGAGATCTGGGAGCAACTCAAGGCCGGGCTCAACGGCCTCGCGCCGGGCGAAGAGACCCTCACCGACGCGATGCTCCACTCGTGGCACCTCGATGACGATCTCGACTTCACCTCGGGCATCCCGCCGAAGAACCACTCGCGTCTGCTCGTGCACCCGCCGGGCTCACTCGCCATCCGCCCGACCGCGAAGACGCTGATCCCGAACTTCGTGATCGCCGCCGACTTCGTCCGCACCAGCACCGACCTCGCCTCCATGGAAGGCGCGAACGAGGCCGGCCGGATGGCCGCGAACGCGGTCCTCGATCGCGACGCCTCGCCCACCGCACGCGTGCAGCTGTGGCCCGTGACCGAGCCCGACACGTTCAAGTACGCCAAGAAGCTCGACCGCTGGCTCTACACCCACGGCCGTCGCCACGCGTTCGAGCTCCTCGGGATCCGCAACGCCGCGCGGGCCGCGAACTGGCTGCGCAAGCTCGAGCGCCTCGCCGGGCTCGCGAAGCTCGACGACTGGTTCGACGAGCGGTTCCGCATCACCAAGATGATGCGCGGCCTGCTCTCGCTCCTGGGCCTCGCGCCCTGAACGCGGAGCGTTGCGCAGGTCAATTGCTCGTCGCGCCGAACCACGCCGTGACGCTCCACTGCGCCGACGGCGTCATCGCATCCGTGTCATACATCCGCGCGATCTGCAGCGCGCTCGACAGCCGCTTCGCCCACGCGACGCGCAGCTCGCCGGCACCGGCCGCCGCCTCGCGCGACGCTGCGGCCCACGCGCCAGCCTGCAGCCAGCGCCCCATCGGCGCGCCGGCAGAAACGGCCCCGATCACGCCGTGGCCGGGTCTCGCGCGCACGCTCGCGGTCACCCACCCGAGCGGCGCCGCAACACTCGCGGACGCCCCCGCCCCCGCCCCCGCCTCCGGCCGTTGCCACAGCGTTGCGCGCTCGAGCCGATACAGCGGACCGAACGCAGCGCCGACGCTGCCCGTGCCCGCGCGAACATCCGCACCGGCTCGCCATCGCGCCCCGGCGGCATCCCGCTCGATCCCCGCGAACGCGAGTACGCTCGCGCCGAACCCCGGCTCGTAGACGAGACCACCGCCCACCTCGGTGCGCGCGTGCTCCGCGGTCCACGTGCGGGCGAGTCCAAGCTCCGTTGTGGCTTCGCCGCGTGTCGGATCGACCGCGGCAGCGGCGCGCGCCGACCACGCGGGCGTGAGCTGTAGCCCCGCCGATCCACCTGCGAGTGCGGGTGACAGCACATCATCGATCTCGAGCCCGAGCGCGAGCGTCTGCGTCGCCGCGACCGCACGGACGCCCGTCCGCGGATGATCATCGAGCGCCGCGCGATAGCCATCAGCCACATGCGCGAGTTGCGCCGGCGCCAGCGCTCCGGCCGCGAGCGCCACGGCACCACCAGCGGTATGGACCTCGAGCAAGCGGAGCACGCTCACCGCATCGGAGGCATGGTCCCAGTCGCTCGTGCGGAAGTCGCCATCGAGCCACACGCCACGTGCTCCGAGACCGAGCCGCGCGCCGCGCCACTCTGCATCGAGCGTCAGGTCGAGCGCACCATAGGTCGCCGCGCCCTGCCCGCCCGCGCCGACGGCGGCGCCCACGCCGAGCGCATCGTCGGCCCGCGCCGACCCGGCGAGGACGAGGATCAGTACCAGAGCGGCGCGCACGCCGAAATGGTCGCCCCGCTGCCCCGGCGGGACAACTTATCGGTTCGCGGCCGCGCGCTGCGCATTCGCGCGCCGCACCAGGCGCCACATCCCGAGGCCCGTCAAGGATGCGAGCCCGATGCCGACGTACAGGAGCCGCCAGCGATAGGCACCACCCACGGCCGGCCGAGTCGACGTCCAGAACCCCGACGGGCGTGTGTACACGATCTCGTGCGTCGTCGGCGGCTCCGCAGCCGCCACGCCGAGCAGGACGATCATCCCGAGCACAAAACTGCAGATGAGCCGGCGCACCTGCGGCGCATATACCACGTCAGGGCTGGGCGAGTAGCTGGATCTCCGACGCGGTCAGCATTCGGTCGTAGAACAGCACCTCGTCGATCGACCCCGGAGAGTCGAGCGGCCGACGCGACGTGCCCGGCGCAGTAACTATCGCCGCAGGGGATTCGTCGACCGCGCGTTCTTGATGGCCTTCGATACGCGCTTCATGCAGTCCTCGTCGGACTCGCTGTTGTCCTTGGCAAACAGCAGCGGCGTGGCCATCGCCTGGTCGTACTCGAGCTGCGTCAGGCGGTCGCGCTTGAGCATGATCGACAGAATTCTCTGGATCTTCCCCATGGTCCACTTGGTCAGGGTGCCCGCGCAGTACTGCTTGTAGCGCTCCTTCGGTGACGGCAGGATCGTCGAGAAGAACGCGGCCTCGACCGGGTTCAGGTCCTTCGGCGGCTTGGAGAAGAAGTGCCAGCTCGCCGGGCCGATCCCGTAGAGGTTCGGGCCGTACTCGATGACGTTGAGATAGATCTCCATGATCCGGTCCTTCGAGAGCGTGTTCTCCACGTGCCAGGTGAGGAACAGCTCCTGGAGCTTTCGCGCGAGCGTCTTCTCTCGATAGAGCAGGACGTTCTTCACGAACTGCATCGTGATCGAGGAGGCACCGAACCGGAACGCGCCGGCCTTGAGGTTGTGCACGAGCGCGCTCTTGAACTCGCTGACGATGAAGCCGTGGTGCTGATAGAACGCCGAGTCCTCGGTGCTCATGATCGACTTGATGACGTACGGCGAGATCTGATCGAGCGGCACGAAGTCGGGGTTCGACTCGCCGACCACGAACGACGTCCACTGGCCCTTCTCGACCTCGACGTAGTGCTCGAACTCGGTCTTCAAGCGCCGGGGCGAATCGGCGGGCTCGTCAGTGACCTTGCAGTGCCGGATGCCGACGTGACCATCGAGCTTCGTGGCATCGAGGTTCGCCCAGTCGATCTCGAGCTCGACGTCGGTGTCGAACATGCCCTTCAGCGTGTAGCCGGCCATGTAGGGCGCCATCTCGCTGGGGATCGCGTTGAGGACTTTCTGACAGTCGATCGAAGGGATGACGAGCCGCGCATTGAACGTGTTGATGCCGCCCGGCCCGCGGCCGGCGATCGGCTTGCCGGTCTCGGGATCGATCACGATCTCACCCGTCCCCTTCACCCGCGTGACGAAGCCCGTGATCGAGAACGGCACGTCGCGCACCACGAAGTCACCGCGCGTGAGCTCGACCTTCTTGGTTGCGCGGTCGAAGCTGCCCTCGACCTGCGCCGAGAGATCGAGATCGTGGACCTCCTTGTCGGCGATCATCGGATGGCCGACGTTTAGACCGCGCAGTGTCAGCGCGCCCGCGAAGCGTGCACCGGTGCGATCCGCCGAGAGATGCAGGTTGGCATCGACCGACGTACCCGCATAGTCGACGACCGGCGATTGCTCGAGGAGCGGCGCGAGCTTGTCGAGCTGGAACTTCGCAGCGACGAGATCGACGTTCATCGTCTGCGCCTTGATGTCGACGGCGCCCTTCGCGGTCCACAGCTTGCCGGGCACACCGCCGTAGCCGCCGGCGAGCTCGAGGGTGTACTCGCCGGACTTTGTCGGGTTCGCGATCACGGTGCCGCCGATCCCGCTCAGCGCGAGCTTCGGCCACACGGCGAATTCTCCGCCTTCGATGCGGATGGTCGGCGGTTGACCAGTCCGCTTCGTCACCTCGACAAGGGTCGCCGTCGCCTTCGGCGCGTTGAGCGTCGTGGCGGAGACCTGCTTGGCCTGCGCGACGAGCTCGCCCGGCGTCCAGGTCGCGGTGCCATCGCCGACGAGCGCGGTCGCGCCCGTGATCGCATCGTCGACGAGCACGCGCGCGTGGCTGACGGTCAGCGCGGTGGGCCGCAGGCCGCTCGAGCTCTCGCCGCTGGTGGCGCCGTCCTTCTTCTCGAGAACGCGCTCGACCAGATCACCGAGGTTGTCCTTACCGGTGCCATCGCGCCGGATCGTGATGACGATGCCGTCGATCGATGCCTCACCGAGCTTCACCGAGCCCACGAACGAACGCAGCGTATCGAACTCGATGTCGAGCCGATCGATGTGGACCAGCGGTGTGTCGCCATCGTTGGGTCCACGGATCTCGAGATCGCGAAGCGTGGCGTGGCCGAGCTTGACGTCGATCTCGCCGAACCGGACCACGCGGCCGAGCTTGGTCGCGAGCTTGTCTCCGAGCTTGGCGCGAACCATCCACGCGCCGACCTTCGGGTACACGACGAACAGCATCACCAGCACGATCAGCGTGGCGCCACCGGCCAGCGCAGCGGGGAGTACCCAGCGCGGACGCCGACGCGCCACCGTCCCCGAGGGCTGCTGAACTGCGCGAGCCATGGTCGACCGTATACAACACCCGGGACGGGCGGCGGATTCGATCGACTCTACTTGCAGGTCAACGCGAGCAAGTGCCCGTCATTGTTGGACAACGAGTGCCCGAACACGAGGTAGTCACCAGCAGCAAACGTCGAGGTGTTGTTGACGAAGTTCTTGCCCGCCGCGTCATCGATCGAGATGCTCAGGCGGACCTGGCTGCCATTGACGATCGACAGCAGCGTCGCATCGGCCTTGCCGAGCTTGAGCTGGATCGACTCTGCCTTCTTCGCGGTCAGCGTCTTCTCCGCTTTCATCAGCAGCTTGAACTGATTCCAGGAGGAGAACGGCGGCTTCTTGAACTTCTTCTTCAGCTTCTCGAGATCCGCATCCACCGCGGGCTTGTCCCCGCTCGATGCGCTGACCTCGAGGAACTCGCAGCTCACCGTGGGCGGTGGCGGCGGCGACTGCTTCGGCTGAGCATACGCGGTCGCCCCGGCGACGAAGACCGTCAGCACGGCCGCGAGGAGCGAGGACCTCATATGCCCTCCACAGTATCCTCTGGCGTCACCCAGATCACGGTCGTGTGGCCGTCTTCGTCTTCGAGGTTCAGCACGGTGCCCTCGCCATCAGGCGTGTCGAGGGATTCGATCTCGGGCGCGGTACGCATCGCCGCTGGGCGCACGTCGATCGCGCCCGAGCGCAGCGCCTGCGTCCCCGGATCGGGGGAACCGCCGGGGCGAAGAATCAACGCGAGCGCCGCGACGGCACCGGCGCTCAGCGCTCCGGTGATCACGTGACCGCGATAGCGATCGAGCCAGCTCGCGAACTTCGACCACACGCCCGGCACAGCTTTCGCCGGTGCGGTCGCGCTCTCGATCTCCTTCCACATCGCATCAAACCTTCGCTCCGACACGTTGTCGGCCGAGAGCTCGAGATGACCTCGCACGAGCTCGTCGACCTGTGCGAGAGACTCGGACTTCGCGCGCGCCTCTGGATCCGCCGCGAGTCGCTCCTCGATCGCCTTCACGTCGCGCTCTTCGAGCTCGCCGTCCAGGTGCTGCATCAGCTCGATATCGTCACGGGCTGCCATTATCGGGTCCGCGCAGCGGGTGCGCGCTCCTTCTTCTCATCTTGGGGGGGATCTTCGCCGGTCAAGTCCTTCACCATCTCCGGCGACACGTGGTCGAGTAGGTCGAGCAGCTGCTTCTGCATGTTGCGGCGGGCGTGGAACAGGCGCGACATGATCGTCCCCTTCGAGCAGTCCATCGCCTGCGCCATCTCCTCGTAGGACAGCCCCTCGAGCTCGCGCATCACGATCACCGCGCGGTGGTTCTCGGAGAGCTGCCCAAGCGCCTGGTCGATGCGCGCGCGGATCTGCTTGTCCATCAGGGCTCGCCCGGGATTTCCGCCGAGGATCCGGGGGATTAGCGACTCGTCGCCACCATCTTCGAGCTTCTGCTCGTCGAGCTCCACCGGCTTGATGCGCCGGTGCTTGCGGAGGTGGTCGATGGCGAGGTTCATGACGATTCGGTAGAGCCAGGTATAGAAGCTTGAGTTGCCTTCGAACTTGTCTAGGTACTTGTGAGCCTTGATGAAAGCGTCTTGAACCACGTCGAGCGCATCGTCGGGGTGGCGAACCACGCCGAGTGCCAGCGCGTAGGCTCGGCGGTGGTACCGCTCGAACAGGGTGCGAAACGCATCGCGATCTCCCGCGCGCGCGGACTGCACCAGCTCGCGGTCGTCGAGGTCGCGTCCATGACCCGGTGTGGACGCACCGCCAGCGGCTCTATTCACCCTCGGCACGTCGTCACTTGGGTTGCGCGGTTATAGCTCATGTCCACCACCGACGCGTGTCGGAAGCCCCGCGGAGCGCTATGCTCTCCAAACCGCAAATCGTGGCTGTTTCTTCGGCAATTCCGGGTTTCTTGGGGCGGGTTCGCGCGGTGCTCTACCGACACGAGGCTGCTCGTGCGTCGCTGTATGCACTCGCGGCGATCGGCGGTGTCGCGCTGGTCGTACCCGTGCTCGGACACTGGTTCGGCGGATCGCGCGCGACGGCGTTCGCGGTGCTCGGGATCGGTGGTCTCGTCGCGGCGCTCGTCCTCGTCGGTGGGATCGTCATGGGGTTCCTCGCGCCGCGACGGCGGTGGCGCACCGATCACGAGCTCGCGCGCTGGGTCGGAACGCGGAAGAAGGACGTCGCGTCGGATCTCCTGTCGTCCGTCGAGCTCGCGAGCTCGCCGGTGCGCCCGGGTGCACCGTCGACGGTGCTCGTCGATGCGCTCGTCGCCGCCACGGCCGCGCGCCTCGACGGCGTGGAGCCGGCGACGCTGTTACCACCTGGCGAGGTTCGCCGCGCCACGCGCTGGATGCTCATCGCGATCGCAGCGAACGTCGTGCTGCTCGCCGCTGCGCCCGGCGTGATCGCCGGCGGCTGGCGTCATCTGATCGCCGCGCCCGAGGCGCCGTTTGATGGCGCATCACTGTCCACGGTCCCGCTCGTCGGCGATCTCGAAGCCACGCTGACCTCGCCCGCGTACTCGCGGCGCGCTGTGCTGACGTTGCCGTCGTCGTCGGGTGACGTCCGCGGGCTGCCCGGAACCAAGGTCGAGCTGCGCGCACGCGTGCTCGTCGCCGCCGCGTCGGTCGAGCTCGTCGTCGACAGCACCGAGACCGCCGGCGAGACCACGTCGATCGCCACGAAGATCGACGGCGAGCAACTCACCGCATCATTGACGATCGCGAAGTCCACGCACTATCGGTTCGCGGTGCGCGCTCCCTCCGGTGCGCGCTCGATCGAGACCACGCCGCGATCTATCGAGGCCGAGCCGGATCAAGCGCCGAACGTGCAGCTGATGGCGCCCGCCGATACGCTGGACGTCACGAACCTCCGCCGCGTGGAGCTCGCGTTCGTGATCGAGGATGATTTCGGCCTGACCGCCGCGGAGCTCGTGTGGGAAGCAGGCAAGGACAAGGGCCGGAAGCCTCTGAAGCTCGAAGGCGGAGCGGCAGGAATGGAAGGGATCGCGCGCGCGCAGGGCAAGATGATGTGGGACATCGCCGAGATCCTCGTGCCGAGCGGTGGCGAGGTTCGCTACTGGATCGAGGCGAAGGACAACGACACGGTCGGCGGCCCGAACATCGGCAAGTCGCGCGAGCTGCGGCTGAAGGTCATCTCGCCGCGCGAGCGCCACGAGGAGACGCTGGGTCGCCAGCAGGAGCTCGCCGAGAAGATCGTGAAGAACCTGGGCGGCCGGCTCACGCTGTCGCCCGACGAGCCCGCGCCCCGCGACGAGCTCGCACGCACGCTCAAGGAAGCCGTCGTCGAGCTCGGCTCGATCGGCGCCGCGTTCGAAAAGGATCCGCACGCCTCCGATGCGATGCGCAAGGCGCTGACCGCGATGCGCGATCGGCTCGACAAGCTGACCACGGCCGAGGGCAAGCTGATGCCGCAGGTCTCCAAGACCACCGGTAAGCCGATCGCGCTCGCCGCCGGTCGGTTCGCGGGCCTCGACGGGCGACTCGTCCCCGAGCTCGAGGACGACACGATCACGCTCGCCGACTGGCTCGATCGCGAACGCATGGAGGGCCTGCTCGACGTCTCCGACGAGATCGCCGCGCACGAGAAGCGGCTCTCCGAGCTCCTCGCTCAGTACAACAAGACCAAGGATCCGCGGCTCCTCGACGAGATCGAGCGCGAGATGAAGGCGATCGAGCGCGCGCACGCGGACCTCGAGAAGCACCGCAAGGGTCTCGCCGAGGACGTGCTCGACCAGTACGTGCATCGCGACGCGATCCAGGCGCAGCAGGGCCAGGACTGCATGGACGAGGTGCGCAAGCTCGTCCGCGCCGGGCAGACGCAGCAGGCGCAGATCAAGCTCGACCAGTGTCGCGCACAACACGACCGCGCCTCGAGCGCGCTCGAGGGCTCGCTCGCGAACCTGCGCGGCGACAAGTTCTCCGACGAACAGAAGAAGCTCGACGAGGTCATGAACGAGCTGTCCGACGTGGCGAAGGATCAGGAGGACATCGCCGCCGAGTCGAACCGGATCTTCGAGGCCTATGCCGAGAAGGCCGACGAGGTCGCGAAGGATCGCCGCCGCGAGGCTAGCAAGAAGGTCGGCACGCTCGTCGAGAAGCTGCGCAAGCGGATCGCGGACATCAACGAGGCTGGCCTGACGCCGTTCGCGAAGGAGGAGCTCGATATCGTCGAGCGCCGCCTCACCGACGTCGAGCACATGGTCGAGGACGGCGATCTCGCGGAGGCGCTCGGCATGGCGCGCCAGGCGAAGTCCTCGCTCGATACGATCGCGGGCGAGCTCGAGGCCGCGCTCAACGACGATCCGAAATCGAAGTGGGCCGACGCCACCCAGGACGCGCTCGAGGGTGTGACCCGCGCGAACCCGGTCGCGAAGGAGCTGATCGCCGAGCTGCAGTCGCTGTCGCCGCGCCCCGACCAGATCATGTCGGCCGACGACATGCGTGCGATCGAGCGCCTCCGCCGCCGTCAGGCGATGAACAAGGGCCGCACGCAGCGCCTCGCCGATCGCACGAAGCAGCTCGGCGGCGACCTCCCGGGCGATACCGGCGCAGAGCTCGGCAAGAAGCTCGGCGGCGCCATCGACCAGATGGGCAACGCCGACGACCGCATGAAGCAGAAGGACCCTTCGGGCGCCCGCGAGTCGACGCGCTCCGCCGCCGACGCGCTCGGCAAGGCACGCGATCGCGCCCGAAGCGCCGCTCGCCAGGCGCAGGAAGGCACCGTCAACGACGAGCCGATCCGGATCCCCGGCGCCGACGAGTACCGCGCGCCCGAGCGGTTCCGCGAGGACCTGCTCGAGGCGATGAAGAAGAAGGGCAAGGTCGCGCCGGATGGGTACGACGACATGATCAAGCGCTACTACGAGGAGCTGATCAAGTGACGTCCGCGTCGGGGACCACCGCTCGGGGCTGTTCCGCGGTTGAGCAGTCCGTGTTTGCCCGCGACGTGTGTCCCAGCGAATGCGCCCCGAAGATCCCGAAGTCCCGAAGCAGAGCTTTCGGCAGCACCCGCATGAGCACGGGTGAATCGAAGAAGCCTCTCCTCCGGGCCTTCGGGATCTTCGGGGTGGTCTGGGGCACACGACGTGCGAGCATCGTGCGTCTACTCGTCGCCGCCGTTGCGGTATTCGCCATCACGGCGCCCCCCGCGGAGGCCCGGCGCGATCGCACGGTCACTGGCGACGTGATCAAGGCGGCCCGATTCCTCCAGACGGCGCGGCTCGACGACGCCAAGGCCCTCCTCGCCGATCTCGAGAAGCGCGCCGGCGACAGCATCGAGGTCAAGTGGCTGCGCGCCGAGCTGCTGTTCCAGAGCGGCGACTATGCCGGCGCGATCAAGGCCCTCGACAAGGTCCCGGATGACGGCGTCGAAGGGCTCGTCGGGCAGACGCGGAAGCTCGCCCTCTCCACGCTCGGCGTGACCGAGGCGTTCGCCGAGACGATGTCGCCGAAGGGGCACTTCCGGATCCGCTACGCGCCGGGCCCCGACGCGACGATCGCGCTGCTCGCGGGCGAGGTGCTCGACGCGGCGTGGGAGACGGTCGGCACCGACCTCGGAGGACAGCCCGCGGACCCGATCCGGGTCGAGCTCTTGGGCGCGCCCGCGGATCTCGCGAAGCTGTCGCCGCTGACCGAGGCGGAGATCGAGACGACCGGGACGATCGCGCTCTCGAAGTACAACAAGCTGATGGTCGTCTCGCCGCGCGCGACGATCTTCGGATATCCATGGATGGACACGCTCGCCCACGAGTACACGCACCTCGTGGTGTCGCGGATCTCGCACGACACGGTGCCGGTGTGGCTGCAGGAAGGGCTCGCGCGGTTCGAGCAGACACGCTGGCGGCGCCCGCCCGAGATCTCGCTCGCGGCGACCGAGCAAGCGCTCCTCACGGCGGCGCTGCGCAAGGGGCGATTGATCTCGTTCGACGAGATGCACCCGTCGATTGCGAAGTTGCCGAGCCAGGAAGCGGCGGCACTCGCCTACGCCGAGGTCTACACGCTCGTCGGCTGGATGCAGAAGAAGGTCGGCTACAAGGGCATCCGCGATGCGCTGACGGCGCAGCGCGATGGCAAGAGTGCGCGGCGCGCGGTGGCCGAGGTGCTCGGGATGTCGTGGTCCGGAGTCGAGAAGGAGTGGCACACGCACCTGAAGACTCCCGACAAGCCGACGCCCGGGAATGCGCGCGCCGGCAAGCCGATCAAGTTCGCGAAGGGCGGCGCGGAGTCGGAGAACGTGGGGCTCGAGCAGGTCGGGGTGCGCGGCCGGAAGCACGCGCGGATCGGCGGCATGCTGCGGGCGCGCGGAATGCTCGAGGCCGCCGCCATCGAATACGAGAAGGCCCTCACGGCGGGGGGGCCGGAGCCGTTCGTGGCGGGCAAGCTCGCGAGAACGCTCGTCGAGCTCGGGCGGTTCGACCGCGCGATCGAGCTGGCCACACCCTTGACGGCGGCCGACGATCGCGATGCTGTCGCGGCCGTGACGCTCGGGATGGCGAGGACGGCGAAGAAACAGTGGCCGGAGGCGATCTCCGCGTACGAACAAGCGCTACGGATCAGTCCGTTCGACCCGACCACTCGCTGCGGCCTGGCAGAAGCGTATACACAGGTGAATGATCCCCGTGCCGCGCGCGAACGTAGTGCGTGCGACGAGCTGAAGAACTAGATGAAGCAGACCCTTCCCACACCGACGCAAGGAGAACCGGTGATCCGCGTCGTCGGCTCAGACGTCACGTTGCTGCACGCGGATCCTGAGCAGCTCCCGCTCGCGAGTGAGGACACGTCGGTCACCTCGGTCAGCCCGGTGGTGCCGTCGCCGAAGAACGACCTCGATGCCGTCGCCGAGCTCGCCGAGGCGCACGACGCCATCCTCCGCGAGATCGAGAAGCGGATCATCGGCCAGCGCAAGGTTGTCGAGCAGCTCCTGGTCGCTCTGTTCGCGCGCGGTCACACGTTGTTCGTCGGTGTCCCGGGTCTCGCCAAGACGCTCCTGATCTCCACGCTCGCGGAGACACTGAACCTCTCGTTCCAGCGCATCCAGTTCACTCCGGACCTCATGCCGTCCGACATCACCGGCACCGAGGTCCTCGAGGAGGATCACACCACCGGCCGCCGCGTGTTTCGGTTCATCAAGGGCCCGGTGTTCGCGAACCTCGTCCTTGCCGACGAGATCAACCGCACACCGCCCAAGACCCAGGCCGCGCTCCTGCAGTCGATGCAGGAGTACCGGGTCACTGCCGGTGGCACCACGCACGAGCTGCCGCTGCCGTTCCTCGTGTTCGCCACGCAGAACCCGATCGAGCAGGAGGGCACGTATCCGCTGCCCGAGGCGCAGCTCGATCGCTTCATGTTCCAGGTCGACGTCGACTATCCGAGCGAGTCCGAGGAAGAGGAGATCGTACGCCAGCAGACGAGCGATCACCGCCCGGAGCTCGGTCGCGTGCTGTCGCCGCAGCGGATCATGCAGCTCCAGGATCTCGTGCGGCGCGTGCCGGCCGCGGATCACGTCGTGAAGTACGCGGTCGCGCTCGCCCGCGCCACGCGCCCGTCGTCCCCGACCGCGCCCGCGTTCATCCGCGAAGCCGTGTCGTACGGTGCCGGCCCCCGGGCCTCGCAGTTCCTGATCCTCGCCGCGAAGGCACGCGCGATCCTCGACGGCAGGTTTGCCGTCTCCGTCGAAGATGTTGCCGCACTCGCCCGCCCCACCCTGCAGCACCGCCTGATCCTCAACTACCGCGCGGAGGCCGAAGGGCTGCGCGCCGGTGACATCGTGGATCGGCTGCTGTCGGCGGTCACGCCGTAAAGGGCGCCGTGCCCACGCTCCCCGAACGGATCGATCCCGCACAGCTCGCGCGCCTCGGCGGGCTACCGATCAAGGCGCGCGTGATCGTGCAGGGCGCGCTCTCGGGCATGCACCGCGCGTCGCTGCACGGATCCTCCGTCGAGTTCGCGGAGCACAAGGAGTACTCGCCCGGCGACGAGCTGCGGCACGTCGACTGGAAGGCGTACGCGAAGGTCGACCGCTACTACGTGAAGCAGTTCGAGCAGGAATCGCAGCTCACGATCTACCTCGTGCTCGATGCCTCGGCGTCGATGGCGTTCTCCGGCGGCGGCATCGCGAAGCTCGAGTACGCGGGCCTCTCGCTCGCCGCGCTCGCGTACCTCGCGATCCAGCAACAGGACAAGGTCGGTCTCGTCGCCTCGGGCGATCGAGCGATCGAGACGGTGGTTCCACCGCGCGCGCGGTCCACGCACCTCCACGATCTGCTCGCCGTCCTCGACACCGTGATGGCGAAGGGTGGCAAGGGCGACGAGTCACCGGCCGCCGCGCTGCGCCGGATCGCCGAGCTCACGCGCCGCCGCCGCTCGCTGATCATCCTGGCGAGCGACCTGTTCGATACCGCCGACGAGACGCTCGGGCTACTCGCGATGCTGCGCGCTCAGCACCACGACGTCAGCGTGCTCCACATCCTCGATCCGCACGAGACCGGCTTCCCGTACGATGGCCTGACCCAGTTCGAGTCGCTCGAGAACCAGAACAAGATGCTGGTCAACCCGATCGCGATCAAGAAGGACTACCTCGCGCGGATGGAGGCGTTCCTCGCGAAGTGCCGCGGCACCCTCGCCGCCGCCGGTGTGGACTATCACTTCGCCACGACAGATAAACCGCTCGAGAGCACGCTGCTCGATCTCCTCGTCGCGCGCACGCGGCTCGGCCCTGCACGGAGAGCACGCTAGTGGGGTTCCTCGCGCCGCTCATGCTCGCGGGCCTCGCCGCACTCGCGGTGCCGATCGCGATCCACCTGATCGGGCGTCGCCGCGCGAAGATCGTGAAGTTCGCCGCGCTCGATTTCCTGCTCGCCACGAAGCGCCGCACGGCACGCCGCCTCCGCCTTCGCGAGCGGCTGCTCCTGATCGTTCGCGTGGTCGCATGCGCCGCGGTGGTGCTCGCGCTCGCGAAGCCGTTCACTTCCTGCGAGCGGAAGGGGCCACAGGTCACGCGCGGTCCGCAGGCCGCGGTGCTCGTGATCGATGACTCGTTCGCCTCGGGCTACATGATCGATGGCAAGCCGTGGCTGACGCGCGCCACCAGCGAGGCGCGGAAGATTCTCCAGCAACTCGGGCCCGAAGCGGAGGTCGCGATCGTGCGCACCGCCGAGGGCGCCGATCACCCGACGGAGCTGACCCGCGATCACCTGCGCCTCCGCGATCAGCTGATCGCGCTCGAGCCGAGCTCGCGCCCGGCCGACACCACCCGCGCCCTGGCCCGCGCCGCGCAGCTCCTCGCCGCGTCGAGCCACACGCGCAAGACCGTGTACCTCGTCTCGCTTCACGCGCGCACCGGCCTGCGCCCCGATGATCCGCCGTGGGGCACGGACGGCCCGCTGTTCGTCACGCTCGACCTCAGGCCACAGAAGATGCCGAACCTGGCCGTCACGTCGTTACGCGTCGATGCCGAGCCGGGTGCCGGCTCGCGCGGAGTCGCGTTCGACGCAGAGGTCGCAAACTTCTCCGACGTGCCCGCGAAGCTCGAGCTCTCGCTCTCGATCGCGGACCGCGTGGTCGCTCGCGGCGAGCTCGATCTCGCGGCGAACGAGAAGCGCAGCAAGCGGTTCCTCGCCTCGCTACCCGCCGGCGCGCGCGCCTCGGATGCGAGCGTGTCGATCACCGGCGACTCCCTCGCGATCGACGACCGCCGCTGGGTTCGCGCCTCGCTGCGCGACGAGGTCCGCGTGCTACTCGTCGATGGAGATCCGCGCACGGTGCGCCACGACGACGAGCTGTTCTACG
Organism: Haliangiales bacterium; assembly: GCA_038206055.1. Classification (GTDB taxonomy): domain Bacteria; phylum Myxococcota_A; class Polyangia; order Haliangiales; family Haliangiaceae; genus JABFXX01. Next base: position 84,393 of record JBBRBG010000005.1, read on the forward strand.
TCGAAGCCGCGCTCCGCCCGGGCGACCGAGAGGACTCCGGGACCCAGGTCCGCGCGATCACGTCCGAGGAGCTCTCCGGCATCGATGCCAAGGCAAAGGGCACTGCCGGCGCGATCGACCTCGAGAGCTTCGATGTCATCGTGCTCGCAAATGTCCCCGCGCTACCGCCGGATCGGGTCGCCGCGATCGCGCAGTGGGTTCGCAACGGTGGCGGCATCCTGGTCGCTCCAGGAGATCAGGTGGATCCTGCCGCCTACGACCGCAGCATGCTCCCCCTCCTCCCGCAGAGCCTGCGCGATCCGATCGACACCACGTGGGGCGCCCAGCCCGAGGACAAAGATGCGCGTGCGCTCCACCTCGTGAAGTGGGAAGCCGACCACCCGATCTTCACACCGTTCTCGAAGTCCGCACCCGAGCTCGCCGATGCGAAGTTCTTCAAGATCTCGCTCCTCGGCCCCACCACCACCACCGCCGATCGCAATGTGCTCGCGCGGTTCACGAACGGCGCCGCGGCGCTCGTCGAGGCGTCGATCGGATCGGGCCGCACGATCCTCTACACGTCCACGCTCGATCGCGACTGGAACGATCTCCCGATCCACCCCGGGTTCCTTCCGCTGATGCAGCAGGCGATGCGCCACCTCGCGCGCAAGCATGCGTCGTTCGGCGAGACCACGCACCTCGTCGGCAGCTCGGTCGTGCTGCCATCGGGAGACCTCCAGAAGCTCGAGGTTCGCGGTCCGGACAACCTCGGCGCCGTATTCGGCGGCGATCGCATCGCCGGCCGCTCGTCGGTGCGGTTCGGCCGCACCGATCATCCCGGGATCTACAAGGTCATCGGCACCGATCAGACCGGCGCCACTCACGAGCGCGACGAGCTCGGCTTCGTCGTCAATCTCGATCCCCACGGATCCGATCTCACGCCGGCGACGGCCACCGAGCTTCCCGCATCGGGCACCGGAAGTGCGAGCGCGCCCGCGGATGACTCCCGTCGCATCGAGCTGTGGCATGCACTCGCCGCCGCGTTGCTGCTCTTGCTGCTCGCTGAAGGTCTGCTCGTGCAGCGCTGACCGAGCGCTTCCGCTCAGCAAGACGACCGCGAGATCCGCGTGTAGAAATGTTTCGAGGGCACGCGCGACGGGTCTCGATCGCCGATGAGTGCCAAGGTTTGCGGCACACGGAGGACTATCGAATGCGTAGCTGGTTGAGCTCTCTTGTCATCGCGAGCCTTACGATCGCGCCCACCCTCGCAACCGCCCAACCGAACGTGCGCGATCGCGGAGGCCCACGCGCCGACGACGGTCCGCGCGATGCTCCGCCCGGACCGCGCGAGGAGAAGTGGTCCCCGCGCCGCGGGCAGACCTGGGTCGCTGGAAATTACGAATGGCGCCGCGGCAAGTGGGAGTGGAGGCCAGGCCACTACGAGGGCCGCAAGAAGGGAAAGCGGTGGAACGAGGGCAAGTGGGAGAAGAAGAACGATCAGTACGTGTGGGTTGCCGGCGGGTGGGCCGAGGCACCGAAAGAGCCGGATGCGCCCCCCGCGCCGATCGAGGAAGCGCCACGGCGCCGCCTCGGGCAGGTCTGGGTCAAGGGCTACTGGAGCTGGCAGGACGGCTCGTACGACTGGGTGCCCGGTCACCTCGAGCGCCGCGTGCGCGGCAAGCGCTACTCGGATCCGCACTGGGACAGCACCGGCGGCAAGTGGACGTTCACGGCCGGCGTCTGGATGGATGCGCCGAAGGAGCCCGATGCTCCGCCGAAGGCGCTCGACGAGAAACTGCTGTACCGCCGCGGTTCGACCTGGGTCGCGGGCTACTGGAAGTGGGACGACGGCATCTACGAGTGGCAGCCCGGTCATCTCGAGTCGCGCAAGCGAGGCAAGCGCTGGATGAACGGGAAGTGGGAGAACAGCGGCGGCAAGTGGCAGTACAGCGCCGGCATGTGGATGGATGGGCCGAAAGAGCCGGATGCTCCGCCCGCACCGATCGCCGAGGACGTGAAGCCGAAGGCTGGCTTCATCTGGGTCAAGGGCGTCTACGAGTTCAAGGACGGCGACTACGAGTGGGTCGCCGGTCACTGGGAGCGCGAGCGCGCCGGCAAGCGCTGGAGCGACGGACACTGGGACAACGTCAGCGGCAAGTGGACCTTCACGGCCGGCACCTGGCAGTAGACCGGTCGGTCTGGGGCCAGCCGTCTGCGTGCGCAGGCGGCGGTCGTTCCGTGTGGACTGCGAGCGGAGTTTGCTGGTTCAGGGGAGCCCCGAAGTCCCCGAAGGTCCCGGAGCAGAGACTTCTCCTGGAGGAGAAAGACTCTTCTTAGGGTCTTCGGGCTCTTTGGGGCTCACGTTTCTGAGCACCGCGGTGCGCGGAAACGCGTCGCCCCTGCTCGGCCGGACTCCGCGACGCTACGCGCGGCCCGCGAGACGATCCGCGAGCCGGCGGTGCTCGAAGCTGCCGATCACCGCGCGCGGCGCGGCCGGCCGCGTTACCTGGTTCGCCGCGTGCGCCGCCTTCATCGCGCGGACGCGTGCGGCCGCCTCGCCGACGCGCGCGCGGAACGTGGAGTCCGATTCCGCCTCGCGGATGAGCGCGGCCTCGGCGGCGAGCTGATGATCCTCGTTGCGGCACAGCAGCAGCACGTCGCAGCCCGCTCGGATCGCGCCGACCGCGGCCACATCGGCGCCCATGTGCGAAGCGATGGCGTTCATGTCGAGATCGTCGCTGACGATCACACCGCGATAGCCGAGCTTTCCGCGCAGCAGGCCGGTGACCACCGCGTGCGAGAGCGTCGCCGGCCGCAAAGCATCAAGGGCTGCGAACACCACGTGGGCCGTCATGATCATCGGCAAGCCGGCGGCGGCCGCGCGCCGGAACGGCAGCAGCTCGACGCGCTCGAGCCGATCCCAGTCGTGATCCACACGCGGGAGCTCGAGGTGACTATCGGTCGCGGTGTCGCCATGCCCCGGGAAGTGCTTGCCGCACGCGAGCATGCCCGCGGCGTCGAGGCCGCGCGCGAACGCGAGCGCACGGCGCGCGGCCGACTCGGGCTCGATCCCGAATGCGCGGTCGCCGATGATCGGGTTCGCCGGGTTCGTGTGGACGTCGAGCACCGGCGCGAAGTCGATATCGAACCCGAGGGCGCGCAGCTCGTCGCCCATCGCGCGACCGACCTGTTCGGCGAGCGTCTCGTCATCCGGTGCGGCGAGGCCATCGTGCGAGCGCATCGGCGGCCATTGCGTGGCCGGCGCTCGCACGCGCTGGACGAGGCCGCCCTCCTGATCCACCGCGATCAGCGCGGGCGTGCCATCCGGCGCGGCGCGGTGCAGCGACGCGTTGAGCGCCGCGAGCGCATCGAGATCGATCACCTCCTGCGGGAGCTCACTCCCTGGCGCGACCTCGATCGAGAGGTTGCGCTTGAACAGGATCGTCGCGCCTACCTGACCAGCGTCGAGCCGCGCGGCGAGCGCGGGCGGCAACGTCGTCGACGGAAATCCAACCCAGAGCAATTGACCGACGTCGTCGCGCACGCGCCGACGTTAGCAGCTCACTCCGTGCAATTCATCCGGGACGCAGACCCCATCGGGATCGCCAGGCACTCCGTGGCCTGGAAGTTCATCAGCATCTGGATCGGCACGGTGACGGTCGCCTGCGGTGTCGTGACCAGGAGGTAGACCTCGCCGATGCTCGTCAAGGTCGCCGGCAACGCACCACTGCGCTTGACCTCGAGGTAGACCGAACCATGCACGCCGGAGAGCTTCGTGGTGAAGCCGCCGGTCTCCAGCGTGCTGATGGAGCCGCGCCACCCGTTCGTCCCGGCCGCGACCTCCACGGTGCACGCGCCGCCCGACTCGCACATCGGCAGCAGGATCTTGCCGACCGAGGGCGAGCACGCGGTCTTCCCGGAGGTAGTGCCGCCCGGGAAGTCGACCGTGCACGACGTGCAGTAGGGTGACGCACCAGCCGAGCACAGGCACGCGGCCGTGGGACTGCACGCGCCGAGCGTGCCGGCTTCGTCGTCGCAGATCTGCACGCCGGTGGGCGTGCCCGAAGTGACCGTGCAGGTGGCGTTCGCCGGCGTGCACGTCTGAGCGATGTAGCGCTCGGAGTCGCAGTTCGTATCGAGCCCGTCGCAGCTCTCCGCGGCACCGTTGTAGAACACGCGGCGAAGATCGTCGCAGTCGCTCGCATCGGCCGGGTGCGTGTCGCAATCGAGATCCGCGGCGCGCGCGGTGGCATCGGTCGCCATCGGATCTGCGCCGACGTCGGGCAGCAGCAGGCGGAGCTGACGGGCACGGCCGTTGGGGCGCGCCGGATCGGCGGTCGGGAACCACGCCATGCCGCTCTTCCACGACGCACCGCCGCCGTTATCCGCGCGGCTCGCGCACGACACCGTGCGTGCCGTACCGCGATCGATCGCCGCATCGTCATCGTCGATCGCGCGCATCGCGCTCATCGTGATCCTGTAGCTGGTCACCATGCCGGGCGTGATGAGCGCGTGCGTCGGATCGCCGTTTTCATCTTCGATCACGCCCACGCCGATCAGCCGGTCGGCGTCATACGCGAACACGATCGGGATGAACGACTCGTCGGTCGTCGTGGTCATGTCGGGTTCGATCCGCAGCGTGAACCCATCCACGGCCGTCGTTCCCTCGATCGTCCCGCCGACGGCGCGCTGGCGGTAATAGCGCACGGCCTCGCCAACCCTCGAGCCGGGCTCGTGCCGCTGGTTGTCGATGTCGGAGATCGCGGTCTGGGCCGAGTTCGCGAGGACGACCTCGAGCTTCGTCGCGGTCATCGGACCCTCGGGGGTCTCGAACGTCAGGATCGCTCCTTGGTTCGGCCCGGAGTCACAGGCGGCGAACGCGAGGAGGGCAAGCCAGGAGAGTCGACGCATAGGAATCCTCTTCAGTGCAACGCCCGGACCACGCGCTAACCGGCCCATTCTCCTCGATCGGACCACGCATCTCCACGACGGCGCCGCCGTACCTCGCCAACCCCGTTGGCGAGTACTTGCACCTACCTCGGGAACGACTGGCCTTCGGCCGCGAGCTCCAGGCGCTGCGCTGTCCCCGACGCTCCGTAGATCACCACCGTACGCACCGTCGCGAACCGCAGCGCCAGCACGAGCTCCTTGCGTCCATCGCCGTCGAGGTCGAGCACGCCCAGGACGTCGAGCACCACGAGCGACTTCGGATCGACCGGCTTGCCCGGCTCGGGCGGCCGCACGAGCTTGATGTCGAACAGCTTGAACGCCGGCTTGCACGACGCGCCGGCGGTCGGCGCCGCGGACCACTCCTCCGCGGGGCCGCGAACTCCGTCGAGCACGCTCGCGAGCGGGAACGATTCGATCACGCCATCGGCATCGATATCGACGGCGATCGCATCACCGGAGAGACACGCGCCCCCCGTCGCGAACGTCGGCGTCGACGGTGGATCATCGGGCCTGGTCAGCTCGCCGACCGCGAGACCGCACGCCTGGGTAGCCCCGGCGCATGCGGTGTCCTCGGTGCGCGCTCCCTTGCCCGCATCGGCGGTGCATGGCGATGCGCCCACGTAGGTACCCGCGGCCACCGATTGCGCCATCCCGACGTCCGCGACGCCGAGCGTGTCGAACGCACCCGCGGCCTTGCCGTCGGTGCCGTACACGGTCCACCGCTGCACGCTGCCGCGCTCGACCACCGCGGACAGCTCCGCCGGGGCATCCGTCCAGGTCACGTTCCTCATCATCAGCGGTGCCACCGCCGGCCGGCCGCCGGCCCCTTGCGGGCACATCTCGCCGACCATCACCTGCCGCCCGCTCGGCACGCTCTGGTGCAGGGGCGCGATCCGGCCGATCGGGCCCGGCTCGGGCGGCGGCTCGGGCGGCTTGATCGTCGGCGGGCACCCGGCGAGCGCGAAAACGACAGCGAACCAGGCGACACGCCAGGCAACGCGATCGTTCGCGGGGTGGTCAGTAGGCATCGACATGAACCATAACCTCCGGAATCTAGACGCGCCTCATTGGTGACTTCGTTGCCCGACGCGTTTGACCCGGCTCAAATGGCCTGTCTATAGTCCGCCGCCTAACAGCGGTCGTCTGATGCCCCAAATCCCTCGTGCTTTTCATGCCTTATAAAATTTCGCGCTGCCTCGTCGGCCTCCTCGTCGTGACGACCGGAATCGCCGAGGCACAGATCTCGCCGGGCGGCGGTGGCATGGGTCCCGGCATGGGTGGACCGCAGGCCGGTGGCCCGGACGAGAAGAAGGAGGGCGTGGCCGAGGCCGCCCCGAAGACGCCAGGTCTGCTGCCGACCACGCCTGCGTTGCCCGCGCCGAAGGGCCGCCGCAAGCGCTGGAAGCTGTTCGAGATCGACGGCTACTTCCGGCTCCGCACCGACTGGTTCAAGAACTTCAACCTCGGGTTTCTCGATCGCGCGCAGAACGGCACCACGGATCTCGGCGGCGCTCCGTTCCCGCGCGCCCTCGGCTGCTACTCCGACAACCTCGGTCACCCGTGCGGCAACCTGTCGAGCGGGAACATGCGGCTGCGGCTCGAGCCCACGATCAATCTCGACGAAGGCACCTCGATCCACGTCCAGGCGGACGTCCTCGATAACCTCGTCATGGGCTCGACACCGACCGGCACCGATCTCAAGGGCATCTACAGCACGTCGAACCTCCCGCCGCTCGGCGCGTTCGGCAGCACGCAGACGTCGCCTTCCGCGGGCGTCAACAGCGACCGCGATGCGATCACGATCAAGCGCGCGTGGGGCGAGGTCGCGATCCCGCTCGGCATCCTCAAGTTCGGCCGCATGCCGAATCACTGGGGCATGGGCATGTACTACAACGGTGGCGGCGCCGACCCGATCTCGGGTGGCTACGACACCGAGGCCGACTACGGCGACTCCGTCGATCGAGTCAGCTTCTCCGCGCTGATCCCAGGTACCAACCTGCGCGCGATGGTCGCGTCTGACTGGGGGCGCACGCTCCTGTCATCGAACCAGACCTCGGCGAACCGGGGCCACGAGGGCCACCCGTTCGATCTCGACGACGGCGATGACGAGGACGGCTGGGTCGGCGTGATCTCGAAGATGGACTCGCCGCAGGAATTCAAGGACACCGTCGACCGCGGCGACCTCGCGCTCAACTACGGCGTTTACTTCGAGTACAAGACGCAGTCGTGGGACCAGAACCTCACCGACTTCAAGCTCGGCAGCACTCCAGATCCGGTCAATGGCTACGTGCCGCGCGGCATGAAGACGTACACGCCGGACCTGTGGGGCAAGCTCGGCTACGGCCGCTGGCAGGTCGAGGCGGAGTTCATCGCGCAGCTCGGCAGGATCTCCCGACTCGATGATCTCAACAAGCTGACCGCGGTCGACATCCGCAAGTACGGCGCCACGGCGCGCCTCAACTGGATCGGCCTCGAGAACAAGCTCCACCTCGGCGTCGAGGGCGGCGCTGCCTCCGGCGACCAGTGGGACAACACCCCGCAGGGCAACACCAACATCGCGTACGCGAACCTCCTCGGTACCTGCGCGACCGGCGCGTCGTGCCCTGCCGACAGCAAGCTGACCCAGTTCATCTTCAACCGCGACTACAAGGTCGACATGATCCTGTTCCGGCACCTGATTGGCGCCGTGACCAACGCGGGGTACGTGAAGCCGTTCCTCCAGTACGACCTGACGAAGTCGATCAACTTCAAGGTCGCGAACATCACCTCGTTCGCGCTCAAGCCGATCGCCACGCCCGGTAACTCGCGCATGTACGGCACCGAGTTCAACGGCGACATCTCGTACACGAACAACGGCCTCACGATCGGCCTCTCGTACGGCGTCCTGTTCCCGTTCGCCGCGATGAACCACCCGGCCGACGACCCGGCTGGCACCACGTTCGGCTACGGCACGGATCCGGACACGCTTCAGGCCAATATCGGCGACGCCAGCACCGCGCACACGATCCAGTCGCGGTTGCTGCTGACGTTCTGAGCGAGCGGGGTGCTCCACACGCGGGTGTGCCCCCACGCGGGTGTGCTCCCACGTGTGTCGCGTGTGTGCTCCCGGATGATTTAACAGAAGATACGAAGTCACGAAGCAGAGCGGAGGAATTCTTCCTCCGCGAAGCGGAAGACTTTCCCTCTGCTTCGTAACTTCGTATCTCCTGTTAAAGGAACGGTGCGGACGTGCGGACGTTCCGACCTGCGGCGTTCCTACCTCCGGATGCGGCCGTGCGGAACCTGCGAAGGCGCGGAACGGCCGACGTGCGGCACGTGCGGATGTGCTCCCACGCGTGTGCTCCCGGATGATTTAACAGGAGACACGAAGTCACGGAGCAGAGCGGAGGAATTCTTCCTCCGCGAAGCGGAAGACTTTCCCTCTGCTTCGTAACTTCGTATCTCCTGTTAAAAACTCAGGGACACGGGAAAGGTGCGGACCTGCGGACGTTCCGACCTGCGGATGTGCTGGCGGAGGCTGCGGGATGTGCCGCCGGTCTACAGGTGGCCGAGCGCCGTCGTCAGCCGGTCGATCGAGATCAGCTCCATGCCGAACGCGTGTTCGATCCGCAGCCTGTTCTGTGCCGGGATCAGCGCGCGCGTGAACCCGAGGCGAGCGGCCTCGGCGAGGCGTTGATCGCACAACGGGACGGCGCGCACCTCACCTGCGAGCCCGATCTCGCCGAACATCACGGTCTTCGCATCGATCGCGCGGCCGCGCGCGGATGATGCGATCGCACACGCGACGCCGAGATCGATCGCGGGCTCGGCGAGCCGCAGCCCGCCGGCAACGTTGACGAAGATATCGCGATCGAGCACGTCGCAGCTCGCGCGCTGAGCGAGCACGGCGAGGAGCAGCGCCACGCGATTGCCATCGACACCCGCGGCCGTGCGCCGCCCGACGCCCGCGCTCGCCGGCGCGACGAGCGCCTGGATCTCGACGAGCAGCGGCCGTGCGCCATCCGCGGATGCGACGACGACCGAGCCCGGTGCGCCGATCGGCCGCTCGGCGAGGAGGTGCGCCGAAGGGTTCGCGACCTCCGCCATGCCGGCGCCGCGCATCTCGAACACGCCGATCTCCTGCGTGGAACCGAACCGGTTCTTGTGCGCGCGCAGGATGCGGTACGGACCACCGTCGCCTTCGAGCTGGAGCACCACATCGACGAGGTGCTCGAGCGTCTTCGGTCCGGCGAGCCCGCCGTCCTTCGTGACGTGACCGACGAGGATCGTGGGCACGCCGGAGGTCTTCGCGTACTGCATCAGCCGGCTCGCGCACTCGCGGACCTGCGCGAGCGAGCCCGGGATCGAATCGAGCAGCGGTGTGTACATCGTCTGGATCGAATCGACCGCGAGGATCGCCGGTGGCTGCGCGTGCGCGTGCGCCAGGATCTTCTCGACGTCCGTCTCGGCCACGACCGCGAGCTGTGGATCGGTGGCACCGACACGGCGGGCGCGCATGGCGGTCTGCGCGACGCTCTCCTCGCCGGTCGCGTAGAGCACACGGCCACCGGCGGCGAGCCCGGCGAGCGCCTGGATGAGCAGCGTGGACTTCCCGACCCCTGGATCACCCCCGAGCAGCACGAGGCTACCCGCGACCAGCCCGCCACCAAGCACGCGATCGAGCTCGCCGATCCGCGTGGACCGGCGATCCGACGCGTTGATCTCGCGGACCTCGAGGATCGACACCGGCGCGAAGCCATCCGCCACGCCCGATGCGCTGTTGCGCGGCTGACCCGCGGCATCGACCTCCTCGATCAGCGAGTTCCACTCCTGGCACGCAGGGCACCGGCCGGCCCACCTGGACTCGACGTGTCCGCACGCCTGACACCGATGGATGGTGCGCGCGGGCTTCAAGGCTTTGACCTTGGCCATCCCGTGGTCGTACCAGACGGGTGTGACGACGGCGCCGGTGTACCCGAAGCTCAGCGCAGCGACGCCTTGACGTGCTCGACGAGCACACCGACCGCGCGGCGCGCGAGCTCGGCCGCCGCACCGTCCTGATAGAGCGCAAAGACACCGGCATGCGCGGGCGTCAGCTCGGCGATCGCCTTCAGGCGCTTCGCTCCGATCGCGTCGCGACAGATCGAGCGCGGAACGAACGCGATGTACCCACCACGCGCCACTGCCTCGACGAGGAACAGCGCATCGTCGCTCTCCGCGACAACCTTCGGCCGCAGGCCCTTCGCCTCGAGGTAGTTGTCGACGTCCCAGCGGAACGCCGAGCTCCCGCGATACTGGATCAGGCGGCCGTCCTGCCAATCGGGGGCGAGCTCGAGCGATGGCTGTCCGATGCCGACGAGCGTCAGCGTATCGAGCTGTACGATGTCGAGGCCGCGCCGTGCGGCCTCCGGCGGCTCGGTCTCGCACAAGACGAGGTCGAGCTCGGATCCGCGCAGGTCGCGCAGTAGCTCGTTCGTGTCACCGGCGCGGATCGACGGAATGCACTGCTCGAGCGCGAGCAACGGCATCAAGAAGTCCGTCGAGGTCGTGCGCGAGACCGCGCCCGAGAGCCCGATGCGCAGCGTCTTCGGCATGTCGCTCGAGCCGTGACCAAGCGCTTCGGCCAGGTGTTCGCCCGCGCGAAACATGATGCTCGTGTGCTCGAACGCGAGCCGGCCTGCCTCCGTCAACCGGAGGCCGGTCGGGTGGCGCTCGAACAGCGGAACATTCAGCGCTCTCTCCAGCGCTCTGACCTGCTCGCTCACGGTGGGCTGGGTGACGCCGAGCCGCCCGGCTGCGGCGGCGACAGAGCCCTCCTGAGCGGCGACATGGAAATAGTACAGGTGGTTGTAATTCAGCATGGCCGTTACGAGGTCTTCGTAAGCAATCCGCTCTCCAACACCGTCGATGGCAAACCCCGCGCAAATCCGCTGGATAGGAGTGCGCGCTGAGGCGCGCCTGCGTAGGGGTGAGCGCCGATGTCACAACCGCTAGCTCAGGCGCTTCCGCACAGACTCCTGCTTCTGCCGCAGCTTCTGTGCGAGCTCTTCGCGCCCGAGCGCCGCCGCGCGCGCCGCACCGACGCCGAGCCAGCGCACCGCATGGCTGACCGAACCCGCTGCGAGGAACGCGCGGCTCGCCGACAGCGCGACCGCGACGTCGCCCTGATCCTCGTCGTGGCGCTGCTCGAACAGCGCCTCCGCATCCTCGACGCGTCCCGCGCTGACGTAGAAGTCCGCGAGGCCGTCCTTCACCGCGCCGATCCGCTCCGCGCCGTGGGGTACGCGAGCGAGTGCGTACGCGTAGGCAGTCACGAACTGCTCGTAGGCAGCCACGGTGCGATCGAGCTCTCGCTTGCCGAGCGAGATCAGGAGCTCGAGGAACGGCGCGTAGAACACGAAGTTATCGATCGGTCGCTCGAGCACGCGGATCACTTCGTCGAATCCGAGCTCCTCACCCTCGTGCGCCGCCGCGGCAAGCGTGGCCGCTTCGATCGCGGTGCCGGCTTCGCCGAACTGTCGCCGCGCCTCATCGAGCCCGAGGTCGCGCACGACCTGGCTGACCCGCTCGGCCCGCGCGACATGCTCCGTGACGCCGGCCCAGTCGAGGACGCCGCTGTCGGCGGGCTCCTGGGGGATCACGAACTCGGGTGCGAAGTGGCTATCCCAGGTCGCCTCACCCGCGGTGAGCGCAGCCCGGGCAGCGGCGATCTCGTCGGCGGAGAGCCAGCTGATCCGCATCTCTTCCACCCTAGCATTCACAGGCAGGTAGGCGGACCCGCTACTTTTTCACTTCTTCTTTGGAGTCTTCTTCTTGGGATCCGGCTTCTTCGGTTCCGGCTTCGCGCCGCCGAGCGCGTCGAGCTCCTCCTTGGCCTTCTTCTCGGTCTCGGTGTCCGGCTTCTTCGACGCCTTGTTGAGATCGAGCCACTTCTGAAACGCGTTGATCGCCTTGTCGTTCTCGTGATCGGCCTTGTACATCTGACCGAGGTCCCACCACGCGTCGGCGAAGTCGGGCTGCAGACCGGTGGCCTTCTCGTACTCGGCCTTCGCCTTCTCGATGTCTTCCTTGCGGCGATAAGCGACGCCGAGATTGAAGTGAAGCTGCGGATCGTTCGGCGTGATCGCGACCGCCTTCTCGAACGCCTTGATCGCGTCGTCATCGCGCTTCGCCGTGCGATACGCGACGCCGAGGTTGTTCCAGTAGCTGCCGTCGTCTGGCTTGCTCTTGACCGCGACCTCGAGGTCCGCGATCGCGCCCGGGAGATCGCCCTTGATGCGCTTGATCGTGCCGAGGTTGCCGCGGATCTCGGCGTCGTTCGGCGCCAGCGCCTTGCCCTTCTCCAGCGCGGCGATCGCCTTCTCGATCTGCTTCGCCTTTGCGTCCTTGTCGAGCTTCTCGCCGGCGCGGTAGTACGCCATCCCGAGGTTTGACCACAGGACCTTGTCCTTCGTGATCGTCTGGGTCGCGGCCTCGTACGCGCCGACTGCCTTCGCGATGTCGCCCTTCTGCTTGTAGAGGTTGCCGAGCGAGGACCACGCCATCCCATGCTTCGGGTTTGCAGCGACGGCCTTCTCGAGCGCGCCGATCGCGTCCTCGGTCTTGCCTTGCTGCTTGTACGCGAGGCCCTGCTTGTAATAGGCGTCGGCGTCCTCGGCGAACGAGATCGTGGGAACCGCGACGAGGGTACCGAGCGCAAACAGGATCCGGGCGAGACGCATGCTTCCTCCTACGAGTGCCGAGCCTACCAGATGTGTCCGGTAGGCCCCCGAAGGTTACCGGTGCTCCTCGGACGGCGCGATCGCCGCGATATTCAGCGCGGGGCCAAACGCCCCGAAACGCGAACAGCGCCCGCGTTGGAGGCGGGCGCTGCATGGGGTTCCGGTGCGGTAGGGCTACGCCTCCGCGGTCGCAGGCGTCGCCGGCTCGCTGGCGGCCGGCTCGCTGGCGGCGAGCCCGAGCTCCATCTCCGCGAGGGCCTCGCCGCTGGCGGCGACTTCCTGCGAGAGCTCGTCGAGCTGCTTGGTCGCGCCACTCGCCGCGACGCGAGTCGCCTCGAGGCCGGTCGCCGCGAGCTGGAACTTCTCGAGCGCCGCGACGTGGTTGTGCATGCGCGCGACGACGCGCTCGCGACCCTGGCGGATCTGCGCGCGGTAGCGGCTCTGGTCATCGAGCGCCGAGCGCGCCGAGGTGTATTGCGCCTTGACCTCGGCATCGGTCGCCGCGGCGATGCGCTTGTCGAGCTCGGCCATCCGGGCCGTGAGCTCGGCATCGTTCGCGCCCGTCAGCTTGACGTCGGCGCTCTTCGCGGCGACCTCGATGGTCTTCAGCACGCCGTCGCGCACCAGGTTCTTGCCCGGGTCCGAGTCGGCGAGGCGATCCTTCGTGGACTCCCAGATCGCGACCGAGCGGTCGCACAGGTTCCGGACCTCGGCGTCGAGCGAGGTCGGCAGCTTCTTCAGCGCCGCCGACACCGGATCGAGCGCGAGCACGAGGTGGCGAGGCAGCATCGCGAGGACGCCGACGATGCCCATCGCGGCGGCGCCGGTCGCGTGCTTCACCCACAGGGGCCACCGCGCGGTCTGCGCTGCGCCATCGATGCGCAGGGCGCACCACATCGCGACGAGCGCCGTGATCGCCGCGAGGCCCACACCGAGCGCACCCTTGATGCCGCGCGGCCCGCCGATCGAGAGGCCGAGCGCGAGCACCGAGGCCACGCCCGCGAGCATCGGCCACGAGGGCGACAGCGCGAACAGCGGGATGATCGCCGCGCCAGCCGCGGCCATGCGCCAGCTCGCTTTACCGTGCGCGTACGCGGCGCCTGCGGCGATGCCGAGGATGCCGCCCGCGATCGGCGCCAGCGGCGTCACCGGGTGCAGAGCGAGACCGAAGAGAAGCGAGCCTGAGGCCATGCCCAGGGCCGCCTTGTGGAACGACGCGTGATCGCCAAACCGGATGTCCATGGAGGTCTATGAACGCGCCATGATGGCGGTTCGATCTATGGGCGATCGCGGTGACCGAAAACGATAAGGGCCTGGTTTCCCAGGCCCTTTTTCACCCAAGGTCGGGTGAGCTTGGAGCGTCGCCGCCCCAGGGCCGAAGGCCCGGTGAGATCAGAACGTGAGCCGGAAGCCCAGCTGCACCGAGCGGGGCGACTGCTGCGACTGGCCACCGCCGGACGAGCCGGTGTGGTTGTAGTTCTTGTTCTTCACGGGCGTGGTGTTGATCTCGGTGCCCGAGACCTCGTCCAGCGTCTTGACGTGCTTGAGGTCGTTCTGGTCGCCACCGAGGATCGGGTTCACGAAGTCCTGGGTGTAGTTCTCGTCGACGTTGAGCTGCTCCTGCTGGTTGAACAGGTTGAACACGTTGACGAAGAAGTCCACCTCGGTGTGCTTGTTGAGCCGGCGCCCGTACTGCAGCTTGATGTCGAGCTGCGAGGTCGTGGGCGACCGCGGCGCCGCGCCGCGCGCGAGCAGGTACGCCTCGCCCGAGCCGTAGCCCGGGTGGACGCCAGCGCCGAGCACGTTGTGCGCGATGCCGGACTGTGCGCGGAAGCTAGCGCCCGTGGTGATCAGGCCCGCCTTCTTCAGATCGAACTGGTAGAAGCCGTCGACCTTGAGGTTGTGCGGGCGGTCGAGGCCGAGCGCGCCGTAGCGGTTCGCCATCAGGTCGGGAAGATCGTAGAGCGACGTGATGTTCGGGTCGTTCTGGCCGGTCTCCGTGGAGAACAGACCGGGGTAGTTACCCTTGCTCTGCGAGTACGTGTACGAGGCGATGAGGAGCGACATCTTGGTCGGGCGCTGCGTCACGGTCAGCTGGAGCGCGTCGTAGTTGCGCACCGGCTTCTCGAGGCTCTTCACGGCGTACATCTGCGTCGCGCGGTTGAGGTAGAGCTCGCCGAGCGAAACCTGCTTCGGATCGCTCGACGCCATCAGCGCCGTCGCCTTCGCCTTGAGCTTGTCGGCTTCGCCATCGAAGTTCTCGCCCGGGTTCGTGATCAGGTAGTTGTTGCCGCCGTCGACCGAGATGTCCTCGATGACGATCGGCAGCGTGCGGTGCTGGAAGGTCGCGCCGACCTTGAAGTCCGCCATGAACTCGTACTCGGCGCCGAAGATCAGCTCGTCCGTGCGCTGGCCCTTCATGCCCGGCGACACGAACTCGATGCCACCGCCGAGGATCGCCTGCTGGAGGCGATCGTCGCACCCCTCGAGCTTCGTGACGATCTGGGCACCCGTCTGGCCGGCCATGTGGTCGACGTTGCAGTTCGGGTTGTACTTGCCAGCGGCCGGGGTGAACCGGTTCTGGTTGATCGAGGTGAAGTTCGTGATCTCGCCACCGAATGCGCGGACGTTGAGATCCATCGGAACGTTCTCGTAGAACCGGCCGTAGTGGCCGAAGATCTTCGACTTACCTTCCTTGGTCGGGTCGTAGATGAAGCCGATGCGCGGAGCGAGCAGGTTGTTGAGCTTGTAGGCCTCGTCGGGAACGACCTCGCCCTCGGGCGTCGTGGTTCCAACCAGCTGATCAGCCGCGTAGCCGATCTGCTGCTCCCAGCGCAGGCCCAGGTTCAGCGTGAAGTTCGGACGGATCTGCCACTGGTCCTGGAGGTACGCGCCAATGTTGCGATTCGTGGTGTCGGCCGACAGGACGTCGGCACGCCCGCAGATCGCCTGGTCGTTCGCGCACAGCGACTGCCCCATGGCGAGGGTGACCGACTGCGGGTCCACCGCCTCGGCAGCAGTCAGCGTGCGAACGAACTTGTAGAACTCGCGAGCCTGCCAGCGACCCGGCGCGCCGGTCGCCGTATTCGCCGAGCGGCGATAGCGGACGCCGCCCGAGTAGTTCTCGTCCTGCGAGTACCCGGCGTACTCGAGGTCGAGACCGGCCTTGAACACGTGGAACCCCGTCGGTCCCAGCTTCTGCCGGTGGGTGAGCGAGAGGGCCACCGACTTGCGGTCGTTGACCTTGGTCTGGAGCAGCGACAGGCCCTGCTCGGTGTACGCGGTGACCGGGCAGTTCCGGATCAACGGGTACGGATCGTTCGGGTCGGTATCGTCGCACTTCGAGATCTGCGAACCCTCGAGATCGGCGAAGTCGTTGAGCGAGCGCTCGTAGTTATAGAAGACCGTGGGGACTTCCTGCGCCGAGCTGAACGGCTTCTCGGTGGTGAAGCCACGGTGGTAGCCGAGGACTGCATCGACCTGTGTGGCGCCGCCGTTGAACTTCGACGTCCACTTGCCGGCGATGTCGTACGCGCCATCATCGTACTTCCAGCGCGTCTGCGCCGGGTTACGGGTGATGCCGAACACGTCCTGCACGTTGCGCGGGTTGCCGAACGCGGAGATCTGGAACTGGTTGTTCTGATTGACCGCGCCGTTGATCTTGCCGGTGAAGAAGTAGGTCTTCGAGTCGCTCGGGATATCGCTCGAGGCGATCTGCTTGTGAACCGTGAATCCGGTGTTCGGATCGATGTCCGGCAGGCCGTCCTGGTTCTCGTCGACCTGGGTCCGCACGAGCCGCGAAACCGTGGTGTGCGAGATCGACGGGTTGAACCCGACGTGGAACCACAGCTTGTCCTTGATGATCGGACCACCGAGCTCCCCGCCGATGTCGTAGCGGTAGTCCAGGTTGCTCTGGCTGTCGATCGATCCACCTTCACGCTGGATCGTCTTGGCGTTGGAGATCAGGGCCGCGGTCGTCGCGTAACCGAACACCGAGCCGCGGACCTCGTTCGAGCCCGACTTCGTCACGACGTTGACGATGCCGCCCGTCGCGCGGCCGTACTCGGCGTTGTAGCCACCCGTGATGACCTCGGTCTCGTTGATGAACTCGTTCGGGAGGTTCGACGAGATGCCACCGAAGCCGGTGTCCGTCGTGTTGATCCCCTCGACGATGTACGTGTTCTCGCCGGACGTCGCGCCCGCAAACGAGATGCCGTAGGTGTCCGTCTGCGCACCAGCCGCCTGACCGACGACACCACCGAACGTACGCGCCGTCGGGATGTTGCGGGTGTAGTCGTCGCCGATGGTCAGGCCCGTCTTGGTCGAGCCCTGATCGACGATCGGCGCCGTGCCCTTGATCTCGATGATCTCGCCCTTGGGCTTGCCGGTTCCAGCCGCCGAGTCGACCGTCACGTTGACGACGGCTTCCTTGCCGACCTGGATCAGCACGTTGCCGCGCGAGAACGTGGCGTCGTTGTAATAGACCGTCAGGACGTACGAGCCCGGCGGCAGCGACGTGATGAAGTACTGACCGCCCTCTTCGGTGATGACGACCTGCTCGCCCTGCAGCGAGGGGGACGTCGCGACAACCGTCGCGCCGACCGCCGCTTCGCCGGACGCCTTGTCGCGGATCGCTCCGCGGAGGCTACCGACGCTGGCGCTACCCTGGGCCTGAGCCTCGGGGAGAGTGACAAGGGAACCGCCTCCGATGAGGAGCGCGGCCGCCATGACTGACTTGATTACTTTGTTCATGGTCATGCTCCTTAGAGGCACGTGATGGGGGGAGGAGTCGGGGCCACGTTCTTCACGGTGATGTGAATGACCTTGTCCGCAGCCTGCGTGTACGACGCGCCGAGGACACCGGTGATGTTCGCACCGGCCTTGAGGGTGAACGTGTAGTTACCCGGCGGGATGTTCGCGCGAACGCGGAGCTGGCAGCCGGTCGACGTCGGGCCGCAGACGTTCGGCGCAGCGCCGACGCCGGTGACGGCACCCACGACCGGGGTACCGGTCGAATCGGTGAACGTGTAGTCGAGCGGCGTCAGGCTGAGCGGGTCCATCGACTGGTTGAACGTGAACGTGACGCCGACGGCGGAGGTCGGGAGGCCCTTGAGCACGACGGCCTGATCGGCCGTCGACGTGAGGGTGACCGCGGGCTGGGTCTTCCAGCTGACCACCTTCTCCTCGGGCACGGTGTACTCCGCACCGAGCACGTCCTTGACCTTCGCGCCCGCCTTGAGCGTGAACGTGTAGGTCGTGTCGAGCGCGTAGTTGCCGTAGAAGATGATGTCGCCGCCACCGCCGGTGCCGGAGACCGTGCCGCTCGCGATCGCGGGCGTCAGGGTGTAGTCCGTGTTGACCTCGAGGCTCGCGACGTCGACGACGTTGTTGAACGGCACATCGAGGCGCTTCATCGCGGAGGTCAGATCGCCGGTGCCCGGCGTGATCGTCTTGATCCCGAACGGCTTGGTCTTGAACTTGACCGACGTCATGTCCTTTGCCGAGGGGGCCGCCAGCGTGGTCTCGACGCCGCAGCGATCCGTGACCTTCGAACCGGCCTTGAACGCGAACAGATAACCGTGGTCGGTCTGCACCGGCGCGTTCGGACCGAAGCCGAACGCTGTGTCGAACTTGGGGGCTCCCGAGGCTGTATAGGCGTAGTAGCCGCCGTCATCGCAGGTGTCGCCTGGAACCGCGCAGTCCGCGCCGTTGCGCGACTTCACACAGTACCCGCCATCGGTCGTGCACAGGCCGGTGTCTTCGGGCGTGATGGAGAACTCGCACTGGTCCATGGTGTTGCCTTCGTCGCAGAGCGAACCTACGTCCACCTCGGTATTGAACTGGACGAAGAAGTTGTCGCTCCACACCTGGAGCGCGTCGATCGGCGCCAAGCTGTCCGGATCGTCGGGCGGATCGATCGAGACGATCTGGATCGGCGCGATCTTGAAGTTGTATGCACCGCGCTGCGTGGACGGCACCTTGTTGCCGGTCTTGTCGGTGACGTTGTCATTGATCGTCACGCGGCACGACTTGCCGGTCGCGACCGCCTTCGGCTCGTTCGGCTTGATGACGAGCGACGGGCCGAGGGGCCAGGTCACCGCGTTACCGGCCGGCGAGTAGTAGCCGTCGTACGCGACCTCGACGAATCCGCCGCCGACGCTCTCGCACTCCAGCTTGACGGGGTGCGTGTTCGCGATCGAACCCGTGAACGTGTCCGTGCCCTCCATCGTGGTGGGGTCCTTGATCTCGGTCAGCTCCTCGATCGACGGATCGAGCAGCTCGTCGAACATGATCCGGATGTACCAGCCGTCCGGATACGCGTTATCAACGGCGCTCGCGCCCTTCGAGAGATCGGCCGGGCAGACCTCCGGTGCCGTGAAGTCCGGCAGACCGACGATGCCCGGACGCTTCTTGTCGTTCGGCGCGCAGTACGTCGCGGACTCGACAAGCTGATTCGCTGCGTCGTTCATCACGAGGACAGCGAGGACCTCCGGGTCCCCTTCTGGACGGAGATTGGTGTTCTGCTCGGGGTCTGTACAGGCCCCGATAGCGAATACACCGGCTGCAGCGGCGACAAGGGCAAACCCTTGCGATCGCCCACGAGTGGGATCGACGAACATAATATTGAGCCTCCCTTAAGAGTCGCGTTTCGTTTGTCGTGCCGGGCCGCACTCCCTGCAACGACGCGAAAGTAATCGCCCATAACAGTGACAAAGGCAAGCGAAGCAGATCACCGCATCGTCACTGAATCCAACACGAGTGATCAGTAGCTCAAAGACAGAAAGGTCAGGTGAGCGCACGCGCGCACCTGACCTCACTGTTCGTCGAGAGATTCTCTAGAAAATCCGCTTCATGCGTTCGGTCGCTTCGTCCCGTTTCCGTTTTGGGGTGCGACACCAGGTGCTGCGACTGGGCCTCGATTTGTCGCAGTGTCCGGAGGCCGGACCGCCTTTTTATTTTCATCGGAGAGCTCTGCCCCAACCGGAGTCGAAGCAGAAGTCGACGGCTCCACCACATCGATGCCGATCCGACGCACGTTGAAGTGCGAGAGGACCTTCGCTTCGATGGAGTTATATACCTCCGGGTGATCGACGAGGAACTGCTTCGAGTTCTCGCGGCCCTGACCGATGCGTTCGCCGTTGAACGAGAACCATGCGCCGCTCTTGTCGACGATGTTCGCCTCCGACGCGAGATCGACGAGATCTCCTTCGCGCGAGATGCCCTGTCCATAGAGGATGTCGAACTCGACCTCCTTGAACGGCGGCGCCATCTTGTTCTTCACGACCTTGACGCGCGTCCGGTTGCCGATCACGTCCTCTTCCTTCTTGATCGCTCCGATTCTGCGGATGTCGAGGCGGACGGACGCGTAAAACTTCAATGCGTTGCCGCCAGTCGTGGTCTCCGGCGAGCCGAACATGACGCCGATCTTCATACGTATCTGGTTAATGAAGACGACCATGGTGCGCGAGCGGGAGATCGCGCCGGTCAGCTTGCGCAGTGCCTGGCTCATGAGCCGCGCCTGGAGGCCGACGTGCGCATCGCCCATTTCGCCTTCGAGCTCGGCCTTTGGCGTCAGCGCCGCGACGGAGTCGATGACGATGACGTCGATCGCATTGGACCTGACCAACATGTCCGCGATCTCGAGCGCCTGCTCGCCGCAGTCCGGCTGGCTGACGAGGAGCTCCTCGGTCTTCACGCCGAGCTTCTTCGCGTAGTTCACGTCGAGCGCGTGCTCGGCGTCGATGAACGCGCACACGCCACCGCGCTTCTGCGCCTCGGCGACCACGTGCAGGGTCAACGTCGTCTTACCGCTCGACTCCGGTCCGTAGATCTCGACGATGCGGCCGCGCGGCAGCCCGCCGATCCCGAGCGCGATATCGAGGCCGAGCGAGCCCGTGGGAACGACATGGACCTCGCGGTCGATCGGATCCTTGCCGAGGCGCATGATCGCGCCCTTGCCGAACTGCTTGTCGATCGCGCTCAGCGCGAGATCGATGGCCTTGTCGCGGTTCTGGTTCCCCGCGGTCGTCGTGCCCGAGGTCTGGATCAGTGAGTTCGAGGTCTCCTTCGTCGCCATCTGTCGTCTCCCTTGTTGCTGCCGGTGGTCGTTAGTGCGGGCCTTGTCCCCGAGGCCACCCGTCATCGGTGTCCTCCGGCGGTATCTGTGCGCCCAGATCTAGCGCCCTGGTCTGACGTTCAGCGTCCCCCAAAGAGGGGATCGGAGCGGCTTTGAAGTCAATTCGCGAAATTTCTTTGTGCACCGAACCAGTCGGTTTTATTTCGCTTTCGAACAACGTCACCGCTTCGACCCTGGTATCACCGAACATCTGTTCAGCTACTGGTAACACGAGGTCTTTGACCGCGCGAATTTCGCGCAATCGAGCGAGCGTGACGTGGGGATGGAACGGGCGGGTCTCGGCCGCGTAGCCGATGGCCTCCATCGCGGTCTCGATGGCCCGAGCGAGCTGCGCCAGCGCGCCGGACGCCTCCTCGACCCCGGCCCAGAGGACGCTCGCCTTGTCGAGCGACGCGAACGCACCGAGGCGCGAGGTCTTGAACGTGAGCCGCGGTACACCGACGACGGCGCGCTCGAGGGCATCCCCGACGGCCTCGAGCGCCGCCGGGCGCGTCCAGCCGAGGAATTTGAGGGTGACGTGATAGTTCGCGGGCGGCACCCAGCGGAGATCGAGCCCCGCGTCGCGCGCTCGCCGCCCGAGCGTCTCGACGGTGCGCGCGAGCGCGTTCGCCGTCGCGAGCGAGACCCGGAGCCCGACGAACAGGCGCTTTCCCTCCTCGTGCCCCTTCGGCGCTTCTGGTTCGCTCATGGCAGCACCTCGTCAACGAGCTTGAGGGCCCACCACGCGGACAGCAGGCGGATCTGATCGCGTGCACCAGGCCAATTGAGGAGCTTCGTCGTCATGTCGCCTTTCGGCCCGCAGCGCGCGAGCCACACCGTACCGACCGGTTTGTCGGGGGTTCCACCGTCGGGGCCTGCGATCCCGGTGACCGCGACGGCGACGTCGACGCCGAACCGCTCGCGCGCCCCGGCCGCCATCTCGCGCGCAGTCTCCTCGCTGACCGCGCCGTGGGCGTCGAGGGTCGCCTGCAGAACTCCGAGCTGCCGGACCTTCTCGGCGTTCGCGTACGTGATCGCTCCGCCGGCGAACACGCGGGACATGCCCGGGGCCCGCGTCAGCAGCTCGCCGATCATCCCGCCGGTACACGACTCGGCGGTGGCGATCCGCGTGCTGCTCGCCATCAGCCGGCGCGACACGCGCTCGATCAACGATTCGTCGCCGGCCCCGTAGATGACCGCTCCGAGCCGTTCGCGGATCCCGGCGTCGAGGCCGGCGAGGCGCGCGTCGGCCACCGCCTGGTCGCGATCGCGGACCACCAGCTTGACGAGCGTCTCGGGGAACTTCACCTGGTAGTGGATCGAGGCGCCCGGCACACCATCGATCAGGCCCCGGCACGCGGCCGAGATCTGGGATTCGCCGCGGCCGAACGCACGATAGATCTGCCGCGCCACCCGCTCGACGTCGCCGGCGGCCTCTCGGAGCTCGGCCAGGCGCGCGCGGAGGGCGCCATCGAAGATCGCGGTGATCTCGCGCGGGAACCCCGGCAGCGCGATCACCGGGACGCCCGCGACCGCGGTCTCGAAGCACGGTGCGAGGCCCGCCGGGTTGCCCAGGACGCGGGCGCCGGTCGGCACCCGGACCTGGCGGAGCTGGATCTCCGAGACCCGGGTCCCCGCCCGTCCGAACCAGGCCTCCATCCGTGCACGGGACGCCTCATCGACCACGGGCGGCACGCCGGCCAGCTCGGACACCACGTCGACGGTCAGATCGTCCTCGGTCGGCCCCAGCCCACCGGAGCAGATGACCAGGTCCGCCCGGGACACCGCCAGCCGGAGCGCGGTGGCGAGGTCAGCCGGGTCGTCGTTGCAGCTGGTCATCCACCGGGTGGTGATATCGAGGTCCCACAGCCTCGCAGCGAGGTACGACGAGTTCGAATCCACGATCTCGCCACGGCACAGCTCATCCCCGATCGTCAAGATCTCGGCGCGCATGCGCGCGACAACATAGCGCAAACAGATGGCCGCGCGGTTGACGCGCCGCAACCACACTGCCTATGATTTCACTGCGACGCTGGATGTGGGTCCCGCGGACCGTCCAGCTCATGAAGATCCGCTACGCCGCCAAAACAGACGTGGGCATGAAGCGGACCCACAACGAGGATTACTTCTCGTTGATCGAGGACGAACAGCTGTTCCTCGTCGCAGACGGCATGGGTGGTCACGCCTCCGGCGAGGTCGCATCCAAGATGGCCGCCGAGACGATCGGCGAGTTCTATCAGCGCACGCGCGAGGACGAAGACGCGACCTGGCCCTACAAGATGGACCGCTCGCTGTCCTACATCGAGAACCGGCTGGTCTGCTCGATCAAGCTCGCGAACCTCCGCATCTTCGAGACCTCGAACCGCGACCTTCGCTACAAGGGCATGGGCACGACGATCGTCTCGACCCTGGTCTCCGGCGACAAGATCTACGTCGGTCACGTCGGTGACTCGCGCGTCTATCGCGTGCGCGAGGGCGGCATCGCGCAGCTCACGCGCGACCACTCGCTCCTCGAGGACTACAAGGAAGCGAAGCCGGACATGACCGAGGAGGAAGAGCGGAACTTCCCCCACAAGAACGTGATCACGCGCGCCCTCGGCATGCGCGAGACCGTGCAGGTCGATATCCGCAGCCACCAGATCAAGAGCGGC
>JBBRBG010000006.1:0-106562 GCA_038206055.1 Haliangiales bacterium
GTTTTTGATTGTTTTGTCATCGTCGGTGATCTTCGCGGTCGCGGCGACCGTTGCCGGCGTGACCTCGACGGTCAGCTTCGGCTTGTTCACGGCGGGCGCGACCGCGGCGACGGTCGGCTTCGCGGCCGCGCTCCCAGCGCCGGCGGGCGGCGGCGTCGCTGCCGAGCCAGCGGCAACGGTGGTGGTCGTCGTCGCAGGCGTCGCGGCCGAGCCCGCAGTGGTCGTCGTCGCGGGCGTCGCGGCCGAGCCAGCGGTAGGCGCAGCCGAGCCAGCGGTGGCCACGGTCGCAGCCGGCTTCGTCTCGGCGGGCTTCGTCTCGGCCGGCTTCGTCTCGGCCGGCTTCGTCTCGGCCGGCTTGGCCGACGCGGACGGATTCGGCGTTGTGTCGTCCTTCTTCGGCTCGTCCTTCTTCGTCTCGCTCGACGACGGCGACGCATCCGCGACTTCACCGGTGCCGACGCCGAACAGCAGGCCACAGAACGTTCCGACCGCGAGGCCCGCCGAAACCACGATGGGGACGATCTTCGACGTGCCACGCTTCACCGGCTTGGGCGCCGCGCCCTGCTGAGGCGGCATCTGCCCCATCGGCTGCTGCATCGGCTGCTGTTGCATCGGCTGCTGCGGGTACCCGGTATTGGCCATGGTGTCTCCTGAACGCTCGGGGAACTAAAACGATCCAGACAGGCTGAAGCCGCCGGCAGTCGGTTGGACCCACGGAATGAGGTCGACCTTGGAGATGTCGGGCGCATTCGGATCGCGGCGGATGATGGGCTGGTCACCTTCAGTCTGTTTCTTCTGACCCGGCTTGTACTTGAAGAAGTACCAGTAGGCCGTGAACCCACCGGCGACCAGCGCGCCGGCAAACATGATGTCCGTGACGTGGGCGAGGGTCGTACCGTTGGACTTCGCATCGGCGCGGTCCACGGCCTTCGAATCCCCGGCCGTGAACGTGGCGTGGGCCGAGATCGCGAGGATGCCCGTGACGACCCCCACGCCGGCGAACACGACCGCCGCGCCACCGCCGATGTAGAGCGGCAGCTTCGACGGCGGCTTCGGCGCCGTGCTGACGATCGGCGCATCGGGCTCGTTCTTGATCGGCTCGACCACGATCTTGATCGGATCGAGCTCGATCGCGCGCTCGCTCTCGGACCCGGCCTCGACCTTGATCTCCGAGTCCTTCGGCTGATACCCGTCGGCCGAGAACGAAAGCGTGTACGTCCCGGGCAGCACGATGAGCGGCTCGGTGAGCGGCGACTTTCCGATCTCGGTACCGTTGAGCGTGATCGTGGCGCCCTCGGTGTTCACGGTCAGCATGACGAGCCCGACCTTCGTGGTCAGCTCGTCGTACTTCGCGGTCGCCTTCTTGAGGATGTCGGGCTTCACGCTGGCCTTCCCCGCGACCACGGCGCGCATGTTCACCGCGGCGAGATCGAACTTGCCGAGCTTGTCCTCGACGAGCCCGAGCTCGTAGCGCAGCACGAGATCGTCGCTCGCCTCGATCGCCTTCGCGTATGCGGTCAGCGCGTTCTCGTACTGGAGCTTCGCGTCCTCGGCCTTGTTCTTCCGCGTGTTGTAGTCGCCTTTCTGGACGAGCTGCTGCGCGGCGCTCTGCCACTTCTTCGCGACCTTCGGATCCTTCACGACCGCGACCGCGGCGCTGCCCTCGCCGGTCGGCGGCGTCGGCGTGGCGCTGCCGCTACCGGCGTCGGGCTCCATCTCGATGTCGGGCTCAGGCTCCGCGGGCTGCGCCCACGCCTGCGGCAACGCGAACACGGCAGCTAGCACGACGCATGCGATCCGGCGGCCCATCGGGGCGAGCATACCACTACGCCCCATCGCGATCCTGACGACGTCCGGCCGCGCCAAGCTTGGCGATGAACTCGAGGCTCTTCAGCGGTTTCCCGACGAGGAGCTGCACCATCCCCACCAGTGCCTCGCGCGCCGCCGTGCGGTCGGCCGAGGTGAACGCGGGATCCGAGTCCACGGCACGCGCCGCCGCCGGCTCGTCGAATGCCGCGACCGCGCGCAGGTACGCGAGCGTCCGTGGATCGAGCGGACGGATGCCCGGCCCGCGGCTCGAAGCAGCGCACGACCGGCAGATCGCGCCACCGCGGGACGGATCGAACACCGCGCCGAGCTCCAGATCCGTGCGCCCGCATGCCGCGCAGGCATCGAGCGCCGGCCGATGACCGCCGAGCGCGAGCAGCGCGAGCTCGATCGACCGCAGCGCACCGGGCGACGGCCCGGCATCGGCCAGGCTGTCCCACAGCGCGACGATCAGCGCGAGTGCCTCGGGCTCCGGCTGCTCGACGCCCAGCAACGTCCCGACAAGCTCCGCGACGTAGCTCGCATGCGCGACCGCGACGACATCCGAGGCGAGGTGATTCCACTCGCGCTCGATCTCCGCTCCTTCGAGGCTCCACAGATCTCCGCGCGGAGGACGCCCGAGCTGATAGCGACCGAGCACGAGTAGCTGCAACGTGCCCGCGAAGCGGCGCTGCGAGCGACGTGCGCCGCGGGCGACCGCCGTCACGCGACCGTGGGTCTCCGTGTACAGCGTGACGAGCAGATCCGATTCGCGCAACGGCGTGGTCTTCAGCACCACGCCGAGGACTGCGTCGGAATCAGGCAACGATGTCGTGAGCGACGCCCGAGATCGGCGCCTGCGTCACGCCATCACCCGTCGAGCTCGGACGCCGCATCAGGTACGAGAGCGTCAGCGTCGCCGCGATCAAGAGGATGATCACCGCGAGCGTCAGACCGCCCTGGCGAGCAGAGCGATCCTCACGATCGAGGAGGATCGGCGGGAGGAACGAGCGACGCGCGGGCTCCTTCGCAGCGGAGCGCGCTTCGAGCTCGCGCTCGGCGCTATCCGGATCCGAATCATCGATGACCATCGTGGGAACCACGGACGCTGTCGACGTGGTCGACGCATACGGCCGGCGCCACGGGACGCTCGCGGTGACGACGGTTGGCATCTTCGGCGCCCACGTCTCGGTCGGCTCGACGAGCTCGGTCGACGCTTCGCTCGTCGTGGTCTCGGTGGACGCTGCGAGTGTCGCGACGACGTCCGCGACGCACGTGGTGGTCTCGGAGCCGACGAGGATCTCCTCGGTCGCGGGCACGGCATCCCGCGCTGCGATGACCGGCGTGGGATCCGACGGCGTACCGGTCGCGATCGCCTTGCGCTTGGACTTGCCCTTGCCGCGCTTCTTCTTCGAGGACTTCGTCTCGAGGACGACGTCGTCGGCCGGCTTGGTCTCGATCACCGAGGGAACGACCTCGAGGACCTCGATCACGGGCGCCACGACTTCGGAGGACGATTCGCTGATCGGCTCGATCGCGTCGACCACCGACGCTTCGATGATCGTCGGCTCGGGACCCAGCGTGCCCGTCTCGGGCAGCAACATCTCGGTGATGGTGTCGGCCTTCGGCATCGCCTGCAGGCTGCCGCCGGCGAACGTCGCATCGCCGACGATGTCGGTCTCGGGCTCGCGGCGCAGGATCTTCGGGGAGCGGGTCGCCGTCGACGGCGCGAGCTCGGTCATCGACTCGACCAGTGCGCGCGCGGCCGCGGACGGCGCCGTGGGCTGACCCGCTGCTGTGGTGTACCGCTGCAGCGCCTCGGCCTCGTCGAGCCCGACGCAGCGCGCGAAGCTGCGCACGAAGCCGCGGACAAACACCTCGGCCGGGAGACCTTCGAGCTTGCCGGCCTCGAGGCGCTCGAGAATACGGTGCTGGATCTTCGTGATCTTCGCGACGTCCTCGAGGCTCAGGCCCTTGTTCGCGCGACCGGCGCGCAGCCACAGCGACAGGCTCATCTTCGCGTCGACCACCGTGCGCGACGCGGTCTGCGTGCTGCGATCCGAGCGGCGCTCCATCACGGAGTGCCTTTCCCGAGCGCGGCACCGTCGGCGTTGCACTGCTGTGCGACGCAGCTCTGCGGCGACATCTTGAGACATGCATCACGTGCGTGACGCGCGTCGTCGACAAGCCCTTGTTGCATCCGTGTCTTCATCAGATAGAGGGAGGCTTCCTGCGATCCGCACGACGGGTCATTGGACGCCGTCTCCAAAAGTTCCGAGGCTTTGTCCCATTCTTCCCGGGCGAAGTAAACCCGTCCTAGCCGATAAGTGGCCACGCACATCTTCGGCGCGAACTGTCTGACGTTGCGAAGCTCGGTCGCGGCTTCGACGTACTTCTGCTGGTGAAAGTAGGCCCAGCCGAGGTGGGCGCGGGCGAGCCCTGGGCTGATCAGCCGGTTCGGGTTTTCCAGCGCCTTGGTCAGGTAGGTCACCGCCGTGGGGAAGTCCTCGAGCAGCGTGGCAATCACGCCGCGGTTCGCCCACGCCTCGCCGTAATCCGGATGGAGCTTGATGGCCTTGGCGAAGTCGGCGTCCGCGGTCTTCAAGAACTTCTCGAGGTCCTTGTGGGTCGCCTCTGCGTCGAGGCCCGTCAGGCAGTCCTCGATCTCGAGGGAGCGCTGCTTCTCGATCGCGCGCAGCATGTTGACCAGGCCGCGCGTGTTGTAGGCGGCCTCGTTGCCCGGGTTGTAGGCCAGCGCCTTGTTGCACTCGGTCTCGGCGGCCTCGAGCTGGCGCTTCGCGAGGAAGTCGATCGCGAGATCGACCCGGGTCTGACTCTTCTTGATGTCGGGCTCGGGCGTGGGGCACCCTGCGAGCATCACCATAGCGATAAAAATCGCCAGCGATCCACACATGTTACCTCGCACGCGGCGGACCGTACCCCGCGCGTTCCTGAGCCGTCAACCCGGTGAGAGATCCCCAAGTCCGGGGTACAACCGTGCGCGATGAGCGAGTTGCCCGGTCCGATGACGCCCACCACCACGCCGACGATCGGCGGACTCTACGCGGAGACATTCTCGCCGAGCGGCACCGCGAAGGGCGTCGTGGTGATCACCCATGGCTACGCCGAGCACGCGGGGCGCTACCGCGAGGTCGCGCACGTGATCGTCAACGCGGGCTGGGCCGCGATCACCTACGACGTGCGCGGTCACGGCAAGTCACCCGGCGCGCGCGGCGCGATCGATCACTTCGATACGTACTTGCATGACCTCGCCGCGATCATCGCCGGCTCGAAGTCGCTCGCGCCCGCCGGTGCACCGCTGATCCTCCTCGGGCATTCGCACGGCAGCCTGATCACGCTACGCGCGCTCGCCGACGACAATCCGCCAACGCCCAAGGCCGCGATCCTGGCGTCGCCGTACCTCGGCCTGCGCATGCACGTACCCGGCTGGAAGAAGACGATGGCAAAGGTCGTGGGCCGGATCGCCCCGAACCTCAATCAGCCGAACAACATCCGATCCGAGCAGCTCACGAACGACAAGGCGAAGCAGGCCGAGCACGCCGCTGACAAGGTGAACTTCCCGACCGCGACCATCGGCTGGTTCGTCGAGTCGGCCACCGCGCAACAGTACGTCTACGACCACGCCGACCGCATCAAGGTGCCCACGACCTGGCTCGTCGGTGCAGATGACCCGATTGCCGATCCCGCCCGCTCGCGGCAGGTCGCCGACAAGCTGAAGGGTGCGACCTATCACGACCTCGTCGGGATGAAGCACGAGGTGTTCAACGAGGTCGACCGTGCAAGTGTCTACGCCAAGCTCACCGAAGCCCTTCGTTGACCTTCGCAACGCTTGCAAGGGCTTGATCCCAGCGGCATTCACAGACGGAGATTGGCGCGATCAGATCCGGGCCGTATACTCGTGGTGTTCGCGGCGGGTTTGTGTGGGCGTGTTCCTTGACGATCGATGACCGTCGGCAGCGTGTCTCGGG
The DNA here is from genome assembly GCA_038206055.1 of Haliangiales bacterium. Taxonomy (GTDB): domain Bacteria; phylum Myxococcota_A; class Polyangia; order Haliangiales; family Haliangiaceae; genus JABFXX01. The sequence continues at coordinate 5,796 of JBBRBG010000006.1, forward strand.
CGTCTCGCGTCCGGAACGGCGCTGCGGAGTCTCTTCCTCCTATGAAGCTCTTCGCATGCATGTGCAATCAACCTCAGCGGCTCGCCGCCGCGCTGGCCCCCGTGCGTCCGATGCTGGTCGCGCAGCCGCCGGTGTCGCGCTGGGGCATGGGCTACGTCCAGGGCGGCGACGTGCTGCTCGTCCGGACGCCGAAGGGCAGCGAGGTGCCCGTCGACCTCGCCTCCCCGCTCGACGAGATCAAGACCGATTGTGCGATCGCGCAGTCGGTGCGCGACGACGGCTACGCTGGCACCGATAACACGCCGCCGTTCCGGTTCCGCCGCTGGATGTTCGCGCAGTCGGGCACCCCGCTGCTCGAAGGCGCCGCGCTGCGCCTCCTCGAGAATGTGCCCGAGTACCTGCGCCGAAACCTCAAGGGGCGGACACCTTCCGAGCTGATCTTCCACGTGTTCCTCGCGATGCTTCACGACGAGGGCAACATCGACGATCCGAACCTGCCGCCCGCCGCGCAGCGCCGCGCCCTCTCGGCCACGCTCAAGCTCGTCCACACCGAGCTCGCGCGCGCCGGCAAGCCGGATATCCGGCTTGGCAATGTCGCGCTGACCAACGGCCGTTCGATGGTGCTCGCGCACCTCGACGAGCCGCTGCGGCTGCGCCGGCTCACCGTCGCGGGCGAGCGCGGCGAGCGCGATGATTCGTTCCGCGGCGTGTTGCTCGTCTCGGGTGGCGACGGCGATCCGAAGGACGGCTTCGAGGATGTGCCGCCGCAGACCGCCGTACTGATCTCGCGCGAGCTGCAGGTCAGCTTCGCGGACCTCGCGCCGTAGCCGCCAAGCTGCGGTTCGCGTCTGCCGCCAAGCGGTTCGCATCCGCCGCCGAGCGCCGCGGTTCGCACCCGCCGCCATGCGCCTCGCACGCAGCCGCCATGCGCCTCGCACGCCGGCACTTCCGTGCGGTTCGCGCGCCGGCACTTCCGTGCGGGTATGGCCGCCAAGCCGCGGAGGGCGCCAAGGAAGATTTTGAGTCCCGTCGCGACGCTCGTCGCGAACGCGCATTCCCTGCCGTCGGTCGCCGAGGGCTCGCGCGCGCTTTCGCGCGCTCGCAACGAGCCCTGGCCCCTGGATGGAACTTGCCCGAAAATGGGGTCCGACCCCATTTTCGGACAAGCCATGTCCGCCGAATTCGAGACCTGTGCGAGCGCGCGAAGGCGCGCGCGAGCGAGTTGCGCATCGACGGCAGAGCCTCCGCGGTCGCGCGAACGATCGCGACGCGTCCCTCCTTCCCTTGGCGCCCTCCGCGGCTTGGCGGCAATAACCAGCAAGGCAGTGCCGGCGCGCAAACCGCACAGCAGTGCCGGCGCGCAAACCGCACAGCATTGCCGGCGCGCAAACCGCACAGCAGTGTGTGCGAACCACTTGGCGGCGGGTGCGAACCGCAGGAGTGCGGAGCGCCTTGGCGGCTTAGTGCGCGAGCTCGTACGCCTGCACTCGACCGACCTTCTTGGCCTTGGTCGCGGGCTCCGCGCGGAAGCTGTCGGCGGCCGCGCCGGTGGCGGTCTCGATGCGGGCGCGCGCTGCGGGGGCGAGATAGATGTTCTTGTTCATCTGCTCGACGCGCTCGTCGAGGACGGCCTTGGCGGCGGCGTAGCCCTGGGTCTCGTAGACGGTGGTCGCCTGGTCGAGGGCCTGTGCCGACAGTGCCTCCTCGACGGCCTGCATCGCGCCGCGATCGACGCTCGACGCGACGGCCGATGCGCTTTCGGTGATCTCGGCAGTGGCCTCGGCGGTCGCGTGGCGCGCCGAGCCATCGGAGACGCGGCGCCAGCCGAGCTGGACGTGTGCGGATGCGAGGGAGGTGTTCGTGGTGGTCACGCGGAGCACGACCTTCCGGGTCTCGCCGGCGCGCAGATCGGCGACCGGGATGACGACCCAGTTGCCCTGGCGCTCCATCGGGTAGCCGAGGGCGGTCTCGATACGGACGTCGGTGCCGCCCTCGACGAGCAGCTTGACGTCGGACGCCACGGTCTCCGTCAGGCCGCCGAGCTCGCGCGAGAACATCGCCGCGAGCTGCGCGGTGTCCTCGACGAAGTAGTAGTTGCCGCGGCCGACCTCGGCGATCCGCTGCATCGTGACCTCGTCGAAGTCGAGGCCCACGCCGAGGGCGGAGATCGAGACGCCGTGCGCCGCCGTGTTCTGCGCGAGTTGCGCCAGCTCACCACGATCCCAGATGCCCTCGTTCGCCTGGCCATCGGAGATCAGCACGATGCGCTGGAGACCGCCGTCGACGGGCGTCCGCGAGAGCTCCGAGGCGCCGCGCGTCAGGCCGCACGAGATGCAAGTACCACCGTCGTCGTAAATGTTCGCGATCGCCGCGCGGGCGGCTGCCTTGTTCGCGTCCGTCGCGCGTGTCATCGGGACAACGACCTCGTCGCTGGAGGAGTACGTGACGATGGTGAAGGCGTCGGTCGAGTCGAGCTGGCCGATCAGCCGCGCCGCCGCGGCCTTGGCGTGCTCGATCGGGGCGCCCGACATCGAGCCCGAGCGGTCAATGACCACGGCGAGCGAGAGCGGCGGCCGGCGAGTGACCTCGCCCCGTGGCGCGGTGATCGAGACGGCGACGAACTGCTCGTTCTGCGCGGCGAGGATCTGGGTCGAGGTGAACTTCGCGGTGAGCGCGAGGCCGTCGTCGTTGACTGGCGCCGCGCCGATCGTCGGCCCTTGTGGCGTCCGGCCGGTCAGGAGCAGCGCGGCGATCACGGTGGCGCCAGCAGCGCCAAGCACGAGGGAGGTACGGGCGCGGTGCGCGACGTTCGGGGTCATCGTCCGTTAGGACGCCCGAGACGGCATTCGGATCCAAAAACATGAACCGGCTTAGAGCTGAAATTTGAGTCAGGTTTGGAAACCTAACGATCTCGACGAAGTACGCGAGACCTTTGGACATGTTAACCGCAGGAATCTATGAAGTAATCACCTGCTACAAAACGCCGCTTGACCAGGCGCGTCATGAGTACTACATCGCCGCCATGACGAACGCTCAAGAACGCAAGGCCCAGGAGCGGCAGGCGCGCCGCCGTCGCATCCAGGAAGCTGCTCGGACCGTCTTCTCCGAGCGCGGCTATGCCGGTGCTTCGATCGAGCTGATCGCCCGCGCGGCGCAGCTCTCGGTCGGCGCCATCTACCTCTACTTCCGCTCCAAGGAAGACCTCTACGTCTCGCTCGTCGAGGACACCCTGACGGTGTTCGACGTCGAGATGGCGCAGGTCCGCTCGGAGACCGAGGTCAGCAGCCGTCTCCGCGACACGTGGAGCATCCTCGTGCGCTGGGCGGAGAAGGACCCCGAGGGTCCGAGGATCTTGCGGTTGCTTGCTCAGCCCGCGGTTCGCCCGCAGCTCTCGGACGAGGTCGTCGTTGCGGTCCAGGCCGGCATCGCCCGGATCCAGGATCACATCGGCGCGTCCGTCGCCGACGGCATCCACGCCGGCATCTATCGCCAGGTCAACGCGCGAGAGATCGCGGACCTTGCGTGGTCGGTGCTGCTCGGCAGCCTCGACGCCGCCGAGATGCACTCGAACCTCGGTGTCGCCACCGAGGCGCTCGCGATTCGCACGGACCGCGCGCTGGCGCTGATCGAGACGGCGCTCGCGCCGCAGGTCGCCGCGACGCTCCGCGCGGTCGCGTGAGCTGAAGCCGCCTTCGGCACACCACAGGCGTGAGCGGATGTTCACGCATTGTGGTGCCTCGGGGGTACGCGAGGGGTTCTTCGCGCGTGATCGCGGTGTGGCCCATCGGCTGCACAGCTCGTCGCGCATGAAGACTATCCTCATCGCTGCAGCGCTCGTCACGGTTCCCGCCCTCGCCTCTGCACAGCCCCTCGGTGTGACGCAGACCGAAACCAGGTCGCACGAGAAGACGAACTCGATCAACGTCTCTCCGCTCGGCGCGCTCCTCGGCAACTACTCGCTCACGTACGAGCATCTGTTCAACGGCTCGCACGGCCTGATCGTCGAGGGCAACGCCGCGTTCGACTCGAACAGCGACTCGAGCTCCTACCAGATGGGCGGAGGCATCGGCTATCGCTGGCACTGGCGCGGTCGCCAGAACAGCGGATTCCTCGGCGTGATGGTCGCGCAGAGCTTCGGCAACGGCGAGGTCACGACCACGTCGGGCGGCCAGGACATGACCTATCAGATGGGCGTTCGCTCGACGACGATCACCGGCAACATCGGTAAGCGCTGGATGATCGGCGACGCGTTCAACATCACGCTGCGCCTCGGCCTCGGCTGGGGCCACCACACCGCCACCGCGAAGGTCAACGACCAGGAAGCGAAGGATGCCGAGACCAAGCTGAACGATCTGCTGGCGTACTTCCCGATCGGCTTCGACGGCGAGCTCTCCGTTGGCTACGTGTTCTAACCGTTAGAAGCGGCGAGCGAAGCGCAAGCCACCGACGAGCAACGTGCTGTGGTAGCGGCCCGCGTTGATCGGCACCGTGGTGCTCGGCTCGCGCAGCGGCGTCTGCTGCAGGACTCCCGCATCGGCCGGCGCCACGTCGACATTCGCGAGCAGCGCGATGCCGACGGCGGCGCCGATCTGCCAGCCATCTGCTTCATAGCCGCCGCCGATGCCGATCACATGCTTTGCCGCGTCGACCGACGCGACGGAGACATCGCGCGCCGGCGTTGCGCTGGTCTCGTACGCGTAGCCCGCGCCGAACATCAGATCCTTGGGATGCCACTCGACCCCGAGCGACGGAGCGAACGACGTTTGCCCATGGTGCGCGATCGAGATCTCGCCGAGCGGATACGGCCCGCCGAGGACGTTCTCGAGCTGCACGTGATCGGGCGTGATCGTGGTCGCGCCAGGGATACCCCATAGCTCGATACCGAGCGCTGCTTCGATGCGGAGGTCGCTGCGCGGCCGCACCTCGAGACCGATCCGCGCGCTCGGCGGCAGCGTGTACGCGAGGTCAGCGTGCGTGCCGCTCACGGTCGCGGACGAGAACTGCATCGCGGTTGGAACGTGCACGGTGAGGTCGCCCGTCCCCGAGACGCGCACCGGCGACTGAACGAGCGCTCCGAACACGATCGAAGGCGCGAGGCTATACGACAGGCCGAGCGCAGCGCCGGGTGCGAGGTAGTCGGTCTGCGCGATGTCGAGCCGCATGTCGCGCGAGGCATCGGCCGGATCGCACGTCGCGTCGGTGCATGCACTCGTGACGATCTGGTCGAACCGTCGCGACACCCAGTTCTGTAACGCGATGCCGACGCGAAGCCGATCGCTCGCGGCGTACGCGGCGCCGACCGTGATCACGAAGTACTGGGATCCCGTCGTGTCGAGAGACGCGAACCGCGCCGGACCGTCAGCCGCGTAGCGATGGACCGCGTCGTACGGCGCGAACATGCCGCCGGCGATCACGAGCCGCTCGCCGATGCCGAGCGCTCCGGCAAGCTGCGGCACCGGATGCCCGGGCTGGAGGTTCGACGCCCCGGCCTGCGGCACGCCCGTCGCATCGACCGGCGTGTAGTCGACCGTTTGATAGACGTACGCCGCGTCGAACAGGAGTGCTCGCTTGCCATCGCCGCGCAACATCGCCAGCCCCGCTGGGTTCAGCCACAGACTGTCGGCATCGTCCGCGCCTGCGACCAGCGCGCCGGCGCGCTGCAGGGAGCGCACGCCACCGACCGGGAGGACGAGCCCGCCGGCCTGCGCCACCGCCGTCGAGAGCACGACCGCAGCGAGCACTGTTCGGATCACGCGGGGCAGTGTACCGCCCCATCGCACCGCCGGCTGCTACGCTCAGGGGGAGATGCGCGTCTGTACCGCGTGCGCGACCAACACCGACGAATCGGGGCGGTTCTGCCCCGCGTGCGGTGCCGTGCTCGTCGTGCCGGCGGTGGTCGATGCGGCGGCGGAGACCAGCCGACTCGAGGAGGAGAACGTCGCCGCGCTCGCCGACACATCGCGCAAGAACCTGGTCGGCCAGACCATCGACGGGTTCGCGTTCGAGAGCATCCTCGGCGGCGGCTCGTTCGGCACCGTGTATCGCGGCCGTCAGCTCGGGCTCGACCGCCTGGTCGCGATCAAGGTTCCGACCTACGAGATCGCCGCCGATCCGGTGATGGCGCGCCGGTTCGCACGCGAGGCGCGCTCGGCCGCAAAGATCACGCACCCGGGGGTCGTCGCGATCTACGCCGTCGGCGAGCTCGCAGATGGCCGGCCGTATCTCGCGATGCAGCTCATCGACGGCGAGCCGCTCGACCGCATCCTCGAGACCGGTCCCGTCCCGGCGCGCCGCACACTCGGCATCGCACGTCTGATCGCGAGCGCGCTCTCGGAGACCCACGCCGCCAACGTCGTCCATCGCGATCTCAAGCCGTCGAACATCATCTGGCGACGTGATCGCAACGGCGACGACCGGATCACTCTCGTCGATTTCGGCATCGCCATCGCGAAGCCGGGCAACGCCGACGCCACCCGCCTCACCACGAACGGCGTGATCGGCACACCGCACTACATGTCGCCCGAGCAAGCGCAGGGCGAAGCCGTCGATCACCGCGCCGACCTCTACGGCCTCGGCTGCATCATGTTCGAGCTGCTCACCGGCAATCCGCCGTTCGATGGCTCCGGCTTCGAGGTGCTCCTCGCACACATCGGCCGACCGATCCCCGTGCCGAGCGCGCGCAACCCCGACGTGCCCGAGGTCGTCGACGCGCTCGTCATGCGCCTGATGAGCAAGAAGGTCGAGGACCGGCCGCGCACCGCCGACGAGGTCGTCGAGCTGATCGACGAGGCGCTCGCGGCGTTCGACGGCCCGGGACGCTCGGCCCATGCCACGGTTCGGGCGCCGCGTGCGAGGCGCAAGAGCGCGGCCCCCACACTGCACGAGAAGCCCGGCGCGGCCCCGCGCTCGCGCGGTCGCTGGATCGCGCTCGGCGTGCTCGGCGTGCTCGCGCTCACCGGCGCCGGGCTCGCTGCGCTCAAGCTCTCGCGCAACTCCGGCGCCGCGCTGGCCGGCGGCGATGCCGCGCAGCCCGACGACGATGATGTGCCGGATCCCACCGCGGCGAGCCCGTTCACCGGTCGCCGCACCGTCGTGGTCGATGACGGCGAGATGTCGACCCGGGTGACGCTCTACGATCCGATCGTCGCGGGCAAGCGCACGCGCACCGCGCTCGAGATCTGGAACGCGATCGGTGCGCCCCTCGAGGTCGACCATGTCGTGATCACGATCGAGGATCCGCATGGCGGAGCCAGTGGGTTGACCGCCACGCCGTCGAAGAAGACGAAGGGCACGTACGCCTTCAAGTACATCTTCCCGGCGCCCGGGCACTACATCGTGCGGGTGTTCCCGCCGGAGGTCGCGACTGTGTTCCTCGTCGATGTCGACGTGGGCGCGAAATAACGCGACTACTCCTCTTCCTTCGTCTTACCCGCGGCCTCGTCCTCGGAGAAGTTCACCTTGCCGTTGAACTTCTCGCCCTCGCCGAGGATCTTGAAGCGACCGGAGGCGAGCACGCGACCCTTGCTCTCCATCGTCATCATCAGCTCCTTGTTCACGCCGAACGACTTCTTCTCGAGCATGACGTTCGAGAGCAACGCGGTCTGGCCGCGCGAATCGGTGAACTGCTCGAACGAGGCGAGCAACTGCTGCGCACCGCGACCGACCTCGTAGATCTTGACGATGTACTCGACGTCGTTGAGCGGCGACTTGAGGAAGCCGGCGAGCTGGATCTTCCAGCCCTTCTTCTCCTTGTCCTCGTAGAAGGCCGTTTTCGACTGCTTGCGGATCTGCGCGTTGAAGGCGGCGAGACTCTTCGCCGACGCCGGGAACCGCTTCTCGCTGAGCATGATCTTGCCGGCGAACGCAGCATTCGGTTTCTCGGCCTTGTCGGCGCGGGCGGGGCCGGCAACGAGCATGAGGACCGCGATCACGAGGGACGACAGGAGGGTCGAGGCACGCATGGCCCACGATGCTACCCGACGTGGCAAGCGCGATCGAGCGTTACTGCAAGAGTGCGCGAATCGCGTCGAGACCTGCACGATCGGGCGCTTCCAGGCCATCCAGCCGCGCGGCGATCTCGACCGCTCGCCTCGCAAGCGCGCGATAGATCTCGACAAGATCGGGCTTGCCGCGCAGCGCCTCGAGATGGCGTTGAACAGTCACCGCGTCGCCACGTCGAACAGGTCCGGTCAGACCGCGGGTGGTCCCATGTGCGGTGATGTTGCGGAGCGCGCCCTCGGCGAGCGGGACCAGTGCGCGCGCTGCATCGTCGGCCGATACGCCGGTCGAGGCGAGCACAGCGGCGGCCGCGTCCATCGCCGCGACAACATAGTTCGATGCGAGCGCAGCGGCCGCGTGATAGCTCGCCATCTGGGTGCCATCGAGCGCGAGCACGATGCCGCCGATGGCTTCGACCAGGCGGCTCGCGGTGGTGCGACCGACCTCGTCGCCCTCGACGCCGAACACGCTGCCCTTGAGCGTGCGCATCGCGCTCTTGCCGTCCGCGATCGCCGACAGCGGATGCATCGTGCCGACGCCGGCGACCGAGCCCGTGACGCTCCCCAGGAGCTCGAGCGCGCTCGAAGCACCCGCGCAATGCAGGAGCACATGCCGCTTGTTGACGAGGCCGGTGTTGACCAGCATCTGCGCGACCTCGCCGATCACCTGATCACGCACGGCCAGGATGACCACGCCGCACTCGAGGAGAATGTCGGGCGGCGCCGACGAGAACGCTGCCACGCCAGCGGTCGAGCCGGCCGCGCGCGCCGCCGCAGGCTTGCGCGCCCACAGGCCGAGCACCGGGACACCACCGAGACGAAGCGCACCGGCGAGCGCGGTCGCGACCGGGCCGGCGCCGACGACGAACGTGGTGGGGTTGGGGCTCTTCATCGATACAGCTTTCGGCTGTCGATATACTCCAACACCGTGGCCGGCAACAGGGACCGCAGCTCTGCGTCGCAGTGCGGAGCTGCGGACGCGTGCAGCGCCTCGCGGAGCTGGGTCGACGAGACGGCCGGCATCGTGAGGCCTGTCGCCGTGCTGCCGTCGGGGAGCGCATGTCCGGGCCGGCCCACGACGATCAGCGGTGCCACCGCGACCACGTCGGCCCAGCGGTGCCACTTCAGCGTGTCTGCGAGAATATCCGTTCCGATCACGAGTCGCGGCTGGAGCCCGGGCCGCGTCGCGAGCAGATGCTCGATGACGTCGAACGTGCGGCTGCCGGCGAACCCCGGCTGCTGTGCCCATTCCTCCTCGGCGCGCGAGACCTTCGCGCGCGGGCCGAGGCCGGCGATCGCGAGCTCGCACATCGCCACGCGGTCATCGAACGACGCGAGGTGCTTCCCGAACACGTGCTCGTACACCGGCATGAACCACAGCTCGTCCACGGGCTGGGTCTCGAGCACGTAGAGGGCCACGAGCTGGTGCGCCACATGCGGCGGGTTGAAGCTCCCCCCGAACAGCGCGACCCGCGTCATTCGTACAGTGTATACGCCGCGCGTTCCTCGGCGAACGCTCCCTCGTCACGCGGCCAGCGCGCGGTGAGGTCGTCGAGGCTCGCGCCGGCCTCGATGCCTTCGCGCAGCGCCGCGGTGCCGGCGAGCAGATCGATCGCAGGAATCTTGTCGACGAACTCGTACGCCTTCGTGCGCCACTTGAACGCCGCCGGGCTCTGGTCGTGACAGGCCTTGAGGAACGCGACTCCGGTGCGATACGGCCGGAACGTGGTCGGGTTCGTGATGTGGAGCTGGACGCCGTTGCACGGCTGCTTCGCGTGCTTCTGGAACTGCGGGAGGAAACCCGCCGGGCGGAACATCACGCCTGGCAGCTCCATCGCCGTCAGCGCCTGCGCGAGCTTCACGCCATCGAGGTACGGCGCGCCCGCAAGCTCGAACGGCCGCGTGGTGCCCCGCCCTTCCGAGAGCTCGGTGCCCTCGACGAGGCACATGCCGGGATAGACCAGCGCGGTATCGACCGTCGGCATGTTCGGCGACGGCATCACCCACGGCAGCCCCGTGTGGTCGTAGCTCATCTCGCGCTCCCAGCCGCGCATGGTCATCACGTAGAGCTCGACGTCGAGCTTCTCCACGCCATGTCGCCACCGCGCGATCTCGCCGGCCGTCATGGCGTGGCGGTTCGGGCACGATACGAGCCCAACGAATGACTCGAACCCCGGCTGGATCGCGGGACCTTCGATCTGCGCGCCGCCGAGGGGGTTCGGGCGATCGAGCACGCAGAACGCCTTGCCGGCCTTCGCGCACGCGCGCATCGCGAGCACCATCGACCACACGAACGTGTAGTAGCGGCTGCCGATGTCCTGGACGTCGTACACCATGACGTCGATGTGCTCGAGCATCGCCGGCGTCGGCGTCAGCGACTCCTCGGTGGTGCCGTACAGGCTGAACACGGGCAGCCCGGTACGCGCGTCGTGCACGTCGGAGACATCGATCATGTCCTGCGCATCGCCGCGCACGCCGTGCTCGGGTCCGAACAGCGCCGAGACCTCGAGCTCCGGCCTGGCCGTCATGATGTCGATCGCGTGATGCAGCTCCGTATCCACCGCCGTCTGGTTGACGAGCAGGCCGATGCGGCGGCCCTCGAGGAGCGAGGACCCGTCTTTCGCGATCCGAGCGAGCCCGGTCTGGACCGTCATGGTGCTACGCGAAGATCGGAACGGGCTTGAGCGTGACCTTGCCGTCCTTGGTCACCACGCGGAACCGCACGGCGCGGCACTGGTACTGCGCCTTCAGCTTGCCCTCGTTGACCTTGAGCTTCGCGATGAAGTTCTCGAACGAGACCTCGTCGGGATTGCCGCTCGCCTTGCGCGCCGCGACGTACTCCGTGTAGACGCGCTTGTAGTAGTCGGGCTCCGACTCCTGCGCGAGCGCGGCAATGTCCTGATCGACCGCCGGGGGCTTGTCTCCCTCGGTCTCCTCGAACTCGACGCGGCCGGAGATGATCGGGTTGCCGTCGTCGTCGAACTCTTCTTCGCCGGGCTCGGGCCGGCCGAGCAGGCGCGCGAGCATGACGTTGAGGGCGTTCGACAGACCATCGAGCTCGGCGCCGACGGGACGGAACGTGCGATCGAGGTTGCCGTTGATGATCTCGTTGACGCCGATCTCGACCTGATCGACCTGCGAGATCAGCCGCCGGTGCGAGAGGTAGAGGCCGAGCATGGCCAGCGCAAGTGCGCCGCCGCCGAGCAGCAGGATGAACAGCTTGACCGTGCTCGACGTGGAGCCGGCCTCCCTGATCGGAGACAGCAGCACGGCGCCGGCGGTGATCGGCGGGTACTCCTTCGGGAGGTCCTTCGTCGCCGAGCGCGGCATCTGCACGGTGGTGATGAGGTAATTGTCGTCGCCGACCTTCACCTTCGACTTCGCGTTGACCTCGCCGAACGCGCCGCCCGCGAGGAGATCGGAGAGCTGCTTCGCCTTGGCGGTGTCCTCTTCGCTGCCGACCTCGCGCTTGAAGCTGGTCGCGACGACCCGCTTGCCGTCGATGTACGCGAGCTCGGTGCCGAGCGCCGTGGCATCGCGCTGCGTCTCCTTCGCGGTCTGGGCGTACGCGACGACGATCGCGCCGATGATCGAGACGCCCTCGACGTCCTTGGGATTGATCGGCGCGTCGGGATCGATCACCGGAGCGACACCGATCCGCATCAGGCCCTTGTCGCCCTGCGTCCAGAAGTCACTGATGATCACCTTCTTGCCGAGCACCACGCTGATCGCGGGGATGATCGATTCGCCCTTGTCGTTCTTCCACTGCTTGGCGACGACGCTCTGCACCTCGTTCATCGCGAGGACATTTCCGGTGGCGTCGACCAGCGCGATGATGTCGGGCTTGTTGCCCTCCGTCTTCGCGACGAACCGCTGGAAGCCGATGCGCGCCTGCTGCTGGCGCTCGGATTCACTGTCGGTCTTGATCGCTTTCACGAACTCGGGAATCGCGGCGAGGCGCTCCGCCTTGTTCGCGACATCGATGCCGCCGAGCTGGCTGAGCTTTCCGATCAACTGGTGAGCGCGGACGAGATCCTCGTCTGCGTCGGCGCGGGTGCGCTGCTCGAAGCTGGTGGACGTGACAAAAAAGGCGATCGCCGTGAGAGCGGCGATCACCACAGCAACGACCGCGGCTATAACGGTGCGGGACATTCTCCCTCCGGCGGCGATTATTCGTGTGTCCGCGCGGGGTTGTCAAACCGCAAGGACCACGAACGTGGTCCGCGCCGCAGGAGATCAGCGGGCAGGCTTCTCCGTCTCCTGCGCCTGGAAGTCGCGCATCACGGTACAGAGGGAGTCGATGTGCTTCGTGTCGGCAGCGACGGTCTGATCGCCCGGCTCGAAGTAACAGATCCCCACCACGACCGCCGACACCATGCCGGCCTTCAGCTTGTCCCGGTCGGCGAGCACGAACAGCCGTCGCGCCCCGTTCGGCGCAAAATTCGCGCCGCCGATGATGTCCTTGCAGTTGTCGGGTGCCGCGTTCGCCGCGTAGGTCTTCGCGTCGCAGAACGTCGCCGCCGGGACCGCCGCGATCTGCTGCACCAGCACCGGATCCTTGAACGTCATCCCCTTGGTGGCGGCGAAGGTCCGCGCCCGCTGGACGGTCGCGGCATAAACACTGACGATCTCCCTCGGCGTCACCGCGCCGACGGTCTCGACGACGACCCCATCGAGGGTCTCGCCGGCGCTCATCGTGGCCCCGGTGATATCGGTGATCGTGGGCTGGAAGCCCTGCGGATGCTTCGCCTTGTCGCCCTTGAGGAGGATGACGGCGGTGGCCGTACCGCCGGCGACCAGGACACCTGCGAGGGCGATCCACGGCGCGGCCGAGCGCTTCTTGCGCACCGGTACCGCACCGGTGGCGCGGGGCTCGAGCTCGTCGGCGAGGCTGCCGGCGGTCGCGGTCGCGATCCGGGGCGTCGCCGAGGCGAAGACCGGTGGCGGCTTGGACTTCGTCGTTGCTCGAACGTCACCGAGGATGTCGCGGTTGAGCTTCTGCGTCTCGACGAGGCCGACGTCCTCCTGACGCAGCGCGGCCTCGAGGATCTTGCGCATCTCGCGCGCGTTCTCGAACCGATCGTCGACCCGCTTCGCGAGGCTCCGCATCAGCGCGTCCTCGACGATGTCGGGGAGGACGATCCCGAGCGTCGTCGGCCGCTTCGGCGCTTCCGAGAGGTGCTTCGTCATGATCTCGAAGTGCGTCGAGCCATCGAACGGGGTGTCGCCGGTCAGCGCCTCGTAGAGCGTGGCGCCGAGCGAGTAGATGTCGGTACGAAGATCGACCTCCTGCCCGCGCACCTGCTCCGGTGACATGTAGCGAACGGTGCCCATCGTCTGGCCCGTCGCGGTCAGCTTCGTCGACGTCGTCATCTTCGCGATGCCGAAGTCCATCACCGTCGCCATCGCATCGTGAGCGCGCACGAGGACGTTCGAGGGCTTCATGTCGCGGTGAATCACGCCTCGGCCGTGCGCGTACTCGAGCGCGCGCAGCACGTCGACGGCGATCTTGCACGATGCCTGCCACTCCATCCGCTTGTTCTCGAGGATGATCCGCTCCCAGGTGCGGCCCTGAACGAACTGCATCGCGAGGACGAAGTAGCCGTTCTCCTGCCCGAAGTTGTAGAGGTGGACGATGTTCGGGTGATCGAGCGCGGCGAGCGCCTTCGCCTCTTCGAGGAATCGCCCCTTGACCTGGCTGTGCGCGGCGAGCTCCGGCGGGAGGATCTTCAGCGCGACCTCCTGGTCCGTCATCTTGTGCTTGCCCTTGAACACCACGCTCATGCCGCCCTGCCCGAGCACGTCGACGAGCTCGTAGTGGCCGAGCACGACCTGGCCGAGCATGCGGTGCGCGCCCGTGGCGCCGATCGGCGCACCGCAGTGCGGGCACTTGACGTCGATGTCGAGGACGTCCTTGTTACAGACGGGGCAAGCCGGCATCAGCGCTTCGTCTCCCATCCGGGGACGCGCGCGAGCAGCCGCCGCAGCTCGTCGATCAGGATCACCGGGTACTCGACCGGGGTGTAGTGCGTTCCGCCCTTGATCACGACCATGCGCGAGCCCGCGATCGCGCGGTGCAGCTTCTCGGCGGTCGACGGCGGTGTCATCAGATCCTTGTCGCCGGTGACGATCGCCGTCGGGACGTCGATCGTCGAGAGCACTGCCTCTGCATCGTGCTCGTCGAGGCGGCTCAGGAGATCACTGTAGATCACCCAGTCGATGCCCTGAAAGCTAGCGGCCACCGTGCGAAAGATCTCGAGGTCGATGGTCTGGCTGACCAGGCCGAACCGCTTCATCGCGCCGATCAGCGCATCGGAGCTGGCAAGGCGCTTGGTCGCGACCCCGGCGAGGGCGGCCTGGGCGCGCACGAGCTTCAGCAGCATGGGGATGGTGCGCCCGACGAGCCGGCTGCCCATCACGGTGCGGAACGCGTGCCCGTAGGTGCCGTTGATCAGGTAGAGCCCGCGGACCCGCGCGCGATGCCGCCGCACGGCCTCGAACGCGACCTGCACGCCCATCGACCAGCCGCCGAACACGACGGGGCCGATGCCCTCCGCGTCGAGGATCTCGATCAGGTCCTCGACCTGGTGGACGATCGTGTTCGCCTGCGGGTCGGCGGGCGCGCTGGAGCTGTACAGGCCGCGGTAGTCCCAGCACACCACCCGGTAGCCATCGAGCGCTTCATAGAGGTGCTGGAACGCGAGGTACATCCCGCCGAGGCCGTTCGCGAGCACGACGCACGGGCCGTCGCCGCGGACCTGATAGCCGATGCGGGTGCCGTCGCGCGCCGTGATGTGGCGCTGCTCGATCCCCGCAATCATCCAGCCGAAATAGTAGCCCAAACGGAATCCGGCCGCCTAGCGAGGCGGCCGGAAGCGCTGCGTGAGTTGTCCTAGAAGTAGAGGATCGCCGAGAGGCGAGCGCGCGTGTAGTTCTCGTTGTCGTTGGAGGTCTCGGTCGGCGGCGCGATGGTGCGCTTGATCGAGCCCGGAGGTGCATCGGTCGTCGGCGCGTCGCTGGACAGCGTGTTACGGCTGCCCGCACGGATGTCGGCGGTGAGGTGGATGTGCGAGGTCACCGCGTAGCGCACACCGACGCCGATCTCTCCGAAGTTCTGCGTGGTCTTGTACTCGTTCGCGACGTCCGCCTGCTGCACGCCCATGCCGGCGAGCAGGTACGGGGCGAACCGGTTGCGCGCTCCGATCTCCCAGATCAGCGACGCACCGAGGCGGCGGTCGATCCGGAGGTCGTTTGCGTAGTTGGTCTTGCCAAGCTCGCCCTCGATCAGGAGACCTGAATTGCCAAGGCGGAGCCGACCGAGGATGCCCATGTCGCTCGAGTCGTCCTGGTCCTGCACCGAGACGCCGCCGGCGAACAGACCGATGCCGAGCTTCGGCAGGTCGGGGCGCGGATCGGCGACCACAACGGCGATCCCGGGAGCCGCCGCGGGCTGCACCGGATAGTAGGTCTGCTCGCCTCCGTAGTACGACGGGACGTACGTCGGGTAGTAGTAGTACGGGCGGTAGTAGCGCGGATAGTAACCGCTGCCGACGTACACGCTGCCGCCGACGGACCAGCTACGCGGGCGATAGCTCTCGCGCACGGGCGACGACCAGTGCACCGAGACGGAGCCGCGGGCGCCGAAGCGAACGCCACCACCACCGCCGAACCACCCACGGCGGCCTGCTTCGGCCGTCCCGGTGTGGAGAAGTGTGGTCCCGAGGGCGAGAGCACCAACGAGGAGAGCGACGTTACGGTTCACTGGGTGAGCCTTTCGAAAAGTGCGCCGAGCTTGCGGGCGGAAAAAACAGGAGTACAGCGCTAAGGACGCCCGAGGACGTCGGAAGGTTTAGTGTGCACCCGACGGGCCAGCTCGGCCAGCCAGGTATCGACGATGAAACGCCGGGAGTTGTGCGGCCTTACACCCTCGCGGGGATCGCACTTTGCCAGCTACCTGTAATCGAGTTTTCACGATGCCCCCGAGTGTGGTGAGGCAGCGACAGCTCAGGTTGGTTCGCAACTCCGCCAATCCGCAGGCATCCTTGACACTCGAGACGTTGGGTCCCTAAAGTCTCGTCTGCCGAACCGGAGGTCTTCTTTGAGCGACAAGCAGAAGGGTAATCGCGACATCAGCGACCTGAAGGCGCGACTGGGCCTGAAGAAAGGCGCAGCCGCGCCCGCCACGGGCCAGACGCGATCGAACGGTACTGGTGGCGTCGTGCCCCCGCCCGGTGTGAATTTGCCACCGCCGCCGGGCATGCAGCCCCCGCAGCCCCCCGCTCCCGTCATGCCGAACGCGCACGACGATCCGTTCGGCGCGATGAACGCGATGGCCGCGGTCGGCAACGTGCAACGCGCGCCGGAGATCGTGATCGTCAACGACGGCAGGCCCGTCGAGAACGTCGGCCATCAATCGATGGGCCGGAAGATCGCGACGATCGCGATTCCCGGTGTGATCGCGCTGATCATCGGCGTGGCGATCGGAAAGATCGGCCAGGGCGCGAGTACGTACAACGCGAGCCTCGGGGACGTGAAGGCGATCCTCGGCGACAAGACGTCGCCGTCGACGGTCACGAACCTCAAGCAATCGCTGTCGGGCCTCGACACGATGCTCGACGAAGCGAAGTCGAAGAACTCGTTCCGCCCGGACTCGGCGCTCGACAAGCAGCTCGACACCGTCGTCAAGCAGCTCGACGTCAAGAGCGAGATCGTGTTCCGCGCGAAGCAGAACTCGCTCGACGCCGAGGTCTCGGGTCAGATCCTCTCGTTCTACGCGGGCGTCGCCGAGGTGAAGGCGATGATCGACCTGCACATGAAGAGCGCCAAGTTCGACGACATGGCGTTCAAGAAGAACAAGGAGAAGCAGGACGCCGGTGAGCTCAAGGACACCGAGAACGCTACGCTCGCGGGCCAGTTCCGCTACGGCATCCTCGTGCAGGCTCCGACCGAATCCGACAAGGTCGACTTCGGCGCGAAGCTCGTCGAGCTCGGCCCGCCGGTGTGCGGCGGCAAGATCGCCTCGAGCGGCAAGTGCCCCGAAGGCGAGTCGCCGAGCGGCTTCACCTATCGTGCAGAGCCGGGCGGCGCGTTCATCCAGGGCGAGCTCGCTTCGGGTGGCAGCGACAGCGTCCCGAGCAAGAAGCTCGTGCTCCTCCTCCCTGGCGGCGTGCGTGACTCGCTGGTCAAGGGCGCCGATGGCGTCGCGTCGGAGGCGTACTACCAGCGCCGCCTGAAGGCGATCTACGAGCGCGTCCACGGCACCGACAAGGTGAAAGGCCTGCTCGACGAGGGCAACAAGCTCGAGAGCCGGCTGCAGACCGAGAGCAACAAGGGCACTCGGTTCTCGTTCTTCATGTGACCGAGCCGCCGAAATAGTTAGTTCGGCGCCACGGAAAAAGCCCCTGCTGGACAGCAGGGGCTTTCGTCGTTCCTGAAGCTCGCTGCTACTTCTTCTGCGCCTTGATCACTTCGTCGACGGCGTTGCCGTTGACCTTGGTGTCCGGCTTGTCCTTGTGGTCGGGATCGATCACGGCCTTGATCACCGACGACGTCTCCTTCTTCGGCGGCGCCTTCACCTCGCGCATCGCCATCAGGTCCTTCTTCACGCTGTTGTCCTCGATCGCCAGGCCGAGCGCGTCGTAGCTCTTCAGCTTGTCGACCGCGCGGACATCAAACTCGCCGGCACGCCAGGTGATGAGGCCCGGCTCGACGTCACCGGGGCCGTACTGCCCGGTCATCACGCTCTGGAACGTGTCGAAGTTCTTCTTATCCTCGGGGAGGATCGAGACGTCGAGCGACACGAACATCTTCCACAGCTTCCCGTTGTAGAAGAAGAAGAACCGGCGCTGGTTCTTGCCGTTCTCGTTCTCCCACTTCTCGAGCATCGCCTCGCCGGTGTCGTGCGCGAGCTCCTCCTCGACGATCGACACGTCCCACGGTGACGGCTTGTTCGCCTCGAACGAGACGAAGCTGCCCTTGAACGTGTTGACCTCGCGCTTCTTGTCGGCGCGGATGCGGTCCTGGGCGGCGACGTCGGTCGTGCCCTTCAGCTTGTCGGCATACTTGTCGTCGAGCTTCTTCGCGAAGTCCGCGACGACCTCGTCCTTCGACATGCCGAACTTGTAGCCAGCCAGTAGCTCGGCGAGCTTCTTCTTGTGCTCGGCGGTCGGGGGCGGGACCACCTTCTTCGGCGGCGGCTTCGCCACCTTGGCCGCCGTCTTCGTGGCGGGGGCCTTCTTCGGTGCAGCCTTGCCACCCGCGACGGCGGACGAAGCCCCGATGGTGAGCAGCGAGACCAGGAGCAAGCGTTTGCCGAGCTTGCGAGGCAGTAGATGAGACAGATGGAATCGCGGCATACGTCCTCCTCGGATCGGGCGCATCGTACCCAGGCGAGTGTGAGCTCACAAGGCAGACGTGCAACCGCGGAGTGTATTCACCCCCCTGCCCTGATCCCTAGTTGTTGAAGGGCGTCTTGGTAGCCGACAACGACCGCGAAGCCCCCGTCAGGGCGTCGGCACTGACCCCGATGTCGAGCTCCGAGCCGGTCACCGAGCCGTGGCAGCCCGCGCACACCACATCGAACAGCGACTGGGTGACGCCCATCGAGACGCTCTCGCCGGGTCCGAGCTGGTGTTCCTCCGTCATCTTGACGACGGTCTTGTGATCCGCGTCCTCGAGCGAAAGGATCACGCCCTTCTGCGCCGGCAGGATGACGCGCACCGAGCCATCGTCCGCGAGCGGATACGAGCCCACGTCGGTGCGCTGCTCGAAGATGCCGTTGAGGTTCGGGCTGCAGCCCGAGGTGGGGCACGGAGCCTCGAGCTCGACCTTCAGGTACTTCGCCGAGCGGAACGCGTCGACCGGATGACCGCGACGAAGATTTCCGGTGAGCAGCGTGAACAACATCGGTGCGTCGGGCATGTGGACGAGTGCGTGCGTGGTGTCGCTCGCCCCGCCGCTGCCTCCGAACACGAGCTGGCGGCGGTTCTTGTACATCACGCGCGTCGGGATCTTCATGATCAGCTGCGCGTCGACACGAACCCCCGCGGTGCCGAACAGCGGCGTGAACGCGAGCGTGCGCGGATTGAACGAACCGAGGTCAAAGTTCTTCGTCACGAGGATCGTGCCGTCGGGCGCCGTGACCGGGTTGCGATAGACGAGCGCACCATCGAGGATGCGTACCGACTTCAGGAAGCCGTTGTCGTCGCGACCCGATTCGAACGGGCCGACGCTGCGGTTGAACGTGGCGAGCGCGCCCTGCGCACCAGGCGTCATCGGCGCCCCCGTGGTCTGGTTGACGTCGGAGAGGATCATCATGAAGTTGCCGTCGGCGCCCTCGCGCACGTCGGTCGCGGACGAGTAGCCGATCGATGCCTTCTTCGCCATGACGTCACCGTCGACATAGAAGGACTCCTTCCGCTGTGCGAGCAGCGGGTGATAGTCAGTCAGGTCCCAGTTCATCCGGCGCCCCGATAGCTGGTAGAAGCCATCGCTCGTCTTCTCGGTGGTCATCGTCATGCGGCCTTCGCGCATGAAGGCGGGACCGACCTCGGAGTTCGAGAGGACGGTCATCTGCTCGTACGAGGCCGCGTCGATCGAGAACGCACCGGAGAGGCGCACGCGCCACAGATCCGACTGCGGCAGGAACCGGCGGCGCGACTTCGACGGGCCGGACTTGCCGCGCGTCGACGCGAATACGATCTCCTGGCCATCGGGTGAGAAGATCGGGTCGAAGTTGTGAACGCCGGCGACGTTCGGCGTGAGCCGGGTGCAGTTGTTACCCTGCGCGTCGACGATCCAGATGCCGAGCGTATCGCCCGCGGTCTCGCGCGCGGCGAACACGATGCGATTACCGTCGGGCGCGACCTCGGGCGCCTGGACATCCGCGGTGCCGGCCGTGAGGGCACCGCCGCAGTTGTCGAGCAGCGAGGTCTCCGCGCCGGCCGTTCCGAGCGAGCCGCCCGCGCCGAGCGTGCTGGTCGCCTTCATCAGATCGGAGTTGCCTTGGAACGTATCGAACTCGAGGCGGCTCGCGGTGGGGGCTGCCGTGCGCTTCACGTAGACGATGCCGAGCTGCTGGCCCATCGTCAGGTCGGTGACCTGGCCGGGCATCGCGGCGCGCTCGCGCGTGACCCACTCCTGGATCGTGCAGAACGGGCTCGACGTGGCGGGATTGAATGCACCGCATCCGGCGGGGTTCGAACCGGTGCCGCTCGGGCCATCCTGGTTCTCGAGTACGGCGCCCCCGCGGTGGACCATGCCGCCGACCTGGTTCGCGATCCGCGGGTCTTCCTCGAGGATCGGCTTCGCAACGGCGCGGCTGCGGCGTGCGTCCGCGAACTCCATCGCCATGAACTCTCCCTTGAGGAGCTCGTAGTTCTTCTGCAGCGCGACCGCCGAGAAGAAGCCCTGCGTGCCCGAGCGGAGCTTGAAGTCGTTCGAGGCCTGCGGGCTGTGGCAGCCCTGGAACGCGCAGCCGCGCTGCAGGAGGATCGGCTGGACGTTGTCCTTGAAGAACTGCTTCACCGGATCGCCACCGGCGAAGTCGAGGATGCCGACGCCCGAGGCCCAGGTCCGCAGCGCCTTGAAGTCATCGGCATCGGTGCTGGCGAACTGATCGCCGCCGGTGTGACCGTGACCGCCGGCCGCGACCGCGAGCGGAATCTTCAAGATCTGCGAATCGTCGACGGGCGAGTTCACGAACGACCACGCCTGGCTGAAGTTGAAGGCCTTCTGATCGTCGTCGGAGCCACACGTGATGTAGAAGTCCGACTGCGGCGCACCATGGCAGGTGCCGGCGTTGCAGCCATGGCGCTCGAGGACCGGCTGCACCGTGCTGACGAACGCGTCGAAGAACATCGTCTTCTGCGGCGTGTTCACGAAGCCGGCCTTCGTGAACCCGGGCGGAACGGAGGTCGAGCACGCGCCATCGCCGGTGCGCGCCGGCGTCGGCGGTTTGAGTCCGTTCTCGGTAGCGCCGTTGTCGAGCCAGTTCTTGAGCGTGAAGTACGCGTCGGAGCCGATGTCGATGCGCGAGCCGCCGCCGGAGTGCTGGACGTCGATGTCGAGGAACTTCGGCGTGGTGCCATCGGCCTGATAGCCGTACTGCAGCTTCAGCTGCTTCGGGCCCACGGCCTTGATCAGCAGCAGCGCTTCCGGATACGGACCGAACGGTGTGAGCGCGTCACGGCGCTTCTGCACGTTCTCGAATGACGTCAGGTCGAGATTACCCGCGGCAAAGTCGTACTGCGAGTCGTTGTTCTTCGCGTCGTGGCAGCCGGACGTTCCGCGCACGCACGAGTCGTTGAGGATCGGCTGGATGCTGCGCTCGAAGTACGTCTTGCCGGGCGGAGAATCTCCGCAGCCAACAGCCGCCGACACCGCGCACAGCGAAGCCAAGACGAGGGTCGCCCTTCTCATCTCCATGCCGCAGATTTTAGCTCATTCCTCGTCGGAAAGTACAAAAGAGCCGCGCATTGCTGCGCGGCTCTGGTCGTCACGATCTATGTCGCGATTTACTTAGTTCAGCGATGCGAGCGACGCGCGCGCCACCATGCGCACGAGGCCGCTCTTGTCGGTGCTCGCCTTGGCGAGCGCGACCCGCGACGACTGCTGGCCGAGCTTGCCGAGCGCCCAGGCCGCATTGCGGCGGGCGACTGGGTCGGCATCGCCGACGACCATCGTCTCGAGCTGCGCGGCCGCCGCGACGTGACCCATGCCACCGACCACCGTCGCCGCCGCGGCGCGAACACCCGCGTCGGAGTCGGTGAGGAGGCCGACGACCGGCGTCGCCGTGGTCTGACCGAGAATGTCGCGCCACGCGGTGACCGCGGCAGCGCGGACGCCCGCGTCGCTGTCGGCCATCGCGGTGATCAGCACTTCGTTGCCACCGATGTGACCCATGTAGCTGACCGCGCGAACCAGGGCGATCTTCGCCTCGGGTCCGAGATTGTCACGGTGAATCGCGGCGCGCAGCGTCGGCAGCGCCGTGTAGGTCACGGTGCGGCCGAGGAAGTCGGCGGCATTGCGCACCTTGATCGTGCTGCCGCTCTGCAGGTCATCGACCATCGTGGTCGCGATCATGTCCTTGAGCGCCGGGCGCTTCGCAAACCACCACGCTGCGACCTCGCGGACCGAATACCGGCTGTCCTCGAGGAGGTTGGTGACCATCTGCACGCATTCCGAGCACGTCAGGCTCTCCGTGCGCTCGATCTCCGCCGTGATGGCATCGACCGAACCACTCTGGATAGCCGCTTTGATCTGCCCCGCGCTGCCACCCTTGCCTGCGAACGCCGGTGAGGCGACGAGTGCGAGGAAGGCGACCGCGGCGAGCTTCATACTGATGTTCTTCATGGAAGTTCTCCTTTGGTTCGCGGTTGGGGTTAGTAGGTGTTCAGACCGGGGTTGTTCTCACGGGCGTAGAAGTTCAGGCCCATGTCGATGTTCAGGATGAGCTGGTAGAACTCATCCGAGGTCAGATTGTTGTTCTGGTGCGGCGTCGTCGCGAAGGCGCGCTCGCTGGTCTGGGTCGGGAACTGGCGCTTCGGGTTGAGCGACTTGATGAGCTTCGAGCCGCGCGAGTCTTCCGGCATCGCGTAGTTGAGCGAGGTGCAGTTCGCTGCGCTGCAGGTCGCGACCACGAGGCCACCCTTCTCGATGGCTTCCATATCCGGGCCGGCGACGGTGAAGTACGAGGAGGTGAAGGCAGCCTCGCCGCCGATCTCGGCGAACGCGGCCGGCAGCGGGGCGTTCTCGAGGTTGAAGGTCCACGACACCGCGACGCCAGTCGTCGGGTCCGTGATGGTGTACGGCAGCATGCCGGCCGCGTTGTTCTTGTCGTGGCAGCTGAGGCAGTTGTTGTTGTCGAACACCTTCTGCACGGTGGTGTCCCACGCGACGCCCATGATCTTGTCGCGGCTGAAGTCCATCGACTTGCGCTGAGCGCGCGGGGTCAGGCCGTACATCGGGGTGGCGCCGACGCTGAAGGCATCGGTCTGGCCGGGGTCGATGATGGTGGCCTTGTCACGCGCCTCGTGGCAACCGCCGCACACGCGCGCCTCGTTCTTGCGACCCGAGACCCACACGGGCTCGGAGAACATCGACATACCAAAGACGTCGACGGCCTGGACGTGGAGCGGAACGTTCGACGGGACCTTGGCGAGCCACGAACCGTCGGCCTGCACACGGGCAACACCGAGGTTGGCCTGGCCTTCGAACATCGTGGTGCCGAACATCTCGGGGAAGCCTTCCTCCGACGAGAAGCCTTCCATCACGCGGACGCCGTAGATGGAGGCCGGCGTGAAGGTCTTGAGGCTGGACTGGTAGACGTCCATCGAGCCGATCATCGTCTGACCGTTGAGGTTCGGGTCGATCGACGAGCCCGAGATATCGGGAACGGCGCGCGGCTGAAGCGGGCGCGGGAAGATGTCCCACATCTCCGGGTTGTCGAGCAGCGGGTGACGCTGGTTGTTCTTGGTGTCGAGCAGGTAGACGCCGAAGTCAGCCTCGAGGCCGGCCGAGCCGAGGACGCTCGACTCGACGGGGCCGTTCGCCCACGACACGATGAGGTCCGGCTTGTCCTTCGCGTTGAGGGCGTAGGCGTCGTAGTAGCGACCGACGGTGTCGGCGGACGGCTCGTTGCCGAACGGCACGTCGGGGGTGAGGTCGTCGTACGAGGCGTTCGCTTCGCTCTGGCGCTCGGCCGCGGCGACGTTGCCATCGCTGTCGGTCGTCTTGATGCCGAGTTTGACGTCGATCAGCGCACCGGCCTGGATGGTCCGGCTACGCGCCGTCGCGACCGCGATGAAGCGGCCCGGGCTGACTTCCTGCGCCTTGAGCGTCGAGTTGGAGGCGCCGGTGCCTTCCTTGCCGAAGCCCTCGCGGAGGTTCGTCATGTCCTGGTTCACGAACATGAGGTGGCCGGCGTTCATCCCACCGAGGTGGTCCCACTGGGTGAACATCACGCGGCCGTCGCTCATGAGCGTCGGGAACGTGCGGTGCGAGAGGTTACGAGCGCCGAGCTCTTCGCCCGTACCGTCGGTGCTGATACGGCCGAGCTGCAGCGTGGTGCCACGCTCGTATTCGTCGCGGTGCTGACGGGCGCCGGCTTCCACGATCGAGTTCGTGGTGAACATGATCTTGTCGCCCGGGAGGAAGATCGGGGAGACGTAATCACGCGCGGGGTCCGTGGGGACCTGCTCGACGCTGCCATCGGCGATGGTCAGGATGAACAGGCCGTAGTTGGTGTTGCCCGAGAGCTTGCCGGCGAACACGATCTGCTTGGCATCGAACGAGATGTCGTAGCCAGAGATGTCGATGTCCTTGTACTCGGGGCCGGCCTTGTCACAGCAGATCACGGTCTGCGTGCCATCCGCGGTCGGCGGCTCGAGCTTGATGAGGCGGGCGTTCACGCCCGACTCGGTCTTCGGCTTGTAGGACGTGTACTGGAAGATGTCGCCCATATCGTTGCGCTTGGGGCGTTGCAGAATGACGAGCGAGTCCACCTTGCCCAACGGCCCGGTGTCCTCATTCCCGCCGCAGCCTGCACCGGCTGCCGTCAGCAGCGCAGTTCCGATCGCGATGGTCTTCATGTAAGTCTTCACGGTTCCTCCTCGGTGCCTTTGCCTAGTGCTTGTACTGGGCCAATCGTAACGACCGGGAATGCCTGGAGTTCGGTTGCGGTTCGCGCAGGGCTACAACCCCCGATCGAGAGAGGTTGTGGTTTGCGACCCCCACGACAACGTGGGGCGTTGTGGGTGTAGATCCAGGCAGATGAAGCTCGAAGGCTCCGACCTCGCCACGCTGAACGACGCGCAACGCTTGGCGGTGCTCGAGGCGCTGGTGGTCGGCGTGGTGGCCGACGGCAAGGTCACGCCCGACGAGGTGCAGCGGTTCGACGAGATCGTGCTCGCACTGCCATGGGGCCTCGACCGGGCGGTGCTCGGCGCGATGGTGAAGGGTGCACATGAACGCATCCGCGGGATGCGGTCGCCGGCACAGGTTCAGGACTATGTGGCGAGCCTGGCTAACCGGCTGCCGGGTGCCGATCTGCGCGACAAGGTCGTCTACACGATGGCGACGTTGATGTGGGCGGACGGCGAGGTCCATCCCGCCGAGAAGGGCGTACTCGGTCTCCTCGTGATCGCGTTCGGGATCACGAGCGAGCGAGCCGCCGCGATCAAGGCCGCGCTGAGCTTCACGGAGCAGCCCGCTCCGCCGGCGTCGACGGCGAACTAGCGCACGCGACCACGCGCACCCCGATGGACCACTCGGTTCAGAGAGATTTAACAGGAGACACGGAGACACGGAGCAGAGGGTAGTTTCGGCCCGTCGCGAGAACGTGGGCGAGAGATCGCGTGCTCGGTCGCAGACTCACTGATCATCGCCGGAGCCCGCGACGGGACCGAAGTCATCCGTCTGCTCCGTGACTCCGTGTCTCCTGTTAAATATAGGGGCGATCGCGTGGAAGCGGACCGAGGGCGCCGAGCGACGCGAGCCTATATGATCGACTTCAGCTCGGCGAGCAGCGCGAGCGCCTCGAGCGGCGTGGTGCGGTTCACATCGATGCCCGCGAGCCGCGTCAAGGCGGGAGACACCGAGGCGGTGGGTAGCAGCGAGAGCTGGGGCGATGCGCCGAGGCCGTTGCCGCCCTCGAGCTTCGCCATGATCTGGTGCGCGCGCGAGGTCACCGACTTGGGTAGGCCGGCGAGCTTCGCCACGTCGATGCCGTAGCTGCGGCTCGCACCACCCGGGACGACGCGGCGGAGGAACACGATCTCACCCTTGTGCTCGCGCACCGCGACCGAGACGTTGCGGACGCGAGGGCGGCTATCGGCCAGTGCGACGAGCTCGTGGTAGTGCGTGGCGAACAGCGTGCGCGCGCCGACGGTGTCGTGGAGGTACTCGGCGACCGCCCACGCGATCGACACGCCGTCGAACGTGGAGGTGCCGCGGCCGACCTCGTCGAGGATGATCAGCGACGAGCGCGTCGCCTTCGCGAGGATCGAGGCGGTCTCGCGCATCTCGACCATGAACGTGGAGTCGCCGCGCGACAGGTTGTCGGCGGCACCGACGCGCGTGAACACCCGGTCGCAGATGCCGATGGTTGCGGACTTTGCCGGCACGAAGCTACCGCACTGCGCGAGCAGCGCGATCTGCGCGACCTGACGCATGTACGTGGACTTGCCAGCCATGTTCGGGCCGGTGATCAGCACGAGCTGCTCGGCCGCGGGATCGAGCGTGCAGTCGTTCGGGACGAACGTGCCGGTGGGCAGGATCGCCTCGATCACGGGGTGGCGGCCGTCGACGATGTGGAGCGCGAGCCCATCGTCGACGACGGGCCGGCAGTAATCACGGCGCGCGGCGACATCGGCGAACGAGCCGCACACGTCGACCACCGCGAGCGCACCGCCGGCCGCCGCGATCTCGCGCGACAGGCGCGCCACCTCGGCGACCTCCGCCTTGACGAGCAAGGCCTCGCGAGCGGCGAGCCTCTCCTCGGCGGACAGCACCGCCTTCTCGAGATCGGCGAGCTCCGGCGTCACGTAGCGCTCGCCGGTGGCGATCGTCTGCTTGCGGATGTACGTCGCCGGCACCTTCGCCAGGTGGGTCTTCGTGATCTCGATGTAGTAGCCGAACACGCGGTTGTAGCGGACCTTGAGGTTCGCGATGCCGCTGGCCTTCTGCTCGCGCTCCTCGATCGCGAGGATGTCGTCCTTGCCGCCGTCGGCGAGGCGCCGGCACTCGTCGATCTCCGCGTCGTAGCCGGCGCGGATCGCCGGGCCGTGCTTCTGATCGAGGATCGCCGGAGGATCGTCGACGAGCGCACGGGTCAGCCGCTCGCACAGCTCGGGCAGCCCGGGTGCCGTGCACGCCGCGAGATCGAGCAGCGCGGGGAGCGGCGCCAGCTTGTCCACGCCCGAGCGCACGAGCAGGACCAGCTCGGGCAACCCGGCGAGGGTGTCGCGCAGGCGGCCGAGGTCCCGCGGTGTGGCGACGCCGAGCGTTGCCTTGCCGGCGAGGCGCTCGAGATCGCCCAGCCGCGAAAGCTGGCGCCGGATCGTCTCGAGCAGCGCGGGCCGCTCGACGAGCCACGCGACCGCGTCCTGGCGGCGGCGGATCTGCGCGACATCGACCAGCGGATACAGGAGCCAGCGGCGGACGAGTCGCCCACCGGGCGCCGTCGCCGTCTCGTCGATGACGTCGAGGAGCGAGCCTTCCTTGTGCTTGCCGATCAACGTCTCGGTCAGCTCGAGGTTCGCGATGGCCGCCTCGTCGAGCACCACGCTCTCGCCGGGCTGGTACAGCGCGAGGCGCACGATCGGCAAGACGCCGATCGGTTGCGTGGAGCGCGCGTAGGCGACCACGGCGCCCGCGGCGCGCAGCGCGAGCTCGCGATACGTGAGCGCGACCGTGGGCTCGACGATGACGATCGATCCGAGCTCTCGACGCGCATCGGCCTCGCTCGGGATCGGCGCCGGATTCCACGCGCTGCGGTGGCGTGCGCGGAGCGCTGCGAGCTGCTGCGCCTTGACGCTCTCGCCGAGCAGCTCGGGCGCCACGATCACCTCGCGCGGCGCCACGCGGCACAGCTCGTCGATCACGTGAGACAGCGCGAGCTCCGTGGCGGCGAGCTCGCCCGTGGTGGCATCGAGGTACGCGAGGCCGCACATGTCCTTCGCGGCGCCTGCACCGGGGACGAGCGCGACCACGTAGCGCGGTCGCTTCGGCTCGAGCACGTCATCATCGAGCACGATGCCCGGCGTGACGATGCGGACCACCGCGCGCTTGACCAGGCCCTTCGCGAGCTTGGGATCTTCGGTCTGCTCGCAGATCGCGACCTTGTGGCCTGCCTCGGTGAGCTTCGCAATGTAGCCGCGGATCGCGTGGTACGGCACGCCGCACATCGGCACGCCGTCCTCCTTGCCCTTGTCTCGCGAGGTCAGCGTCAGATCGAGCGCGCGCGACGCGATCACGGCGTCCTCGAAGAACATCTCGTAGAAGTCGCCGCACCGGAACAACAGGATCGAGTCCGGGTGCTGTTCCTTGATCTCGAGGAACTGCCGCATCAGCGGCGTCTCCGACGGGCGGCCACTCACGTCAGAAGCGGTACCACGGGGCTCCGACATGCCCGGCCGGTACCTCGCGGAGCCGGGATCGGACAGATTCTCCCGTTGACACCGCCGAGGGCCAGCATGCACAACGCCGCGATGCGTCGCCCCGCCCCCATCGCACTTCTGTTGTCCGCCTGCATGATCCCCGGCTGCGCTCACTGGGAGACCACGTCGACGCTCGGCGACTCCCACGAGGTCGCTCGTCGGCTCGTCGGCTCGCCGCAGATCGAGGAAGTCACGTCGACGAGCCTCGCCGCCGGCGGCGTCGCGGGAGCCAGGCCGAACATGTCGGGCGGCGGCACCGTCGGAGCTGGCATCGCCGGCTCGCACGAGACGATCAAGCGCACGCACTGCGTCCAGCAAGCCGACGTCGACTACGTGCAGGACGTCAACTACGAGCAGCACGTCGAGGGCCGCACGAAGGACGTGGTGGCCGGCCTCGTGATCGGCGGCGTCGGGCTACTGCTCGGCCTGACCGCGTACCGGAACTACAAGACCCAGACCGACGACTACAACGCCGGCTTCACCACCACGAAGCCCGACTCGCCGAACGGGGGGTACGCCCTCGCCGGTGCCGCGGTGGTGGTCGGCGGCGGCTGGCTCGTCTACTCGTTCGCCGCGCTGCCGAAGGGCGCCGCGCCGGTCAGGCCGCCATCGCAGAAGACCTGGACCGAGACCACGTACGTCGAGGCGAGCGGTTGCGGGCTGGTCCCCGCCGATCGCCCAACTCCGGCACCGGCGCCGGTGCAAGCACCGGCTCCCGCGTACTAGCCGACGGACTTCGGAGGCATCGCGCCCGGATCGGTCTGATCGAGCGCGAAGCCCGGCAGGGTGTGAACACCGGCGCCGATGTTCGCGCCCGCGTCGAACACCTGGCTGGTGCCCTCGCGCCACTGCCGCAGCTCGATGGTCGGCGCGCCGCCGCTCGCGCTCGGCGCGATGAACGCGTGGGTGAAGCTGCGGCGCAGGCCCGGGCGGGTCGCCGGGAGCCAGGTGCCGCAATTGAGGTAGACGCCGCCGCCGCGCAGGCGCTGCCACCGCGGATCGTGGGTGTGGCCGAACACCACGACCGGCACGTCGACGAGCTTGCGCAGCCGCTGCGGGACGGCGCGCATCGGCAGCTGCGAGGTCACCATGTGACGGCCGAGCCAGCGCGTGATGAGGGCCGCGACGCCGAACGCGGCGGCCGAGCCGATGATTGCCCACAGGAATGGCAGGAGCACGAACAGGAGGATCACGGTGACGACCACGCCGAGGCCGAGCCCGAACCGATCGAGCATCAACATCCTTCCGAGGCGACGCGCCGAGACGGTGAGCGGCGTACGCGCGAGGCGATCGATCGCGGAGGCGGTCTCGAGCGAGAGGCCGCCTGCCTCGGCGACCTGGGCGAGGCGCGTACGGTGCTCGCGGCGTCGACGATCGCGGCGCTTGAACGAGCGGTGCATCGCGCGCGCGGAGAACAGCGCCTTGACGAAGCGGCCGTAGGCGACCCACAGCTTGCCCATGTGGCCGAGGCCCTGCCCCATCGCGTAGCGCATGTAGCCCCAGAAGCTCCACTCCTCGATGCCGTGCGGATCGAGATCGGGCACGGCGCTGCCGAGGTAGCGCACGGCCGCGTAGTCCGCGTTGTAGACGAGCCAGCCGTCCTTCGGATCCATCGGCGCGAGGTTGAACTCGAACGAGCAGCCCTCGTCGTAGACGTGACCGTGCTCGATCCACGCGACGCCGGGCACGTAGACGAACCACGGCACGATGCGGATCCGGGTCAGCGCACGCTCGGTGGCTCCGGCGTTCGCGAGCTGCTTCCTCAGCTCGTCGGCAACCTCGGGCGCGAGGAGCTCGACATCGTGGTTGCCGGCGAGGATATCGACCTCGTGGCCGCCGGCGGCAAACGCCGCGAGGTCGACGAGCAGTGGCTTGTGGATCGCGCAGATCTGCCGCAGCCGCTCGACGCCCGAGGCGACACCGCGGGACAGGCCGTACTTGCGCTCGTCGGCGGACTTCGCCGGCCGATCCGGGAGCGAGCCGACGTGCACCGACATGAAGTCGAACAGATCGCCCGCGATCACGAGGCGCCACGGCCGACCGTCGCGGCGGCGCACCGTGTGGTAGCGGAGAAACTCGCGGAACGCGCTCGCGCCGAGATCGACGGCGTAGCGGCGCTCACTCGACGCGCCCGGCAACAGCTCCTCGCCGAAATGGAGATCGCTGACGACGAGGATGTTCGAGAGCGGAGGCACGACGACTGTTCACACAGCTTACCGCCCGAGCAAACACGCGTCACGCCATGACAATCCCGGGACCTGCGTGCTATCTCCACAGCGTCGTGGCACAGGTCATTTTCATTCTCCTGCTCGCGGCGTCGCTGGCGTTCTTCGCGCGCACGTCATGGCTGTTCGGACGCGCGGTGTTCGCTGGTGTGCCCGATCCGCGGCCACGCCTGGACCAGCTTCCGGGCCGATTGATGGACGTCGGCATCTACTTCTTCGGTCAGAAGAAGGTCGCCGAAGAGGGTCCGCAACACCGCACGAGCAAGCACCACCTGTTCATCTTCTGGGGCTTCCTGATCATCACGATCGCGACCGCAGACGTGATCGTCTCGGGCGTGATCCCGGGGCTATCGCTGAAGCTCCTGCCCGCGGTCCTCTACCAGCCGCTGTTCGGGCTGATCGACGTGTTCAACGCGATCGTCCTCCTGATGATCGTCTGGGCGGTCATCCGCCGCACGATCGTCCAGCCGCGCCTCATCCCGTGGAGCCTCGACGCGGGCCTGATCCTCGGCGGCATCGGATCGCTGATGCTGACGCACTTCATCTATCACGGGTACGAGATCGCGGCGTCGCTGTCCGCCGGCGAGGGCGGCGCAGCGTACATGCCGCTGTCGAACGCGATCGGCCACCTGCTCGCGCCGCTGACCGTCGAGGCCTCGCATCGCGGCGCGACCATCGGCTACTGGCTGCACGTCCTGATCATCCTGACGTTCCTCAACTACCTGCCCTACTCGAAGCACATCCACTTGCTCGGGGCGTTGCCGAACATCTTCACGCGCAACCGAAGCGAGCGCCGGATGGATCTGCCGAAGCTGGACCTCGAGGACGAGACCCAGTGGGGCGTCGCGAAGTTCGAGCAGTTCTCGTGGAAGAGCCTGCTCGACACCTACGCGTGCACCGAGTGCGCGCGCTGCTCGAACTACTGCCCCGCGTACAACACCGGCAAGAACCTGTCGCCGATGCAGCTCGTGCACGACATCCGCTACGAGATGCTCGATCGCGTGGCGCTCGGCGACAAGATCGCGGCGCAGGAGGCGGACGTCGCGAACCTCGACGAATACTCGAAGACGCACGGCTTCGATGACGCGCACCCGCACCCGGATCTCGTGTTCGGAAAGCAGCAGCTCGAGGCCACGAAGGCCGAGCTCGCGAACATGCCGAAGATGACGGGCGGCCGGATCGCCGAGGACACGCTGTGGGCGTGCACCACGTGCGGTGCGTGCCAGGAAGTCTGCCCGGTGTTCATCGAGCACCCGCTCAAGATCATCCAGATGCGCCAAAATCTGGTCTTGGAGCAGGAGAAGACGCCGCCCGAGCTCCAGCGTACGTTCCGCAACATCGAGCGCCAGAGCAATCCGTGGGGCATCGGCAACGACCAGCGCATGGACTGGGCGAAGGACCTCGATGTCCCGCTGATCGCCGACAACCCGGATCCCGAGTACCTCCTCTGGGTCGGCTGCGCCGGTGCGTTCGACAGCCGGATCATCAAGCAGACCCGCGCGATGGTGAAGATCCTCAACACCGCCGGCGTGGACTTCGCGGTGCTCGGTCACCAGGAGGGGTGCACGGGCGATCCGGCGCGTCGCGCGGGCAACGAGATGTTGTTCCAGGAGCTCGCGGCGAAGAACGTGGAGGTGCTGAAGAGCGTCAACGCGAAGAAGGTCCTGACGAGCTGCCCGCACTGCCTTCACACGCTGAAGAACGACTACCCGCAGTTCGGCGGCGACTTCGAGGTCGTGCACCACACGCAGCTGCTCGACCATCTGTTCAAGGAAGGCAAGCTGAAGGCGGAGAAGTCCCCCGTCGAGACGCTCACCTATCACGACAGCTGTTACCTCGGCAGGTGGAACCGCGAGTTCGATGCACCGCGCGACGTGCTCGCGGCGGTCGGCGCGCCCGGCGGGATCAAGGAGCTGACGCGCAACAAGCAGCACGGCTTCTGCTGCGGCGCCGGCGGCGGTCGCATGTTCATGGAAGAGCACGATGGCGAGCGCGTCAACGTGAACCGCGCCGACGAGATCATCGCCGCCGAGGTCAGCGCGGTCGCGGTGGCGTGCCCATTCTGCAACATCATGCTGACCGATGGCATGAAGGCCCGGAACATGGACGACAAGATCCAGGTGCTCGACGTGGCTGAGATTGTCGCTGCGAGCATCCCCGACGTGCCGTTGACTCGCCTGGTCCGCAAGAAAGACCGCACCGCCGACGCGTGAGCAGCTTCCGCTCCGTTATGATCCGGAGTGATGAAGGGATGGATCACGATCCTCGCGCTCGGCCTCGCGGCCTGTAGCGCCGTCGATGACGGCAACGGCGGCAAAGTTTCCCGCGGTGCGCGCGCGCAATGCGCAGCCGGCGGCGAGCTGCTCGATTGCCCCGAAGCGGAGCGCACGTCGGAAGGCGCGTGCTGGCGGATGGTTGACTGCGGCGCGATCGCCGTCAGCTCGGTCGACGACAACGGCAACCATCGATTCGACTGGGGCCGCTGCGTCGACGGGCTCGACAGCGAGACGGCCGATCGCCAGCGCCTGATCATCAACTGCATCGCCGCATCGAGCTGCGATCAGCTGCGCATGGACGGCTCGCCGAATTCGCCGCAGACCGATCAGAACTACTGCCTGGTGCTCGGTCGATGAAGCGCGCCATCTGGTTGGTCTCCGCAGCGCTGATCGCTGCGGCATCGCCCCCGGTCCACGCGCAGCCCGTGGACATTCCGGCGCTGGTCAAGATGATCGAGACGCAGCCCGCCGACATGGACAAGTCGGCGTGGAAGGAGAAGCGGCGCGAGTCGGCGCGCAAGCTGGTCGCGAGCAAGGACAAGCGCGCGGTGCCAGAGCTGATCAAGATCGTCGAGACAGAGACGTTCGACATCATCGGCGAGATCGCGATCGAGGGCCTCGGCAACTTCGGTGATCAGAGCGCGGTGCCGGCCCTGCAGAAGGCGGCGAGCGATGCGTCGCGCGACAAGGCCACGCGCGACCTCGCGAAGAAGGCCCTCGCGAAGCTCGGCGCGAATGCAACGGTGACGATGACGCCGAACGGCGGAGGCACCACCACGCCGCCCACCGGCGGAGGCACCAACTCGCCGCCCACCGGCGGAGGCACCACCACGCCGCCCACCGGCGGAGGCACCACCACGCCGCCCACCGGCGGAGGCACCACCACACCGTCCACCGGCGGAGGCACCACGCCACCCGAAGGTGGCGGCACGAACGGCACCGGCCTCGAAGGACGCGATGGCGGCGCCACCACCGGCGGCGGCGCGGCAGGCGGTAGCTCGCTGTTCAACACGAAGCCGGCCGAGGGCGTGCCCGAAGGACCGCCCCTGTCCGACGACACGATCGCCGCGTACGATCGTCTGACGATCGCCGGCGGAGCCGCGAGCCTGTCGTACGACACCGTGCGGAAGCGCGCGGCGTTCGATGCCGACATTCTCGCGCGCTGGCAGAAGCGGATCGAGCGCCCGTCGATGGCGTGGGGCTACGACGTCGGTGCGCAGCTCGTCGGTGGGCTCGTCAATCCCGAGGGTCGCGCGGCCACCCGCGGCGCGCAGATCGGGATCGATGGCGCGGCCGAGGCGAGGTTCTACGCCGGCAAGGTCTACGGCATCGGCAAGGCCGCGATCGGCTTCCAGCTCGATTACGTGTCGTTCGTCGAGAACGATCCGGCCGGTAACAACGACATCAAGGACACGCGCTACACGGCGGATCTGCAGGCGGCGATCGGCGGCGGTTATGGCCGCGTCGTCGATGTCGGAGCAGCGATCCGCGTGCGGCGCCTCGCGCGCACACTCGATGCGGCGCGCGCGCTCGGCAAGCAGATCGACGACGCGACCTCGCGCAAGCTGCAGATGGCGTGGTGGGCACTTCGCGGCGAGCGCTCGTCGTATCGCGCCCTCGTGGTGACGGTCGCGATCCTGCGCGAGGCGGGCATCTTGCTCGGCGAGCCGGATGCCGGCCTGTCGTACGAGCTGCTCGCGGTGCTGCGCGACTCGCAGCTGTTCATGCGTCCCGAGGGGCTCGATCTCCAGCTGGTCGTCACCGAGGGCTACCTCGTGCGCGACGCGATGAACCCCACACCGATCGAGGAGGGCCGCATCGAGCAGGCGATCATGTCGGCGAGCTACGGCGCGCAACTCGCGGAGGACAAGGCCGAGGTCTCGGGCACGGCGTTCGCCCGCACCCGCCTGCTCGCACCGGATACGCAGCCATCGCCGTGGGCGATCGGCGCGACCGGGCGCCTCAAGCGGTTCGCGTACGGTGATCACGGTGATCCGCTCGGCGCCCTCGACGTCGCGGCGACGCTGGCGCTGACCAAGGATGGTGCGCCGATGGGTCAGCCGGACTCGAAGGTCGCGCTGCGGATCCAGGGCGAGGCGGGGTTCACCTACTGGCTCAACCAGGCGTCGGGCGTGCGTGCCGCCGCGACGCTCGCGGAGGACGGCGGCGAGCTGTTCTTCGGAGCGTCGATCCAGGCAACGTACGGACTTCTCGACGGAACGTACGCCCACTAGGATTTGGTTTGATGGTCGGACCAGTGTGAGATAGGGTCCGCCCGTGAGCCATCTGTCACCCTCCCAGCACCGCACGCTCGTCGCCGTCGCCGAGACCGCGCTACCCGCGGGTCGGTTCCTGCCCGCGGCGGGTGATCGGACGGTCGACAAGGTCGAGCATTTTCTCGACGGGTTGTCGGGTCCGATGCAGACCGGCATGCACGGGCTGTTGCGCGGGCTCGATGCGGCGGCGTGGCTCGGCCATGGCCGCCCGTTCGCGAAGGTCGCGGGCGACAAGCGGCTCAAGCTGCTCGAAGGCTGGCGCACCGGTGATCCGATCCGGCGACTGATGCTGCGCGCACTCGTCGCCCCGCTCAAGTTCGCTCACTTCGATGACCCCGCGCTCTACAAGCAGCTCGGCTGCGTCTACGACCTCGAAAAGGTGAAGGCCGAGACGAAGCCGCCGTACATGCGCGATCGTGTGCACGCGGCGATCGATGAAGACCTCGCCGTCGAGTGCGACGTGGTGGTGATCGGGACCGGCGCCGGCGGCGCAGTGGTCGGGCGCGAGCTCGCGGAGGCCGGGCTCGCGGTGGTGTTCGTCGAAGAAGGTAAGTACTACGATCGCTCCGATTTCACCGGACGCTCGCTCGCGATGCAGCAGAAGCTGTACCGCGGCGGCGGCGCGACGTTCTCCGTCGGCAACACGGGCATCCCGATCCCGCTGGGGAGGACCGTCGGCGGCA
This sequence comes from Haliangiales bacterium, assembly GCA_038206055.1. Lineage (GTDB taxonomy): Bacteria > Myxococcota_A > Polyangia > Haliangiales > Haliangiaceae > JABFXX01. The sequence goes on from JBBRBG010000006.1 coordinate 41,409, forward strand.
CGACGACGGTCAACTCGGGCACGTGCTTTCGCACGCCGGATCGCGTGCTCGCGGAATGGCGCGACGATCTCGGGCTCGATGAGCTCGCGCCCGACAAGCTCGGCGGCTACTTCGAGCGCGTCGAGGCGGTGCTCGGGGTGGAGCCGGCGAAGCGGTCGCTGCTCGGCGGCAACGGGCGGGTGATCCAGCGCGGTTGCGAGGCGCTCGGGTTCACGCGCCACGGTCCGCTCAAACGCAACGCGCCCGCATGTGATGGCCAGGGCGTGTGCTGCTTCGGCTGCCCGACCGATGCGAAGCGCTCGACGAACGTCAGCTACATCCCGCTCGCGCTCAAGGCGGGCGCCGAGCTGTTCCCCGGGACCAAGGTCACGCGGATCATCATCGAGGGCGGCAAGGCGGTCGGCGTGGTCGCGACCACGCGCGATGGCCACAAGCTCACCGTGCGCGCGCGTGCGGTCGTGGTCTCGTGCGGCGCGATCCTCACGCCGATCTTGCTCGGCGCGCAGGGGCTCGGCGCGCGATCGGGACAGCTCGGGAAGAACCTCTCGATCCATCCGGCGACCGGCGCCCTCGCGGAGTTCGACGAACAGATCCTGCCGTGGTCCGGCATCCCGCAAGGCTACGGGATCGAGGAGCTCCACGACGAGGGCATCCTGTTCGAGGGCACGATGGTGCCGCTCGAGATGATGATGAACATGACGCAGCGGATCGGTCCCGAGCTGGTGCGGCTCGCCGAGGGCTTCGATCACGTGGCGACATTCGGGTTCATGGTCGAGGACAGCGGGCGCGGCTCGGTGCGCGAGGTCATGGGCCAGCCGATGATCCAGTACTGGTTGACCGAGAAGGACGTCGCGCACATCAAGCGCGGCATGGACGTGCTCGCGCAGGTGTTCTTCGCGGCGGGCGCGAAGGTCGTACACACGGGGATCTCGGGGTTCGATACGCTGAGGAGCGAGAGCGACCTCGTCGCGCTGCGCCGTGCGCGGATCCGCCCGTGGGACCTCGACCTCACCGCGTATCACCCACTCGGCACCGCGCGGATGGGGCGCGATCCATCGACCTCCGTGGTCGGCCCCGACCATCAGGTCCACGACACCGAGGGGCTGTACGTCGTCGACGGCGCGGCCGTGCCGTCGTCGCTCGGGGTCAACCCGCAGGTCACGATCATGGCGCTCGCCACGCGCGCCGCCGAGAAGATCGCCGCCAGACTGGCGTAGCGCACGTTTCGTACGTCCACACATCTCCGTGGTAGCGCCTCGAAAATCCGAGACATGCGCGTATGAATTCGGGCGGTTGCCGTGGCATGGACCATGCTCCCGGACACCTCATCATGCTCATCCGCTCGCTCGTCGCCGCCTGTGTGCTCGCCCTGCCCTCGCTCGCCACCGCGAACCCCGTGACGGCCGGCATCAACCTCGGTGTGACGCAGAGCAAGGCAGACGGTGCGGCCAACGTGGACGCGAACGACACGATCGGCCTCTACGGGCGGCTCGGCTTCTCGAAGCGGGTCTCCGGACAGCTCGAGATCATGAAGCTCAAGACGGCTGACGGCTCCGGCGTCAACATCCGTAGCGGGACCATGCTGCTCGTGGTCGATCTGACCAGCAGCGGGCGGCTCGTTCCCACCATCTCGGCGGGCGTCGGCATGGACAGCGCGAGCTACCAGTACGGCAGCTCGACCGATGCGAAGCACATCGAAGGCGGGTTCGGCCTCGAGTACCGCGCCGATGGTGGCCTGACGATCGGCATCGACCTGCGCATGGGTGGTCGCTCGATCGATCAGAGCAACAAAGCCGTCCCGCTCGCGGGCACCATCGAGCTGTATGCGCCGTCGGGTCTGACGGAGGGCGAGTACCGCAGCGGCCGCGTATCGCTCGGCGTTCGGTTCTGACGGACTGTCCGGCCGGCGGACAACTCGTCCGGATGACGGTCGGACACGGACAAGCGCGCTCGCCGTTGTGCTTGAAATCGTTCACTAGCGCCGAGGCATACGTCGTGCAATCCGCGCCGGCATGCGCAACATCATCATCGCCTCGCTTCTCGTTTCGTTGTCTCTCGTCGCGTGCAGCTCGGATTCCGAGCCGATTGCGCCGGACGCCGCGCTACCACCGACCACGATCCCGCGCGATCCCGCGGGCGGCTTCGTCGTGTCGACCACGCTCGATGTCTCGCCGCCGGCATCGGCGCTGATCGTTATCGCGGCGCTCGACCGTGCGGCCTCGCAGCCGAGCCGGTTCATCCTCGAGAAGATGATCGCGACCTTGCCCGATGGGGTGACGAAGACGGTCGCCACGGTCGCGCTGCCATTCGTGGCGCCGTACCTCGACGTGAGGCTCGCCGAGTTCGCGCCGCGGTTCGTCCCGGGCGTGCGCGCGATCGCCACGGGCTTCGCACGGATCGCGGGTCACGCGGATCTGCTCGAGGTGTGGCGGATCGATGCGAGCGGCGCGGCGATCCGCACGATCGCGGGCGTGCGGTTCGATGTCGGCGCCGCGCCGCCGATCGCGTTCGCGGACATCGGCGTTTCCGACGTCTCGGCAGCGACAACGGTCGCGCTCGACACCGCGGGGAAGTTGACGTTCGCGCATCACCCGATCGCGATCCGCTACGGTGCGATGGTTCGGGCCGGGCTCGACATCGCCGTGGTGCCGACCGCGGAGCCAACCGCGCACGACGTCGCGGAGGCGCTGGCCGCGATGGTCGATTGCACGCGCCTCGGTCAGCTCGCTGCGGACAAGGTCGGCCTCGGCTCGCCGCTCGTGTATCGCAGCGCGTGCGTCGCGGCGATGGTCGCGGTCGCCGCCGAGCTCGACGACCACGTCGTCGCGATCGATGTCGCGCCGATGGTGCTGACCTTGACCGGTACGGCGATCGGCGTCGACGTCGACCACGACGGCACGATGAACGCGATCAAGGCCGGCCACTGGACCGGGGCCGCGACCCACGCCGGAGCCACCCAGCCTGTCGCCGCCACGTTCGCGGGCGGGACACCGTGAAGATCGCGGTTGGCGACACATCGGTAAGACGCTATCTTACCGACGTGAAGACGGTCGTTTCGAGCAAGGGTCAGATCGTGTTGCCGGCGGAGATCCGCGAGCAAGACCGCATCGTCTCGGGTCAGCGCTTCGAGGTGGAGCGGCTCGAGGAGGGACGCTATTTGCTGACGCGTCAGCCCGAGCACAACGCGGGACTCGTCGACTGGTTGCTCGCCTGCCCGGAGAAGGACTGGTTCGTCCCGATCGACTCCGAGTCCACGGACGACGTGTGAAGTACCTGGTCGATGCGAACGTGCTCTCCGAGGTGACGCGGAAGGCGCCCCAGCCGCGAGTGGTCGCATGGCTCCGCCGTCATCAGGCCGAGCTGGCCGTGAGCCCCCTCGTGCTCGGAGAGATCGAGTACGGAATCCTGTTGCTGCCGGCCGGTCGGAGGCGAACGCGGCTGCAGCAATGGTTCGCGGAGGGGATCCAGCAGATGCGTACACTCGATCTCGACCGTCACGCCGCCTCGGCGTGGTCGCGCCTGCTGACTACCCTCCGCAGGGCGGGGCATGCGATGCCCGTGAAGGACAGCCTGATCGCCGCGACGGCCTTGGCCCATGGGCTCGTCGTGGCGACCCACAACACCCGAGACTTTCAGCATGCCGGCGTGACTCTCGAGGACCCATTCGCGGCTAACTCGTAAGCCGCCTCACACTTGAACGTTTCGCGGGGCACGGCCACTAAGTCCGGACAAGCTATGCTGCTTCGGGTGAAGCGCGAGACCGGCGGCCACGACCGCGCGGCGTTGGGGCCGGCCGACGAGGCAGACCTCATCACGCGCTGCCGTGCGGACGATCGCGGCGCTCATGACGAGCTGTATCACCGGTTCAAGCGAGCGGTGGCGGGCAACCTGTATCGCGTGCTCGGCGACCGCAGCGATCTCGATGACCTCGTGCAGGAGGTGTTCGTGATCGCGTTCCGCGGCCTCGAGAAGTTCCGCGGCGACGCGCGGCTCTCGACGTGGCTGTACCGGATCTGCGTGAATGTCGCGCTCGGCCGGATCCGCACGCGCAAGCGGCGACCGATAGCGATCGGCGTGGCCGATCTCGATGCGGCGGCAGTCGATCCGAGCCTGATGGAGCGACCCGAGCAGCCGGATCGGACCCTCGAGCGGCGCCAGGATCAGGAGCGCGTGTATCGCGCGCTCGAGTTGCTCGCGCCGAAAAAGCGGATGGTGCTGTACCTGCACGAGATCGAAGGACTCGACCTCAAAGAGATCGCCTATCTGGTCGATTCGAACCCCGTGACGGTCCGGACCCGCCTGTTCTACGCGCGCCGCGAGTTCTACAAGATCATCGCGGGCGAGCCGGTCGATGGTGCGGGCGCGGAGGGCGACGCATGAGCCGCCACATCAAGCCTCATCGCTGGGCGGATGCGCTGGCGGGACACGTCGCCGAGTCCGAGCGCGCCGCGATGGATCGCCACGCGGAGAGCTGCCGCGCGTGCGCGAAGGCGCGCGCTCGCGTGGGCCAGGCGAGCGACACATTCCCGGTGATCCGCGAGCAGGAGAGTCCAGATCTGTCGTGGGACTCGGTGCGCGCACGCGTGCACTGGTCGGTCTCGAAGGAGCGCCGTGATCAGCGCGGCGCCCCGCAGCGCCGCAAGGTACCGGCACTCGCGTGGGCGGCGCTCGCCGTCACCGCGGCAGGCGGGCTCGCGGCGATCACGGGCACGGCGCAGCTCGGCGCATCCGAGGTCGCGCCGGATTCGATCGCTCGCACGCTGCCGCAACCGTCGCCGGAGATCGCGCCGGTCAAGGCCGCACCGCCAAAGGCGCTCGCTGGTCTCATCAATCGCGTGTCCGCCGGCGACGTCATGATCGACGGTGCGCGCCCGGCGGAGTTGTTCGGCCAGCGGATCGTCGCGGGCACCGTGATCGCCACCGGCGATGGCCGACTCGACGTGCAGTTCGGCGAGGCCAGCGCGTTCGCGCTCGGCCCGCACTCCACGCTCGACGTCCGCCGGTTCGATGCCGAGGCGATCGAGCTGGTGGTCGACGGCACGATCGACATCGAGGTCGCCCCGCGTGCGCCGGGGCAGCGGTTCGTGGTGCTCGCCGGCGAGCACGCGATCGAAGTGCGGGGCACGCAGTTCCGCGTCAGCCACGATTCGACCTCGACCACGGTCGCGTGTCGCCATGGCCTCGTCGCCGTGCACGACAACGGACAATCGACCGCGCTGGTCGGCACCGCGCGCCGCGTGCGGCTCGCCACCGGCGGCACCGTCGATGACTCGCGCGTCGTGGCGCTCTCGGTCGACGAGCTGACGTCGCTCGCCGCAGCAACGCCGATGACGCTGCCGGTGTGGAATGCAGAAGCCCTGCTCGCGAGCTCCGCGCCGCTCGAGGTCACGGCGGCCGGCACGCGCGAGGTTCGCGTCGATGGCATCGAGCTCGGCGTCGCGCCGCTCCGCGTGCGTGTGATGCCAGGTCGCCACACGGTCGAGGCCACCGACACCGCGGGCCGCTACCGTCGCGCCGGCTGGATCGATGTCGCGGCGCCGTCCGCAGGTGCCAAGCCCGCGCGCCTCGAGGTCGCGGCCGAGCTGGTTCCCGGTGCCGCGGGCACGGGTGTCGCCGAGCGTCGCCGCCAGCTGCGCTCCGGGATCGACCAGGCCGCTCTCGCCCGCTGTACGCGCTCGATCGCGAAGGCCGGCCTGACCGGCACGTACGTCCAGATCGAGCTGTCGGTCGACGCGACCGGCGCGGTTGGCTTCCTCAACGTGCTCGACACCGATCTCCCCTCGGCGACCGCGGGCTGCGTGCGCGAGGTCCTCGCCGATGTCCGCTTCAAGGCAGGCGCGGCGGCGACCTGGCGCGAGAAGCTCGATCTCTGACGGCAACGGTTTCTGAATAGACGTCGCGAGCGGCGTCTACCTTCCTGCTTGACCGGTCGGACCGATTCTGCGACGCACGTGGAATGCGCTCGCACCTCAGGCTGGTCCCGCTGTTCCTCGTCGCTGCCTGCTCGGATGAAGACCCGTGCAAAGGGATCTCCGGGAAGTGCGTCGGCCTGACCAGCGGCGCGAGCACCACCGAGGTGCAGACGGCGTGGATCGAGATCGAGACCGGCGGGACGATTGCGTTTGGCAGCGGAACGTTCTCGATGACCGGCGATCTGTCGCTCGATGTCGACGGGGTGACGATCGTCGGCCAGGGCATGGACGAGACCACGCTGTCGTTCGCGAAGCAGACGACCGGTGCGCAGGGCATCCTCGTCACCGCGAACGACTTCACGATCCACGACATCGGCATCGAGGACTCGAAGGGCGACGCGCTCAAGATCCTCGGCGCGACGAACGTGACAATCCAGAAGACGCGCGTCGAGTGGACCGGCGGCCCGAAGGAGACGAACGGCGCGTACGGCCTGTACCCCGTGCAGTGCAAGCACGTCGTCATCGAGGACAGCCTGGTCAAGGGCGCGTCGGATGCCGGCGTCTACGTCGGCCAGTCCGACAAGATCGTCGTGCAGAACAACCGTGTCGAATTCAACGTCGCCGGCATCGAGATCGAGAACTCCACGCACGCCGACGTCCACGACAACATCGCCACGAACAACACCGGCGGCATCCTCGTGTTCAACCTGCCGGGCCTGGATATCGCGAACGGCGCGCAGACCCGGGTCTACGACAACGAGGTGTTCGAGAACAACACCGTGAACTTCGCGCCTGTCGGCAACATCGTCGGCAAGGTCCCGACCGGCACCGGCGTCGTGATCCTCGCCGCGCACCAGGTCGAGATCTTCAACAACACGGTGCGCGACCACAAGTCGGTCAACATCGGGATGATCAGCTACGTGCCGATCGGCGCGGTCAACGATCCGAAGTACGACCAGTACCCCACCGCGATCCACATCCACAACAACGCGATCTCGGGCACGAGCGACATGCCGACCTGCGAGCTCGGCGCCGCGCTGATCACCGCGATCGGTGAGATCCACCCGAGCGGCCCGTTCATCACCCCCGACATCGCGTGGGACGGCGTCGTCGATCCCGCGCGCGTGCCGGACGCACCCGCCGAGAAGATCTGCATCCACGACAACGGCGACGCGAACTTCATCAACCTCGCCTGGCCGCTCTCGGATGCGACGCTGCCGACCGAGACCCTGGCTCCCCACGCATGCACGCTCGTGGCGCTGCCGTCGGTCACGCTGTGAAGGCCGCGCTCGCCCTGATCCTCGTCGTTGCCGCGTGCGGCGACGGGGGCGATCCGAAGTGCTCGATCCCCGGTAGCGGCCCGGGCCTCGATCCCACGGGCGCGATGTGCGAGCGGCTCTCGAGCTACCGCCTGTTCGATGACATCGCCACGCGGACGCCCGCGGAGGGCGTGTTTCCGTACGCGCTCAACACGCCGCTGTTCTCCGACTACACGACCAAGGATCGGTTTCTGTTCCTCCCGCCGGGCTCCGCACTCACATGGCAGGACGCCGATTCGTTCCACGCGCCGGTCGGCACGGTCCTCATCAAGACGTTCAGCTACCTCGCCGACCGCCGCGATCCGGCCGGCGCTCGCCGCCCGCTCGAGACCCGGCTGCTGATCAAGCAAGACGATGGCTGGACCGGTGCCTCGTACGTCTACGCCGAGGGCAAGTCCGACGAGGCAACGCTCGCGATCGCCGGCGCCACCATCGATGCGAGCTGGATCCACGACGACGGCGCGCCGCGCACCAACGGGTACACCGTCCCGAACAAGAACCAGTGCAAGGAGTGCCACGCCGAGCACGACGAGGTGATGGACATCCTCGGGCCCAAGGCGCGGCACATGAACCGCGATGGACAGCTCGAGGCGTTGGTCTCGCTCGGCGCGCTGACGGGCGCACCACCTCCTGCGATGTGGCCCAAGGACGTTGCCGCGTACGATGCGAGCAGCGGCGCCGTCGAGCAGCGCGCCCGCACCTGGCTCGATAACAACTGCGCGTTCTGCCACAACGAACGCGGCGCAGCGCGCACCTCCGGGCTCTACCTGACCTACGCGGAGACCCGCCCGCTCGAGCTCGGCATCTGCAAGCCTCCTGTCGCCGCGGGCCGCGGCTCGGGTGGGCGCGCGTTCGGCATCGTGCCGGGCCAGCCCGATGCCTCGATCATGATGTTCCGCCTCGAGTCCGTGGAACCGGATATCCGGATGCCCGAGCTCGGCAGGAACCTCGTCGATGTCGAAGGCGCTGCGCTCGTGCGCGCGTGGATCGCGTCGCTGCCCGGCAGCTGCCCGTAGCGGCTAGCGCCGCGCCCACAGACGGACGGCGACGAATCCCGCGACCGTGCTCCAGAAAGAGGAGCCCCGAAGTTCTCGAAGACCCCAAGGAGAGGATTTCTCCTGCAGGAGAAAACTCTGCTTCGGGACCTTCGGGGCCTTCGGGGCTCACCTGAACCAGCGGACTGGCGGTTCGCAGCCGGCACTGCGGGTTGCCGGTCTACGGCCCTAGCGGCGCGTCGGCAGCACGACGAACTCGATGTCGTTTCCGAGATCGCAGTGCAGCGAGTCCTCGTCGCCCTTCGGCTCGAAGCGGCAGCCGGCCTCGTCGGAGGCGGTGACCTGCTTGCCGCGCGTCGCGAAGGTCAGCACCACCCGATCGCCGTCGCTGCGCCACTGGCCCTTGAACGGGAGGTCGTAGACCTGGCCGCCGCAGCGCGACTTGACGCGAATGCGTACGGTGCGGTCGCGCGTGGTGGTGAACCGGACCTCGGGCGTGTCACACGAGGTGCCGGTCTGCTCCCACTGCCCGCCGAAGCCCATCAGGCGCTCGTAGGCGGAGTTGCCCTTCTTGTCGAGTCCGACCTTCGCGCGGAACGCCGGATCGGCGCGGAGGTTGGCGAACGCGGGCTCGAAGCGCGCTTCGATCAGGAACTCGATCGCGTCGGGGCGCTGCGATGCCACGAGCAGGCCGAGCGTCGCGATCGCATCGGCGGTCTGCTTCGCGGCGGCCTGCGCGACGGCGACACCGTAGGTCGCCTCGGAGTGCGCGGGATCGATTGCGAGCACGGCCTTCCATGCGGCGAGCGCCTTCGGCTTGGCGGCCTTGCGCGCGGCGGCGACGGCCTTCGTCACCTTCGGATCCTCGACAGTGGGCGGCGTGACCGGCGGCGCCACCGGCACCTTGTCTGGGTCCTTCGGGACCGCGGCCTGCGAGGGCTTGCCGAGATCGAAGCCGACGACATCGGTCAGCTCCTTCCCCATCCGCCGCGTGGTGAACGCGACGGCGACGCGGTCGTCGTACTGGCTCCCGTAGACCTCGACGATCTTGCTGATCGGATCGGGCGCGTCCCACGTCAGGATCGCCTCGCCGGAGGCGGCGCGCGTGACGGTCAACGTGCGGCCCGAGACGGTCGCGGCGAACGTGGCCTTGTCGACGCCCTTCTGCGGGATCGGCTCCTTGAACCGGAGCTTGGCCATGATGTCCGCGGCGGCCTTGTCGCACGTGGGAGTGCCGGCGGCTTTTCCTTTGGTGACCACGAGCGGCGTGCACACCCGGTCCTGGTTGACCTGGTACGGCCGGTCGATGCCCGAGAAGCCACCGAACGTGTCCGCCGACGCCGTGGAGGCGACGAGCAGGAGCGCGGTGGCGGCGAGGGACCTCATCGCAAGCATGTAGACGTGATAGCGCGACTGGGATTCAAGTGCCTGGAATTCGGCCGGCTCCTGCCGCCAGCTCGCGGGTCGGAGGCTCGACGTCGAGCTCGCGCCACGGCTTCTGCCGGATCAGCGCATCGGCGGCGACCCGCAGCGACGGGGCAAGCCGGTTGGCGAACGCCTGCGCGAGCGCCTCTGCGATCTCGGGCGCCGTCGCGAACCGATCGGACTTTTTCTTGGCGAGCGCGATGGCGAGCACGCGGTCGACATCGGTCGGCAGGGTCGCGAGCCCGCTCGGGCGAAGGGGCGCGTCGTGGACCATCGAGTAGAGGATCGAGGCCATGTCGTTACCGACGAACGGCACGCGACCGGTGAGGCAGCGATAGATCATCGCGCCGAGCGCGTAGAGGTCGGCGCGGTGATCGACGATCTCGCCCTTCGCCTGCTCGGGGGCCATGTAGCCCGGCGTGCCGATCACGCCGCCCTTGGTCAGCGTGCCCGAGGAATCTGCGAGCACCGCGACGCCGAAATCGAGGAGCTTCCAGACCCCGTCCTCGGTGCGGAACACGTTGTGCGGCTTGAGATCGCGATGGACCATGCCGGCCTTGCGCGCGAGCTCGAGCACGCCGGCGAGCTGCTCGACGAGCTCGCGCACGGACGCGCGATCGAGAGTGCCGCCACCGCGCAGGACCGCGCCGAGGGTCTCGCCGCGCAGGCGCTCCATCGCGAGGTACGCGACGAGCTCCTCGGGCTTGCTGGCCTCGTAGACCTGCACCACGTTCGGCGAGGCGAGCGCGCTCGCGGAGCTGACCTCGCGGAGGAACCGCTCGACGTGTGCGCGATCGAGCATCAGCTCGCGACGCAGCAGCTTGACCGCCGCGAGACGCTGGTTGTCGACGTTCGTGGCCTCGTAGACCTCGCCCATCCCGCCGCGCCCGAGGACCACGCCGAGCTCCCAGCTGCCGACGACGGTGCCGGTGAACCGGCCGCGACCACCGACCTTGAGTGCGCGATCGAGATCGTCGCGCAGCTCGTCGAGCTGGGCGCCGCGCGCGGCGGCAAGGCGGGTGGCAACTTGCAGCTCGGTCAGCGCGTACAGCGACGCAGCGCGGGTCGAGCGCGCGAGCCAGAACGCGATCACGTAGCCGAACTGCGAGCACAGCTGGCCCGCGACCTGCGCCTGGAGCGAGACGTTGCCCCGCAGCGCGGCGATGCCGGGTTCGTCGAACACGCCGGAGATCACGAGCGCCGCGAGTACCGCGTGGACGCCCGCGGCGACGACGTAGACGAGGATCGCCGCGGAGCGTCGCTCGGTGCGGCAGAAGAAGTAGATGCCGAGCACCATCATCAGCGGCGCGCCGCCGAACACGCCGGTGTAGAGGATCGCGAGCGAGCCGCAGCCAACACATAGCAGTGCGAGGCCGGTCATCACCGCGCCGCGAACCGGAGCCGCGCGCACGAGCAACCGCTGGACGACGACGGACGCGAGCGCCGTGGCGGCGATGGCCACGAGGAGCGCGCGCTGGACGAGCGGATCGCCCGGCAGCCGTAGCACGCCCGCGATCCCGAACGCGGCGACCAGCCAGCCGATCCGGATGAACCGGCGCGTGCGCTCGATCTCCTCGTCGCGCAGCGCGTCTACCGCAGTGGTCAGGCCGGCGGTCGGTGTGGCGAGGCTCTGCGACCTCACGTCGGCTCCTGCCACGGTGCCTGCCAGATCAACGCATCGCCGCGTGAACGATCCGTGGGCGAGAGCTCGCCGCGGAGCGCCGCGCCGAACGCATCCGCGAGCTCGGCCCCCGAGCCGAACCGCGCGGCGGGATCCTTCGCGAGCGCGAGTGCCGTCCACCGATCGACGTCGGCGTGTAGCGAGGCGAGCACGGTCGGGCGAATCGGCATGGTGTGCACCACCGCGTAGAGGATCGCGGGCACGTCGGGACCCGCGTATGCGTTGCGCCCGGTCAGCGCGCGATACGCGATCGCTCCGAGCGCGTGAAGGTCCGTCCGGTGGTCGACCTTCTCGCTCTTCGCCTGCTCCGGCGCCATGAACTGCGGCGTCCCCACGATGCCACCCGCGGTCAGCGTGTTGCCGTGATCGACAAGCGCGGCCACGCCAAAATCCATGATCTTCCACACGGTCCCCACGACCATGAGGTTCTGCGGCTTGAGATCACGGTGCACGATACCCGCGACGCGCGCCGCATCGAGCCCCGCCCCGACCTGCTCGATCAGCGCCACGGTCTCGTCGGGGGGCATCTTGCCGACGCGACGCAGGAGATCGGAGAGCGTCACACCGCGGAGCCGCTCCATCGCGAGGAACGGCGTCGCCGCATCGAGCTCGCTCGTGGCGAGCACGCGGACCACGTGCGGCGACGCGACCGAGGCTGTGGCCGCGGCCTCGCGCAGGAACCGCGCGAGCACCATTGGATCCGTCCCGTGCTCCACGTGCAGCACCTTGACGGCCGCAGGCGCCGGGCCGGTCGCATCGTAGACCTCACCGTAGGCGCCGCGGCCGATCACCGGGCCAAGCGTGAAGCCGCCGAGCACCTGGTCGGTGAGCCGGCCGGCCCCGGCCTGCTGGGCGCGCGCGAGATCCATGCGGAGCTCGTCGAGGAGCGCAGCGCGCTGCGAGGCCACGCGGGTCGCGCGCTGGAGCTGCGTGATCGACTTCAGCGCCACCTGCCGCTGCGCCTTGCCCGTGTAGTACGCGAGCGCGTACGCGGCCTGCACGTAGAGCGCGCCGAGGAGGTAGATCTCCGTCGACAGCGGCCGGCCCGTGGCGAACACGCCCGGATCCGCGGTCACGCCCGAGATGAACGCGAGCGCGGTTGCACCGTGAAAACCCGCGGCGATCGCCCACACCGCGCGGCGCACCGGTAGATCGCTGCGGCCGATGAAGTGCAGGCCGATCACCAGGATGATCGGCGCGATCGTGAACGTGCCGAAGAACAGCACCGCGATGCACGCGTTGGTCACCGACATCACACCGAGCAGCCACATCGAGCGCGGGCCGAACTTCGTCGGATCGCGGAACGCCTGGTGGAAGCCGAAGCTGACGATCATGCCGATCACGAGCGCGGTGACGAACACGATCACCATCGGCCGCGTGCTCTCGACGAACGGCACCGCGCCGAGCCCCGAAAGGCTCGCGAGCCAGCCGAGCCGGATGAACACGCGGGTGCGCTGGACCTCCTCGTTCTCGAGCGCCTCGGCCGCCGTGGTGATCGCGACCGACACCGGCATCGGCGTCGGCGCCGGTGTCGGCGCTGGAGTCGGGTTCAGCGTGGGGGACGTCGGGCGCTCCACGACGGTGGCCGCACCATCGACCTCGGTCGCTGGATCCCCCTCACCCGTCGCGTCTGCGGGCGCCATCCCCCTCCCATGGTACGGTGCTCCTGGTGCGATCGGGACCCGCTTCGAACCTCCTCACGCGAGCAACCGCCGCGATCGACCGGGGCGTGGTCCGGTTCATGGAGCGCCGGATGGCGCCGCGGACCCCGCGGATCGACCCCGTCGACGCCCGCAGCGACCTCCTCGCCCTCGCCCGCGCGTACCGAGAGGGTACCCTCGGCGTTCCGAGCCCGTTCTTCCCCACACCGGCCCCACCGGTGATGACGATCACCCCGCAGGGTGAAGGTCCGCTCGGCACCCACGTCGTCGACCTCGCGTACCCCTCGGAGTACCAGCCGTTCCTGCCAGCCGCGCGCGACTTGCACCTGCGCGCCGCAGAGAACCTGACCGCGCACGCGCGCTGGTGGACCTCCGATCGCGGACGTCCGACGATCGTGCTGCTCCACGGCTGGGGCGGCGGCAATCACTGGGTCACCGCGCGCGCCTTTCAAGTCTCGTACTGGCTGCGCCACGGCTTCGACGTCGCGGCGTTCGTGCTGCCGTTCCACGGCGACCGCGCGCCGGGCACCGCGATCGGCAAGAGCGGCGCAGTCTTTTCTGCTTCTTGGCCGAGCGGGAACCCGATGCGCACGAACGAGGGCTTCGGTCAGGCGATCCACGATCTGCGCGCGCTGTCGCTGTTCCTGCGCGCGCGCGGCGCGTCGGCGGTCGGTGCGATGGGCATGTCCCTCGGCGGATACACGACCGCGCTATGGGCGAGCGTCGCCGGCCCCGATGATCCCGGCGGGATCGACTTCGCGGTCGCGATGATCCCGGCGGTGTCGATGTCGCGGCTGTTCTGGCGCCATGGCGAGCACAGCCCGCAGCGGCTCCGCGCAGCGAAGGCCGGCATCACCGAGGACATGCTCGCCGATGCGTTCTCGGTGCACGCGCCGCTCACTCGACCACCTCGCCTCCCGCGCGAGCGGCTCGCGGTGATCGCGGGGCGCGGCGATCGGATCACCCCACCGGAGCAGGCCGAGGCCCTCGCCGCACACTGGAACGTGCCGGTGATGTGGTTTCACGGTGGGCACCTCGCCCAGATCGGCCGCGGCGATGCGGTGCGCGAGGTCCGCCGCCAGCTCGCAGCTCTCGGCTTCGCGGGTCGCGAGTTCCGGTCGTGACCACGCAGCGAAGCTCTGCCTCCGCGATCGCCGAGCGGCCCACCCTCGCCGCCGCCCTCGCGGCCGGCCCGCTGCTGCTCGACGGTGCGATGGGCTCCCTGCTCTACGAGCGCGGCGTGCTCCACACCCGCAGCTACGACGAGCTGAACCTCGCGCAGCCCGAGATCATCCGGCGTGTTCATGCCGACTACGTCGCCGCGGGCGCCGAGCTGATCGAGACGAACACGTTCGGCTCGAACCGCATCGCGCTCGCGCGGCACGGTCTCGCGGATCAAGCGGCTGTGCTCAACCGAGCGGGTGTCAGCCTCGCGCGCTCGGCCGCAGGTGATCGCGCGTACGTCGCCGGTGCCGTCGGCCCCACCGGTGTGCGGTTCGGCACCGCGAGCGCCTCGGAGCGCCGCCTCGCTCGGTTCGCGCTCGCCGAGCAGGTCGATACGCTGGTGCTCGCGGGCGCCGACGCGATCATGCTCGAGACGTTCGGTTCGATCCTCGAGATGGAGACCGCGATCGAGGTCGCGAAGGAGCGCGGGCCGCGCGTGCCCGTGATCGCGATGATGGTGTTCGATGGTCAGGGCAAGGCCGAGGGCGGCCTCGGGCCGAACGAGATCGCGGATCGCCTGATCGCCGCCGGCGCCGATGTGATCGGTGGCAACTGCGGCATCGGTCCCGCCGAGCTCTATCAGGTCACGGTCGCGATGGTCGGTCGCGGCCGCCCCGTGATCGCGCAGCCGAACGCCGGTCTACCCGCCTCGGTCGAAGGACGCACGCTCTACGTCGCGAACCCCGAGCACTTCGGCGTGTTCGCGCGCCGGATGCTGAAGAGCGGCGTCCGCCTCGTCGGCGGTTGCTGTGGCACCACGCCCGAGCACACGCGGGCGATGCTCGGCGCCGTGCGCATGCTGCGCGGCGAGAACATCGACGCCCGCGCCGAGCGCGCACCGGGTGTGAATGTCTCGATCTCGGTCAGGTCGCCCGTGAGCACGCCGATCGCGAAGGTACCGCTCGCGGATCGCAGCAAGCTCGGCGCGCGGCTGACCAGCGGCGAGTTCGTCGTCTCCGTGGAGCTCACCGCGCCCGCCGGCAGCGATCTGACGAAGACCAAGCAGCAGGTCGCCGATCTGATCGCGGGTGGTGTCGACATCGTCAACATCGCCGATGGTCCGCGCGCGTCGGCACGGATGGCGAACATCGCGGTGTGCGCGCGGCTCGCGCTGGAGACACCAGTCGAGCCGATCCTCCACGTCTGCGCGCGCGATCGCAGCTTCCTCGGCCTGATCGCGCACCTGCTCGGCGCGCAGGGTCTTGGCCTCCGCAACCTCGTCATCATCACCGGCGATCCGCCGAAGATGGGCGACTATCCGTTCTCCA
Source organism: Haliangiales bacterium (assembly GCA_038206055.1). Classification (GTDB taxonomy): domain Bacteria; phylum Myxococcota_A; class Polyangia; order Haliangiales; family Haliangiaceae; genus JABFXX01. The sequence goes on from JBBRBG010000006.1 coordinate 56,894, forward strand.
CGCCGGTCTACGACGTCGACTCGGTCGGGCTCCTGCGGATCGCCGCAGGCCTCAACGCGGGCGTCGATCCGGCGGGCAAGGAGTGCGAGCCCACCTCGTTCGTCCTCGCCACCGGTGCCGAGCCCGCCGCGCAGGATCGCGAGCGCGAGATGCGGCGACTCGAGGACAAGAAGCTCGCGGGCGCCGAGCTGATCATGACGCAACCCGTGTACGACCCGCGCACGCTCGAGCGTTTCCTCGACGACGTCGCTCCGCTCGGGCTCCCCGTGATGGTCGGCATCCTCCCGCTCGCCTCGCACCGCAACGCGGAGTTCCTCCACAACGAGGTGCCCGGCATGGCGATCCCCGGCGAGTACCGCGAACGAATGGCGAAGGTCGGCGGCGGTCCCGCGGCCCGCGCCGAGGGCATCACGATCGCGCAGGAGGCACTCGCCGCGGTCAAGCACCGCGTCGCCGGGGCGTACATCATGCCGCCGTTCAACCGCGTCGATTCAGCGCTCGCCGTGCTCGAGGTCGCACGCGATCGCATGAAGCGCGCGTAGTCACTCGTCTACCTCACTCCTCTGGCTCGATGCCCACGGTGATCTGACTGCCGGTGAACACCACCCGCGGCTTCGCGCGGTAGATGTCGCCGGCGATGTTGTCGTCCTGCTTGGGCTTGCCGAACTTCGCCCCGAGGAGCGCAGCGATCGTGGCCTGATCGGCGGACAGCGAGAGCGTGTACCAGGTGACCTTGTCAGGCGCCTCGTAGTCGCCGGTACGGATCGTGGTCGCGCGCTCGGCGAGCTCGGTCGGGGGCAGCAGGATCATGACGCCCTCGTCGAACACGCGCCGGCCCCACCGCGCCTGCACGGCACGCGTGGTCATGCCGAGGAGAGGCTTTCCCTCTTCGAAGCCGAACAGCGTCTTGTCGGTGCCGACGAGCTCGGCGATCGGCATGTAGCGACCGCAATCGAGGACGACCGAGTCGCTCGGCGTATCGCGACCATCCGAATTCCACAGCATGCACCGCAGGTGCGCCGGCGGATCGAACCACACCGCGCGCCGCCCGAGCTTCCTCGGCGCGCCCCACGCCTTCGTCAGCGTTGCCTCGAGGTCGGGCTTGCCGTGGAGGAAAACCGCGCGCAGGCGGCCGACGAGCCAGGTATCCGGCAGCGAGTCGATCTGCCCGAACCGCTCGGTGCGCAGGCTGACGTCGGTGTACGCCTCGGCCTTGTACTCGAACCAATCGAGCGCCTTCATCACGTTGGCCTCGACGACCAGATCCGGGGCGATCCGGCGCGCCTCGCCGATCGTAAGATCACTGGATACCGTGAGCGGCGCGAACGGACCCACGAGCGTCGGCTTCGTATGCGCGGTGAGCAGCGCGACGAAGTCCTTGCTCGGGTTCGGCGCTACCGGGGCGATCACGGCGCTACCGGAGCCCGAGCCCATGGCAGGCGCCTGCGAGGTTTCCTTGCCACCGCACGCGACCAGCATCACGATCAACAGGAACCGCATCCCGCGATCGAACACGGATCGCGCTAGGCTGTCGACTCCTTGACGACCTGGCGTGACGAGCTCGAGGTCGCGATGGGCGGCGTTCAGTTGCGCGCCATCGAGCGCACCGTCGCGCTCGCGGCCGGCGTGCGCGGCGCCCGCACCACCGACGGGGTGGCCTACGCGCACCGCTCGGGCCGCAAGGGATACCCGCTGGCGTGCATCCACGGCTTTGGCGGCGACAAGGAGACCTGGCTGTTGATGTCGGCGCTGGTCTCGCGATCGCGCGGTATGGCGCTCGTCGATCTGCCCGGGCACGGCGCGTCGGCGGATGTCGCCGAGCGTGATGCGAGCATCCGCCATCACGCGGAGGCCGTGCTGCGCGTGATGGACCACGCCGGCATGGATCGCGCGATCGTGTGCGGCAACTCGATGGGCGGTGGCGTCGGGTTGAGGTTGGCGCTGTCGTATCCGGATCGCGTCGCGGGCCTCGTGCTCGTCGCGTCGATCGGCCGCGACATCCACGACGGACCGGCGCGCACGTGGATCGACGGCGACAACCCGTTGATCCCGGGAGAGCAGGACGTCGACAAGTTCATGGCGATCGCGCTCGAGCGCCCGCCACCGGTGGGCAAGGCCGTGATCCGGCACGTGATCATGGAGCGGGTCAAACGTGCGACCACGCTCCACAAGCTGTTCCGCGGCTTCATTCTCGCCGGCGACGAGGACGGCGTGCCGCGCGAGGTCGGCCGGATCCAGCAGCGCGCACTCGTCATCCACGGCGAGCAGGATCGCATCATCTCGAAGCGCGTCGCCGAGGATCTCGTGCTCGCCCTGCCCCGCGCCGAGCTCGTGGTGATGCGCGGCGTCGGCCACGCCCCGCAGCTCGAAGCGCCGCGGCACACGTCCCGGATCGTGGAAGCCTTTGCACGGCGAGTCGATCGGGACTAGGGTGCGGCGTCATGTGGCGCCGCGTCCGGTATGTGCTGTTGCTCGTCGCGCTGTGCGCGATCGCGACATGCCCCGCCGCGAAGCGCTCGTGTACCGCGAAGACCCGCGCGCAGGAGGCGGAGGACCTTCTCGTCTACCTCGCCGAGAAGGTCACGCTGGGCTATCTCTCGACCGGCCACCTGCCGCCCGGTGCCCCGCCCACACCGCGGCCGTCGTGCTGCGAGCAAGGCGGCACCTGCAGCCCGGATCCGGCGACCTGGGCCGCGCCCGGCTGGACCACGCTCGACTTCTCGATCGACAACGAATATCGCTACACGTACGAGTACGTGCCGGATCCGTCGGGCGCCTTCGCCACGTTGCGCGCCGTCGGGGACCTCGACTGCGACGGCAAGTCGTCCCTGTATGAAGTCAAGCTGACGATCACGGGCGGACAGGTGTTCCAGTCGTGGACGCGCACCGATCCGTACGAGTGATACGCCAGCGAGCCGCCAGCCGAGCCAGTGCCCTTGGGGTACGCTCTCCGGATGCGCAGGGTGTTGCTCGCGATCGTCCTCCTCTCCGCTTGCGGCAAGAATGACAAGCCGCCGGCTCCAACCTCGGGATCGCCGAGCGCGAAGCCGGAGACCGGACCGGGCACGAACCACCCATCGGCGGGCGGTGGTGGAAGTCCCGAGGAGCAAGCCGCCGCCATGTTCCAGAACGTGTGCTCGCAATGCCACGGCCTCGGCGGCCTGGGCGATGGTCCGGCGGCGGCGAGCCTGAACCCGAAGCCGCGGAACTACACGGACGCGGCGTGGCAGGCGAGCGTCAAGGACGAGGACATCAAGAAGATCATCCTCGAGGGCGGTCAGGCCGTCGGCAAGAGCGGGATGATGCCGGCGCAGGTCCAGCTCAAGAGCAAGCCGGAGGTCGTCGACGCGCTCGTCAAGATCATCCGCGGGTTCGGCGCGAAGAAATGATCTCGACCTCGCTCGATGGGCTGTGGGCGACGGTGCGCCGCGGGCGCGACGTCACGCTGCTCGAGCGAGGCGCGGCACCGGCCGTCGGGCAGCTCACGCTCGAGAGCGATGACGTCGATGTCGCGCTGGTGGGCGCGCCGGCCGTCTTGCTCGTCGTGTCACGCGAGCCTGAGGCCAAGGTGACACTCCATCAGCCGCCGTACCTGGATGCGGCGGCGCGCATCGATCTCGAAGGGCCGATGAAGCTCGCGGCGGTCACCGGCGCACGTGCCGTGCTGGTCTCGCCCGATGGCAAGCGGGTCCAGATCGTGCGCACCGCACAGCGCGCCCTCGCCGCCGCGCCGCTCGAGCTGGGCCTCCCGGTCGAGCTCGTCGTTGGGCTCGAGCGCAATCAGGTGATGTTCAGTCTGCCGCGCAAGCTCGAGGTGTGGGACGCCGTGTCCTCGCGCCCCCTGCTCCGTCTCCAGCTCCAGCTCCCGCCGCCACCCCGCACCGTCGGCGCCGCACAGGGGCACCTGTGGGCGACGCGCCACGGCAGCGACGAGGTGTTCGTCTACCGCCTCTCCGATGGGCGGCCGTTCCGGCACCACGTCGGCGCACCGATCGACGACGTCATCTGCCATCCCGCGTCTCCGCTGCTCGTGCTCGTCACGCCGCGCGGCCTCGTACGCCTCCACTGCCTGGCGCACTCGCTGACCGTCATCGATTCGCCGTGGACGCCAGGCACTCCGCTCGCGCAGATCGGCGTGGGCGACGACATCAGCCTCCTCGGCATCGGCCCCGACGATCCGGCACCCTGGCGCGTGCCGATCGCCGGCGCCGGCACGCAGATCACGTCCACCGACGCGGCCACCGCCGTGATCGAGCGCGCGCCGGCGGCCGCCGGCCCGGTCCTCACGGACCCGCATACCGCCGCCGCCTCGCCGCCGCCGCAGGGCATCGAGCCCGGGCAGCGCGTGCGGGTATGGCGCGATCCGCTGGCCGCGTTCGGTCTCGAGATCATGCGTGGCGTCGACGCCGAACCGCCGGTCGTGCCCGTGGACACCGTGCTCGGTGACCTTGCACACCGACTCCACCTCCCGTCGCCGGCGCGCCGCGCGCTGATCACGCTCTACGCGCTCTACCTCGTCGGCGAACCGGCGATCTCCCTCGCGCGGCTCGCGCACCTGCTCGGAGACTGGACCGAGCCGCTGGGCCAGGGCGACCTCCATGCGCTCGCGATGCTGCGCCGGAAGGACGGCAAGGTGTGTCTCCGCTCCGCAGTCACCGAGCTCCTCGATGGCGTCTCGCCGCGCGCGATCCGCGTCGTCGGTGGCGCGCCGCAGGCACCTCGCCCGGGGGCCACGCGCCTCGCGCGCGAGGGTCGCAGCGACGCGGCGATCGAGGCGGAGCTCATCGCTCAACTCGGGCGGATCGCCGTGATCGAAGGTGCGGCCGCTCCGGGACTGCTCGAAGCCCGGATGTATGGTGCGACCGCAGTGGCGCTCGCGGCTCCCTATGCGCGCCCGCAGCCGTGGCCCCGCGAGGCGGGCCTCGTCGTGATCGCCGATGGTGGCGCGCCGCCCTGGGTCACCGCGCTGCCCGCGCTTACGTAACTACTTCGATCACAACTTCATGATCGAGGCGGCCTTGCCGGACTTCTCGAGCTCGCCCTTCGCCGCGGTCGCCGCCTCCATCGAGCGATAGGTACCCGTGCGCACGCGGTAGAACGTGCCCTTCCCCTCGACGTCGGCCTGCGTGATCTGCGCGGTGAAGCCCTGCGCCTTGACCGAGGACAGGAAGGCCTCCGCCTCGCCACGATCCTGGAACGACGACAGCTGCAGCGTGTAGCGCGTCTTGCTCTCGCCTTCCGGCTTCACGACCGCCTTCGCCTCGGAGTCGGGCTTCGCATCGAGCTTGGGCTCCGGCTTCTTCTCCGTCTTGGCTTCGGGCTTTGCATCGAGCTTCGGCTCGGACTTCTTCGGCTCGGCGTCGGTCTTCTTCTCCGACTTCACGACTGACTTCTTTGCCTCGGGCTCCGGCTTCACGACTGGACCGGCCTTGGCTTCGTCGAGCTTCGGCTTGTCGACCGGCTTCTCCACGGCCTTCGCGACCGCAGGCTGCGCAGATGCGACCGGCTTGTCGACAACGACCGGCTTGTCGACGACGACCGGCTTCGCTGCGCGCGCCTTCTCGATGCCATCGATCGTCTTCTCGACGGGATTCGGCGCGTCCTTACCGGTCAGCGAACCCTGGAACGACAACCCGCCCGCGCCTTCGAGGCGATCGAGCGCCGCCAGCGGATCCGTCGCTGCGTGCGTGTGCGCGCGATCCACGTGTCCACGCGCTTCGACGCGGCGCCCGACGAGGACGCCGAGCACGAACACGATGCCGACCACGACGCTCCCTCCGAAGAACAGATAGAAGATCTGGCGGCCGTCGAGGCTCACCTCGACCTTGTCCTTGTACAGCTCGGGCTCGCGTGCGGGCATACCCCGAGCCTCCGTAACTACGGGCCCCGGGGCAACATTTTGCCGGCCCGCGACGCTACTGGAGAAGGTTGACCTGACCGATGGCCTGCGCCTCGATCCGGAACACCTTGCCGCGCGTCGACGGCTGCGTGACCGACGTCGACAGGTAGTCGCCGGCATCGATCACCCAGAGGCTCTGCTGCGGTCCGCGCACGACCTTGATCGGGAACGACGGCGTGATCGGCAGGAGCAGCGGCGCGAAGCCGCCCGTCTGCCGCCAGGCGACCTGGTAGCCGCTGAACACGACCGGAATCTTGCCGAGCGTGCCGAGGCGATCGCGGATGCACGTCTGATCGCCCGGGTAGTACGGGTCGACCATGGTGAGGGTCGGACCGCGCGTGTGGATCCGGATCGCTGGCGCCTGGCGCGTCTGGGTGATGACCGCTGGATCGCCGACCGTACAGGTGCCCGGGAGGTACGCCGGGATGTTCTCGCTGTGGTCCACGGTGAGCGCGCACGGGTTCGCATCGTAGGTGACGCCATCAGGGAGGAGACCGGTACGCGGATCCGCGCCGGGGTCACACGCGGGGGGCGTGAGCGGGATGCGGCCAACATCGAAGGGGCTTCCGCTCGGGTCCTTGGTGCACTTGCCGGTGCCGGGGTCGAGGATCGTCGAGTGCACGTAGCCCGTGCGGGTCCCGACGAGCGTGAACGCATCGTGTGCGCGCAGCTCGAACCGTTGCGGCGCGTTCACGCAGGCCTGCGCCGGCGTCACGCCTTCCATGCAGTAGCCACCCTGGCAGATGTGACCGATCGTGCACTCCGAGGTCTGCGCGCATGTCTCGATGCAGCGCTTGCCGGTCTGGCCGGCGCCGTTGAGCGGTGCGCGGTCGTTATCGGTGCGGCACGCATAGCTGTGGCTGTCGGTGTTATCGGCCACGCCGGGCTGCGTCGAGGTCGCGTTGCGCGCGGCGAAATCGGCGAGCGATTCGCACTGCGCATCGTCGGTGCAGCCATCGACCGGCGTGGTCTGCAGCACGTGCTTGCGCGGCAGCAACGTCAGCGCGCCGCTCTCGCTACGGTTGACCGTGTAGCGCCGCGTCGAGACAAGGAAGTCCTTGCACGCATCCGCGAGGCGGTCCGCCTCGTCGACGAGCATGCAGGCGCCGATACCGCTGATCTGGCTGTTCGGGTGGACGAAGCACGTGTAGCCGAGCGGGCACTCGCCGTCGCCGAGCGCAGGATCGCAGCCGCGGAGCTGCAGGATGTCGTACTGCTCGACGCCGACATCGCAAAACGGCTTCGACGGATCCGACATGCGAAAGCCGTTGCCGTCGTTGAATAGCTGACCGACGTGAACGGGTGGGCCATCGACCGCCGCGTCGCTCTTGTCGAGGGAGAGCGAGCCTTCCCAGGTCATCGTCCACGTCTCCTCTCGGAGCCTGCGAAGATCCGGATACTCGAGGTCGCGCACGGCGTCGGGCGCAACGAACGAGAGCTCGCTGACCGGCTTCGTGCTGTCGTTGCCGGTGCACAGGACCTGGCGGAGGTACGGCAGCTCCTGGATCTTCTCTGCGGCGACGAAGCCCGCCGGCACGTTGCGCGTCGGCGCCGCCGTGGAGCGCGGGCCGCCGACGTTGCCCGCCTGCGCGTCGGGGTCGGGGCCGTTGGTGTCGCAGATCGACTTCTCGACGCCTTCGACTTCGATCGTCGCGCGGGCATCGCGGAACGGCAGCGCATCGCGGACCTGGTGCGCGATCGCGAGCGGCATCGACACGGAGAGCGGCGCGCTCGGCTGTTCGAAGTCCGCGTAGTCATCGTCGTCCACGTTGAAGACGAACGATCCGCCGTTGGTCCCGGTGATGATGCCGAAGTAGCCGATCAGTCTCGTCGGACCAGGGAGGCGAGAATCTGTGAGGATCTCCTCGGACTTGAAGGTCTCGACGGAGAGCGGCAGCGCATCGCCAGGGAGCTCGATGCCCGGCCCCTTTGCACCGGGGCGCCGGCGCGGCGTGGCGGGGTCACCCACCTTGAAGCAGCTGAGCAGCGAGACCGAGGTCTCCTTGTCGATGAGACGCGGATCGACCTGCGCGTCGCACTCGCGGTTGAGCGCCAGCACGTCGGCCACGCGGATGGTGTCATCGGTGGTGACCGCGTACACGAACTGGAACTGGCCACCGCCGGCGATGTCGTCGTTGATCGAGCCGTTGCTGCCGCCCATGCCGATCTGGGGCGAGAGCGCGATGCTGGTGACGCCGAGCGTCCCCGTAGGATCCTCGAGTGCGATCTGGCGCAGCGACAGCGGAAGCGAGTCCGGGCCGAGCTCGACGACGGTGATCGACTTCGAGTTCTCGGAGCCGATCACGAGCTTGCGCGCATCCGTGCGCGGGTCGAGCTCGAGATCGAGCGCGGTTGGCCGGATGCCGGACGTGAGCGTTCCGCCGCCGCCGCACTCGGCCGGGCAAGACACGTTGCCATCGGTGAGCGTCGGGGTGCCGCTCGCGTAGTCGACGCCGGCGACGATCTTTCCGGTCGCGGAATCAACCGCCGCCACCAGGTGGCAGCTCGGATACGCGATGTAGACCAGACCCTGCGGCGTGGCCGAGCACGCCTCGCCGATGATACCGCCGGCGGGCTCGGAGACCATCGCCGCGGGCTTCGCGCTTACCTTCTGGTTCGCCGCATTCACCACGTCGATGCGGTTCACGCGAATGTCGGCATCGAGGCCGTCGGCGTGAGCGATCGCGCTTCCGACATCGAGTGCCGACAGATCGCACGAGCCCGCGTTCGCGATGACCTCGTAGCAGCCTACTTTGTCGGTCGCGATCGCGATCGGATCCTCGCCGACGCTGATGCCGTTCTTACCGGGCGTCAGAAGATCGGCATCGCGGACATTGACGTCCCCGCCGGCGAACGCCGACGACGGCTTCGTGCCGAACTGCGCGATCGCCACGGTGCCCGGAGCAGACTGCAGGATGAACCCGTACCAGACCGAACCGGCGATCGGATCCCAGCCCATCTCCGTCATGTCCTCCTGTCCGGGGGGCACGGGGACCGGCGTTCCAGACTCGTGCGCGCCCGAGCGGATATTGCACGCGGCGACCGGTTGCGCGGTGACGCGGACTTCGTTGAGCTTCTCCGGCGGATTGCCGTGCGTGAGGCGCAGGCCGCCGTAACAGGCGAACGCGATGTCGACGGGGCGATCCAGGTTGAGCTGGCTGACGCCGGTGTTGGTGGTGTCACCGCACGAGGCGGCGACCAGCGCGAGCACGGGAACCAGGGAGCGGAGGTGGCGAATCACGGTACACGCGCCTTTCCGATCCGCAGGACCACACGGTTGTGGGTCTTCACGTTCGGCGTCGTGTCGACGACCGCGATCGTATCCTCGAGGAAGTTCGTCACGAGCAACTTGTTCTTCGTCTTCGCCGCAGCGGCAGCGTACGGTCCGCGACCGACAAGCACGATGTCCTCGACGGTGACCGATCCGCGCGGATCGATCACGTAGATCTGGCCATCCTGGAAGCACGTCACGTACGCGCGCTCCGCATCGCCGCTGCCGCTGATCGCGACCGTCGAGCCCTGACGGCAGATGTCGGTGGCGCCGATCGCCTTGTTGCGCGGATATCCGGTGACTCCGATCGAGGTGTCCCAGATCTGGATCGACGGTGGCTTGCGATTCACCATGTAGAGGCGCGAGCCATCCTGCGAAGCGGCCATGCCGCGCGTATCGCTCGAGCTGCCGTTGTTTCCGCCCACGGCATCGAGGAAGAACCAGTTGCCGGGCAGCATGAAGGGCGGCGCATCATTGATCGGGCGACCGACGGTGAACGTCTGGACCCGATCCTCGCTGCGACTGCCCACATAGATCGTGTCTCCGGCCGCGGTGGGGAGCCGACCGACGACGCCAGTCGCGCCGCGCAGGCCGGTCGAGGCATCGGCGGCGAAGATGCCGGTCAGCACGTCGGCGATCTGCACGCGATCGCTGTTGCGGGGCGAATCGATCAACGTGACCGCGCCGGTCGTCAGGTGCGTGACCATCGCGAACTCGCCGGCGCTATCGGCGAACACCCCGAACGGCTCCTCGGGGATCCCCGGGAGGTCGGCGTTGTTCTGAACATACGAGAGGCGGTGAGCATCATCGCACAGCGGGTTCGGCTCGCCGTTCGGGTTCGGGTTGCACGAGAGCTCCGCCGAGCTGCCATCCCAGTTTGCCCACGCGACCGAAGGATCGCCGCGGGTCGGGACGATCAGGCGGAGGTTCTTGCCGCCGAGATCCTGGATCGCGATGTCGGTCGCGAAGTTGCCGATCCGGACGCCCGCGTCGGCGTTGATGAACAGGGACTCCTGGCAGTCGAGCGTCTCCGAGTGATCGGAGTTGTTCGTGCAGCACGGCACGTCGTCTTTGCCGACCCTACACAGGTCGGGGGGCACGGCGCCGTTCGAGACCCACGCCTCGATCGTCGACTGCACGGCATTCAGGTCGATCACCTCGATCGCCCCCGAGTTGTAGCTGAGGTCGGAGTTCGCGTTCGTGACGAACGCCACGGTCTCGTCGGGCGCGACAGCGATTCCTGTCGGGAAGAACAGCTGATTCGTCGGCGGCTTGACGTCCTCCGACGAGGCGGTACAGGCCGCGAGGAGGACGCAGGCCAGGACAGGCACGAGCCTCATGGGTGACCGCTTCGACCGGCCGGGGGGGGGGAGGGTTGCCTGCATCTTTGGTCTCACTTCAGCAACTTGCGTCACGACGGTCGCTCGCTCAGCAGCGCGGCGCGGGCCGCGGCAACCCGGGCGATGGGCACCCGGAACGGCGAGCACGACACGTAATCAAAACCGGCACGGTGGCAGAACTCCACGGAGCTCGGCTCGCCGCCGTGCTCGCCGCAGATGCCGACCTTGAGCTTGGGCTTGGTGGCACGGCCACCGCGCACGCCAAGCTCGATCAGCGCGCCGACGCCCTCGGCGTCAAGGGCGACGAACGGATCCACCGGCAGCACGCCGGCATCGACGTAGGACGGCAGGAACCGTCCGGCATCATCGCGCGACAGACCGAACGTGGTCTGGGTCAGATCGTTCGTGCCGAACGAGAAGAAGTCCGCGTGCTCGGCGATCCGGTCCGCGACCAGGCATGCGCGGGGCAGCTCGATCATCGTACCGATGGTGTACGGGATCGGTCGGCTGCCGAGCGCCTTGTCCATCGTGTGGGCGACCAGCAGCCGGAGCCGGCGGAGCTCCTCCGACACCATGACCAGCGGGATCATGATCTCCGGGTGGACGCTGACGCCCTCGGCCGCGACCAGCGCGGCGGCCTCGCCGATCGCTTGCGTCTGGATCTCGTAGATCTCGGGGTACGTGATCGCGAGGCGGCAGCCGCGGTGGCCGAGCATCGGGTTTGTCTCGGTGAGCTCGGAGACCTTCGATGCGATCACCGTCGCGGGCACGCCGATGTCGGCGGCCACCTCGTCGATGTCCTTCTGCGTGTGCGGGAGGAACTCGTGGAGCGGCGGATCGAGCAGGCGGATCGTCACCGGCAGACCGTCCATCACCCGGAACAGCTCGGCGAAGTCGTCGCGCTGCATCGGCAGGATCTTCGCGAGCGCGGTGCGGCGACCGGCCTCGTCGGCGGCGAGGATCATCTCGCGCACGGCGAGGATGCGCTCCGGCTGGAAGAACATGTGCTCGGTGCGGCACAAGCCGATGCCCTCGGCACCGAAGCTGCGCGCGGTGCGCGCGTCGGTGGGCGTATCCGCGTTCGTGCGGACCTTCAGCGTGCGGAACTGGTCGACCCACTCCATCAGCGTGCCGAGCTCGGTTCCGAGCTGGGCGGGAACGAGCGGCAACGTGCCGAGGAACACCTCGCCGGTCGATCCGTCGAGCGTGAGCACATCACCTTCCTTCAGCTTGAGCTCCTTGCCACCGCCGACGAACATCGCCGTCTTCTTCGGCGCATCGACGCGGAGCGTGGTGCACGCGGTGACGCAGCACTTGCCCATGCCGCGCGCGACAACGGCCGAGTGGCTGGTCATGCCGCCGCGCGCCGTGAGGATGCCGACCGCGGCCTTCATGCCGTGGATGTCCTCGGGAGACGTATCGGTGCGGACGAGGATCACGCGCTCGCCGCGGTTTGCCCACTCCTCCGCGGCGCTCGCGGTGAACACGACCTTGCCGATCGCGGCTCCGGGAGATGCCGGGAGTCCCTTGCCGACCGACGCCGGGCGCGACTTCGGATCGATCGTCGGGTGCAGCACCTCGTCGAGCTTGCTCGCATCGATGCGGAGGACCGCCTCCTTGGGCGTGAGCTTGCCCTCGGCGACGAGGTCGACCGCGACCTTGACCATCGCCTTGCCCGTGCGCTTGCCGCCGCGGGTCTGCAGCATGAACAGCTGCCCCTTCTGGATCGTGAACTCGAGGTCCTGCATGTCGCGGAAGTGATCCTCGAGAACCTTCGCGAGCCGGATCAGCTCGGCGTGCGCGGCGCCGAGCCCGGGCTTCCTGGCGAGCTCGGAGATCGGCTCCGGCGTGCGGATGCCGGCGACCACGTCCTCGCCCTGCGCGTTCGTCAGGAACTCGCCGTACAGCTCGGCCGTGCCGGTCGCCGGGTTGCGCGTGAATGCCACGCCGGTCGCGCAGTCCTCGCCGAGGTTGCCGAACACCATCGCCTGCACGTTGACCGCGGTGCCGATCGTGGCCGAGATGCCGTTGAGCTTGCGGTAGTAGTCCGCGCGCGGGTTGTTCCACGACTGGAACACGGCGCCGATCGCCCCCCACAGCTGCGTCTTCACGTCGTCGGGGAAGGCGGCGCCGGTCGCTTCCTGCACCTTCGCCTTGAACCGCCCGACCGCATCGCGCAACGCCTCCTCGCTCAGGTCCTGGTCGCGATTCGCGCGGTACTTGCGCTTCACGTCGTCGAGGATCTCGTCGAATGGCTCCGGATCGTGCTCGTTCGCCGCGGTCACGCCCAGCACGACCTCGCCGTACATCGCCACGAACCGGCGGTAGCAGTCCCACGCGAACCGCGCGTTGCCGCTCTCGGTGGCAAGCGCCGCGACCGTCGCGTCGTTGAGGCCGAGATTCAGGATCGTGTCCATCATCCCGGGCATCGACGCGGGCGCGCCGGAGCGAACGCTGACGAGCAGCGGATGCGCGGGGTCGCCGAACTTCGCCTTCGTCAGCTCCTCGACGCGCGCCATCGCAGCCTCGACCTCGCCGGCGAGCTCCCACGGATAACTTCCCGCGCCGTGCGCCATCACGTGGCGGCAGACCTCGGTGGTGATCGTGAAGCCGGGCGGTACGGGGAGGCCGAGCGACGCCATCTCGGCGAGGTTCGCGCCCTTGCCGCCGAGCAGCGCCTTGTCCTTGGCGCGGCCCTCGGCGGTGCCGCCGCCGAACTGACGGATGTGCTTCACGCCGCACCTGCGAGGAGGCGGAAGTCGGCGATCGAGAGGTACGGCGCGATGAACCACTGCAGTAGCGCGAGCCGGTTGTCGCGGAGCGACGGATCGGGATCCATCACCATCACGCCGCCCTTGTCGAAGAACGCGGCGACCGTGGGACGGAGACGCTCGAGCGATTCGAACACGGCGGGATAGTCGCGGTTCGTACGCGCGTCCTTCTCGCGAGCCTGTGCGTCAGCGACCGCCGCGTACAGGTTGCGCTCGACATCCGCCACGAACTTCGATGGGTCGACGGTGCCCGCGATCTCGATCTTCTTGTTGCGGGCGTCGTCGAGGATGTTCGACACGCGCTTGAACACCTCGCGCGCATCCTTGCTGATCTTCGCGCAGGCGAGCGCACGGGCGCGCGCGTCGACGGGATCGCGGAAGTCCTGCGCGAGCGCGGCGTCGGCGTCCTGGGCCGGGATGCCGGCTTCGGTGAGAATGCCGCGCAGGCGGGCACGAAAGAACTCCTCGATGTTCTTCGGATCCTTGAGCGCCACTCCGTGCTCGGCCAGCGCGTCACGCGTGGCCGCGAACAGCGGCGTCCACAGCGTTGACCACGCCGGGCGCGCCAGCAGGATCTGCCAGATTCCGATCGCAGCGCGACGCAGGCCGAATGGATCGGCGGAGCCGCTCGGCTCGAGGCCGACCGCGAAGCAACCGACGATGGTATCCATGCGATCTGCGAGCGCGAGGATCGCCCCGGCCGGCGATGCCGGGAGCGCGGCGCCCTGCCCCTTCGGCCACCAGTGCTCGTCGATCGCGGTGGCGACGGCGGGCGGCAGGCCGAAGTCCTTCGCGTAGTGACGGCCCATCACGCCCTGCAGCTCGGGGAACTCGCCGACGGCGAGCGAGGCGAGGTCTGCCTTGCACACGCGTGCGGCCTGCTTGGCGAGGTCGACGTCCTCGTGAGCGAACGTGGCGAGCGCGGCCGCGACCTTCTCGATCCGGCGGACCTTGTGGCCGACCGTGCGCGCGGCCTCGCCGAGCTTGGCCTGGAACACCACGGCGTCGAGCTTGGTGTTCCACGCGTCGAACGACTTCTTGCGATCCTCGGCGACGAAGAACTTGCCGTCGGTCAGGCGCGACGCGAGGACCTTCTGGTTGCCCTTCGCGACGACCATCGGATCCTTGACGATGGTGGCCATCATCGTGACGAAGCGGTTCGCGAGCGTGCCGTCGGCGTGCTCCATCGCGAAGTACCGCTGGTGCGTGCGCATCGACGTCACGATGATCTCCTCGGGGATACCGAGGAACGCGGGATCGAACTCGCCCGAGACGCCGACGGGGTACTCGCCGAGGTGGATGACCTCGGCGATCAGCGCCTCGTCGGGGCGTACGCGCAGGGCGGTGGCGGTCTCGATCCGCGCCAGCTCGGCGCGGACCAGATCTCTGCGCGCATCCTGATCGACGATGACGTGCGCTGCGCGTAGCGCCTCGACGTACGTGTCGGCCGATGCGATCTCGACCGGACCGGGCGCGAGGAAGCGATGCCCCCGGCTCTGCCGGCCGGAGGTCTGACCCGCCCATGAGAGCGGCACGACCTCGCCGCCGTGCACGGCGACGAGCCACTGCACCGGACGCACGAACGTGGTCTCCGACCAGCCCCAGCGCTGCGACTTCGGCCACGCGATCGACGCGGCGATCTCCGCGAGCATCGCGGGCAACAGCGCGCGCGCGTCCTGCCCGATCACGTTGCGCAGCGCGACGACGTACTGACCCTTCTTGCCGGCGACCTCGCGCTTGACCAGCGACTCGGGCGCGACGCCGTTCTTCGCGGCGAAGCCCTGCCCCGCCTTCGTCAGGGTGCCATCGGCTGCGAACGCGGCACCGACCGGCGGACCGACGACCTCCTCGTTGAGATCCGGCTGGCGATCCGCGAGTTGCTTGACGATGATCGCGAGCCGACGCGGCGTGCCGAGAGCGCGCACGCCGCCGTGCTCGAGCCGCGCCGCGCCGAGCCGGAGCTCGACGAACGCGGGGAAATCGACGAGCTGGCGCGCCAGCATCTTCGCGGGAATCTCCTCGCACCCGATCTCGAAGAGCAGATCAGCTGGCATGAGCGATCTCCGCCGCACGTGGGGCCACGGCGCGGGCCGCCGCGAGCGCACCGGCGTTGACGCCTGCCTCGGCCGCGCCGTTGTACGCATCGACCGCGGCCTGCTGCAGCTGCTTTGGCAACAGCGGGAAGCCGAGGCGCGCGCGAGATGCGACGTACGTCTCGGCGCACGCCTTCGCCATGCCGCGCACGCGACCGATGAACCGCTGGCGCTCGGTGACGCTGATCGCGCCGCGCGCGTCGAGACAGTTGAACGCGTGCGACGCCTTCATGCAGAACTCGTACGCCGGCAGCACGAGCGGAGCCGCGATGTCGCCCTGCTTGCGCGCGAGCAGCCGCTTGCACTCGCCCTCGTAGGTATCGAACTCCTTGAACGCGATCTCGGCGACGAGATCCTCGAAGTGGTACGTCGAGTACTCGACCTCCCACGGATGGCGGAGCTGGCCGTACGTGACGTTCTTGTCCCACTGCAGGTCGTACATGTTGTCGACGTTCTGCAGGTACATCGCGAGCCGCTCGACGCCGTACGTGAGCTCGGCGGTCACCGGCATCAGATCGATGCCGCCGGCCTGCTGGAAGTACGTGAACTGCGTGACCTCCATGCCGTCGCACCAGACTTCCCAGCCGAGGCCCCAGGCGCCGAGCGTCGGTGACTCCCAGTCGTCCTCGACGAACCGGATGTCGTGCACCGCGGGATCGAGGCCGATCGCGCGCAGTGAATCGAGATACATGTCCTGCACGCCGAGCGGGCTCGGCTTGAGCCCGACCTGGAACTGGTAGTACGCGCCGGCGCGGTTCGGGTTCTCGCCATAGCGCCCGTCGGAGGGCCGCCGGCAGAACTGCGCGAACGCCGCGTTCCACGGCTCCGGACCCAGCACGCGCAGAAACGTCGCGGGATGGAACGTGCCCGCACCGACCGACACATCGACCGGCTGTTCGACGACACAGCCCCGTTTCGCCCAGAACGTTTGCAGCGTGAAGATGAGGTCTTGCAAGTACATGGCGCGTGCGCCGGGCACCCTACCGTCGAGGGGCCAGCAGGTCAAGCGAGGCCCATGAGCTAAGTGCCTCAGATCTCTTGACGTTCTCGGTGCCCGGCGCGTAGCGTCACCGCATGGTTCGGGAGTGCCTCGTTGGACTCGCGCTGCTCAGCGCCCCTGGTTGCTCTCTGGTCCTCGACTTCTCGAACAAGGCGATTCCGATCGACGCTCAGATCGACGCGCCGTACACGCAGGAGCAGTGCGACTACAAGGAGCCAAACGACACGTTCGACATGGCGCAGGTCGTGACCGCAGCCGATACCGGCACCGCGGCGATCTGCGCCGGTGAGACCGAGGACCACGACTTCTACAAGTTCAGCGTCCCGGGCGGGACGTCGAAGGTCGCCGTCAAGATCACGTTCACGAACCGGCCGAGCGGTGACCTCGACTTGCGGCTCGCCAACAGTGCCGGCGTGATGATCGCGGCGTCGCGCGGCTTCGGCAACGAGGAGTCCATCACCTGCCCGGCCGCGTCGCCGTCGTGCCCCACCCTCGCCGCGGGCGAGTACATCTTCGAGGTGTTCCCGGCCGTCGCGGGCGCGGTGAACCTCTACGACTTCCAGATCACGCTGACCCCGTGAAGACGATCGCGCTCGTCGCGATCGCCGCGTGCGGATCCTCGCCGGCCCCCGCGCCGATCGCTCCGCCTCCGCCCGCTGCGCCCGTCATCGCGACGCCGGTTCCCGTCGCGCCACCGCCCATCGCCGCGCCGCTCCTGCCCGTCGCGCTGCAACCCGTGGCGTGGATGCGCGCCGCAGAGGGAACGCCGAACTTCGTGGAGTCGGTTGCGCTGCGCCCCGATGGCTCGATCCTGATCGCCGGCGACGATGCAGGCGCCGGCTGGCTCGCGAAGATGCCGCCACGCCCCAAGCGCTTCGCCAGCGGCTCGATCGTGGCGCTCGATGCCGCCGGCAAGACGCTGTGGGTTCGCCCGCTCGGCACCGCGACCATCAGCTCGGTGCAGGCCCTCGCCGACGGCGGCGCCGTAGCCTGCGGCAGCTACACGGGCGCGCTCACGATCGAAGGCAAGCTCCGCACGACCGCGCCGAAGGGCCACGCGCAGCTGGTCGTCATCGCGCTCGATCGCGCCGGCAAGCTGCGCTGGCTGACCACCGCGAGCGGCGGCGGTGACAGCGCGTGCAACGATCTCGCGGTCGCGCCCGATGGCGCCCTCGTGATCGTCGGCTCGTTCCGCGCCTCGCTGACCCTGGGCCCGTTCACGAAGGACTCCCAGGGCGGCGCCGACGCGCTCGTCGCGAGCCTGTCGGCCGACGGTGCGCCCCGGTGGATCCGCAACGACGGCAGCGCCGAGGACGATGGTGCCCGTGCGGTCGCGCTCGCCGGCTCCGCGATCTACGTGGCGGGGGCGTTCGGCGCGAACGCGAAGTTCGGCGACACCCGGCTCGCGTTGCCGCCCGACACCGAGCACAAGGTCGGCAATCCGTCGAACGCGTACCTCGCGCGCTACCGCTCGTCGGGCGACGTCGACTGGGTCGTCGCGCACGGCGTCGCCGCATCCTTTGACAGCGCGTGGGCCGTCGCGCCGATGTCCGATGGTGGCGCGGCGATCGCGGGCGAGGCCGCCGAGCAGATGTTCGTCGCACGCTACGCCCCGAGCGGCCGCGAGCTGTGGGTGCGCGCCACCACGCACCATGCCGCCGCGCGCGCCCTCGTCGCGCTCCCCGACGACGATCTTGTCGTCGCCGCCTACTTCGGATGGCCGCAGGCCGGGCACGAGCTCACCCTCCACGGCACCTCGCGCACCACCACCCTCACCGCCCTCGGCTCGGACACGGCGCTCGCCCGGTTCTCTCCCACCGGCGAGCTCCGTGCCGCCGCGCGCCTCGCCGGTGCGACGCCCCACACCAACGACGAGCGCAACGGCAGCGAGCTCGAGGTCTTCGACATCGCGCGCGCCCCGAACGGACGCCTCGTCCTCGCCGGTCGACTCTGGGGCAGCGGCAACGTCGACGGCGGCGATCTCCTGACGCCGTCCAAGCTTGGCGCCGGGACGCCCGGCGGCATGGGTAGCATCGTCGTCGCCGTCGATCCGCCGCCCTGAGAGTTTCTCCGTCGGCCGTTGACACGCGGCGTGCATCAGTCCTCAGCAACGACTGGAGGACCTCATGGCGACGACAGGAATTGCAGAGCGAATCGCATACGGACGCCCACAGAGCCTGGAGATCGAGGCCGACGAGCCCATCCGCAATGTGCCCCGTGCGTCCACGGCGCTCGTCGGGCGGATCCTCATCGCCGCGATCTTCATCGTCAGCGGTATCGCGAAGCTCACCGACACCTCGGGCACCGCGGCTCACATGACCGCGGCCGGGATCCCGAACCCCGAGATCCTCGCCGTCATCGCAGGCCTCGCGGAGCTGATCGGCGGACTCGCGATCGCGTTCGGCTTCCTCGGTCGCCTCGCTGCGCTCGGCCTCATCCTGGTCATGATCCCGACCACGCTCATCTTCCATCGCTTCTGGATGTTCGAGGGCGCGGAGATGAAGGCGCAGATGGTCAACTTCATGAAGAACCTGGCCATCATTGGTGGCCTCGCGCTTCTCTACGCACAGGGCCCCGGGCTCTACAGCGTTGATCGAAAGCTGCGCCGGCCGTTCGAGCCGTAACGGCGCTCGGTGTGTCGCGCGCCGTTTCGCACGGCGCTCGTTCGTCGTTGGATCGCTCGTTCGCCTCGAACGAACGAACGAACGAACGAACGAACGAACGAACGAACGAACGAACGCACCACGCGATCAGAACACGTAGGAGATCACGTAGCTGACGCGCTCCGTTCCGCCGGGCTTCACGGTCACCTTCGTCCGCGCAACACCCGCGCCGAGCGCAGGCTTTGTCGGCCAGCCGGCCGTGATCGTGCGCTGCTTCGCCGGGCGCAGCTTCTCCTCGATCCACACCTCTCGCGGTGAGGCGCCGAGGTTCGACACGGTGACGGCGAAGCGATCGACGAGGCTCGCGCCGTCGGCACCGGAGACGCTGCGGGTTCGAACACCGCGGAGCTGGTCATCGATCCAGAGCGGGAGCCGCGTTCCGGCCTTGGTGTCCTCGCGGCCGGCGGACGGGACATCGATCTCGCGCTGCGGTTCGCCGGGAAGCTCGAGATAGGCGTGGGTCGGACCGGGAGACAGCGAGGCGCCGTCGAGCTCGAGCCAGACCCAGACGGCGTGGACGGAGTCGCGGCCCCAGGATGGATCGTTGGCGTCGCCGACACCGTTGCGGATCGCGCCGTCGAACACGCGTCGGACACGCGCGGGGACGTCACGCGGTGGAGCGCCGAGGACGGAGGTCGAGCCATCGAGGGTGAGCGACCCGCGCGCGATCTCGACCGCGGGCTTGTCGGCGCCCGGGAGACCTTCGTAGAGGATGACGGCGGCGCGATCGGACCAGGCAGGCGTGGTGATCGCGAAGCGCGTGGCGATGGTGGCGCGATCGGAGGTGGCCATCTTGATGTCGTGCTGCGCGCGGTACGCGAGCTGCGTGGAGACATAGAGGATGCGCACGAGTTGCTTGCCCGAGGCGCCGGTCGCGGAGCAGCGCACCACGGGCGAGACCACGGTGAGGGTGTTGTCGGGTGCGGGCTCGGAATCGGCGGAGAGGTCGCCGTCCTCGACGCGCTGCGCACGGCGGGCTTGCCAGGCGCCGTAGCGTTCGAGCGCGGTGTCGGGAGACAGAGCGTGAGTCTCGTGGTCGCGATCGCACTGGCCGACGATGAGGGTGGTCGCACCGAGCGGCTCGATCACGAGTGATGGCAGCGCGGCGCCGGGATCGATGTGATCGAGGAGGAGCAGACCACCTCGGACCTCGACGAAGCGACGATCGTCGACGACGGTGTAGGACTTGCCGGCGGACTGGTAGAACGCCATCGTGATGCCGGCGGTCGGCGTGGCGATGTGCTCGGTGGCGCGCGGCGGACCACACGCGACGATGGCGAGCAGCGCCAACGCCGCGCTGCGCATCACTCCTCGACCGCGACGGTGTCGCCGATCAGCTTCGCGGCGTCCTTCGGTTCGAGCTTGCCCGAGAGCACCGCGGCGACGCCCTGGAGCATCGGCATGCGCGTGCGGAGCTTGCCCGCGAGCTCCATGCCCGCGAGCGCGGCGCGTGCGCCTTCGGTCCGCGCGGAGTCGGCCGTGACGATGCCATCGGCGAGGCGACGACCGAGCATGTAGTCGGCGGAGCGATCGCCCGCGGAGCGCACGAGGAGGTTGCCGAGACCCGCGAGGCCCGCGAAGGTGCGCGCTTCAGCGCCCGCAGCGACGCCGAGGCGCGAAGCCTCGGCGACGGCGCGCGTGATGAGGACGGCGCGCGGGCCGGGACCGATGCCCAGCCCATCGGCGAGCCCGAGCGCCACGGTGTACGCACCGGAGAGTGCGGAGGCGAGCTCGACGCCGATCAGGTCTTTGGACGAGTAGATGCGCAGGCCCGGTGGCGCGTTGAGGAGGCGGCGGCCTTCGGCGACGACCTCGTCGAACGCGGAGGCGATGACCATCGACGAGAACTGGCCCTCGACCAGGTCGGCGGGGAGCGCGGGACCGGCGAGCACGCCGAGCTTGAGGGTGGGTAGGCCCTGCGCCATGACCTCGGAGACACGCTCGTTGGTGGGCGCGGCGAGAGCGCCGATCGCGTGGACGACGATGTGGCTGCCATCGAGAACATCGCCGAGCTCGCGCGCGCGCTCGCGCACGTTCGTCGACGACACGGCGAGCACGAGGAAGCGCGCTTCGGCAGCGAGGCGCTTCGGATCGGCGGTGGCCTCGAGCGGCGCGGGGAGCGGCGCCTTCGGGAGGCGCGGCGAAACGCGCTGGCTCTGGATCGCCGCCACCACGGCGGTGTCGCGCGACCACAGGATCACGCGGCGGCCGGAGCGCGCGAGCACGGAGCCGAGCGCGGTGCCAAACGAGCCGGCGCCGATGATGCCGACGGTATCGCCGCGCGAGCTCATGGGTTCCCTTCGGGAGGGATGTGCGCCGTACGGTTCTGATAGTAGTAGAGCAGCTTCACGTCGTCGACCTGGAGGATGTCGCCCTGGCGAACGACCGCGGGGCGCGTGTGGTAGGTGCCGAGCCCCTTGATCGCGTCGTCGAGCTTCGCCTCGGCCGATTGATCGATGTAGTGCGGATGCTCGCTGCCGAAGCTCGGATTCGCCGCGATCCGCGCGCGCATGCGCACCAGCTCTGCGAGTGCATCGGCGACGGGGACGCCGAGCTGCGCCATGGGGGCGCGGAGCAGGCGGTAGATGTCGCGCGTGCCGACGGTCTTCGAGATCGCGTCGTAGAGGGCGCGCGCCACGAGATTCGTCGAATGGTAGACCGTGAGCTTCGGATACGCGGCCGCGAGCCGGCGACCGAGTGCACGCGTGTACTCGGCGTCGCGCTGGTCGTCATCGGTGACCTCGCCGTCGGCGCCGCGCAGAAAGCTCGCGGGATCGACAACGCGCCCGGCGCGATCGATCGACTCGCCGTCATCGGTGATGTCGTTTCCGAACACGTCGAGCGGACGGCCGAAGCGCACGACGACCGAGCCTTCGTGCACGAGGATCTTGCGGAAGAACTCGAGGATGCGCCCGATGCGGCTGAACTCGTCGTCGGTGATGATGTAGCGGCTCTTGCCGGTATCGGCGAGGTAGTCGGCGATCAGGGTCTCGGCCTCGAGCACGAGGCGGTAGTTGATCGTGACCGGGACGATGTAGATGCGCTTGTTCGGCGAACCTTCGCGCACGGAGTTCTTGTACGCGGTGACGGTGGTGCCGAGCAGGCCGAGCTTGAGGTGCTTCTCGATGATGTTCGACCGGCACCGCGTGCCGCCCGGGAAGAACAGCGAGTGATAGCCGTGCTCGAGGAGGACGGTCGAGTACTCCTTCAGGACGTCCTTGTAGAGCTCGAACTTGAGGCGGCGATCGACGCGATACGCGCCGAGGTTGCGCATGAAATACGAGACGAACGGATTGGAGAACAGATTCTTGCCGGCCCCGTAGGTCACGGGCGGCAGGTGCGCGCGCAGCATGCCGAGGCCGATCGCCGGCGAGTCCATGTTCGACGAGTGGGTCGGCGTGACGACGATCGTGCCGCGCTCGGCGCATTGGCGCACGAGATCGAGGTCGCCGTCGGCGCTGATCCGCGCATCGAGGTTGCGCATCGTATCCATGCCCTGGCGCAGGCTCGTGATCGGGTTGAACACGAAGCCGAGCAGCGCCGGCCCTATGCCGGTCGCGAACTTGTAGACGCGCGGGTCGAAGTTTCCGACCACGTCCTGTCCGTAGTAGCAGACGAGCTTGCGCAGCTCGGCGGCCTTCTCCTCGTCGGACATGCCGAGCAGACGGCGGGAGAGATCCTTCCAGCGATCGGCGGCCGGATTGCCGCCCTTCGTATCGAGCCGGCGGATCTCGTTGAAGGCGACATCGTTGAGCACGTTCTCGAGCGAGTGATCACCGCCCGACTTGGACTCACCAACTCGTCGCGCGACGACGCGCCGCTCGACTTCCGAGAGCAGCCGCTCACGATCTCCGTTGAACCTCTCGAGGCGGTTCTCCGCCTCCCGCACGGGACGGTCACTCGCCATCCCTCTGTACATATCATGCGGGCGCAACCGGCCGGTTCTCCGTAGATTCCCGTCGTACTGCCAATTCTCTGCGATCCCGCTTGCGGCCAGAGCCCATGCTATGGTCTTGATCGAACAAGCGCTGATTCCATCGTTGGAGCTAGCGCGCCTCGCTCGTAGGACCCGGAGGACTTGTCCTCTGAACTGCCGGCGAAGTAGGCACGGATGTCCACGACCAAGCGTCGAACCACCACGAAGAAGGCCTCTCCTGCGGCGTCGAAAGAGCCGAAGAAGACGGCGAAGCGCGCGCCGAAACCGTCGATCGCTCCGGAGGCTGCGAAAAAGGCCAAGAAGAAGGCCGCCGCTCCGCCCGCTCCGCCGCCCCCGCCCCCGCCCCCGGCGGCGAAGGTGAAGCCCGGTTACACGCTCGATCGCGCGGCCCCGCCCGAAGCTGCCGGGTTACCGAAGAAGGTCGGCGCGCTGCTCGGCATCGGGCAAGAGGTCCTCGGCATCAAGTCGTTCCGCGCGGGTCAGGCCGAGGCGTTCGAGCACCTGCTCGCGAATGAGGACCTGCTCGCGGTGATGCCCACGGGCAGCGGCAAGTCCCTGCTCTATCAGTTGACGTCGATGGTGGTCCCGGGCGTGACGGTCGTCGTCAGCCCTCTGATCGCGCTGATCAAGGATCAACTCGACAAGATGGTCTCGAAGGGCGTCAGCGCCTGCAAGATCGACTCGACCTTGACCGTCAAGCAGCGCCGCGAGGTCGACGCGATGATCAAGGCGCCGGGCGGCAAGCTCCTGCTCACCACGCCGGAGCGCATGGCGGACCCGGCGTTCCGCGTGTTCCTGCGCGAAGCGTGTGGCGGCGTTGGCGTCTCGCGGTTCGTCGTCGACGAGGCGCACTGCGTCTCGCAGTGGGGACACGACTTCCGGCCCGCGTACCTCTCGCTGCGCAAGGCACTCGAGGAGGTGGGTCGCCCGCCGGTGCTCGCGACCACGGCGACCGCACCGCCGCACGTCCGCGACGACATCCTGTTCCAGCTCGGGATCGAGGGCGCGACGATCGTCACGACGACGTTCGACCGCCCGAACCTTCACTACGAAGTCATCGTCTTCACCGATGACGACGAGAAGATGAAGACCCTGGTCACGCTGCTGAAGAAGCTGCCGCGACCGGGCATCGTGTACTGCGCGACCGTCAAGAAGGTCGAGGAGCTCTACGAGGCGCTCACGCGCTGGGGCGTGCCGGTGGGCAAGTACCACGGGCGGATGAACAAGAAGGAACGCGACGAGAGTCAGAACGCGTTCATGGCGTCGTCCGAGCTCGTGATGATCGCGACGAACGCCTTCGGTCTCGGCGTCGACAAGTCGAACATCCGCAACGTCCTGCACTATCACGTGCCCGGATCGCTCGAAGCGTACGCGCAGGAAGCCGGCCGCGGCGGTCGCGATGCCAAGCCCGCGCGCTGCGTGCTGCTGTTCTCCCCCGACGACGTCGCGATCCAGGAGTACTTCCTCTCCGGCACGTATCCGACGAAGCGGCAGGTTCGCCAGGTGTTCGAGGCGCTCGAGGCGTTCACCGATCTGCACAAGCAGGGCGGCCACCTCGCCGAGGAGTCGCCGCCGAACGTCGTCAACATCGCGCTGTCCTCCGGCGTTGGCCAGCAGCGAACGCGCACCGTGCTCTCGCTACTCAAGGACGAGAAGTTCATCACCGAGAAGGAAGGCGGCCTGTACTTCGTCGCCGATCCGCCGCCCGACATGGGCGAGCTGATGGAGCGCGCGAAGCAGTACGAAGCCAGGCGCATCGCCGATCGTATGCGCCTCGACTCGCTGCTCGCGTACGTCAAGGCGCCGGGCTGCCGCAACCAGGTCATCCTCCAGTATCTTGGCGAGCCCGAGCCGCCGCGCTGCGGTCGTTGCGACAACTGTCTCAGGAGTCGCGAGGCCGCCCTCGCCGCCTCGACCGAGGCCACGCGCCTCGGCGCCTCGCTGACCCGGCTGCTCGACGACGACCCGACCGAGGCCAAGCCGAAGCGAGAGATCAAGGCGCGCGTCGTCCGCATCGATCAGCCCGCGCCTGCCGCTGCGGCGCCTGCCCCTGCGCCGAAGCCGAGCACCGTGCTGCGCAGGACACCCGGTGGCGCCGCCGCTGCGCCTTCTGCTCCGGCAGCCGCCGGCGCGAAGGCCGCCTCGAGCACCAACGGGCACACGACCGCTGCGAAGCCCGAGCTCGCCCCCACGGTGATGCGCCGCCCGGTGGCGAAGCCGGAGAAACCCGGGGAGAAAGATCCCGAGGGTGACAAAGAGGACGAGGACGACGATCTCGAGGATGACGAGCTCGACGGCGAGCTCGTCGACGGCGAGGACGACGACGATGATGACGACGAGCTCGACGATGATGACGACGATGACGACGACGATGACGATGACGACGAGATCGAGGCGATCGACAAGACCGCCGCGGAGCTAGCCGAGGAAGGCATCGAAGGTCCCGGCGAGATCACCGTCCTCGCGCGCAAGAAGGTCGCAAAGGTCGCGAAGCAGCGCACGTCGCGCGTCGACGACGAAAACTCGACATCGGCCAGCGCGGCCGAAGCGCGGAGGCGGCGACGCCGACGTCGGCGCAAGCGGCGAGCGATGCTGCCGCCGAAGAGCGCGTTCACGACGCCCGTGCTGTCGACCTCGGCGCCCACAGCCGAGGCGCAACCGCGCCGTGGCGGCGGTGGCCCCGTCATCGAGTACGTGCGCGGACCGATGCGGATCGCGATTGCGCCCGTGGCGTCGGCGAATCCGAATGACGCGGGCGCGAACGCGAATCGCGGTGCGCGACGCGGCAAGAAGATCCGCCGCTGGGATCGTCCGGGTGCCGGCGGTGGCGATCGCGGGCCGCGATCGTTTGGCTCCGGCGAGAGCCGCGGGCCGCGTCCCGAGGCTGGCAACGGCGGTGCCCCGCGGCCAGCGCAGAGCGCCGAGGGCAACGGTCAGCCGGGCGAGCGCAAGCGGCGCCGTCGGCGTCGCCGTCGCAATAACGGCCCGCCGAACGGGCAGCCGATCGCCGGAGCCGCTGGGGCGCCGAACGGAGACGGCGCGCCAGTCTCGTTCTTCGAGGTCCGCGGCGAGGGGAATCGCCCGCCGCCACAACAGCAGCAGCAAGGCGGGGGACCGCCGGGTCCGCCGATGCTCGGTCCCGATGGTCAGCCGCTGCGCAAGCGCCGGCGGCGGCGCAGGCGTGGCCGCGGTGGACGTCAACGCGAGTGGCGTGGCCAGCCGGGCGAAGGCGGCGGACCGCCCGAGGGTGACGGCGGTGGTGGTGGCGATGGTGGTGGCGACGGTGGTGGTGGCGGCGGTTCGATCAGCGACGGCGGCGAGACCTAGCGCCCACACAGGCGCCCTAGCCAGAGGGCGCGCGAGCCCGTACGCTTGAACGGTGCTCGACTGGCTCGGCTCGGTGCGGATCAGAAAGCGCACGGAGACCCGCGTCGAGCTGGTGCTGACACGCGCGACCGCATGGACCGGCTACGGCCTCGCTGCCCTCGGGTTCTGGCTGGTCACGCTCGGCCCGACGTGGGCGACGCTCGGCGGCGCGTTCCTCCTGGCCGTCGGCGTGCTGCTCGGAACCTTGCGACGCTCCCTGGTGTTCGATCGCGAGGACGGCCTGCTCAGGAGCGAGCAGGTGATCCTCGGCATCCGCCGTCACGCGGCAATCCCGCTGTTCCATCTCCGTGCGGTCGTGGTGTCGGCGCGGCGACGCGGACTCTATGTCGCGTACGTCGAGCGCCGGATCGGCGGGCAGATCCATCTCGATGAAGCGCGGCACTCCGCCCCGCTGATGGCAGTGGCCGAAGCGATCGCCGAGGTCGCGGAATTGCGACTGGTTTACGACGCCACCACGCGTGCCGCCGCCTCCGATTGATCGTGATAACGTCCCCGGGCCGATGCGTTGTACCGCTCCGCTCTGGATCTTGCTCGCCGCTTGCAGCAGTGACGGCTCGGCGACCTCGGAGCCGAAGCCGACCGAATCGCCCACCAAGCTCGCCGGCGTGTACGCGGACAAGTTCGTGTGCGATTCGATCGCCGACACCACGGTGCTCGGCGGTGTGCTCGGCGGTACCGTGAAGCAAATCGATAGTGCCTCCTCGGTGCCGCGCGGCGTGCCGCATCCGTGCACCTACGAGGTCATGGCGCAGCAGCCGGAGTACTGGACGTTCGACTTCGATTGCCGCGATGGCATGAAGCAGCGCGCCGACGCCCTGTTCGCGCAGTACACGCGGACCAGCGCGGACCTCGTCGAGCAGTACAACGCCGCGGCCGATGCGGGGCCGCAACCGGGTGCGAAGCGCGATGCCGGCGTGCACGACAAGGACGCCGGCGTCGATGCGCCGCAGCGCGCGCCGGAGGCAGCGAGCGAGGTGATGGTCGGCCTCAAAGGCCTCGACCACCACGGCCAGGGTCTGATCTTCATCGATGATGATGCGCCCTGTTACGTCCGGGTCGTGGGTCCTGACAGCGCGCGCCGGCTCGAGCTGGCGAAGATGATCGCGAAGAACCTGACGTTCGCGAACGCGCCGATGAATCCCCGCCCGTTCAAGTGACGCCGCCCGGCTCCGAGGTGCGCGCGCAGGTCATGCTCGCGGTGCCGCTCGCCGCGCAGCAGCTCGGGTTCCAGGTGATGGGCACCGTCGACGCGGCGTGGCTCGGTCGCTACGACGACACCGCACTCGCGGCGGCGGGCATCGGCAACAACCTGCTGTTCGCGATCAGCGCGATCGGCCTCGGCCTCGTGATGGGGCTCGACTCCCTCATCCCACAGGCGATCGGAGCCAACCGCTACGCCGACGCACGCCGCTACCTGCACGCCGGCCTTCGCCTCGCAGTGCTCGCGGGGCTCGCGGCGACGTTGATCGTGCTCGGCACGCCGATGGTGCTGAAGATCGCCCGTGTCAACGAGGACGTCGCACACCAGGCGGCGATCTACGTCTATCTGCGCGCGCTCGGCATCGTGCCGTTCCTCCTCTCGGTCGCCCTGCGCAGCTACCTCGCCGCGCACAACGTGACGCGACCACTGATCATCGCCGTGGTGGTCGGCAACATCGTCAACGCCATGCTCGACTACGTGCTGATCTTCGGCGTCTCCGCGATCGGCCTGCCGCCGCTCGGCGTGATCGGTGCTGCCGTCGCGACGATCAGCGTCCAGGTCGCGATCGTGTTCATCTACCTGGCCTCCGTTCGCGCGCTCGATCCCGATGGGCCGACGGGCCCCAAGAACCCGGGCGACGCCTCGCCGCTGCCGAAGTCCACGCGCGCTGACCTCATGGCGATCCTGAAGTTCGGTGGGCCGGTCGCCGGTCAACTGTTCGCGGAGGTCGGCATCTTCGGCGTGGCCACCGTGATCGCCGCGAGCATGGGCACCTTGCCCGTCGCCGGCCACACCATCGCGCTCAATCTCTCGAGCATCACCTTCGCGGTGGCGCTCGGCGTGGGTGCGGCGACCTCGGTCCGCGTCGGGCACGCGGTCGGCGCCGGCGACCTCGCCCTCGCACGCCGCCGCGGGCTGATCGGCTTCGTGATGGGGCTGTGCGTGATGTCCGTGTTCGCGCTGATGTTCGTGAGCATTCCGGCCGTGCTCGCCCGGGCGTTCACCGACGATCCGGCGGTGATCGCGGCCGCGGTTCCGCTCCTCATGATCGCGGCACTGTTCCAGCTCTCCGACGGAGCGCAGGCAATCGGCGCCGGTGCGTTGCGCGGGCTCGGGGACACGCGCGCGACCTTGATCGGCAACATCATCGGCCACTACGCGATCGGCCTCGGTATCTCGCTCGGCCTCGGGTTCGGCGCCGGCATGGGGGCGCCCGGGCTGTGGCTCGGCCTCTCGGCCGGGCTCACGGTCACCGCGCTCTATCTGCTCGCGCGGTTTCTCTCCGGTACGAAGCCCGGCGTGTCGCTCAGAATTCGGAGCGAAAGCCCGCGATGAATCTGGGATGACCGGCGGAGCGGCCGTCGAGCGGAAACGCGAGATCGAAGCGAAACAGCTCGCGCGAGGTCTGCGGCACCAGCGAGCGCAAGCCGATGCCAGCATCGTGGTGAAGCTTCAGATCGCTGAAGGCATCGGCGGCGCCACCGACGTCGTAGAACGCCACGCCACCGAGCCGGAGCACCCAGAGCGCGTACGGCAGCGACCGCACCTCGACTTGAGAGCCGGTGAGGCGCTGGCCGGAGAACTCGTTGATCGAGAAGCCTCGGAGTCCGTTATCCGAGCCGATCGTCAGCAGGCTGTTGGTGGTGTCGTGCCAGCGTGCTCCGAAGGTTGACTCGGCGACGAACCGCGCGCGCAAGTACACGGGCGAAACCAGCCGCAGCGACCAGCTCGCCTGGTTGTCGATGAGCTCGCCGTCCTGACGCCGCGTACCGATCCCGGCGCTGAGTGTGACCGAGCCATCGCGGCGCCAGGGAACCGTCCACGCTCCCGATGCAGAGGCGCGCTGGAAGTTGTACGTCGAGCCGATGACCTTGAGGCCGACACCGAGGGAGGCCTCGAAGCTTGGCCCGATCCGGAGATCTTCCGCGAGGTCGTAGGTCTGGACGTTACGGCGCGTCTTGTAGCGCGGCGTGTACACGCCGTATGCGAGGTATGGCACCGACGTCACCTCTGAACGCGGCAGCACCGCGCGCGCGAATGGCTCGCGCTGCTCGACGAGGCCCGAGAACGAGGGCAACAGATTTGCGTGCACGCTGTCCAGGTCGTAGCCGATCGTGACGGTCTGCTTGTAGTCCGTGCCGAACGACCGCACCGCGTTCGCGTTCGCGCCGACCTGCCTCACCCGGTAGTCCCACGGCAACTGCTCGTCGAGGGGGGCGACATCCGGGTTGAAGGTGCCCGCGGCGGGCATCGCGCTGCGGTCGATCGCGCGCACGCACTCCGCGCCGAGAGGACACCACACCGGCCGCAGATGGGTCCCGAAGAACCGACGGCTGGTGCCGAAGTTGTGGCTGACCGTGACGCCACCGGCCCACTTCGTCGCGAGGTTCCACAGCGGGCGCGACAAGGTGACGGAGCTGTTGCTGCCTTCGATGTCGAAGCCGTCACGACCGACACCGTCCGGATCGCCGGGCGTACCGGGGAGCCCGATGTTCGTGCCGAGCAGCGCGCCGCGATTGAGCACCGTATTGACGCTGACCCGGAGATAGAGGTGCTTGCCGAGGAAGTTCTTGTCGAGAAACAACGGGCCAACAGCGACCGAGCCCTGGTTCATGAGCACGGAGGCGGCGATCAGCACGCGACGGCCGAAGAAGTTGTTCTCCGAGAGCGAGGCGCCGAGATCGGTCAGCCGCCCCGACTGGTACGTGTAGGTGGTGTTGAAGCGCAGACTCCAGATGTCGCGCGTGACGACCAGGATGTCGACCTTACCGGGCTCGGCGGACTTCACCGGTACCACCGCGATCACCGACGTGAAGATCGGATCGCGCAGGCGGCGCGCCGTCTCCTCGATCTTGTTCTGATCCCACATCTCGCCGGGGCGCAGGATCACCTCGGCGCTGACCACGCTCTCCTTGGAGGTGACGTGGAAGTTGTTGAAGAACCGCAGCAGGCGGGTCTTCTCGGCGAACACGTCCTCGTTGTAGACGCGGATGTGACCGACGACCTTGCCCCAGGGCTCCGGTTCGAGCTCGTAGCCGCGGGCCGCGAGCGCGCGGCCCATCGATTGGGCCTCGAGGCCGCCGAGGGTCGCGAACCAGTTGCAGCTCGGATCGTGCGCGGCGCACTGTTGCTCGGCGGCGGCGCGATCGAGCGCCGCGAGCGGTGCGGGCGACGCCGGCGGAGCGTCCGGGGTGGGTGTCGCCGGCGGCGCGGGGGCGGAGGGCGGCGCCGCGCCGGGCGGGGGGAAGATCGGCGGAGCAGGCCCCTGGGCGGACGCAAGCCGTACGCCCGCGAAAACACCGCAGACGATCGCGAGCAAGCGCACGAACGTCATCGTACACGGCCGCGATAACATCGTGGCGTGTACTGCCCGGTCTGTCGTGCGGACTATCCGGTGGACTGGAAGGTCTGCCCGAAGGACGAGACGTCCCTGCTCCAGAGCGCGCAGATCGGGAAGTACAAGATCGCCGGCCTGCTCGGCGTCGGCGGCATGGGTGCGGTGTATCGGGCGATCAACCCCGACACCCACAGCAAGGTCGCGATCAAGATCATGAACCCGGCCGTCGCGAACGCCGAGTCGGCGCGCGCCCGGTTCCAGCGCGAGGCAGCGGCGGTCGCGGCGCTGCGCACGGGGCACGTCGCGAAGGTGTTCGATTTCGGCGCCGACCAAGGAACGCTCTATCTCGTGATGGAGCTGCTCGATGGCCACACGCTGCGCGACGAGATCCAGCCCGAGCCGCAGCTCATGGACCTCGCCCGCGTGCACATGGTGATCGACGGCGCGCTCAAGGGCCTCGGCGCCGCGCACAAGGCAGGCATCGTCCACCGCGATCTCAAGCCGGAGAATATCTACGTCGCGGAGACCGACGACGGCGAGATCCCGAAGCTCCTCGACTTCGGCATCGCGCGCGTCCGCACGAAAGACTCGGACCTGACGCTGACGGGTAGCCTGATGGGCACCGCCGGGTACATGGCGATCGAGCAGGTCGCGCCCGATCAGGGCGAGATCGGGCCATGGACAGATGTCTACGCGATGGGCGCCATCCTCTACGAGATGCTGTGCGGCACGGCGGCGTGCGGCGGAGAGACGGTGACGTCGGTGTTGCAGAAGGTGCTGCGCCACGACATCGCGCCGCTCGAATCGCTGCGTGCTGGGCTACCTGCGGCGGTGTACGCGCTGGTCGAGCGCTGCCTCGCCGCGGATCCGATGAAGCGGCCCTCCGATGCCGAGGCGATGCGCACCGCGTTTGCGGCCGCGAAGCTGGTTGCGCCGGGCACGGCGGTTCCACCGTCGGCCGTCGTGGCGAAGGCGGCCACGAGTCAGGTCGGATTGCTCGCCACGACGCCGAGCGCGGACACCATGCCGTCGAAGCCGCCGACCATCGCGGATCCACCGCCGCGCTTGGCCCCCCGCGGACTGCTCTGGTTCGGGTGCGGGGTCGCCGCGGTGCTCGTGCTCGGGGTGGGGTACATGCTGATGTCCGCGCGGAGTAACCGCGCAGCGACCCGCGATGCGGCGCCGATCGTCGATGCCGCACCCGCGGACGCGATGAGATCCGTGCCTCCGGTCACCGTGATCGACGCGGTCGATCACCCCATCCCGTCGCCACCTGCGGACATGGTCGCGATCGCCGCGGGCGACTACACCGTCGGCGAGCCCGCCGGCACGCACCCCGACGCGCTCCCCCCGAGCACCGTGGCGCTGCGTCCGCTGTGGATCGATCGCACCGAGATGACGCTCGAGACGCTGCGCCGAGTGCTC
The DNA here is from genome assembly GCA_038206055.1 of Haliangiales bacterium. Taxonomy (GTDB): domain Bacteria; phylum Myxococcota_A; class Polyangia; order Haliangiales; family Haliangiaceae; genus JABFXX01. The sequence continues at coordinate 89,218 of JBBRBG010000006.1, forward strand.
GGATCGCCGAAAGCCGGAGGCATGCCCGGCGATGCGCCCGCCCTGCCCGCGCGCAACGTGACCTGGGCGCAGGCAGGTGCGGCGTGCACGGCCCTCGGCAAGCGGCTGCCGACCGAGCTCGAGTGGGAGGCGGCGGCGCAGACCGGATCGCAAGACGTGTCACTCGCATCGCTGTTGCGCGGCAAGGCTGCGCTGACGCCGTCGACGTCGAAAGACTGCTCGCCGATGGGATTGTGCGACATGCTGGGGAGCGTGCTCGAGTGGACAACGACTGACGGCGCGAAGCCGCGGGCGAAGATCGTCCGCGGCGCGTCGTTCACCGTCTCCCCGGAGGCCGGCTGGCAAGCCTCGATCCATTTCCGCGTCGGCGTCGATGCGCGCAAGGGTGATCCGGAGGTCGGGTTCCGCTGCGTGAAGGATGTCCTCCCGTGATCCTGCGCGCCGCGATCGCGCTCGTCCTCGTGCTGTGCGCGACCGCGGGCGCCGTGGATCGCAACTGCCCGAAGGGTCAGCAGTGGAGCATCTCGGCCGGCGCCTGCGTGAAGAAGCCGCCCGCGCCGCGGTTGTCTCCACAGGAGAAGTACAACGAGGCGAGCGACGAGCTCGAGGGGAAGGGCCTGCCGAAGGGCAAGACCGTGGATCCCGTGCACGCGGTGAAGCTCCTCGACGAGGCGTGCGACGCGAGGCACGGATCCTCGTGCACCCTGCTGGGCTTCCTCTACGCGCGCGGGCGCAACAAGCTCGCGCGGGACGACGCGCGGGCGATGACGTACTTCGTGAAGGCCTGCGCCGTCGACGATCTCGAGGGGTGCATCAACATCGGTGACCTCGGCGTGCGAACCGCGGAGTTCGCGGCGGCGCGCGTCGCCTTCCAGCGCGCGTGCGAGCTCGGCAGTGGCCTCGGCTGCGCGCGCGCCGGCGACCTGATCGAGCGCGGGATCGGCGGAACGGCGAGTGCGACCGGGGCGCAGACGATGTTCGAGAAGTCGATGGCGCTGCTCGCGCCGAAGTGTCCCGAGGATCCCGGCGCGTGCGTGGTGATCGGCATGCTCGAGGAGAACGGCAAGGGCGTCGCCAAGGACGCGGCGAAGGCGATCGCGTCCTACCGCCGGGGTTGTGCCGGTGGAAGCGGCGAAGCGTGCATGCGGCTCGCGACCGCGCTCGACGACGGCATCGCCGGCCTGAAGGACGTCGCCGGCGCGAACGAGGCGTTCGACAAGGCATGCACGCGTTACGACAACGGCGACGCGTGCCAGAAGATCGGCGAGCGGCTCGGCATCGCGAAGCAGAACCTCCCGCATGCCTTCGAGCTCGCGAAGCGCGGCTGCGAGCTCGATCCGAAGTACTGCGGCACGCTCGCCGAGTTCTATCGCCTGGGCTTCGGCATCGCCGCGGCAGATCAGACGGAGGCCACGCGCTACTATAAGGCCGCGTGCGAGGCCGGAGGTGGATGGTGCGAGACCTACGGTCGTCGCGCGCACGATGGCAACGGGACCACCGCTGATCCGGGCGCAGCGCAGCTCGCGCTCGAGCGCGGCTGCAACGGCGGCTGGCCGGTGGCGTGCTACCAGGCCGCGCAGTACTTGATCGCCTCGAAGCTCGACGACGTACGCGCCGCCAAGCTCGCGATGCTCGGCTGCGATGCCAAGCACGGCAACTCCTGCTACCTCGCTGGCTGGCTCGCGAGTGTGGGGCGCACCGGCGGGCTCGCGGCTCCTCACGAAGCACTGCCACTGTTCGAGCGCGCGTGCGACGCGACGTCTCCCGTGGGATGCAACGCCGCCGGCGACGCGTACCGCGGCGGCACAGGAACCATCGCCGATCCGCAGAAGGCGATCGCGTTCTACGAGCGCGCGTGCACGGGCACCGCCGACGAGCTCTACGCACCGGCGTGCAAGACGTGGGGCACGATGGCGTACTTCGGCGAAGCCGGCGCGAAGGACGCGTCGCTCGCGCTGCGCTCGTTCATGCGCGCGTGCAAGTACGGCGAGCCCGACACCTGCGCCTACCTCGCGACGCTCGTCGTCGAGACCGGCGGTCCCCCGGAGCCGGTGCTCGAGGTGATGGAACAATCGTGCACCGACCATCACGAGCAGGCCTGCATCGCACTGGGTAACCAGCTCGCGGCGAGCACGAGAGAGGCCGATCGGCGCAAGGCGTACGACGTGTTCACCGCATCGTGCGGTCGTAATGCCGATGACGGATGCCTGCGCCAGGCGGATCTCCTCGCCGATGGCTGGGGCATCACGAAGGATCTCGCGAAGGCCGAAGGCATCTATCGCGGGCGCTGCGATGGCGGCCGCGCCGCCGCGTGCTTCGGCATGGCGCGGCTCTACGAGCGGCAGGAGCACCCCGACGAGGCCCTGCGCATGTATCTGCGTGCGTGCGACGGTGGCTGGGCCGATGCGTGCAGCTCCGTCGGCTTCGCGTACTACACCGCGCACGGCGTGCGTTGGGACGTCGCGGCCGCGGCGAAGTATTTCACGAAGGCGTGCGAGCTCGGTAGCTCCGTCGGGTGCACGAACTCCGGCGACGTCTATCGTTACGGCGCCGGCGCGCCGCTCGATCACAAGAAGGCGTTCGCGTTCTACGAGAAGTCGTGCAGGCCCAACGATCCCACCGGCTGCGCCGGCGTGGGCCACTACTACGCGACCGGCGAAGGCGGCACCAAGGCGGATGTCAAACGCGCGCAACAGGCGCTACGCGCCGCGTGCGGCAACGAAGCGTACGTGATGCCCGAGGCGTGCAAGGAGCTCGCGACGCTCCTCGAGCAGCAGCACACCGGTGCGCTCGCCGAGATCGCGCGCCTCCGCACCACCGCGTTCGCCCGCGCGCAGGAGCTCGCGAAGGACAACCCGTATTACCAGTACGTCCTCGGCATGTTCCTGGCGGAAGGCATGGCGGCCGTGCGCGACCCGGCGAAGTCCCTCGAGCTGCTGTCGAAGGCGTGCGATGGCTTTGATCCGCTCGGCTGCATCGCCGCCGGCAAGGCGCTGCGCGCGACGAAGCAGCCCGTGGATGCCGAGCGCGCCCGCGTCTACTTCGAGCGCGCGTGCGCGGCTGGGGTCGACGATGGCTGCGCGGCGATCGGGCCCACGACGGGTGTTGCGCCGGTCGCGAAGACGCACGGCTGCGGCTGCTCCGGCGAGGTCGCGCCCGGTGCGCACGCCGGCCTTGCGCTGCTCGTGCTCGCGCTCGTTCGCCGCCGCAGAGTCAGGCGCGGCGCGCCCACGTGACGCGCGGGTTCTTCGCGAGGTCGTGGACGAGCGTGACGTCGGTGAAGCCGGCGCGCTCGAACCGCGCGCGCACCGTCTCCGCCTGATCGAAGCCGTGCTCGACCACGAGCGCGCCGCCCTCCGTGAGATATGCGGCCGCCTCGGCGCAGATCCGATCGTAGAACGCGAGGCCATCGGCGCCGCCGTCGAGCGCGAGCACCGGCTCTGCTTTGACTTCGGCCGACAGTGTGGCGATCACGGACGTCGCGATGTACGGCGGATTCGAGACGATGAGGTCGAACGTCTCGCCTGCGACCGGTGCGAACAGATCGCCGTGGCGGACCTCGATCCGGTCGGCGAACGCGTTGCGCTCCACGTTCTTCTTCGCGATCGCCACGGCCTCGGCCGAGACGTCGGTCGCGATGATCTGCGCGGCAGGCAGCTCCTTCGCGAGAGCGAGCGCGATGGCGCCCGACCCGGTGCAGAGATCGAGCGCGCGGCATGGCGCCGTCCGATCGGTGCGCGTCGCCCGCGCGACCTCCACCACGGTCTCGGTATCCGGCCGTGGCACGAGCACGTTCGGATCGACGTAGATCGGCAACCCCCAGAACTCGTGCTCTCCGAGGAGATACGCGACCGGTTCGCCGCCGAGCCGACGCTTGATCAGCGCGCGATAGCCCGCGAGCTCGGTGTCCGCGAGCGGCTTATCGAAGCCCATATAGAGCTGCGTCCGCGTGCACTTCAGCACCGAGGCAAGGAGGAGCTGCGCCTCGAGGCGCGCGCCGGCGATCCCCGCTTCGGTGAAGCGCTGGGTCGTCCAGTCGAGCACGGCAAGCGTGGTCCAGATCTGCGGCGCCACGCGGCTCTATACCGCGGTCACCCGACGATGACGAGATCGGCATGGTTGATGCCCGTCGGTCCCGTGACCACGAGTGCATCGACCGCCGCCAGCAGCGTGCCTGCATCGCATCGCGCGAGCGCGGCGTCGGGATCGTGGCCCGCGGTGATCGCCGCATCCCACGTGGAGCCATCGACGAACGCACCTGCCGGGGGCGCCCGGTGGGCCGGCGCCGGGCCATCCGCACCGTCGCTGCCGATGCACAGCGCCACCCGGTGAGTGCCGCGGAGCCGGTGCGCGAGCTCGAGCGCGAGCTGTTGCGCCCGGCCACCTTCGCCGTGACCGGCGGGCACGGCGAGCGTTGGTTCGCCCCACGCGACGACGAGTCCCGAGCGCGCCGCGAGCTCGACTGCGACGGCGTGGACGTCGCCGGCGATCGGCGGATCGAGCCGCGTGGTGTGAATGCCGCGCGAGCCGAGCGCGACGATCACGGCGTCGGCGAATGCGGTCATCGGCGCGATCACGCGCGCCATGTCGCCGATCCGGGGCGAACACGAGGCATCCGGCGCGGCGAGCACACGCGGCACCGCGATCCCGTGTGCGCGCAGCACCTCGGTGGCGCGCGCAGACAGCGGAGCACTCGGCGCGATCGTTGGACCGGAGCCGATGGTCGCGAGATCGTCGCCGATGACGTCGCTGATCGCGAGCGTGACCACGCGCGTCGGGCAGTGCGCCACCAGCCCGCCGGCCTTGATCCGCGACAACGCAGAGCGCACGAGGTTGAGCTCCGCGATCGGCGCGCCCGCCGCCATCAGCGCCGCCGCGGTTCGGCGCAGCTCGTCGAGCGTCACGCCGTCGCGCGGCGCTTCGAGCAGCGCCGAGGCACCGCCGGAGATCAGCACGAGCAGCACATCCCCTGCCCTCGCCTCGCGATCCGCGATCCGCCACGCGGCCCCCGCCGCCTCCACGCTGCGCTGATCGGGTACGGGGTGCGGCGCGATCAGCACGCGCCATCCCGCGGGAAGCGCGCCACCATCGTCGACCGGCGCGATCGCCACCCCGTGCGCGACCGGTCCCGCACCGCGCGCCATCGCGAGTGCGGCCTTGCCGACCGCGATGCCGAGCCGCCGATCACCTGCCGGCACATCCGCGAGCGCGGCAAGGACGCGCGCCGCTGGATCACACGCGGCGACGGCCTCCGCGAACACCGCCTCGGCGAGCCCGCGCGACAGCATCATCGCCTCGCGAGCACGGCGTTGATCCGGTCGATGCCCTCGTCGAGGCGGGCGGGAGGGACCCCCGTGAAGCACAGGCGCGCGAACCCGCCGCAGCGCTCGCCGAACGCGCTGCCAGGCGCGATCAGCACCCCCGACGCGGCGCACTGCTCGAGGATCGGCAGGCAGTCCTCGCCGGTCCACTTCCGGAAATCGACCCACAGGTACGCACCACCTGGTGGCGATGCCGCAGGCGCCGCGAGCCGCGCTCGGGCTCGATCGCGCGCGACCCGATAGCTCGCCTTTGCTGCCGCGAGGAACGGCGCACCACTGGTGAGCGCGCCGAACGCCGCGCGCTGCATCGCGACCGGCACGTTGTAGACCGAGTGGTTGACGAGCTTCTTGACCGTCGCGATCAGCGCCTCCGGGCCGAGCGCGTAGCCGACACGAAGCCCCGCCTGCGCGTAGCTCTTCGCGAACGAGAACACCGTGATCGTCCGCTCGTGCGCGCCGGGGAGCGCCGCGATGGAGACGTGCGCCGCATCGTAGCCGTAGTCCTCGTAGACCTCGTCGGAGACGAGCCATAGGTCGTGCTCGATGGCGAGCGCTACGATACGCTCGAGCTGCGCGCGCGAGAGCATCTCGCCATCGGGGTTATTCGGCGACGCGAGGTAGATCGCGGTGGTCTTCGGCGTGATCGCCCCGGCCAGCTCGGCCACCGCGACCTCCACCGGCACCACGTGGAAGCCGAGCGCCATGCCGCGGATCAGCGGCCAGTGCGGCGTCAGGAGGATCAGCTCGTCGCCCGGATCGCACAGCGCCTGCACCGCGCACGACAGCGCGTGGGTCGCGCCGCACGCGATCTGCACACCGAGCGACGTGACGTCGATCGCATTTCGTGCTCTCGCCTTGTCCGCGATCGCCTCGACCAGCGGCGCCCAGCCGTTGGGGCTGCCGTACGCGTAGAGGTCCGCCGGGGTCATCGCCGCCCACTCGATCTCGGCGAGCCCCGTCGGAGGCGCCAGGTGCGTGTCCCCGATCTGGAGCGGGATCACGTCCCCGGGGTAGCGCGCGAGGTGCTCGCGGAGCCGCGCGAAGATCGAGGTGGGCACGCTCGCACCTGCGGTCGAAACATCGGGGAACCGTGACACGGCGGGGACCTTATCACCCCCGCGCTCCGTGCTAGGTTCGCGGTCGATGTCCGTCGAGAGCGACAGCGAGTTTGCGAGCGCCCAGGTGGTGTCGCCGCGCCGCCGTCCGCTGGGCTTCGAGCTGATGTTCGTGGTGCTGATCTCCGCGGCCGTGATGGTCCCCGGCATCTGGCGCTACTCCCTCGTCGACCCGTGGGAGACGCACTACGGCGAAGTCGCGCGGATGATGCTGCAGAACAACGACTGGGTGCACACCGAGTGGCCCCAGGACAACGAAGGGTTTCGCAGCAAGCCCGTGCTGCAGTTCTGGATGATGGCGGCCGGCATGCGCGCGGTCGGCGTCGGCGCCGATGGAGGCTACTCCGGCGAGATGGTCGATTCGGCCCGCGTGATGGTCGGCATCCGGCTCCCATTCATCCTCTCGGCGATCGCGGGCCTGACACTGATGTGGTGGATGCTCGCGCGCCTCGTCAATCGGAGGCTCGCGTGGCTCGCGCTGCTCACGGTCGGATCAGCGCCGATGTTCGCCTTGATCGCGCGCAACGCGATCCCCGACATGCCGATGGTCGCGTGCACCATCGGCGCCCTGTCGCTGTTCACGATGGCCGTCGAGGATGGCAACCGGCCACTGCTCCCGGTCTGGAAGCTTCGGCTGTTCGGCCGCAACGTACCGTTCGATGCGCGCCACGTCGTGCTCGGGCTGACGTGCGGCTTCATCCTGATCCAGGCGGCGTACTACGCCTTCTACTTCATCATGTCGCCGCAGCTCGCGGTGCGCGGCCGCATGCCGAGCCCGGCGCTGTGGCTGCCGTTGCTCATGGTGCTCGGCGTCGGCGCGATGTCGCGCACGGGCTGGCTGATCCTCCGCCTCCCGTTCGTGCTGATCGGCGGCCTGATCTGCGTGATCAAGAACGTGCCGCTCCCTGCGCGCGCCCCGCAGCGCCACCGCGGCATCGTCACGTTGCTGTTCGGCTGGATCCACGACGGCACACTCGAGGCCTGGGACAGGTACGCGCTCGATCGGATGATCTTCCAGTGGCTGTTCGCGCTCGGCCTGTACTTCGGCCGGTTCGTTGGCCGCGCGAAGCACAACGAGCTGCAGCAGGCGTGGAAGGACACAGCGCCTGTCATCCACAACATCTGGCTGATGCGACCGCTGACCACAACGCGGCAGGTGTACCTGATCGGCTGCTACTCGTTGCTCGGGATCAGCGTGCTCGCGAAGGGACCGCCTGGTCTCGCCGTGGTCGGCATCGTCGGTGTGCTCCACGTGCTCCTGCTCGGTCACTTTCAGGCGTTCTACGACGGCGCGTTCGAGATCAAGCGCGGCCTGATCATGATGCTCGCGACGTTCCTCCCGTGGCACGTGGCGATGTTCCTCAAGGACGGCCTGCGTTTCATCGACGAATATCTGTTCACGCATGTCCTCAACCGTGCGGCCGTCGGCGTCGATAACTCGCCCGGCACGTTCGAGTACTACATGGACCAGATCGGCCACGGCATGTGGCTGTGGGCCGCGCTGCTCCCTGCCGCCATCGCGTGTGCGTTCCTCCGCGCACGACAGGACACGCGTGAGGGCCGCGTGCGCTTCATGATCGCGCTGTGGGCGATCGCCGGCGTCGCCATGTTCTGCATCGTCCAGACGAAGTTCCACCACTACATCCTCCCGGCGATCCCACCACTCGCCATCCTCGTCGCGTTCCTCCTCGATGACATCTGGACCAAGCAGTACAAGATGCACTGGCTGCTCGCCGCTCTCGGCGTCGGCATCGTGCTGCTGATCTGCCGAGATCTCATGTTCGAGCCGGAGCGCTGGATCGAGATGTTCGTGTTCCGCTACGACCGCCCGTGGCCGTCCGCCGAGCCGTGGACGATCGATCCGTCGGATGGAATCTTCGCGCTCGGGATCGCGGCCGCGATCGTCGTCCCGTTGCTCGCCACCCGGTTCGCGCGCGTCGCGGTGATCTCGGTGAGCGCCGCCGGTCTCGCGATCTGTATCTGGGCACTGCAAGTCTACATGCCGCTCGCCGGCCAGCACTGGGGCATGCGCGATGCGGTTCGCACCTACTACGAGCAGCGAAGCGTCTACGGCCAGAAGCTGATCTACTTCGGAACGCGCCAGCTCCACGATGACTGGCAGGACAAGAAGGACACCTGGTCGTTCGACACGTTCATTCCCGACACGCTACATGCTGGTCAGCCGATGACGATCGAGGTCGAGGTCCACAAGGCAGAGGACGAGCGCATCACGGAGACCGAGGTCGTGCTCGTCGGTACCGCGACCAGCATCGGCGATCACACCGTCACCATCACGCTCGCGCCCGGTGAGCGCGCGAAGCTCGATGGCCTCGTCAAGAAGGGCGAAGCCCCCGGCCCCCGCCCCGTGCGAGCGCCGTCGCGAACCGTCGATGCAGATCGCCTCATCGCATGGCAACTGTACTGGCGCGGCGAGAACTTCTGGTCGGGCGACGAGATCTGGGGCTACCCGCCCGACATGAAGACCGCGTACATGAAGACCGACAACGCGGACTTCACGAAGTACATCAACGACCGCGCTCGCGCGCCGATCGGCCGCCGCTACTTCGTCGTCACCGAGGCCGGTCGGATCACCGGCGTGCGCTCGATGCTCCCGACCCAGCGCGGCCGCGATTCGTTCGAGGTGCTGAACACCACGAGCAACAAGTTCTCCCTCGCAGGCTTCACGCTGTAGGGATTCCGACAACCTGACGGTCCGGCTAGCAACGGACCGCTCCCCCATCAGTGGTTACACGGGTGTTCCCGGGCACGAGTGTTGCTGTGACAGCGCCCGTGAAGCGCTTCATCCCGTTGGTACTGCTGGTCGGAATTATCGGCGCGTACTTCGCGTACAAGCGCTATCTCTCGGGCCAGCCGTTCCAGTGGGCCGGCACGGTCGAGGCGCGGGCGATCAGCGTCGGCTCGCGGACCGGTGGGCGCGTCGCGAAGGTCCTCGTTCAGGAAGGTGACCAGGTCAAGGCCGGCCAGGTGCTGGTCGAGCTCGAGCACGGCGACTTCGATGCTCAGCGCGCGGGTGCGGCTGCTGCGCTCGCGCAGGCAACGGCGACGCTCGACAAGCTGAAGGCAGGCGCGCGGCCCGAGGAGATCGCCGGGGCGCAGGCCCGTGCGGCGCAGGCAACGGCCGTCCTCCAGGAGACGCGGCACGGCAGTCGCGTCGAGGAGGTCGCGGGCGCCGAAGCGCGGGTCGCCTCGGCACAGGCGCTGGTCGACAAGGCGGCGCTCGATGCGGACCGCTCGCACCGCCTGCTCGCGAGCCAGGCGATCGCACAGGCCGAGGCCGATGCCGCGGATACCTCGCTGCGCACGGCGAAGGCGCAACGCGATGCGCAGCAGAAGATCCTCGAGCAGCTCCGTGCGGGATCTCGCTCCGAGGAGAAGCAGCAGGCTGCGGCGAAGGTGGCCGAGGCGAATGCGGCGGCGAAGCTCGTGATGGCCGGCGCGCGCGTCGAGGATCTGCGCGTCGCGCAGGCGCAGGTCGAAGGTGCCGAGGCACGCCTCGCGCAGCTCGACATCACGATCGGCGAGCTCGCGATCAAGTCGACCGCCGCGGCCCGCGTCGAGGCGTTGCAGCTGCGGCCCGGTGACATCCTCGGACCGAACGCGACGGCGGCGTCGCTCCTCGAGGACGGCCAGCTCTACATCCGGCTCTACGTGCCCGAGACGCAGATCGGCAAGAACAAGATCGGCCAGGAGGTCCCGATCATCGTCGACAGCTTCGATCATCCGTTCAAGGGCAAGGTCGAGAACATCAACAAGGCCGGCGAGTACTCACCGCGCAATCTGCAGACCGCCGACGAGCGCGCTGATCAGGTGTTCGCCGCGCGGATCGGCCTCGTCGATGGTAAGGACGAGCTGCGCGCGGGCATGGCCGCCACGATCACGGTGCCGAAGTGAGCCAGGGCGCGATCGTCGTCGACCACGTGACCCGAAAGTTCGGCGAGTTCACAGCGCTCGCGGACGTCAGCCTCGAGGTCCAGACCGGCGTGGTCTACGGGCTGCTCGGTCCCAACGGCTCCGGCAAGTCCACGCTGATCCGGCTGCTCTGCGGCCTGCTGGCGCCGACCGCGGGGAAGGCGAGCGTGCTCGGGCTCGACGTCGTCGCGAACGGGGAGGAGATCCGCCGGAACATTGGGTACATGAGCCAGAAGTTCGCGCTCTACCCGGACCTCACGGTGCTCGAGAACCTCGAGTTCTACGCGCGCGTCTATGGCCTCTCGGGCAAGAGGTTGCGCGACGGCATCGAGCGCACGATGGACCTCACGCACATCACGCCGTACGGCAGCCGCCGCGCCGGCTTGCTCTCCGGCGGCTGGAAGCAGCGGCTCGCTCTCGGCGCCGCGCTGATGCACGAGCCGAAGGTGGTGTTTCTCGACGAGCCCACCGCCGGCATCGATCCCGTCGCGCGCCGGGAGCTCTGGGATCTCCTGTTCACGCTGTCGGCGCAAGGCATCACGCTGCTGGTCACCACGCACTACATGGACGAGGCCGAGCGCTGCGGCGAGGTGGGCTATCTCTATCTCTCGAAGCTGCTCGTCAACGGCACGCCCGATCTGCTGAAACAACTGCCGGAGGTCAATGACCCCGGAGCTCGCCGCCTCGAGATCGAGACACCCGCCTCGACGCGCGCACTGACCTGGCTGCGCACCCAGCCGTTCTGCAAGAGCGCCACGGTGTTCGGTGCTGCCGTTCACGCCGAGATCCTCGCGACGATGACCGACCGCGAGCTCGTCGACAGGCTCGCCGCCGCCGGGTTCCCCGTCACGGTGCGTGCGATCACGCCTTCTCTCGAGGACGTGTTCGTCGCCCTCACCGAGCAAGCCGCTCGCGATCGCGGCGCTCTCGCGAAAGTGAGCGCGTGATGTGGAGCTCGTTCGTCGCGATCCTGCAGAAAGAGTTCAAGCACATCTTTCGCGACCGCGGGACGCTGGTGATGTTCTTCATGCTGCCGGTGATCCAGCTGTCGCTGTTCGGGTTTCTCGACCAGAACGTGAAGAACCTGCCGACGGTGATCGTCGATCAGGATCAGACTCGCTACAGCCGCGAGCTGATCGACCAGCTGCGCGCCACCAAGACCTTCGAGATCACCGCGACCACCAACAGCCCCGAACAGGGCCGCGCGATGATCGCGCAGGGAACGGCGCGCGTCGGGCTGATGATCCCGCCCGACTTTCACGACAAGCGCGCGAAGCACGAGAACGCCCAGTTCCTCGTCCTCATCGATGGCTCCGACTCGAACGTCAGCGCGCAGGCGCTCGCGTCGATCAACGGTCTCGCGGCGCAGCAGAACTTCGAGGCCGCGCGCGCGCTGGGTGCGAAGCCGCTGATCTCCGCGCAGCCGATCGTGCTGTTCAATCCCGGCGGGCGCTCGGCGAACTACATCATCCCCGGACTCGTCGCGATCCTCCTCCAGATCGCGGCGATGGTGCTCGCCTCGATCGCCATCGTGCGCGAGCGCGAGCAAGGCACGATGGAGCAGCTCCTCGTCACGCCCATCAACCCCATCGGTCTCGTGCTCGGCAAGCTCGCACCGTACCTCGTCATCGGCATCGCCGAGATGGGCATGATCCTCCTCATCATGCGCTGGGGCTTCGGAGTGCCGATCCAGGGCAGTCTGCTGTTCCTGTTCGCGACCGCCGTGATGTACCTGTTCGCGCTCCTCGCGCTGGGCCTCACGATCTCGATGCGCGCGCAGACGCAGATGGCCGCGCAACAGATGGCGCAGATGCTGCTGCTGCCCTCGATCTTCCTCTCCGGCTACATCTTCCCGGTCGCCGGCCTCCCCAAGGTCCTCTACTGGATCGGCCGCGCCCTGCCCGCCACGCACATGATCGATGTCATGCGCGGCGCAGTGCTGCGCTCCGCGGGCCCGTGGGACATGCTGCCGTCGCTCCTCGCCCTTGCGGGCATCAGCGTGGTGCTCGTGACGCTCTCGGTGCGGCGCGTGCGCAAGCTGACGATCTAGCGGCCGCTGCTCGGAGACGCCAGATCGCCACTTCTTCCGAATGGCGCTCGCGAGCGCCGGTCGCCGAGGCACTCGAGCTCGCGGACCGGGTCCGCGCGATGACCTACCGGCTCTCCACCCGGTGAGCCTCTCCGGCCCGCACAGCCGCGCACCTCGCTGTCCGAATATGGGGTCCGACCCCATTCTCGGACAGACGGCCCCGATCGATACCGACGTGTAGGTTTCCCTTGGAGGCAACGGTTTGCGTCGCGCGGTGTCACATCCGTCGCAGCGCCGGTTAGACCCGATGTCGGGGTGGCGCGTGGAATGTTGGTGCTATCCTCGATCGTTGGGAGCTAGGAGCCACCCGTGCAACCTACTGATACGTCGGCGATCCAACGCCTGATCGCCCAGGCCCGGAGGCGGATCCGGAGCCAGTGGGCGCTCGAAGGTGCGACTACCGCCTCCATCGTCGCGGCGGCCGCGGCTCTCTCCACCATCTTCGCCATGCGCGTTGATGCGATCTCCACCGGTGCCGGCATTGGCCTCCTGATCGGCTGCGTTGGCTTGATCCTGATCGGCGCGCTGATCGGGGCGCTGCGAAGGATCGATGACGAGACGGTCGCGCGCCGGATCGATCGCGCATCGAACCTCTCCGACCGCCTGTCCACCGCGATCGCGTTCAAGCGCACGCTCGGGACGGCTGCGGCCGAGACGGCGGACGAGACGGAAGATCTGATGGTCGCCGCGATCAAGGACGGCGTTCGCGCCGTGCCCCGCGCGGACATCGTCGCCGCGGCCCCGTTCACCACCCCGAAGGATCTGAACGCCGCGATCGCGTTCGTCGTCGTGTCGGCGCTCGCCGCTGGCCTCATCATCCCCCGCACCGATCACGCCGCACATCTGTTCCGCGCGGACCCGGATCACGCTCGCCCCGGCGAGGTCGCGGTTCTCCGCGGCGAGAATCTGATGAACGGCCTGCTCGACGTCGCGCATCCCGAGAAGGGCTTCGTGCCGAAGGACGGCAGCGTTTACCTCGGCCCGACCGACAAGGCGCGCCCCGTCACGATCGTCGACTGGACCGACGCGGCGATCACGGTGCAGATCCCCGAGGACGCGCCGATCGGCGACACGGTGCTCACGGCGTACGTCGGCAAGGCGGTCGCCGGGCCGGTGGAGTTCACCGTGGTCGACCTCAAGGACACCCGCTATCACGACGAGAAAGCGGTGATGCTCGACGACGACGAGAAGGCGTACGTCGAGGCGATCATCGGCCAGCTCAAGATGGTCGCGAAGCGCGACAACGTGCCGGAGCTCGAGGAGTTCGCGAAGAAGATCGAGCAGATGCTGAAGGATGCGGAGGAAGGCAAGATCACGAAGGAGCAGCTGCTCGAGGCGCTGCAGAAGGCCGAGGAGGCGCTCGCGAAGAACGCCGAGCCGAACCAGGCCGAGGTCAACAAGAACATGTCGGAGCTCGGCAAGGAGCTCTCGAAGGACCCGACCACGAAGGCGCTCGGCGAGGCCCTGCAGAAGAACGACCTGCAGAAGGCGAAGGAAGAGCTCGAGAAGATCGCGAACAAGCTCGATCCCGAGGAGATGAAGAAGGAGATCGAGAAGCTCGAGAAGCAGCTCGAGAACAAGAACCTGACCGAGAAGGAGAAGGCCGAGATCCAGAAGAAGCTCGACGAGCTGAAGAAGGCGCTCGAGCAGGCGAAGAAGGATCAGGAGACGGCCGAGGAGCAGCAGAAGGACCTCGAGAAGCAGATCAAGGAGCTCGAGGACAAGCTGAAGGACCCGAAGCTCTCCGAGAAGGAGAAGGCAGATCTCCAGAAGAAGCTCGACGAGCTGAAGCAGCAGCAGCAGGACGCCGAGAAGCAGAAGCAGGACGCCCAGAAGAAGGAAGACGAGCTGCGCGAGCAGCAGAAGGATCTGCAGAAGCAGCTCGAGAACAAGCAGCTCACCGAGCAGGAGAAGCAGGATCTCCAGAAGAAGATCGACGAGCTCAAGCAGCAGAAGCCGATGACCGAGAAGGACAAGGAGCAGCTCCAGAAGCAGATGGAGAACGCTGCGAAGAAGATGCAGGAGCAGCAGAAGGACCAGAAGGACAAGCAGGACCAGGCGCAGCAGAAGATGAAGGACGAGATCAAGCGCCTCGAGAAGAAGCAGCAGGAAGCGAAGACGGATCAGGAGCGCCAGCAGGCCGAGCGTCAGCTCCAGAAGAAGAAGGACGAGCTACAGAAGCTCCAGAAGGAAGACGACCAGAAGCAGGACTCCGCGCAGCGCCAGGCGCTGAAGCGGCTGGAGAAGGACATGGAGAAGGCGGCCGAGAACCTCGACAAGCCGCAGAAGGATCCGAAGCAGAGCAAGGAGCAGCAGGACGAGGAGGAGAAGGAGCGCGAGAAGCAGGCGTCGCGCAACATGAAGGACGCTGCGAGAGAGACCGGCCGCGTCGATCAGGACCAGCGCAAGCAGGCCTCGCAGAAGAAGATGTCGTCGCAGATGGACGACCTGCGCGAAGCGATGCGCCGCGCGAAGCAGAAGGGCAACAAGGGCCCGCAGGATCCGTTCGGCAAGCAGGGCAAGAACCAGGATTTCTCGCAGCGCGCGCGCGGCCAGAAGGGCTCGGGCCAGGCGTGGAAGCCCGGTCAGGGCAAGGGACAGGGCCAGGGCCAGGGCCAGGGTCAGCAACCCGGCGGTCAGGGCCAGCAGCCCGGAGGGTCGAGCTACGGCACCGGCCATGACGACAACCTGACGGGCGACGCGACCGGCAAGAATGGCAAGACGAAGGACGACGACCTCTCCGGCAAGACCGGTGGCCAGGGCACCTCGCGCCGCGAGACCATCCTCGCCGCCGCGCAGAAGGGCTTCGCCTCGACGAGCTACAAGAAGGTCTATGCCGACTACGAGAAGGTCGTCGAGGAGGTCATGCGAAACGAGAAGCTGCCCTCTTCGTACAAGTACTACGTGAAGCGCTACTTCGCGAAGATCCACCCGAGCACCGGCGACGCACCACAGGACCAGCCATGACCACAGCCACTCTCCCGCGCGACGTCGAAGGCACCGTCACCACGTTCACCGCGGATCTGCAGAAGCTGCGCGAAGAAATCGGAAAGATGATCGTCGGGCAGGAGGAGATCGTCGAAGGTGTGCTGACCTGCCTCCTCGGCGGCGGTCACGCTCTGCTCGAGGGTGTCCCCGGCCTCGGCAAGACGATGCTGGTGCGCACGCTCGCGGAGACCATCCACGCGAACTTCTCGCGGGTGCAGTTCACACCGGATCTCATGCCCGCCGACATCGTCGGCACGAACGTGATCACCGAGCAGAACGGGCAAAAAGTCTTCGAGTTCCAGAAGGGCCCGATCTTCGCGAACATCGTCCTCGCGGACGAGATCAACCGCGCCACGCCGAAGACGCAGTCCGCGCTCCTCGAGGCGATGAGCGAGGGCTCGGTCACCGTGGCGAAGCAGACGTACATCCTCGAGAAGCCGTTCTTCGTGCTCGCCACGCAGAACCCGCTCGAGATGGAAGGGACGTACCCGCTTCCCGAGGCGCAGCTCGACCGGTTCTTCTTCAAGCTCGTCGTCCAGTATCCGAACAAGGGCCAGCTGCACACGATCCTCGACCGCACCACGAGCGACGAGGTCCCGCACCCGAAGCCGGTGATCGACAAGTCGCGGATCATGGAGATGCGCGAGCTGGTCCGGAAGGTCCCGCTCGCCCGCCAGATCCAGGACTACGCCGTGCGCGTGGTGCTCGCGACGCACCCGGAGAATCCGGAAGCGACCGCGATGAGCAAGCAGTTTCTGCGCTACGGCGCCTCGCCGCGTGGCCTGCAGGCCGTGATCCTCGCCGCCAAGATCCGCGCGCTGCTCCAGGGCCGCTACGCCGTCGCCATCGACGACATCCGGGGCGTCGCGCCCCCTGCCCTCCGCCACCGCCTGATCATGAACTTCGAGGGTGAGGCCGAAGGCATCAAGCCCGACGCGATCATCAGCGAGATCCTCAAGGCGACGAAAGAAGTCTGATGGTCCGTCCTGCGCTGAGCGGCGCGTTCAAGGCGCTGCGGCCCGATGCCGCGCCGAAGAAGAACCGCGCCGACGACAGGTCCGAGCTGTTCGACGAGAAGTTCCTCAAGACGCTCGAGCACCTGCACATGGTGTCCCGCAAGGTGTTCGCCGGAAACCTGCGCGCCGAGCGCCGCACGCGCAAGGTCGGCTCGGGCATCGAGTTCGCAGATCACCGCACGTACTCGCGCGGCGATGACTTCCGTTATATCGACTGGAACCTCTACGGCCGGCTCGACAAGCTGCTCCTCCGGCTGTTCGAGGAGGAAGAGGATCTCTCGATCTACGTCCTCGTCGATGTCTCCGACTCGATGTCGATCGGATCGCCGCTGCCGAAGCTGCACTATGCGATGCAGGTCGCGGCCGCGCTGACGTACGTCGGGCTCGCGAACCTCGATCGCGTGGCGATCATCCCGTTCGCAGGCAAGCTGATCGACCGCATGCCGCCGGCGCGCGGCAAGAACCGCATCTTCCGCGTGTTCGAGTTCCTCCGGAACTGCGACATCGGCGGCAAGACCGAGCTCGCCGAGTGCATGAAGACGTTCGTGACGCAGAACAAGCGCCGCGGGCTCGCCGTGTTGATCTCGGACTTCTACGACCCCGATGGTTTCGAGCAGGGCCTCAACACGCTCCGCTACAACAAGTTCGAGCCGTTCGTGCTTCAGGTGTACGACCAGCGCGAGGCCGAGCCGAACCTTCACGGTGACCTGGCGCTCGTCGACTGCGAGACCGGCGACACCAAGGAAGTCACGATCTCGAAGTCGCTGCTCGAGGCGTACACCGCCGAGCACGAGAAGTACTGCAAGGAGCTCGAGGCGTACTGCACGAAGTACGCGATGCCGTTCTTCCGCACGCACACCTCGATCCCGTTCGACCAGCTCGTCCT
>JBBRBG010000007.1:0-96934 GCA_038206055.1 Haliangiales bacterium
GGCCTTCGACGACATGGCCGCTCGCCGGCAAACCGCGGAGGCCGACGTGGCCGCGCGGGCCGAGAAACGGGCGAAGGTCCTCACGAAGGTCGCCGAGATCGCGACGCGGCTGGCGGCCTCGGCGGAGGAGCTGGCTGCCACGACCGCGGGCCAGGCCGCGGGTGCTCAACAACAGTCGGCGGCTGTTGCCGAGACCACCGCGGTCGTCGAGGAGGTCGTGCAGACCTCCAGCCAGGCAGCCGAACGTGCGCAGGCGATCGCGCATGGTGCGCGCGATGCGGCGGCGGCGGGGCAGGTGGGGCAGGACACCCTCGGTGCAGCGACGATGACGATGGAGAGCGCACGCCAGCAAGCCACCCGGGTCGCCGAGTCGATCCTCTCGCTCGCAGAACATGCGCAGGCGATCGAGGAGATCATCACGACCGTCGACGACATCGCCGAACAGTCCAACATGCTCGCGCTCAACGCGGCGATCGAAGCCTCGCGCGCCGGAGAGTACGGGCGCGGGTTCGGCGTCGTGGCCGTGGAGATGAAGGCCCTGGCCGACGCATCCAAGACCGCGACGCAGCAGGTGCGGCGGATCCTCGGCACGATCCAGAAGCAATCCAATCAGGCCGTGATGATGGCCGAGACCAGCACGCGGGGTCTCGACGATGCCGCGCGTGCGGCCGAAGCCGTCCAGATCTCGATGCGCTCGCTCGGCGAGGCGATCGCAAACGCCGCGACCGCATCTGCGCAGATCGCCGCCTCGGCGAGGCAACAGTCCGGCGGACTCCAGCAGGTCAATCAAGCGATGCGCGATGTGGCTGGAGTTGCGACGCAGAACCTCGCCACTACGCGACAGGTTGGACAGGCGGCGCAGGATCTCACGCAGCTCGGCACCGCGCTCAAGCGTCTGTTCGCCGGCGGAGGCGACGAGCACGGCGATGGACGAGCATGAGCAAGCACTGCGCCGGCAGCTGTCGGCGCTGTTCGCGGAAGAGCTGGCCGATCGTGTCGACGAGCTGAGACGCGTCGCGGGGGAGCTCGAGGCACAGCCGAGCTCCGAGGACGGCCACTCCGCATTGCACCGCGTCCTGCACGTGATCAAGGGCGCGAGCCGATCGGTGGGCGAGCAAGCGATCGAAGGCGCGTGCCACCGCCTCGAGACCCAGCTCGCCGAGCGCGGCACCGACCAACCGGTCCCGATCGGCACGATCTACGAGCTGGCCGACGCGCTGGACGAATGCCGCGGCGTACTCCGCTCTGGCGCGGCGGTGGCGCCACATCGATTCGACGCCATCGCGAGCGCCGACGCTCCGCCGGTCGCTCCGCCGGTCGCTCCGCCGGTCGTTCCCGGCCCGGTCCCCGAGGACACGGGAGAAACGCTTCGCGTGACCTCCGCAGCGCTGGATGCGCTCGTCTCTCAGTCGGCCGAGGTACTGCAAGCTCGGCAGACCCTGGCACCCGCACTTCGCGTCCTCGAGAAGCTACGCGACGAGGCGCGCGCCGCGTTCGGGAAAGCCACGACGAGGCCGGTCGTCGACGGCCGGCAATGGCTGAGGAGCATCGAGCGCAGCTATCGCGATCTGACGGCATCGGCCGACCGCATCGCGCGCTCGTCGGAGGGCCTCGACGACCAGATCCGACGTCTGCGACTCAGACCGTTCGAGGAGGTGGTGTCCGGATGCGCGCGGATCGTCCGGGATGCCGCGACCGCCCTCGGGAAACAGGTGGTGCTGACGGTCGAGGCGCGCGGTGTCCAGCTCGATCGCGTGCAGGTCGAAGGGCTTCGCGACGTCATGGTTCAGCTCGTCCGCAACGGGGTCACGCACGGCATCGAAGACGCCGAGGCCCGGCGTGCCGCCGGCAAACCGGAGCGCGGGACGATCGCGGTCGAAGCGACGCCCGGTGGCGACGCCTTGCGGATCCAGGTGCGCGACGACGGGGCGGGGCTCGATGTCGCCTGGCTCGAACGCATGGCGATCGCCCGGGGACGACCGGCGGGAGACCCGCGCGAGATGGCCAGGATGATCTTCGAGCCGGGCGTGTCGAGCGCACCCGCGATCACCGAGCTCGCGGGGCGCGGAGTCGGGCTCGATGTCGTTCGGCAACGCGTCGAACGCCTCCATGGATCGATCGGTGTCGACTGGGTCCCGAACGCGGGGACCACCTTCACGATCGATATTCCGATCACCGTGGCGACGTTGCGGTCGTTGATCCTCGAGTCCTCCGGCATCGTGTATGCGCTCCCCATCAGCGCGATCGAGAGACTGGTGTGGGTCACCGCGGCGAAGGTCCAGCGTGGGGAGACGCGCCAGCTCTTTCGCGTGGGTGATGACTGGTTGGTCGTGGCGCCGCTTGGCTCGGTGCTCGGAACTGGAACCTCCACCTCGTCCATCCGAGCCCCGGGCGTGGTGCTCTCGCACGGGGGCCGGCGGGTCGTGATCCTTGTCGACCAGATCCTCGACACGCTCGAGCTCGCGTTCGAGCCTCTCGATCCGAGGCTGGGACGGGTCCGCTGTATCGCAGGTGCGACGACCTTGCCCGAGGGCGCCATCGCGCTTGTCCTCCAGGCGGCGGACCTCATGGACGCCGCGCTGGGAACCTCGTTCGGCGAGACGTTCACCGCGCCAGATGCCTCTCGGCCTGCGCGCTCCGTGCTGCTCGTGGACGACTCAGCCACGACCCGCGCACTGGAAGCGAATATCCTGCGCTCGGCTGGCTACGTCGTACGCACGGCGGTCGACGGGCAGGATGCGTGGCGGCAGCTCGCCGAGGCGCGCAGCGACATCATCGTGAGCGATGTCGACATGCCGAACCTCAACGGCATCGAGCTGGTCGAACGAGTACGCGCGACGCCGGACCGGGCCACGATCCCGATCATCCTGGTCTCGGCGCGTGGCTCGGATTCCGACAAGGCGCGCGGGATGCAAGCCGGCGCCAATGCGTATCTGGTGAAGAGCAGCTTCGATCAGACCGTGCTCCTCGAGACCCTGACCCGGCTGCTCTGAGTCGCCTCACTTCCAATCGGTGGCGACCGCGATCCCGGAGACGCCAGCAACCTCGTTGAGCTTCTCCTGTTCACGCGCGATCGCCGCGAACATCGCCATCATGAGATCGGCGTGCTCCTCGAGCCGGTCGAGCAACTCTTCTCGCTCGATCTGGAGCACGATCAGCGGCGAAAGCGCGATCACGCTATTCAACCGCGGTGCGGTGCTGAGCTCTTCGACATGAGCCAGGAAGTCCCGACCCGCGCGTTTCACTCGCAGGCCTGCCGGTGACTGCAGCTCGACCGCGCCCTCCACCAGTAGCGACACGACCGTCGCACTCGAGCCAGCCGTGACGATGACCTCGCCCGGACCGAACCTTGCCTCGACGGCGCTCTGCGCGAGGTTTGCGATCCCCTGCGTCGATGCTCCGCGGAACGCCGGCATCCGGGACAGGATCATCAATCGCTCGACGGTCGGAAGCTCCACCTTCGCGAACGAGGGCAATTTCGCCGCTCCAGCGCTCGCGAGCAGCAGCTGCGCCTCCGGTCGTGCCACTGCATCCGCGATGACCTCGTGGCTCAGCCACGACAGCATCCGATGACTGACCTCGAAATTGTCTTCGAGGTATTCGAGGTAGTCCGCTGCATCGAGCTCCAGCAAGCGTGCCGGGGTTGCCGTCACGGCGGTGCGGGAGTGCGGCCGACTCTGCATGAAGTCGACGAACCCGGCTGTACCACCGGCGGCGACACGCCAGCTCGGCGCTTCGGGCGCGTGCATCGCGATCTCACCGCTCATCACCTGGAATACGGTCGTCGCCGGACGTGCGCTCTCGTAAAGGACGTGACCTGCCGGCACGTCGACCTGGCGCGCGATCGCGAGCAAGTGGGCGAGCTGGTCCTCCGACGCAAACATCCCCAGTCCGACGCGAACGTCGAGCTCGCGGCTGCCTTCATCGTTGTCCGGTCGCTCAGAGGGCACGGGTGCTCCGGTGGTAGATGCCGAGCGGCTCGAAGAGCGGCCGCACGGCAATGACCTCGTCGACCACGGCAGTGAGGTCCGGGGTGCCGAGCTCGATCGCGTAGTACCCGGCGCACGCCGAGATCAGCCTGTCTCCCTCGCGGATCAGGCGCCCGACGGATTCGGCGACGGTGAGCGGAATGTCGGCGCCGAGTCCGATCCGCGACATGCGCTCGCGGGCATCCAGATCCTCTCCGAGGATCAGCAACCGAGCGCGAATGCCGTGCGCTTCGGACCGCGTGTAGAACGGCGTGTGCGTGAGCGTATCGAGAAATTCCCTGCCGTGGTCTCTCGCGCGTTGATCGTCGCCCTTGATCGCCCGCTCGATCTCTCGCATGTTCTCTCGAGGGTGCAGTGCCTGAAGCGCGAGGAACGCGCGATCCAGGGCCTGCGAGACCTTGTCGGCGAGCAGACCGCGCAGCAGTATCGCGCTCGCTCGATCATCGGTGTCTGCAAGAACCGGCACGGCGAGCGCCAGCAGCCGGCCGTACTCCTCGAGGTGGAGCCGGAGCTCGGCGAGCAACAGCCGTGCATCGACGATGATCTCGTCCTGGGTGGCCATCCTTGCGAGGGCGCGAAGTAGGCGGTATCGAACGGCGCCCGAGCGTTCGTTCGCGAGCTGCCGGCCGAGGATCTCCGCGGCGGCGGACGAGCCGAACGCCGCGAGCGTGGAGGGAACGTGGAGCCGAACCCTCTTCGACGTTTCGGGATCGACGAGAGCGGTTTCCAGTGCGTCGAGGGCGGGCTCACCGATCGCGAGCAACGCGCGGCGGACGGCGGGCCGCGCAGCTCGGGTCTCGAGCCGCCGCATCAGGAAGGGGATGAATCGTGGATCCGGGACGTGCTCGATCGCGAGCGCCAGGCGCTCGATCATCGCGACGTCGCGCGTGACGGCCACATCCAGCATCACGTCGACCCAGCGCTTGTCGCCATCAACCCGGATCGCCTCGATGAGCTCGTTCCGTGCCTGGTCTCCCCGCTGACCACTCTCGGCGAGCAAGGCCATCACCGCGGGGTTGTCACGCACACCGGCCGCGGTGCCCTGCTGGAGACTCCAGAACACACCGTGCGCCATCACCCCTGGGTCGTCGTCGCACAATCCGGCGACGATGGCGGTCTGATCGTCGACGCGTGCCAGCGCGCGGAGCGCGAGCATGCGCGCGCGAGGATCAGTCGCCTTCAAGAGCCGCCAGGTCAGTGGAATCCAGTCCGTGCGTTCGGGGGTCGTCATCGCCTCGAGCGCGGCCCTCTGGACCTCGATCGAGTCGTGGCGCAGGATGAGCGGCGGAATCAGGTTCGCCCGCTCGCGCGCCACGAGGATATGGATCGCGGCGATGACACGCCGATCGTCCTCGCTCGAGAGCGCTGCGACCACGGTCTCGATCGCTTTCACGTCGAGTTGGTGCACGGGGTCGATCGACCGCCGATTCACCGACTTGCGAAGCTGATCGAGGTAGTGCCTGCGCAGTCCGGCAGCCATGACGGTCCAGACCAGTGCGATGCCGGCCAGGATCACCGCGACCAGCGTCGCATCGGCGAGCCCCACCGTTGCCAGCCCGAGGAGGAGCGCAGCGGTCAGGGCCTGGACGAGACGCGTGCCCGCACTCTCGAGTGGCTCGCGAACGCTCGCACGAATCCGGTCCGGCACCGGCATCCACAACAGCTCGGTGGACACGCGATTCACGGAGTAGCGCAGCGACGAATCCGCTCCCTTCGTCAACCCGATCGCGAGGAACGACCCGGCGGTCAGGACCGTGGCGGCGCCGCCGATCAGCAACAACGAGGGCAGCAGCATGGCCATACCGAGGACACCCAGCCGCCGCACGAGCCACGTCGTGCCGATCAGCTGGAACACGAGCGACAGTGCTGCGACGATGCCGTTGTAGCGCGCGATGAAGCGAGCCAGCTCGTCGGTACGAAAGGTCGCGCCGGCAGCGGATTTGAACAGCCAGTCCGCGAGAAGCGCCACGGCGGTCGCGCAGACGGTGAGCAGGACCACGCGGCGGATGTAGGTCCCTTGCGGCTGCTTCGTGCCACCCTTCGACCTGGGTCTCGCTTCCGCCGATCTGAGGCGGGACTCGACGCTCTCGGTGTCGCGCGCGAGGAGAACCGCAGCGACCACGTAGAAGCCAGAAGCGACGAGCAAGAGCCCTTCGATTTCGAGATCGTAGAGGAGTCTCCACGCGAACAGTGCGCCCGCGAGCGTACCGATGGCGCCACTCGCGGCGATCGGACCATACAGCCGCTTCGCCTCCGCGGTGGTGAACCGTGTCCCCGCCAGGAGCCAGTACTGGACGACCACGACCGTGCCGATCAATCCCGTCCACAGGTAGAGAGCGAGTCCTGCGGCGGAGCCGCGGGGAATGACGTAGAACGCCGCCGTGCCGGTGGCAGCGACGACAAGCGTCACGATCAGCGCACCTCTTCGGCCCAGCCGCCGCACCACCCACGCGTTCGCTGCGATCGCCACCATCGCGATCGCCGCGATCGCCAGATACGCGAGGGCGAGCTGCTTGGCGCCGTTGCTCGCGAGAAATAGCGAATCGCGTGCGGTCTCCGAGATCGTGAAGCCCGCGAGGATCGCGAACAGCGCCCCGGCCGCCTGGCTCGCACGCGCCCGTTCGGCGGGTCGAATGTCGAACAGGCGGCGTAACACGACGACATTATACGTCGGGGCGTTCCAGCCGGACCTCGTGCGCACGCGCACAGTAAGTCTTCTCGCTCCGGGACGTCGTGGGTGGTGGCCGCTAGCTCCCGAGCGGCGATCTTGTTACACCAGGATGATGCTTCGCGTGCTCGTCGCTGAGGACTCGGCCACAGCCCGACTCCTGCTCGTCTCGTTGTTGTCCTCCGACCCCGAGATCAGCGTCGTCGGGCAGGCGAAGAATGGCGCCGAGGCGGTGACGCTGTGCGCATCGTTGCGGCCTGACGTGGTCACGATGGATCTCCAGATGCCCGAGGTCGACGGACTGGAGGCCACGCGACAGATCGTGAGCCAGAGCGGAACGCCGGTGATCATCGTGTCGAGCCTGGATCCGGCGGATGTCAGCCGATCCATGACGGCGTTCAACGCGGGAGCGCTCGCCGTGCTCGCAAAGCCATCGGGACCGGGAACGCCGCGGTTCGAGCGGGACTGTCGCGAGCTGATCGCCACCGTCAAGGCGCTCTCGGAGGCCAAGCCGCAGGACGCGGTGGCGCCGGAACCTCAAGTCCCAACGCCAACGGATCGGCCGATGGACAGGCCTCGGGTCGAGATCGTCGGCATCGTCTCGTCGACGGGAGGTCCGATCGCGCTGCGCGCGTTCTTCGACGGGCTGCCCGCGAAGTTCGCTGTACCGATCCTGGTGGTCCAGCACATCGCCGCCGGGTTCGCGACTGCCTTCGCGGGATGGCTGGCCGGCTGTACGAACCGAGCCGTGCGGGTGGCCGTCGATGGGGAGCCGGTGCTGGCGGATGTCGTCTACGTGGCGCCCGATGATCGCCACCTCACGGTGGCCGCCGGCAAGGTGGTGCTCTCCGATGCTCCGGCCGCCGATGGCGCACGCCCGTCGGGCTCGGTCCTCCTCGCGTCTCTTGCCAAGGAATACGGAGCTCGCGCCGCCGGTGTTCTGCTCACGGGGAGTAGCGTCGATGGCGTCGCCGGCCTGATGGCGCTGCGGGATGCGGGCGGAACCGTCTATGGCCAGGATCAGGCGAGCTGCACGACCTTCGAGACCCCGCGCGCGGCACTCGAGGCGGGAGCGATCTCGAAGACCACGCCGCTCGCGGAGATCCCGAGGAGCCTTGCCAACCTGATCGCCCGACGAAGCGAGGCGCACACCTGATGCTGCGCGTGCTCGTAGCGGAGGACTCGGTCACGGCAAGGATGTTGCTCGTGTCGATCTACCGACGCGATCCGGATATCGAGATCGTCGGTGAGGCGGGCGACGGAATCGAGGCGGTCGCCATGTGCAAGGCGCTCCAGCCCGATGTGGTGTCGATGGACATCCAGATGCCGAGGCTGGATGGCATCGAGGCGACCCGCCAGATCATGGTGGAGCGTGCGACGCCGATCGTGATCGTCTCGAGCCTCGATGCCTCCGATGTTCGCCGCTCCATGCACGCGCTCAATGCCGGCGCCCTCATGGTGATGGCGAAGCCCGCGGGGCCCGGGACCGCGCGGTACGAACGCGATAGCCACGATCTGATCGCGACGATCAAGGCGATGGCGCAGGTCAAGCTCGTGCGCCGCTGGGCGTCGACCCCGCCGTACCAGGCACCGCCGTCGCCCGCCTTCGCCGCAATGAGAACGTCCGCCTCGGGAGTGGTGGTGGGTATTGCGGCCTCGACGGGTGGACCCAATGCGCTTCGCAAGGTCCTCGCCGATCTTCCCGCCGAGTTCGATCTTCCGATCCTCGTGGTCCAGCACATCGCGTCTGGATTTGCGGAAGGCCTGGCGACCTGGCTGTCGTCGGCGACGGGGCGGTCTGTCGTGCTGGCGCGCCACGGCGATCCGCTGATGCCGGGCGTTTGCTACGTCGCGCCCGACGACAAGCACCTCGGCGTCGCCAGCGGCACGATCGTGCTCGCTGATAGCCCGCCCGTGGAAGGCTTCCGGCCCTCGGCCACCTACTTGTTTGGTTCTCTCGGGCGCTCCGTCGGGCCGTCCGCGATCGGTGTCATTCTGACCGGGATGGGATCCGATGGCGTGGCGGGACTCCGGGAGCTGAAGGAGCAGGGGGGAAGCGTGATCGTTCAAGACGAAGCCACCAGCGATGTGTGGGGAATGCCGGGCGCCGCAATGCGCGCCGGGCTCGCCACCTCCGGGACGGCGCTCGACGAGATTGCGGCACGCATCGTCCGCACGGTCGCGGAGCGACGCCCCGCGTGACCGACGATATGACCAAGGAGCAGCGGGCACGAATCGCCGCGGAGAACGAGCAGCGACGCCTCGGATATCTCTACGCAGCCACGAGCACGATGTTCGGTGAACCTCTCGATGTCTCGCGCCGCCTGTTGCGCGTGGCACAGCTGGTGGTTCCCGACATGGGCGATTGGTGCTGGATCGATGTTCTGGAAGGAGGCGAGGTGCGCCGGGCGCTCACGCACCACTGGAATCCCGCGCTGATCGCCGAGACGGCTGTCGTGCCACCGCGGCGCCACGATGCGCACGCACTCGCTGGACCATCGCGGGTGCTCGAGACCGGCGAGCACGAGCTGCTGGTCGGCGTCGCCTCCGCGGATCAGATCGATGCGCCGCTGACGCGATTCCGATCGATCATCCGGGTACCGCTGCGCGAATCCGACCGCGTGACCGGTGTCATCTCTCTCGGCTTCGCCGAGTCCAATCGCGAGCACACGGCCGAGGATCTCGCGCTCGTGGATGCGCTGGCGATCCGAGCGGGGTGGGCGGTCCAGGCGGCGCGCCAGTACGAAGTCGCGACGAGGGCGATCGCGGTGCGCGAGGACATCCTCGCCGTCGTCGCGCACGATCTTCGCGGGCCCCTCGGAACGATCATGCTCGCGGCGGATCTGCTTGGCCCCACGACCGATTCCACGGTCGTCAAGAGCATCGAGCGTGCGGGCGCCCGGATGGAGCGGCTGATCGCGGATCTCCTCGACTGGGCGTCGCTCGAGAGCGGTCATCTGCGGGTCGCGGTCGCCCCGGTCAGCGTCAGCGCACTGATCTCCGATGCAACTGACGCGCTCGCCCCCCAGGCGAAAGCGCGGGATCTGGTGTTCGTGGCCACCGGTCCGGACCGCGACGTCGATGTTACGTGTGACCGCACGCGCACGTTCCAGGTCATCGCGAACCTGGTCGGCAACGCCATCAAGTTCACGCCGAAGGATGGCCGCATCACGCTGCGTGCCGAGATCGAGCCGCAGCTGGTGCGGTTCACCGTCGAGGATGAAGGGCCGGGGATCGCAGTCGAGCATCTGGCGCATATCTTCGAGCGCTACTGGCAGGCGGAGCCGGGCACCGCGCGTCGACACGGTATCGGGCTCGGGCTCGCGATCGCGCGCGGCATCGTCACTGCGCAGGGCGGAACGATCTCGGTGGACAGCAGCCCCGGCTGCGGCGCCAGGTTCTCCTTCACGCTGCCGCGTGCGTGAGCGGTTGCTACGACAGCTTGTGCTTCGCGACGAACGCGGCGAGCTGCAACCCGAACCGCTCGAGCAGCTGGCGCGTTGACTCGTCGGTCAGCCGGCCCTCGGCGTCGAACCTGTCCTGCGCGCGCGGGATGGTGATCTCCGGCTGGAGCATGCACGGCGCGTCGCTGTAGACGAGGATGTTGCGCATGTGGGTCTGCGCGCGGATGGTGCCGCTCATGCCGCTTGCGGCGCCGATGAGGGCGCAGGGCTTGCCGCGCAGAGGGGATTTCGGCGGCGGGCGCGACACCCAGTCGAGAGCGTTCTTGAGGCCGCCGGGGATCGAGTAGTTGTACTCGGGCACCGCGAACACGACGCCGTCCGCAGCGGAGATCGCGGCCTTCAGCGAGATCACGGACTCGGGCTCGTTGAGGTGGTCGCTGTTGAAGATCGGCAGGTCGATCCCGTTCGCCGGGAGGAGCTCCATTGTTGTGCCCGCGGGGAGCGTCTCCGCCACGGCGCGAAGCAGCGCCCGATTGAGCGAGGCCTTACGCAGGCTCCCGCAGATGCCGACCAGCGCGACCATGGGTGCCGAACCTATCAGATCGGGGGGGGGCTCGGAGCCGGGGTAACCCCGGACGCTGCGCGCCGTATACTCCGCGTATGTTCTTCACCAGCAAGAAGTCACGGATGCCTCGCCCCGATGAGGCGCTGCCGGGCCGGCAGACGCCGATGCGCGTTGGGGCGGAGCACTTCGTCAACGGCCACACCATCACCGCGCCGTTTCCGGCCGGGATGAAGCAGGCGATGTTCGGCATGGGCTGCTTCTGGGGCGCGGAGCGGAAGTTCTGGCAGGTGCCGGGCGTGTACTCGACGGCGGTCGGCTACACCGCGGGCGTCACGCCGAATCCGACGTACGAGGAAGTCTGCTCGGGCGGCACCGGGCACAACGAGGTGGTGCTCGTCGTCTACAACCCGGCCGAGGTCAGCTACGAGAAGTTGCTCGCCGTGTTCTGGGAGAGCCACGATCCGACGCAGGGCATGCGCCAGGGCAACGATGCCGGCACGCAGTACCGCTCGGGCATCTACGCATTCGACGACGGTCAGAAGGAAGCCGCTCTCGCGAGCAAGGCGCTGTTCGAGCCGCGCCTCGTCGCCGCCGGGCACGGGCCGATCACCACGGAGATCGTGACGGCGCCCACCTTCTATTACGCCGAGGACTACCACCAGCAGTACCTGGGCAAGAACCCCGGCGGCTACTGTGGTCTCGGCGGCACCGGCGTGTCCTGTCCTATCGGCGTCGCGGCAAAGTAGAACGGCGGTTCTAATTTTCGCCGTTTACATCGGTGGGGCCCCGCGGTACGACCCGGGCCATGGTGCGTGGAGCCTTGTTCACTATCGGCTTCCTTCTCGTCGCGTGCGGCGGGGGAGACAACAAGCCCGATGCGGGGGTGGACGCGAGGCTCGAGGGCTTCGATCAGCCCGACATCGTGTGCCCCGGCGGGCCCGACTGCGGTAGCGCCGGCGACGGCGTGCTGAAGGTCGGCGTCGGCAAGCGGATCTACACGCCGCAGAACTTCGAGACTTACACCGACGAGAACATGGACCGGCAGTACCAGAGCTCGGAGCCGTACACCGACAAGAACGGCAACCACAAGTTCGACGGCGTGTGGCTGTTCGGCGGCGGTCGTGCGGCGCAGGGCGTGAACACGGATGTCGAGGCGCGCGCGATGGCGTTCATCGAGGGCGATATGACGTTCGTCATCCTCTACATCGACGCCATCGGCCTGCTCGCCGGCGACATGGACATCATCCGGAAGGACCCGGCGCTCGCGGGGCTCAACATCGACCACATCCTGATCGGCGCCACGCACGCGCACGATGGTCCGGATGTCGTAGGCCTGTGGGGCCCGACCGCCACAGCGACGGGACGCCAGCCGTTCGTGCTGCAGAGCCTGTACACGGCGTCGGTCGCGGCGATCAAGGATGCAGTCACCACCGCACAGCCCGCGCAACTCGTGATCGCTTCGACGAAGCTGATCAACGACCCGGCGAATGCGCAGTCGAAGACCGACGACTTCAACAAGGACATCCGCGATCCGGTGATCTTCGATCCCACGCTGACCATCGCGCGGTTCGTCAAGGCCTCTGCGCCGAACGAGACCATCGGCACGATCGTCAACTGGGCGGATCACCCGGAGGTCTCCCACTTCGATGACTCGGTCGAGGCGAAGATCACCGCGCACTACCCGCACTGGCTGCGCCAGCACATCGAGGACGGTGTGCTCACAACCGAGAGCAAGTACGCGCTGCAGAACCTCGCGGGGATCGGCGGCGTGACGATCTTCGTGCAGGGCGCGCTCGGTGGGCAGATCGGCTCGATCCGCGGTACGCACCCGCCCGGTCCCGGTGGTGTGCCGGTGACGATGGAGAGCTCGGCGATGGATCAGGCGCTCGGCACCAACGCCGCGGCGAAGGCGCTGACCGCGCTGCAGACCACCGGCGAGTCGGTCAGCGACCTGCCGCTGTCGTTCAAGAGCGCCGCGTACAACGCGCGGATCGAGAACACGTTCTTCCACGTCGCATTCCTGATCTCGCTGCTGGGACCGCACCCGCTCGTCGGTTACGACCCCGACCAGGCGATCGACGAGGGCAATTACCCGTGGCTCCCGATCCGCGCGACGTTCGTGCAGATCGGTCCGCTCGGCCTCGTCACCGCGCCCGGGGAGCTCCACCCCGAGCTGTGGGTCGGCGGCTATGACGGCGTCAACTGGACCTGGGGCTGGCCGCTGTTCGACAGCACGAAGCCGAACCTTCCGAAGTTCGACGAGGCGCCCAAGCCGCCGTACATGCGCGACCTGGTGCTCGCGCATCCCGGCGTTCGCTATCCGGTCCTCGCCGGCCTCGCCGAGGACTACGTGGGTTACATCGTTCCGGCGTACAACTACGCGCTCGACCCTAACGACCCGTACATCGTCGAGGCCGAGGGCGACCACTACGAAGAGGTCTACTCGCTCGGCCCGCTGTGCGAGCAGCACGTCGTGCACCCGATCCTCGAGCTGCTCCGCTACCGCTCTCCGTAGCTATCTACTGCGGAGGCATCGGGCCGCGCTGCACCGCGAGCAGGTAGCTGAACCGGATCGTCGCGCCGCGCGCGGCCAGGCCGGCCTCGCTCATCGCCTCGCCGCTGGTCATCGCCTGCGCGGCGCCGGTGTCGCGCGTGGAGATCAGCGCACATTGGGCCGTGGCGCCGTCGAGCTTGAGCGCCACGCGATACTCGCCGGCGGGATCGAACAGCGCCTCCATGGTGTCCTGTGCGCCGGCCACGCCGGTATCGAGGAACAGGCGATCCGTGCCCACGCGCGAGCCGCCGCACGTGATCGTGGTGACACCTGCAGGTCGGCGATCGACGCCGATCACCGACGCGGAAGACTCCGTCGCGCCGCCCATGACGCTATCGACGCGATACTTCGCGAGGATCGCCATCTTCGTCGAGACCAGCGAGAGCGGCGCCGTCAAGGTGGCGACCTCCGTCGGTGTGGCGGGCGTGATCCTGGCCTCGCCGCCCTGGACGATCCATCCGGGCGTGGCCTTCCAGCTCGCCGGCAGCGCTCCACCGTTGAATCCATCGAACACCACGATCCGATCGCCGGGCTCCCGCGGATCGGGATCGCACGGACTATCGACCTCGTCGCCGTCGGTATCGGGCGTGGCGGGCGGCGGTGCGATCGGGCAACGATCGCAGTCGTCGCCGTAGCCGTCGAGATCCTCGTCGTACGCGCCGCCCATCTGGTGCTGACAGAAGTCCTTGCTGTTCGGCAGGCCATCGCCGTCCTCGTCACCATCTGCGTCGACGCACGTGGGCCCATCTGCGGCGGTGAAGTCGCAGACAGCTCCGTCGTCGCAGAGATCCGTGGCGCTGCACGGCCCGCCACTGCCACCGCCACCGCAGCCACCGAGGAGGAGCGCGACCAAGACCAGGCACCTCACGGCTCTAGCGTCTCAGATTTCTATACCGACGGCGACTGGTACTCTAGGGCTTGCCACCGCGGCGACCGAGATCGAGCCGTGGCAGCTTCTGCGCGACGGGCTTCTGCACCGCCGCCTGTAGAGCGGGTGCCGCTTCCTTCGCCTCGGTGGCCAGCGCTGCGTCATCCGGGACCTCGGTGGTCTCCGGCTTGTCGTCGGCACCGGCCGCAGCCTTCTTCGGCTTCGGCGCGACATTGCTCCTGCCTGCGGAGCCGAGCGCATCCGTCAGCGTGAACTTGCCGGGCGGTCGCGCGTAGCTGCCGTCCGCACCGTCGGGCGCCGATGGTGCGTAGGGGCTCTTGCGGTCGCGCGTCATCACCTGATGATACGGGATCGACGAGCTAGTTGGGCGCCGCCGGAAACGGCGTCATTGCAGGAACTTCGGAGACGAACGTCTGCTCGCTCGGGCTCGGGTTGACCTTCAACGCCTTGCAGTAGACCCGCAGGGTCTGCATGTTCTCCTGGATCCGCTGCATGAACGTCGGATCGCTCATCGAGCCCGTGATCGGGATCGTGCACGCGGAGTAGGTCCCCGCGACGAGCTCCTCGAACTTCGGCGCTGGCATCGCTCCACCGAGCCAGAACTTCATGCCCTGCGCACCGCCCTGCAGGAAGCCGTCGGTGAGCTGCTTGCCGTTCGCGAACGCGACCACGCCCGAGAACAGAAATACCTGCGCCGCATCGACCTTGTTGTTCGCCAGCGGCTTGACCGTGACGACGAGCGACAGCGTGCCGACCGGGATATCGATCGTGACCTTGGACTCCCTGCCGGCCGTCACCTGCACGTTCGCGGTCGCGGCCTTCATCGACATCATCTCGGTCTGCATCGCCTGCAGCACGTGTGGGCCCTCGGGGACCTGCGCGATCGTGAAGTTTCCGTTGTCGTCGGTCTGCGCGAAGCTCGCCGCCGCGCCGCCGCCCTTCGACGAGTCGCTGACGGTGACGTGTGGCACTGGTTTGCCCTTCGAGGTCACCTTGCCGCTGATCGATCCGAAGCCGCGTAGCGAGAGCGTCATCGGCGGCGGATCGTCGGTGCCTGCTGGAACCGGCATCGCGAGCGAGCGACCGGTGGTGGGGTGGTTCGCCAGCGCGTTCGTGGCCTTGTTCGGGATGCCGATGATCGTGAACTCGCCCGACTGGTCGGTGACCGCCGTGCGCACGCCACCCATCTGCTCGAACTGCTCCATCTGGTCTTCGTTGCCCTCGGCGGAGAACAGCATCTCGCCGACGCGGATCTTCGCGCCTGCGACGGGAGTTCCGTTGGCGTCGACCACCTTGCCGACGAGCTTGCGGCCCTTCGGCACGACGACCTTGCCGAGATCGGTGGTCTTACCGGGCTCGATCTTCACGTCGCGCTTCACGAACTCCGCAAACTCCGGGCTGCGGAACGTGACGTCGTAGGTGCCAGGTGTGACGTCCTTGATGTCGAACACGCCGGCGTTCGCGGGCGTCGCGGGCTGTGTGCTCACTTGCACCATCGCCGCGGCCGGCGCTTCGCCGGAGCCCTGGATCGAGATCGATCCCTTGAGACCGCCGGGAGCCGGGAGCGTGATCTTCACGCCCGTGTCGCCGGTCTTCGCGGCCGTGCCCTGCTGGCCCCACTCCTGGAAACCGGCGCTCGCGCGCGCGGCCCACAGCCGGTACTTGCCGTCGGGGAGGCCGTGGATCACGAAGGCGCCGGCGCCATCGGTGGTGGTGTTCGACATGCCGGCGAGCGCGAGGCCCTCGGTGTTCGCGCCACCCATGATGTCGGGGAACGCGTTGACCGCCACCTCGGTGACCGGCTGCCCCTTGTCATCGACGACGGTGCCGGCGATCGTGCCGCTGACATCGAGCACGACCTCGAGGTTCGTCATCTCCGCCATTGTATCGAGATCGATCTCGACGATCTTGCTCGCCGCCGCATCCGATTCGGCGCGCGCCTGTAGCTTCACGCGCGCCAGGCCGCGCAGCTCGAACGCTCCGTCCTTGTTGGTGGTGGCTTGCCGCGCGGCGACCATCCACGCGTTTCCGTCCTTTCCGGAGATCCGGACCGTCGCGAACGGGACCGTGCGGTGATCCTTGTCGAACACCTTGCCGGCGACGCGACCGCCGCTCTTCATCGTGATCACGACGCCGGTGATCGCGCGATCCTTCACCGTGATCGGCGTCGAGCGAGCGGGCGCGTGCTCGCCATCCACCGCGCTCAGCGTGTGGCTTCCCGGGGCGAGCGCGGCGAACGTGAACTGTCCCTTGTCGTCGGTGGTGACGTCCTCATCGGCGCCGCCGCCGAAGTCCCACGTCCCGTCCTTCGAATCGACCTTCGCCTTCACGATCGCCTTGCCCGCCTCGTCGACGACCTTGCCGGTGACGGCGTAGCCCTTGTGCAGCGTCATCGTGATCTGCCCGCTCGCGCCCGACGAGCCGATCGTCGTGAACGCGCTCGCCGGCGCATAGCCTTCCGCCTGCGCGTGCACGGCGACCCAGCCCGGATTCACTGGCTCGAGTGTTGCCTTGCCCTGCGCGTCACTCTTCGCCACGTGGTCCTCGTCGGTCTTCACGTTGGCACCTGCGAGCGGCTTGCCGCCGTCCTCGAGCACGGTGACCACGACCGATGCGCCCTCGGTGAGGCGGATGACGACCGGATCGCCCTTGTCGACGAGCTTGTAGGTCGCCGAGCCGATCAGCTTCCCGCTCGTCGCACCGAGCTGGTACGTGCGCCCCGAGAGCTTCTCGAACGAGAACGAGCCGTCCTCCTCGGAGCTCGTCGAGCGCGGTGGCACCGAGCCGAGCCACACCTTCGCGCCGCCGACCGGCTTGCCATCCGGACCCACGACCTGACCTTCGAGCTGTAGCGGGCCTTCGCGATCCACGTCGAGTGCCCACTTCGGCGCCACGCCGCGCGGTGCCGGCGACGCGTGGTCATCCTTGGTCGGTGTCGTCGTGGCGTTCGGCTTGATCTCGGCAGGGCGCACCGACTCGGCGGTCTTCGCCGTGTCGTCGCCCTTGTGCCGGATGAACAGGAACCAGATCGCGACAGCCGCGACAGCAGCCGCGACAACCACACCGATCAGCTTTCGATTCATATTCTCGCCGCGCATCATGGGGATGGCCTCCGTGTCGCACCAGGGGTGCGACGCGATGCGACCGTTCGATTGACCCAACAGCTGGGCCAACCACAGGCAAGTGCTTGGAATACGTCGTCCGACACGATCATCGGTGCGGTCCTGTTCACCCCCCGTGCCGACCCTACGGCTTGTCGAGGAACGCGTAGCGCCAGTCGGTCGGAGACGCGAGGGTCTCCTTGATCGTCCGTGCCGACACGAACCGCAGGAGGTTCAGGTGAGAGCCCGCCTTGTCGTTCGTGCCCGATGCGCGCGCCCCGCCGAACGGTTGCTGGCCGACGACGGCGCCGGTTGGCTTGTCGTTCAGGTAGAAGTTGCCGGCCGCATCGCGCAGCGCGGTGGTGGCCTCGACGAGCGCCGTGCGATCGCGGGCGAACACCGCGCCCGTCAGCGCATACGGCGACGTGCGATCGACGAGCTCGAGGGTCTCGGCCCACGCGCGATCCGGATAGATGTGCGCGGTCAAGATCGGGCCGAAGAACTCGTCGACCCTGTGGCGGACGCTCGGGTGCTCGGTGGTGATCAGCGTGGGGCGCACGAACCAGCCCTCGCGCCCGTCGGTGGTGCCGCCGGCGACGACCTTCATGCCGGCGGTGGCCTTCGCCTCGGCGATCGCGGCGGTGTGCTTGTCGAACGCGCCCTGCTTGATCACGGCGCCCATGAAGTTCGTGAAGTCCGAGACGTCTCCGACCTTGAGGGCGTCGATGGTCTCGCACAGCTCGGGCTGGATCTGCTTCCACAATGACTGTGGGATGTACGCGCGCGACGCGGCCGAGCACTTCTGGCCCTGGTACTCGTACGCGCCTCGGACGAGGCCCGTGATCAGCGCCTTCGGATCCGCCGACGGGTGCGCGATCACGAAGTCCTTGCCACCGGTCTCGCCGACGAGGCGCGGGTAGCTCTTGTACTTGTCGAGGTTCTCGCCGACGCGCCGCCACATGGCGCGGAACACGTCGGTCGAGCCGGTGAAGTGCATCGCGGCGAACGCCGGGTGATCGAGGAGGAGGTTCGTCGAGCCGTGGGGCAGGCCGGGGATGAAGTTGATGACGCCTGGCGGTAGGCCGGCTTCCTCGAGGAGGAGATAGATCTGCCAGGCCGCGAGGACCTGGGTCTCGGCGGGCTTCCACACCACGGTGTTGCCCATCAGGGCGGGCGCGGTGGGCAGGTTGCCGGCGATCGCCGTGAAGTTGAACGGGGTCAGCGCGAACACGAAGCCCTCGAGCGCGCGCAGCTCCGTGGAGTTCCACACGCCCGGGGAGCTGTTCGGCTGCTGGCGGTAGCACTCCTGCGCGAAGTGCACGTTGAACCGCCAGAAGTCGATCAGCTCGCACGCCGAATCGATCTCGGCCTGGTGCGCAGTCTTGCTCTGGCCGTGCATGGTCGCGGCGTTCATTCGCGCGCGCCACGGGCCGGCGAGCAGCTCGGCGGCGCGGAGGAACACTGCGGCGCGGGCCTCCCAGCGCATGTTCGACCAGTCGCGGCGCGCCGCGAGCGAGGCCTTGATCGCGCGCTCGGCGACGTCATCGGTCGCGGCGTGGAACCGGGCCACCACGTGCTTGTGGCGATGCGGCATCACCACGTCGCGGAGCTTGCCGGTGTGCACGCGCTCCCCGCCGACAACACACGGGATCTCGACGACGGTGCTCTCGATCGCCGCGAGCGCCGCCTTCAGCTTCTCGCGCTCGGGGCTGCCCGGCACGTAGCCGAGCACGGGTTCGTTGATCGGGTCCGGAACGCGGGCGATCGCGTCATGCATGGGACTCGTGTACCACGCGATCTGGAAGGGTGGGATCAGCTCGCGAAGCGTTCGATCAGCAGTGCGATCCGCCGGTGCAGGGTGGCGGCACTCGGCAGGTCACCCATCAACCCGTCGACGGAGAGCATGAACACCTGGGTGGTCTCCTTGGTGTCGAACAGCGCACGCGTCAGCTCGTAGAGCCGCTTCTCGTGCTTTGCGTGGATCTCCGGGATCACGCGCATGCACGCCTCGTAAAACTCCTTCGCCATCGGCGTGTCCATCACCATGGCCCAGGTCTCCACGACGATCAGGTCGTAGATCCGGAGTAGCTTGTCGGGCTTGCTCCCACGGCCGTCGAGGGCCGCCTTCGCGATCGGGTAGCGGGAGTCGAACACGTCGTCGTAGACGGCACCGAAGATGTCTTCCTTGTTCTTGTACTTCCGGTACAGCAGAGGTCGCGACAGGTTCGCGCGCTTCGCAATGTCATCGAGCGAGGTCTTCGAGAAGCCGAACTGCAGGAAGCACGAGCGCGCCGCATCGAGGATCGCCCGGCGGCGAGCCCCATCGCGATCTACGTCGCGTACTTCCATGCGGCAAACTATGGATGGTGTGACGAAAATCGTCAAGTTGTCACGGTGCGACGTGTTGACAAATAACGCATCAACTGTAACGTCACCTTCGTGCCCAAGGCCATCCCCGCGTTGGCAGTCGCGATCACCCTCGCCGTCGCACCTCGGATCGCAGCCGCAGAGGATCCGCCTTTCACGATCGGCTCGCAGCCGGTGTGGTTCCTGCTCGGCGGGGTGACGAGTGGTGGCACCGTCGCGCTCGCGGATCGCGGCGGCTACGTCGGCGGCGAGTTGAGCCTCGCGCGCGTGCGCCGCGGCAACTTCGTCGGCGCTTATGCGGACGCCTACTACGACTGGGGCGTCGACGGCACGTACGTCACGGGCGGCCTCGAGATCGGACACAGGTACTTCGGGCTGGACGGCGGAGGCGCGCTGCGCTTCGCGAACGGCGAGACCCAGAAGGGTGTCGCGGTGCGGTTCACGCTCGGCCTCGGCGTGCTCGGGATCTATGTCCGCTACTGCTACTTCGATGCGATGACCGACGACCACGTCCTTCAGGTTGGCGCCACGCTCAAGCTCCCGTTCCTGACCCTCGGAGATTAACGATGAAGCTGCAGGTCAACGGCAAGACGATCGACGTCGCAGTGCCCGCGCAGACGCCCCTGCTGTGGGTGCTGCGCGAGGAAGCGAACCTCACCGGGACGAAGTTCGGCTGCGGCAAGGCCCTGTGCGGTGCGTGCACCGTGCACGTCGACGGCGCGCCGAAGCGCTCGTGCGTGACCGCCGCGGGTGATTGCGCCGACAAGGCGATCCTCACGATCGAAGGCCTCTCCACCGACCCGGTATTGCATCCCGTGCAGCAGGCCTGGCTCGAGGAGAACGTCCCGCAGTGCGGGTACTGCCAGGCGGGCCAGATCATGACCGCGGTGGCGCTGCTCCGTGCGAATCCGCAGCCGACGGATACGGAGATCGACGACGCGATGTCCGCGAACCTGTGCCGCTGCGGTACGTACCCGCGGATCCGGCGCGCCGTGCATCGCGCGGCCGAAGCGCTCGCGAAGGCAGGTGCGAAGTGATGGACATGTCACGGCGCGGCTTCCTGGGCGGCGCGCTCGCCACCGGCGGCATGCTGACGCTCGCGGTCACGTTCGGCTGCGGCAACAAGAACGCGACGCGCATCCACCACGCGGATACGACCGGCGAGCTGACCGCGAACATGTACATCACCGTGATGCCCGACGGGCGCATCGCGCTGACCGTCAACAAGGCGGAGATCGGGCAGGGCGTCGCCACCGGCTACGCCACGCTGTGCGCCGAGGAGATCGGCGTGCCGATCGATCGCATCGACGTCAAGTACGCCGATTCGCAGGCGGCGATGCGGGTCAGCTCGAATCTACAGATCACGGGCGGCTCGACGAGCATGAAGGAAGGCTTCAAGACCGTACGGCACGCCGCGGCGTCCGCGCGCGACATGCTGGTCGCCGCTGCGGCAAGCGAGTGGAAGGTGCCGGTGAGCGAGTGCACCTTCGGCGACGGCAAGGTCATGCACGCACCGAAGCGCGAGGCCGGCTACGGTGACCTCACGAAGCTCGCGGCGCGTCAGCCGGTGCCGAGCAAGCCGAAGCTGAAGGCGGTGAAGGACTTCACGCTGATCGGCAAGACGAACAACCGCGTCGACGCGCGCGCGAAGATCAACGGCACCGCGACCTACGGCATCGACGTCAGCGTGCCCGGCATGGCCAGCGCAACGATGCTCCACGGGCCGGTCTACGGGGCGAAGCCCGATACGGTCGACGACGCAGCTGCGCGCAAGCACCCCGGTGTGATCGACATCTTCGCGACGAAGTACGGCGTGGCCGTGGTCGCCGAGAAGTACTGGCAGGCGATCGCCGCCGCCCGCGACGTGGTCGTGACGTGGAAGGCGGGCGCTACCAAGGGTCTCGATACCGACAAGCTCGCCGCGGCGATGCGCGACTACGACGCCGAGGATGGCGCGGTGACGTTCGAGCGCGGCAGTGCGGGCAAGGCGCTCGGCAAGGCACAGACGAAGCTGTCCGCGATCTACGAGGCGCCCTACCTCTGCCACGCTCCGATGGAGCCGCAGAACGCGACGGTCTCGGTCAAGGGCGGCAAGGCCGAGGTGTGGGCGCCGACCCAGAGCCCGACGATCACGCAGGCGTTCGTCGCCGAGGCACTCGGGATCGACATGGACGACGTGCTCGTGCACGTCACGCTCGCGGGCGGAGGGTTCGGCCGGCGCGCGCTCGCCGACGTGGTCGCCCAGGCGGCGGTGTGCTCGAAGCGCGTGAAGCGTCCCGTCAAGCTCGTGTGGTCGCGGGAGAGCGACATGACGCAGGGCTTCTACCGGCCGATCTACGCGATCAAGATGGACGGCGGCCTCGCCGCGGATGGCCACGCCACGGCGCTGCGCGCGCACGCGATCTCGCAGTTGATCGCGCTGTCCTCGCAGGAGCTGCTGGGCGCGGCGCTGCCCGGCATCCCGAACGCGATGAAGAACATGGTCGTGGACTCGCTGCTCGCGATGTTCTCCACGAGCTCCGTCGGTGACCTGTTCGCGACCGAAGGGCTCAAGGACACGCCGTACCAGATCGGCAACGTGCTGATCTCCGCGTCGCCGGTGCAGACGAAGCTGCCGGTCGCGAGCTGGCGGTCCGTCGGCAACTCGGTCACTGGCTTCGCCGCGGAGAGCTTCATCGACGAGATGGCGCACGCCGCGAAGGCCGATCCGCTCGCGTTCCGGCGCAAGCACGTCAAGGATGGGTCGCGGCAGGCGCGCGTGCTCGATGCGCTCGCGATCCTGGCGAAGTGGGGCACGGCACCGGCGTTGGGCATCGGGCGCGGCGTCGCGCGGCACTTCTCCTTCGAGACCGAGGTCGGCGAGGTCGCCGATGTCGAGATCGTCGACGGGCGAATCAAGGTGCGGCGCGTCTACTGCGTCGTCGACTGCGGCATCGCGGTCAACCCCGATGTCGTGCGCGCTCAGATGGAGGGCGGCATCATCTTCGGGCTCTCGGCCGCGCTCGATCAGGAGATCACGATCGTCGACGGCGTGGTCCAGCAGCGCAACTACGACACGTTCCCCGTGCTGCGCATGTTCGAGGCACCCGAGATCATCGTGCAGGTGCTCGAGAGCGACAAGGATCCCACCGGCGTCGGCGAGCCCGGCCTGCCGCCGATCGCGGCCGCCGTGGCAAACGCGATCTTCGCGCTGACCGGCACGCGGCTCCGGCGCCTGCCGCTGCAGCGCGGGCTCGACGAGAGCAAGGGCAACAAGCGACCCACCGCCGCCACCGACGGAGGTGCGAAATGACGAGGATCCTCTTCGGTGCCGCCGTGCTCGGCACCATCGTGATCTCCGCGCTCGCGATCGCGCAGGGAGGCGACAAGTCCGACGCCGCGAAGAAGGCGTTCGTCGATGTCGCGCGCGTACTGCAGTCGCCGCGCTGCATGAACTGCCATCCCTCGGGCAACGCACCGCTGCAGACGGATGCCAGCACGCCGCACAAGCAGAACATCTCGCGCGCAACCGTCGCCGCCGGCGTGCCGTGCTCGACCTGCCACCAGGAGAAGAACTCCGAGGCCGTCGGCGTCGACGGTGGACCGCCGGGCGGAAAGGGCTGGAACCTTCCTTCGGCCGACATGCCGCTCGTGTTCCAGGGTAAGACGGTGACGGCGTTATGCGAGCAACTCAAGGATCCAGAGCGCAACGGGCATCGCACGCTCGCGCAGATGATCGAGCACGTCGAGCACGAGCCGCTCGTGCTGTGGGGCTGGGCGCCGGGCGGAAAGCGCACGCTGCCGCCGATGTCGCACGACAGGTTCGTCGAGGCGGTGAAGACCTGGGTCGCCGGGGATGGAGCCTGTCCCTAGATGCTCGATAGCGCCGAGCTGATCGCCGCCGCTGCCGAGCTGCGCGCCGCCGGCGAGCCGTTCGTGATCGCCACCGTGGTGCGCGTGCGCGGATCGTCGTACCGACGGCCGGGCGCGCGGATGATCCTCGCCGAGCGCGGGCGGATCGCGGGCTCCGTCAGCGGCGGCTGTCTCGAGGGGAACCTCGTGCGCACCGGCCTGTGGAAGACCCAGGACGGGCCCGTGATCGTCACCTTCGACTCGACAGACCCCGACGATCCCGAGGCTGTTCTCGGCTGTGGCGGCGTGGTCGACATTCTCCTCGAACGGGGCGGTCCCGCCGATCCACTCGCGCTCGCATCGGAGGTGCTCGCGAGCGGGCGCAGCGCCGCGATCGCCACTGTCCTGGCAGGCCCCGCGGTTGGTACGCACCGGGTGGTCGAGCACACCGGCAGCGGCAAGCCCTGGCACGACGGCGACACGTTGATCGAGCCGATCGTCCCGCCGATCCAGCTCTACGTGTTCGGCGCGGGTCTCGACGCGGTACCGCTCGTCGAGAGCGCCGCGCGCCTCGGCTGGACCGTGCACGTCTGGAGCGGCGCGCCGAGGTTCGAGACGGCGTCCCGGTTCCCGCAGGCCACGCTCATCGAGCAGGATCTCGACGCCGTACGCGCGCTGATCGATGCGAGCGACCGCACCGTGGCGATCGTGATGAGCCACCACCAGCGCCGCGACCAGGCCGCGCTGGCCATGCTGGTCGCGTCGCGCGCCGCGTACATCGGCGTGCTCGGACCGCGCCACCGCGCCGTCGAGATCGCCGCGCCGGGCGCGCTCGACGATCCACGCGTTCACGCCCCGATCGGCCTCGACCTCGGCGCCGAGACCCCCGCGGAGATCGCGATCTCCGTGATCGCCGAGGCGCTGTCCGTGATCCGCGGTACCTCCGCCGCGCGCCTACGCACTCGCCCCACGATCCACTCGCGATGACCGTGGTCGGCGCGATCCTCGCGGCCGGCAGCTCGTCGCGCCTCGGCCGCCCGAAGCAGCTGGTGCCGGTCGCCGGCGAACCGCTGCTCCGCCGCACGGCACGCCTCGCGCTCGCGTCGCCGTGCTCGGCGATCGCGGCCATCGTCGGTGCGCACGCGGCCGAGGTGAGACGGGCGCTCGCGGAGCTCCCCGTCACGATCCTCGACAATCCCGCGTGGCCCGAGGGCGTGGCGTCCTCGATCCGCGCCGCCGCCGCCTGGGCCGAGGCCCAGGATGCAGACGCCCTGTTGCTCATGGTCTGCGATCAGCCGCGGCTGACCACCGAGCACCTCGCCGCGCTGCTTGCCGAGCAGGTACGTGGTGGCACGATCGTCGGCTCGGGTTACAGCGGCACCGTCGGAGTGCCGGCCGTGTTCCCGAGGAGCACGTTCGCCGCGCTCGCCGCGCTGCATGGCGATCGCGGCGCGCGTGCGCTGCTGGGCGACGCCGCATCGATCGCCTGGGACGACGGCGCGATCGACGTGGATGCCGAGGCCGACGTCGACGCGCTGACTACTTCTTGAGGTGCTTGTTCGCCTCGGAGATCGCCACCGTGGCCTTGGTCTCGAGCTCCTTCATCCCGCGCAGCTTCGCGGCCTGGAGCGCCTTGTCGCCGATCTCCTTGAGATAGGGCCAGTCCTTCGCCTTCATCGTGAACGCGATGGCCTGGGTCCAGGCCTGCGCCGGTCGGTCGGTCATGTCCCCGAGGTCCTCGGACAGGCTGATCGCCTCGACGAGCTCGGAGAACATCGGCTTGAGCTTGCCCTCGCCACCGAGGATGTTGCCGAGCGTGAAGTGATACTCGTACTGCTTGGGCTTGCCGAGCGTCGCGATGTCGACGAGGCGGATCTCCTTCTCGGCATCGGCGAGCTTGCCGAGATCGATCAACGCGTAGCTGGTCTGGAGGTGCACGGTCGCAGTGAACCGCGGGATCGCGGCGAGCTTCTTCTTACGCTGGGTCTCCAGCACGGCGCGATAGCCGACCAGTGCCTCCGCATTCTTGCCGGCCCGCGCGAGGCTCACCGCGTCGTCGAACATCTTCACGAGCGCGGGATCCACGTCCGCGGCCTTCGCCGGTGTGGCCGCGTCGCCGGGCTTGAACACGAACGGATAGTTGATCACGGTCTCGACCCCGGCTCCGAATGCCAGCTGCGCGAGCTCCTTGGTCATGCAGGCATCGAGCGTCGCGGATGTCTTCGTCGGCGCCTTCGCGCTCGGCTTCTTGACCTTGCCATCCACGCCGATGGTCAACGTGTAGACGAACGTACCCTCGAGTGCAGGGGCGGTCTTACGCGCGCGGTCGTAGCAGGCGCGCAGTGCGTCGGCTCGAGCACCGACGACCGTGGCGATCGCATCGCGGCTCCGAGGCTCGGCGGCGGCGGTACTCGTGAGGAGCAGAAGCCCGATGCAGAAACTGCGCATGACCGCAGCATCTCACGCCGAGGGGATCACTTCTTCGGCGTGCACGCTGCGATCGAGTTGAGATCTTTCGCGGCCGCGAGGCACGTGCGCTGTTCGCCCGACATCTTGCGGGCGACACACTGATCGACCATCTGCTTCTTGTTGCCGAGCTCCATGTCACCGTGGCCGGTCATCGCGGTCTTGGTGACCGCGAGCATGTTGTCGACGACCTTCTCGCACGACGGGCCGTCGTCCTTCTTGGAGCAACCGGCGATCAGGGCAACGGCGAGGATCCAGCGCATGGGTAGAGCCTATTTGATCGGGCAGACATACGCATCGACGAAGATGTCGTAGGTCTTCTCCGGGCACTTCACGACGTACTCGTCGACGTACGAGCCACAGCGCCCGCCCTGCTTCGCCGGCTTGACGCGCGCAGCCTCGGGGTTGCGCAGCGGATGGCTGCCGTCCTCGCACGCCAGGGAGATGATCCACTCGCTCTCGCTGTTGATCGTGCACATCTCGATCGGCACGGCCATCGTCGAAGTCGCGTCGCTGAACCTCCTGGCGTTCGCACCGTGTCGGATCGCGAACTGGTCGGCGGGCATCCCGACCGGCGTGCCATCGGAACGCGCGGAGCACGCGCGCATGGTTGTCGGTGGCTCGGCGGCGGCCTTGTCGGCCTGTGCGGCGAGGCAGTTCTTGACCTCCTCGCACGACGCCTGGACCACACAGCCGGTGAAGGCCGCGAGCACGGGGTTCTCGCCCGCCTTGTCGATCTCCGCGATGCACTCGGTCTCGCTGACCTTGAGGTTCGCGAACTCGCCGCAGTTCTGCGTCTGCAGCTCGGTGATCCGCTTGCAGACCTGCGCGCTCGTGGGCGGCGCTACGACCGTTGCGACCGGCGCGCTCGAGCCGCTGCCCGTGCCGCCACCGGAGGGTGGTACCGGCGCCGGTTTCGGAGATCCTCCACAGCTCGCGAGCATGATCACGAAGGCCAGGGCGCGCATCCCCGAAACCGTATCACGCGCTATCGTGCGGCATGGCGATCCGCCCCGCCCGTGACGACGACTTCGCCGCCCTCACCGCGATCACGAACCACTACATCACCACGTCCTCGATTCACTTCGCGTACGAGCCGCTCACCACCGAGCAGCTCCGCGCGATGTGGGTCGGCTACCGTGACAGGTTCCCCTGGCTCGTCACCGAGGTCGAGGGCACCGTGCTCGGCTACGCGAAGGCCGGCACCTGGCGCGACCGGGCCGCGTACGCGTGGACCGCCGAGACCGGCATCTACATCGCCGACGCGGCGCGCGGCAAAGGCCTCGGCAAGCCGCTGTATGTCGCGCTCCTGGACGAGCTCGCCGCGCGCGGGTTCCGCTCGGCGGTCGCGGGCATCACGCTGCCGAACGATCCGAGCGTGGCGATGCACCTCGGCCTCGGCTTCGAGCCATGCGGCGTCGTCCAGGATGCGGGCTTCAAGCACGGCGCGTGGCACGCCGTGGGGTTCTG
Source organism: Haliangiales bacterium (assembly GCA_038206055.1). GTDB lineage: Bacteria > Myxococcota_A > Polyangia > Haliangiales > Haliangiaceae > JABFXX01. The sequence continues at coordinate 27,305 of JBBRBG010000007.1, forward strand.
GCAGAAGCGGTTCAGTCCAGACGTCGCGTCATGATCGTCCGGGGCGAGGCGACGAAGCCCGACCGCTCGTAGAGCCGGAACGCCGGGTTCTCGCGGCGCACTTGCAGGTGCATCGCCAGCACGTCGCGAAGCTTGAGCTCGGCCTCGAGCGCCTCGATCACCGCCGCACCGGCGCCCGCCCCGCGCTGATCGACATCGATCCATAGCTCGGTCAACCACCCCTCGCGGCCTCCGAACTCGAGATCGTATCCGTAGGTCACGATCGCGTAGCCGATGGTCTCGCCATCGCGCATCACGAGCCACACGCCGCCGAAGCCCGGATTGCCGAGGAGCTTCTCGAGGCCGGCGCGCAGGCGCTCGTCGCTGATCTCGATGCCCTCATGGTCGTTGAGCGCGCGCGTACGCGGGAACACCGCCGAGACATCGACGAGGGTGGCGGGCCGGAGCGAGATCATGGGCCATCATATACGAACACGTTAATCGGCTAGACAGGGTCCAGAAACAGACCTATAAATGAGTCATGTCGAAGCGCAGGTTCGAGACTCACGCCGCCGAGCCGCGCACCCCGTACGAGCCGGGCTCGCGGACCTTCCAGGTCGCGGAGGACATCATCCCGATCGCCGAGCTCAAGGCGAAGCTGTCCGAGGTCGTGCGCGGTCTCGACGCGCGCCCTCGACCGCTCGTGATCACGTTGAACGGCAAGCCCGCGGCGGTCGTGATGTCGCCACGCGAGTACGATCGGCTGACGTATCACCAGCGCTTCATTGCTGCGGTGAATGAAGGACTGGCCGACGAATCGGCCGGGCGCTTCTACACGACGGATGAGGTGCGCGCGCGAATGAAGGCGAGGTTCGGAACCCCGCCGAAGCGCAAGCCACGATGAAGGCGAAGTGGTCTCACCGTGCGGACGCGGACCTCTTCGAGATCGGTTGTTACATCGCGACCGACAATGCGGTGGCGAGCGAGCGGTGGGTCGAGCGCTTGCTCGCACGAGGCGACGTCGCCGCCGGAGTGCCTCGAGCTGGACGCGTCGTTCCCGAGGTCGAGAATGAGCGCGACGACATCCGCGAAGTCTTCGTGCGTAACTATCGGATCGTCTATCGGGTCATCCGCACCGGGATCTTTGTGCTGACCGTGATCGAAGGGCACAAGCAACTCCCTGCTGACCTCGATCTCGACGTGCTCGAGCCCTGACTACTCGCGGTCGAGGTACGTGTACCCGATCATGCCCTGGCGGAACCGGTTGATCAGGGTGCGGCTCTCTTCGATCGTCATCAGCTTCTTGCGCAGTGCGGTCTCGACGCTGTTGCGCAGCCGCCCGAGCAGATCGCTCGGCGAATAGTCGACGAACTGCAGGACCTCGCTGACGGTGTCACCAGCGACGACTTCCTTGACGTCGTAGTCGCCCTCTTCCGAGAGCTGGACGTGGACGGTATTGGTATCGCCGAACAGGTTGTGGAGGTCGCCGAGGATCTCCTGGTAGGCGCCGACGAGGAAGATGCCGAGGAAGTAGTCCTGGCCATCGGCCTTCGGGTGCAGCTCGAGTACGTGCTTGACGTCGCGCAGATCGATGAACGAATCGATCTTGCCGTCGGAGTCGCAGGTGATGTCGGCGAGCGTGGCGCGGTGCGTGGGCTCCTCGTTGAGCCGGTGGATCGGGCAGATCGGGAACAGCTGATCGACCGCCCATGCATCGGGCACCGACTGGAACATCGAGAAGTTGCAGAAGTACGTGTCGCTGAGCGCCTTCTCGAGGCCCTCGAGCTCCTCGGGCATGTGCGACATGTTGCGCGAGAGGTTCAATACCTTCTCGCACGTCGACCAGAAGAGATTCTCGCAGAGTACGCGGTTCTCGAGCGAGAGGTGCCCGAGGTTGAACAGCTGGAGGACCTGATCCTTGTACTCGACGGCGTCGTGATAGCTCTCGAGGAGGTTCTTCGCGGAGACGCCCTGGTACGTCTCCCACATGTTGTTGACGAGCGGCGGTACCGGCTTCGCGAGCGTCGCCGGCACCTGCGGCTTGAACTCGGTGACGCCGAGGACGTTGACCACGAGCACGGAGTGGTGCGCGGCGATCGCACGGCCCGACTCGCTGACGATGTTCGGGTGCGGGACCTGATCCGCGTCGCAGATCTCCTTGATCGCGAACACCACGTCGTTCGCGTACTCCTGCACCGTGTAGTTCATCGACGAGCTGAAGTTCGTCTGCGAACCATCGTAGTCGACGCCGAGCCCGCCGCCGACATCGAGGTACGACAGGCCCTTCGCGCCCATCTTGTAGAGCTCGACGAACAGCCGGCCGGCCTCGCGCAGTGCGTTCTTCACGCTCTTGATCGCGCTGATCTGCGAACCGAGGTGGAAATGAAGGAGCTTGACGCAATCGGTCTCGCCCCACGCCTTGAGCTTGCCGATCGCGTCGACCATCTCGGCGGCCGAGAGACCGAACTTCGAGAAGTCACCGCCCGACTGCTCCCAGCGGCCGGCGCCACGCGACGACAGCCGCGCGCGGATGCCGATCGACGCCTTGATCTTCACGCGCTCGCTGACGCGGTGGATCTGGTCGAGCTCGGTCGGCTTCTCGACAACGAGGATGATGGTCTTGCCCATCTTCGACGCGAGCAGCGCCGTCTCGATGTAGTCCTCGTCCTTGTAGCCGTTGCAGATGATGATCGACTCTTCGTCCTGGTGGATCGCCATGATGGCGAGGAGCTCGGGCTTGCTGCCCGCCTCCAGCCCGTAGTGGAACGGGCGACCGAACTCGATGATCTCCTCGACGACCGTGCGGTTCTGGTTGACCTTGATCGGGTACACGCCGCGGTACTGACCGCCGTAGCCGTACTCGCGGATCGCACCGGTGAACGCGCCGCAGAGCAGCTCGATGCGCGCCTTCAGGATGTCCGAGAACCGCAGCAGAATCGGCAGCTGGATGCCACGACCGCCGAGCTCGTCGATGAGCTCCTTCATGTCGATCGCGCCGTTGCCTTCGCCGCGCGGCTGGACGATCAGGTTGCCTTGGTCGTTGATCGCGAAGTACCCACAGCCCCAGCGAGGGATGCTGTACGTGTCGTTCGCGTCGGCAGCGGTCCACCTGCGGAGCGGATCGCTCGAGAGAAAAGCTTTCGCACGGGCCATGGTTGGATCATGGGATTACGTGCATTTGCCCCCCTGCGCAAGGGCTGTTACGCCGCGAGGCGAGGCGAGGACGCACGGCGAATTCGGCGATGCCCGCGGGTCGCGGCCTCGTCGGCATCGACGCGCCAATCCTTCGGGTCGTAGCAGTCGGAGATCGTGCCGTTCGGGAACCGCTTCGGGCGCGTCAGCTTCGCCGTGACGAGCGCCGAGCTGCCCTGCGGCTCGGGCGAGATCACGTCGTGCACCTCGGTGACGGGAACGTCTTCGTCCTGCGTGCGCCACGGCTCACGAACGTCACCGAACAGGCCATGCATGATGTTCCGGATCGTGTCGATGCCGCCGGTCCAGCCACGGCCGAGCATCACGCGCTCGAGCGCCTCGATCAGCGCAGCGCACGACGGGTAACGCATCGCCGGATCCGCCGCGAGCGCCGTGCGCACGACCTGCTCGAGCTCGATCGGATAGTCGGCGACGAGGTCGGTCGGGCGGATGTAGTCGCCGCGCACGACGGCGAGCATGCGCTCGAAGTCGGACTTGCCGTGGAAGCAGCGCGCGCCGGTGGTCAGCTCGTAGAGCACGATGCCGAGCGCGAACACGTCGGTCAGGTGATCCACCTTGTCGCCCATGCACTGCTCGGGAGACATGTAGCTCGCCTTGCCACGCACCACGCCGGGCGAGGTGTGCACGGTGGACATCGTCGAGCGTGCGATGCCGAAGTCGACGACCTTCACGATGCCGTCGTGGCCGACCATGATGTTCGACAGCGAGACATCACGGTGGACGAGGCGCAGCGGTACGCCACCGGCATCGCAGCGGCGGTGCGCGTGATCGAGACCGGCCGCGGCCTGCGCGACGATCGACAGCGCCATCTCGAACGGGATCGCGGCGTTGATGTGCGACGCGGCGAGCAGCACCTCGCGGAGGTCGGCGCCGTGCACGTACTCCATCGCGAGGTAGTGGCAGCCGCCGATGATGTCGGCGCCGAGCACGCTCGCCACGTTCTTGTGAGCGAGCAAGCCGACCACGCGCGCCTCGTCGAGGAACAGTGCGCACGACTCGCGGTCCATCGACCGCTGGGCGTTGAGCACCTTGAGCGCGACGTGACGGTCCTCGCACTTCGCGAGGAACACATCCGCCATCCCGCCCTGCGCGAGCGGCTTCACCACCTCGTAGGCCCCGAGCAGCTGGCCTGCGGTTACGGGCGACACCTCAGCACTGGTCATCGAACATCCTACGAGGCTCCATCCGAGTTGGATCCCTCCGATGATTCCCCAGTAGTTCGAAGCAGTTGAAGAGGTGCTATTCATAGGCTCCGGAATGGGCAGTTAGCGCCCGAGTCCATGCAGTTCGTCGGCGGAACGGCCCTGGATGCAGCCAAGATCGGCCGGTACAACGCGTGGTTATCGGGATGAGGAGGGCTCGGGCCGGAAGTCGCGCACGAATCAGCCTCATTTTCAGTAGTCACACGGCTTACATCTTGTCAGGGCTGGCCGTTTCGATAGATTCACCCGCTGCCCGATGGCCAACGAGGTCCCCAAAGGAACGCCCGCCGCCGCGGTGATCGCTGAAGAGGAGCGGCTGTTCGGCCAGGTCCAGGCGCGCGTCGCGATGGGCGAAGAGGATGAGGGACGTCCGCGCATCGGCGCGAACGACCTCGATGCGGATCTGATCTCGCTGCGCGATCAGATCGCGGAAGCGCGGCCCGAGGATCTGCCGCCGCTGGTCGAGCAGATGACGCGGCTCGCGGCCTTGAAGTCGCGGATCGGTGGCGGCGTGTCGCTGCCGATCGATATCGCGTCGCCGTACTTCGCGCACATGCGGCTCAAGGAGCATGCAAAGCCGCGCGACGTGATGATCGGCAAGCGCGGCTTCATCGATCGCCAGTCCAACGTGCAGATCGTCGACTGGCGCAACGCGCCGATCTCGCGGATCTACTACCGCTACGAAGAGGGCGACGACTACGAGGAGGAGATCGCGGGCCGGCGGGTCGAGGGCTTCGTCGAAGCCCGCCGCAATGTCTCCATCCACAAGGGCAACCTTCGCCGCATCGGCGCGCCGCAGGGCACGTTCATCAAGGACGCGCGCGGCACGTGGGTCCAGGCGGTCGGGCAGATCGCTCCGGTGCTGCACGGCGGCATGGGCAAGGCCGCGCGTCCGGTCGCTGCGAAGGGCGAGAAGGGCAAGCTCGGCATCCACCACGGCAACACCGTGCGCGCCGACAAGGCCCTCCCCGAGATCGCCGCGCTGATCGACAAGGAGCAGTTCGAGCTGATCACGCAACCGGGCAGCGGCATCGTCGTGATCCAGGGCGGCGCCGGTTCGGGCAAGACCACCGTCGCGCTGCACCGCATCGCATATCTGAACTTCCAGGACGGCCGCAGGTTCAAGGCGAACCACACGCTGTTCGTCGTGCCGTCGCAGGCGCTCGTGCGCTACGTCGCCGGCGTCCTGCCGTCGCTCGGTGTCTCCGGTGTGCCGGTCGTGACGTACACCGGCTGGGCACGCTCCACGCGCATGCGCTGCCTGCCCGAGGCGCCGACCAAGTACAACGTCGATCCTCCCGAGCACGTGTCGCGCGCGAAGAAGCACCCGGCGGTGCTGAACATGCTCGTGACCTGGGTCGAGAAGCAGGCGCAGGAGATCGGGACGGAGCTCGCGACCATCCACGCGCCCGCCGTCGACGAGTGGAATCGCCTCGTCAGGCGCGCCCTGTTGCCGCGGCTGTCGGGCGTCAACAGCTGGCTGAAGAAGGCGACGGATCTCGATCCGACCATGCGCGTGGCGCTCGAGAGCGCGATCAAGCGCTGGAAGAAGCGCGCCGATGACATCGTCCTCGACTGGGCGGAGCTGTTCACCGATCCGGTGGCGCTCGCCGAGGGCTACGCGGGTACCGATGTCAGCGCGAAGGACATCGCGAGCGTCGTCGCATGGATGCGCCGCCAGCTCTCGCGCGCGCAGAAGGCGCCCGTCGACGAGGAGGGCAATCCGATCCTCGATTCGGAAGGTCTCTCCGTCGGTCCCGACGAGGATGACCCGGCCGAGAAGTTCGACGACGAGGACGATCCGATCCTGCTCCGCCTCGTGCAGCTCAAGCGCGGCGCGCTTCAGACGCCGGGCGGCGACGAGATGATCTACGAGCACGTTGCGATCGACGAGGCGCAGGATCGCTCGGCGCTCGAGGTCAAGGTGCTCGTCGAGGCAGTGCACGCGCCCGACAACGATCCGACGAAGCGCTCCGTGACGATCGCGGGCGACACGGCGCAGCGCCTCGTGTTCGACAACAACTTCACCGGCTGGGCGGATCTCGTCGCGCTGATCTCCGGCCAGAGTGAGGCGGCGATCGTGCGGCCGCTGAAGCTGTCGTACCGCTCGACCGCCGAGGTCATGATGCTCGCGCGCGAGATCCTCGGCCCCGAGCTCGCACCCGAGGACCCGCTCGCGGCGCGCCCCGGCGAGCCGGTCGAGCTCCACGAGTTCAGCGACCTCGGCGAGGCCGTGGCGTTCCTCGGCGATTCGCTGCGCAACCTCATGGCGCGCGAGCCGACCGCCTCGTGCGCGCTGATCGCCCGCCACCCCGAGCAGGCCGACGCATACTACGAGGGCCTCAAGCGCGCCGAGGTTCCCGCCCTGCGCCGCGTGCGCCGCGACGAGTTCAACTTCCAGCCCGGCGTCGACGTCACCGACGTGACGAGCGTGAAGGGCCTCGAGTTCGATTACGTCGTGATGGTCGACGTCAACGCGGCGAGCTATCCGAAGCAGAACTGGGCGCGCCACCTGCTGCACATCGGCGTCACGCGCGCTGCGCACCAGCTGTGGATGGTCTCGACCGGCGAGCCGAGCGCGCTGATCCCCGACGCGCTGCGCGACGGCGGTCGAATGACCGTTGGCTGAAGCCGCCGGCGGCAGGAGCAGTACGACAGGTTTCCCTGAGGTAGGCTTGTCGCATGCGCGCGCTGATCATCCTCACGGTGCTGGCCACGCCGGCGCTGGCCAAGATGCGGCCGCCCGACGATGCGTCACTGTCCGCGAACGAGATCGCGAACGTGATGCGGACGCGCGAACCGGCATTCAGGGCGTGCTTCAACCGTGCGGTCAAGACGAACCCGAAGCTCACCGGTAGGTTCGTCTACACGTTCAAGATCGAGGCGACCGGCAAGGTCAGCCGCGCCGCCGCCACCGCCGGCACCCCCGAGTCCGCGCCGGTCGACACGTGCATCGTGGCCGCGATCAAGAAGATCGTGTTCCCCAGGTCCGGCGGCCCGACGACGATCAACTATCCGTTCATCTCGTCGTCCTCGTGAAGGCAGCGCAGCCCACGAAGGGAACGGAGATCGCCGCGCTCGAGGCGTCGCGCAACGAACAACAAGTTCGCGCCCAGGGCAGCCTGGTCGGCGAGCGGCGCGCCTCGATCGCGCGGCTCGTGATGATCGCGATGTTCGGCATCATCGCGAACGCCGGCGGGCACACCGATCTGCTGCAGACCGCGGTGGGCGCCACGTACACCGTGTTCGGGCTCGTCACGCTCGTGGTCGTTCACCGCATCAAGGTCGCGAAGCCCGAGCAGGGGATGTGGCGGCCGGTGATGGTGACGATCGTCGACTTCACGCTGATCACCGCGATGGCGTTCCTCGATATCCAGCGCGGCGATGGCTGGGGACCGGCGCAGCACGCGATCTCGGCGGCGATCCTGATCACGTTTTCGGTGACGCGGATGACCGTGTGGCACGTGGTGCTCTCGACCTCGCTCGCGGCGACCACGCACATGTTGCTCGCCGGCTACGCGGGCGTGCTGCCGACCCAGGCGACGATCTTCGTGCTCGGCGGGATGCTGGTCGTCGGGTTCATGGTGGCGATGACGAACCGCGCGATCGGCCCGATGTTCCAGTCGTTGCGCGCCCGCGACAACCTCACGCGGTTCATGCCGCGCCAGGTTGCCGAGCGATTGATCAATGCGGGGCCCGAGGCGCTGGCGCCGGTGGAGCGCGAGGTCACGGTGATGTTCAGCGACATCCGCGGCTTCACGGCGATGTCGGAGGGGCTGTCGCCGCGCGAGGTGCTGGCGATGCTCGACGACTACTTCGGGCGGATGGGCGCGATCGTGAAGGGCCACGACGGCGTGATCGGCAAGTTCCTCGGTGACGGGCTCCTCGCGTTCTGGGGCGTACCGGATCGGCTGAGCGATCATGCGCACCGCGCCGTGCGAGCCGCTCGCGATATGCAGCGCGCGGTGCGCGAGCTCAACCAGCACCGCGAGACGCAGGGCCTGGCGCCGATCGCGATCGGCATCGGGATCCATACGGGGCAGGTGGCCGCCGGCATGCTCGGCGGGGCGCTGCAGGCGGAGTACACGGTGATCGGCGATGCGGTGAACGTGGCGTCGCGGATCGAGAGCCTGACGAAGGAGCACGGCGTCGACGTGCTGATCAGCGAGACGACGTGGAGCCAGCTACCCGAGCCGCGCCCGGGGGAACGTCTCACCAGCGCCGAGATCCGCGGCCGCAAGCAGCCGATCGTGCTGTACAGCGTGTCGTAGCGACGCGCCGATGTGGGCCGGGGTGGGGCCGACACGCAACTATCGTTGGCTCCCCCGATCCGTCGATACTAGGTGGATGGGTCGAGCGAAGACGTTCGTGGTGCTGGCCGCAGGGTTGATGGGATGCGGACGCCTTGGTTTCGGCGAAGGCGATGAGGGTGACGGCGGCAACATGACCGACGGGGTCGTCGATGCCTCGCCACGCGCTCCCGCGGTGTGCGAGCGGCTACCGAGCCTTGCGGTCGCGTCGTCTCCCGATGTCGATCTCTCGCTCGCGACCACGCCGAACGGCATCGCCGCGATCTGGGTCGCGGTTGCCGGCGGTGATCTGATGGGCATGAACGTCTCGACCTTGCGCGTCGCCAGCCCGGTCACGTCGCTGAAGTCCGGGTCGTTCACCGCGAGCTCCGCCGCCTACATCGACGACAGGCTGATCGCGGCTGGCGTGAGCACATCGCGCGCGCTGATTTACACCGTGCCGCAGCCGCTCGGCGCTGCCACCGAGATCGGCAACTTCGACGGCGAGTTCGTTGGCAAGACCACGCTCTCGCACTCGGGGGTGGATCGCGTGGCGGCGACGAGCTGCTCCTCGGGCCTGACCATGAACTCGTTCGACAACGCGTGGAACGGAAGCGCGGGCACGCTGAGCGTGACGACCGCGCAGGCCCAGAACATCGATCTCACGCCGATCGCGGCGCAGTCGTTCGCGGTGTGGTCGACGTCGAGTAGCTGCCACTACGAGACGATCACGAGCAAGACCACGGGCACCACGCGGCAGTCGATGTCGATGGCGTGCCCGGCGGCGCGGCTCACCTCTCGCGGGACCGAGGTCGGCATGGTGTTCGAGGACGGCAGCGATACAGGCCTCGTGATCGACGAGGCGGCGACGATCTCGGCTGTGAACGCGGTGGCCATTGTGGGAGCATCCTCACCGCGCGTGGTGTGGGACGGCACGCGGTACTGGGTGACCTACTTCGACGCGACCGAGCACATCGTGATCGGCTACGTCGATGACACCGGCATGCTGCTGACCACGCAGCTGCCCGATGCGGCGACTCATCCGAAGGCGTACGAGCTCGGCATGCTCGACGGCCAGCCGTGGTTGTTCACCGTCGGCGCCCAGGACATGACGCTCTCGGGCGCGCGCCTCTGCGCGCCTATCTGACCGCGAGCCGAGCGAGGGCGATGCCGCCGACCATCGCGGCGACGAACACCAGCACGGGCACAGCGGCGGTCCCGAGGCTGACGAGCGCAGGTCCCGGGCAGTAGCCGGAGAGGCCCCAGCCCACGCCGAACAGCGCCGCGCCGACGACGAGGCGGGGCTCGATGCCGGTGCGCTTCGGCAGGTGCAATGTGGAATCGAAGATCGGCGCGGTGCGGCGGCGCACGATGCGCACGAGCGGCGCGTGCACGGCGATCGCTCCGGCCATCACGAACGCGAGCGTGGGGTCCCAGTGCCCGGTGACGTCGAGGAACGCGGTGACGCGCCCCGGATCGGTCATGCCCGAGATCACGAGGCCGAGCGCGAACACGGCGCCGGAGATCGCGGCGACCATCCAGCCCTTCACGCGTGCGCTCCGACCAGGGCGACCGTGATCGCGCCGGTGACCATGAAGGTGAGCGTCGCGATGATCGAGCGAACGCCGCCGCGCGAGATGCCGCACACGCCGTGACCGCTCGTGCAGCCGTTGCCGAGCGTGGTTCCGACGCCGACGAGCACACCGGCGAGCGCGAGCACCGGCGTGCTACGGACCGCGGCGCCGAAGCTATGGGGAGCGAGCAGGGTTCCGAGCGCACCGACCGCGATCAGGGCGAGCACGAACGGGAGGCGGAACCCGCGACCGCCATCGTCGTCGAGGACCCGGCCGAGCGTGCCGCTGATGCCGGCGATCCGGCCGTGGCCGAGAAGCGCGATGGTCGCTGCGAGGCCGATCAGCGACCCGCCGAGCAGGGCGCGGAGGAGCGAGGTGACTGTCACGGCATCCAATATAACGGATGCCCGTCCACGCGCAAGCTATGCGGGGTGGCGAACCGTGAGTACCGGGACTGTGGCACTGCGGACGACCTTCTCGGTGACGCTGCCGGCGAGCCACGCCCGCACGCCGGTATGGCCGTGGGTGCCCATCACGATCAGGTCGACCTTCGCTTCCTCGGCAAACCGGTTGATCTCGTCGACGGGGTTCCCGGATCGGAGCTGCGTCGTCGCGACAATCCCGTCCTTGGCGAGCCGCGCGGCCAGATCGGTCAGGTGCGCCTGTGCCGCGGTCATCGCGTAGTCGCGGATGGTGACCATTCCGCCTTCGCCGGAGACGACCGCGGCGTCGGCGGGGAGCTGGCTCGGCAGCTCGACGACGTGGAGCAGGATGACCGTGCCGCCGTGGACCTTCGCCTCGTCGCGCGCGAGCGCCGCCGCGTGGTTGGCTGACGACGAGAAGTCGTGAGGGACGAGGATCGTCTTCCAGTGCATGGTCCGAGTCTGCACCAGGCGCGGTTGGATTAGAGTCCTTGAATGCTTCGATCGATTCTCGTTCTCGCGGTCCTGTCGGCGCTCCCGCGCGCGGCCCACGCGGGGGCCTGCGCGCGCCCCGAGTTGCCAACCCGCGCGCTGACCGCACCGGACGCCGAGCTTGCCAAGGGCGGCGGCGTGGTGGTCGCGATGGAGAACGCGGGGAAGGCGCCGGCGATGATGTTCGCGAGCGGCGGCACGACCACCGCGGCGAAGAAGACCGTGATCGGCGCCGGGCTCGTGGTCTACACGCCTGCGGCGGGGAAAGGCCCGGTGGCGCTGCAGCTCAAGGGCAAGGCGCTCGTGAAGGTGAAGCGCGGCGGCGAGACGAAGGCTCTCGAGGCACCGAAGGTCGGGAGCGTGCGCTTCCGGTCGTCGACAGGGAGGCGCGGGACCTCGGTCTCGATCAGCGTCGAGATCACCGGGCCGGTGCCGATCGGCGCGGTCGCGGTCGCGGTGTTCGACGACAAGGGTGCGATCCGCTCCTGGGGACAAACCGCAGGACCGCCGACAGACCCGGCGGCGAAGACCACGGTGGTCGGCGTGTTCGCGAGCGGCAGCTGCGTGGTCCAGCCGGACGGCTTCGCGCCGTCGGCGATCAGCGACAAGGTACAGGTCGCGTTCATCGATGCGTCGGGCCGGATCTCCGCGAAGTCGGCGACGACGGTGGTGGCGATGCAGAACGACCCGAGCGAGATCCAGTAGGTTGTCCGACAATGGGGTCCGACCCCATTATCGGACGGGCACCATTATCGGACGGGCAGGTGCCACTCGGGCGTGAGCGCCTCGTACTCCGAGCGCGGCAGCAGCACGAACATCGGCTGCTTCGGCGCAGCGAGCGCCGCGATCAACGCGGCGAGCTTCGGCTCCGCCATGGCAGTGCAGCCGACGGTGGTCGAGTCCGCGCCGCTCCACACGTGGAGGAAGATGCAGCTGCCGCCGTTCGGCAGCCGCGTCGGGTTGTGCGCGACGTCGACGACCCACGTGTAGAGCACGTCGGGCCGCTTCATCTCCTCGGCGCTCGTCCAATCGTTCGTGACGCTGCGCTTGTCGACGATCGTGTTGTAGCGAGCGGACTTCGGATCGTCGACGCAGCGCCAGTTGTCGTCGACGGGTTGATACGCGAGACCGCTGCCGGCGGGCGAGCTCGCGGCCGAGCCATAGCTGCCCTGAAGGAGAAACGCACCGGCGGGGCTCTTGCCGTCGCCCTCGACCTTGAGCGGGCCCGCGTGTCCGGGAACGGGACCGCGGCCGTGGCGCCCCATGCCCCACGCCGCGCCGGTCCTGCCGATCACGGCGGGCCATGGACCGTCGACGAGGTGCCACGCGGACTTCGCGTCGGGGCGATCCCAGAACCGCAGCTCCGCCGTGGTGGCGTCCCAGGTGGGGACGATCGCGGTGACGAGCTGCAGTGTCTCGTCGGGAATCGCGTCCGACGACAGGACGACGTGGTTCGCCGGCACGACCGGCGAGGGAGCGGGCGCGAGCGAGGCGGCGGGCTCGGACTTCCCGCAGGCAGCGACCGCGAGCGCGACGCACAGCGCGGCGCGCGCCGAGATCAAGCGCTCATCTCGAGCATGCGCTGGATCGGCTTGAGGGCGCGGACTCGAGTCGCCTCCGGCACGTCGATCTGCGGCTGCAGATCGCGCAGGCACAGGTACAGCTTCTCGAGAGTATTGCGGCGCATGTACGGGCACAGGTTGCACGAGCAGGTCTCGTCCTCGGGGGGCGCCGGGATCAACGTCTTGCCGGGGGCGGCTTGTTGCATCTTGTGGAGGATTCCCGCCTCCGTCGCGACGATGAACGCCTGCTTCGGCGACTTCTTCGCGTACTCGATGAGGCCACTGGTCGATGCGATGTGGGTCGCGTGGCGCAGGATGCCCTCGTGGCACTCGGGGTGCGCGATGACCTCGGCCTCGGGGTTCGCCATCATCAGGCCGAGGAGGCGCTTCTCGGAGAACGTCTCGTGGACGATGCAGGTGCCCTGCCACGCGACCATGTCGGGGCGGTTCGCCTGCTTCGCGACGAACGCACCGAGGTGGCGATCCGGCGCGAACACGATCTTCTGATCGCCGAGCGCCTTGACGATCTTGACCGCGTTCGACGACGTGCAGATCACATCTGAAAGCGCCTTCACGTCGGCAGAGCAATTGATGTAGCTGACCACGGTGTGGCCGGGGTACTGCTCGAGCCACTTCGCGAACACGGGCGCAGGGCAGCCGTCGGCGAGCGAGCAGCCGGCGTCGAGGTCGGGGATGACCACGATCTTGGTCGGGTTGATGATCTTCGCGGTCTCGGCCATGAAGTGGACGCCGCAGAACGCGATCACGTCGGCCTGGGTCTTGGCGGCGGCCTGCGAGAGCTGGAGCGAGTCACCGACGAAGTCGGCCATGTCCTGGATCTCGGACTCCTGGTAGTAGTGCGCCAAGATCACGGCGTTGCGCTCTGCCTTGAGCTTCCGGATCCCGTCCTCGAGCTCGGCGGGCGTCATCCCGAGGTCCTCGTGCGGGGCTGGATTCCCGAGAACGGGTAGGTTGGCCATGAGGAGTTCCTAGCACGGAGCGGGTCGATCTCGGCGTTGTGCTTGCTCTTGCACAACGGTCCGTGCAATCGATGCGCTGGTGTTGCGAATCGTTGCGTCGGTGTTTGTCGTCGGGCTCGTGGCCTGTGCCAATGCAGGTCAGCCGCGCCTGACCGGTGACGGAGACGCTGGCGTGGATGGCGACATCGATGCCGCGTGCGCGCCATTCCCGGAGACGTGCAACGACAAGGATGACGACTGCGACATGCTCATGGACGAGACGTTCCCGACCAAGGGATCGAGCTGCACCGTCGGAATGGGCGCGTGCGTCGCGATGGGCCATTTCGAATGCAACGGTGCCGGCACCGGCGTGGTGTGCGATGCCTCGGCCGGATCACCGGCGGCCGAGATGTGCGATGGGATCGATAACGATTGCGATGGTCACGTTGACGAGGACTTCCACGTCGGCATGCCGTGCGATGGCAGCGACGCAGACGTCTGCGCCGATGGCGTGATCGCGTGCACCAGCCTGACCGCAGCGGCGTGCAACGACGGCCCGGGTGACTCCCCGGAGATCTGCGACGGCAACGACAACGATTGCGACGGCAACATCGACGAGGGCTTCAACCTCGGTGCCGCGTGCGACGGAGCCGATACCGATGCGTGCAACGAAGGCACGATCGTGTGCGGCGGCGGCGTGGCGATCTGTAGTGACACCACGGGCAACAACGTCGAGCTATGCAACGGACTCGACGACGACTGCCGCAATGGCGTCGACGATCCGTTCGCGGTCGGCATGTCATGCCAGGTCGGCCTCGGTCAGTGCCTGCGCTCGGGCTCGATGATCTGCAACGGCGCCGGCACCGGCGTGCAGTGCAGCGCGACCGCCGGCAGCCCGCTGCCCGAGCTGTGCGGCAACTTCACCGACGAGGACTGCAACGGCAACGACGCCGTGTGCCCGGTGAACGATCTGCCGGCCGGTGCGATCGATATCTCGGCCGGCGGCACGTTCGCGGTAGATCTCTCCGCGGCGCACGACGACAACTGGGCCACCGCGGCCGGCCAGGATTGCGGCAATCAGGGCGGCCGCGACGTGTTCTACACGTTCACGCTGCCGGCGACGGAGGTCGTGTACTTCGACACCTTCGGCGCGAACTTCGACAGCGTGGTCCGCGTGTTCGCCGGTAGCTGCACCGCGCTCGGCGCCGTGCAGCGCTGCGAGGACGACGCCTGCTCGACGACGCGATCGCACGGCGCGCTCGAGCTCGCCGCGGGGAGCTACTGCCTCGTCGTCGATCAGTTCTCGAGCACCACGACCGCTGGGTCCGCGTCGCTCGTGTTCAAGCGCGGCGGGCGGGGTGGGGTTGCCTTCCCGGCGCTGAGCGGAACGATCACCGGCACCACCGCTGGCAAGACCGATCTCTCGGTCGCGGGCTGCGAGGCGAACTCGCATCAGCCCGACGTCGGCCACTTCTTCGCGAGCTGCCCGGGATCGCAGCTCGTCAGCGCGAACACCTGCGCGGGCACCGCGTTCGACGCGATCCTATCGCTGCGGCGCGGCGCCGCGACCTCGGCCGATCTGTCGTGCAGCGACGACGTCTCCGGGTGCGGCAACGGCCTGCAGCCGAAGATCGTCAACGCGTCTGTGAGTGGCGCCGATCTGATCTGGGTCATCGTCGACGGCTTCGGTACGACCGGCAACGGCGCCTACACGCTGACCTACTCGATCCAGTAGACGCCGATCCGCTAGGATAGCCTGCCGTGCAGCCCTCGCTCGAGCCTGGATCGATCATCGGACGCTATCGTGTCGTCGGTTCGCTCGGCCGCGGCGGCATGGGCGGCGTGGTCGAGGTCGAGGACGCAACCGGCCGTCGCTATGCGGTCAAGTCGCCGCTCGTCGACACGAACGGCAACGACGTGACGGCGCGGTTCGCGCGCGAGGCGAACGCGCTGCGGTTGCTCGAGCACCCGAACCTGGTCGCCGCGATCGACGTGTTCGTCCAGGGCGGCGTGTTGTTCCTCGTCATGGAGAAGATCAGCGGCGTCACGCTCGGCGCGCGCATCTCGCAGGGCGCGCTTCCTCCGCGGCAGGCGCTCGTATTCGCGCGGCAGATCCTCGACGGCGTGGCTCATGCGCACGCGCAGGGTCTCGTGCATCGCGACCTCAAGCCCGAGAACGTGATCCTCGTGCCGATGGGCGGCTGGGAGAGCGTCAAGATCGTCGACTTCGGGATCGTCAAGCTGATGGGCGATGCGGCGGCGGTGTTCGGCGCGAACGCGTTGACCAGCACGGGGCTCGTGGTCGGCACACCCGCGTACATGGCGCCGGAGCAGGCGCTCGGCCGGCTCGTCGATGGCCGCGCAGATGTCTACGCGACCGGCGTGATCCTGTTCGAGATGCTCACGGGCGTGTTGCCGTTTCGCGATCACGATCCGGTGGTGCTGATGCGCCTGCATGCGAAGCAGCCACCACCACGGCTCGACGAGGTCGTGCGCGGCGCGCCGTGGTGTACGCCGCAGCTGATCGCCCTCGTCGAGGGCGCGCTGATCAAGGATCCGGAGCAGCGGTTCCCGAGTGCGCAGGTGATGATGATGGCGCTCGAGGACGCGTTCCAGTCGCTCGATCACGTGATGTGATCAGTCGTCGTCGCGCCCGCCGGGATCCGGCATCGCGTCGAGCTGGGTGCGCAGCGCCTCGGTCTCCGGCGTCGCGCCGCCGTGCTTGCGCTCCCACTCGCCGAGCTTTTTTCGAGCTTCGCCGATGCGCCCGTGGCTGATCTGATCGAGCACCTTGCGGAAGTCCTTCTCCGCCTTGCCGTCGCGCATCGGCGGCGTCGCGATGTGGAGCTCTGCGGGTACAGCGGTCGGTGCCGGCGGCGTCGCGGTGGTCGCGGTCGAGGTTCCGCCACCGCCACCGCCGCGCGTACCGGCGATGAGGGCGATCATCACGATCAACACGGCGCCGCCGATCGCCCACGGTTGCCAGCGGATCGGCGCGCGTTGCGCCGGCGCGAGAACCGGCGGACGTGCACCCGGTGTCGACGTGGCACCGGCGAGCGCATCCGCGAGCTCCGCGGCGGAGGGCCGGGCGCCCGGATCGACCGCGATCGCGCGATCGATCGCCTCGGCGAGCTCGATCGGAACCTGCGGCGCGATCGTCGCGAGCGGGGGCACCGGCGGGATCAACATGCCGCTGGGCGCATCGTCGATGCGCGGCCACCGCCCGGCTGCGGCCTGATACAGCGTGGCTCCGAGGCCATAGACATCGCCTTCGGAGTCGCACTGTCCGCGCACGAGCGCCTCGGGTGGCGCGTAGGCCGGCGAGCCGACGAACTGGCCGGTCATCGTGAGGGACGAATCGGGGACGTGTGCCACACCGAAGTCGGCGAGCTTCCAGGTGCCGTCACCGGCGGCGAGGATGTTCGCCGGCTTGACGTCGCGGTGGACGATCTTCAACGCATGAGCGGCGGCGAGCGCGCGCGCGATCTGGATGCCGAGCGCTCGGACCTCGTGCAACGACAGCGGCCCCGCCGCGAGCCGATCCTTCAGCGACGGTCCGGCCACCCGCTCCATCACGAGGTACGGCGGATCGGAGGCGAGATCGATATCGAACACCGCCACCACGCCGGGGTGAACGAGCGACGCGATCGCGCGCGCCTCGTTGCGAAACCGATCGTCGAGGATCCGCGCGGCGAGACCGTTACGGTGGCCCTTCAGCGTCTTGACCGCGACCTCGCGCCCGAGGACGTCATCGACGGCGGAGAACACCTCTCCCATCGCGCCCGCGCCGAGCGTCCCCGTCACGCGATAGCGCCCGAAGCGGCGTGTCTCCTCCACGCTTGCGAGCGTATCAGAGGCAGCGTAGGGTGCCGCCAGGTCACACGAACACACATATCGACGGGGGAGCTTCTCTTCGAGAGGCTGAGAGGTGCGGACCGCACGACCCAGAACCTGCCCGAGGTAATGCTCGCGAAGGGAGTCAGAGATGGACACGAACGGTACGAACGGTAATGGCAAGAAGTCGCTGAAGCAGGTGGGACCGGATCCGGTCGCGAACCTGCCCGTGATGGAGGGCTTTCCAGCGTCTGAGAAGGTCTACGTCGAGACCGATGGGCTGGCCGTGCCGGTGCGTCGCATCCACCTCTCGGGCGGGGAGAAGCCGTTCGACGTGTACGACACGTCGGGACCGCAGAACATCGACCCGCACGTCGGGCTCCCGAAGCTGCGCAAGCCGTGGATCGAGGCGCGGATGCGCGATGGTGACAGCGGCAATCGCTCGCAGATGCACTACGCGCGGCGCGGCATCATCACGCCGGAGATGAAGTTCGTCGCGATCCGCGAGAACGTCGCTCCCGAGTTCGTGCGCGACGAGATCGCGCGCGGTCGCGCCATCCTGCCCGCGAACATCAACCACCCCGAGACCGAGCCGATGATCATCGGCCGCAACTTCCTCGTGAAGATCAACGCGAACATCGGCAACTCGGCCGTGTCGTCGACGATCGGCGAGGAGGTCGACAAGCTGCGCTGGGCCGTGAAGTGGGGCGCCGACACGGTGATGGACCTGTCGACCGGCGACAACATCCACGAGACGCGCGAGTGGATCGTGCGCAACTCGCCGGTGCCGATCGGCACGGTACCGATCTACCAGTGCCTCGAGAAGGTCGACGGCGATCCCGACAAGCTGACGATCGATCTGTTCATCGAGACGCTGATCGAGCAGGCGGAGCAGGGCGTGGACTACTTCACGATCCACGCGGGCGTGCGGCTCGCGTACATCCCGTACACCGCGAACCGCGTCACCGGCATCGTGTCGCGCGGCGGCTCGATCATGGCGAAGTGGTGCCTCGCGCACCACCAGGAGAACTTCCTCTACACGCACTTCGAGCGGATCTGCGAGGTGATGAAGAAGTACGACGTGGCGTTCTCGCTCGGGGACGGCCTGCGCCCGGGATCCACGGCGGATGCGAACGACCGCGCGCAGATCGCGGAGCTCGAGACGCTCGGCGAGCTCACCGACATCGCGTGGAAGCACGACGTGCAGACGATGATCGAAGGTCCCGGTCACGTCGGGATGCACAAGATCAAAGAGAACATGGACCTCCAGCTGCGCATCTGCAAAGAGGCGCCGTTCTACACGCTCGGACCGCTCGTCACGGATATCGCCCCCGGCTACGACCACATCACGAGCGCGATTGGCGCTGCGATGATCGGCTGGTTCGGCACCGCAATGCTCTGCTACGTGACGCCGAAGGAGCACCTCGGCCTGCCGAACCGCGACGATGTGAAGGACGGCGTGATCGCCTACAAGATCGCAGCGCACGCGGCCGATCTCGCGAAGGGTCACCCGGGCGCGAACGAGCGTGATGATGCGCTCTCGAAGGCGCGCTTCGAGTTCCGCTGGCAGGACCAGTTCAACCTGTCGCTCGATCCCACGACCGCGAAGGACTTTCACGACGAGACGCTGCCCGCGCCGGGCGCGAAGGGGGCGCACTTCTGCTCGATGTGCGGCCCGAAGTTCTGCTCGATGAAGATCACCGGTGAGGTCCGCGAGCTCTACGCGAAGCAGGAAGCGGAGGCCGGAATGGCCCAGAAGGCCGCCGAATTCCGCGATGGTGGCGGCAAGCTGTACGCGAACAGCGACGACCACCACCACTAGGTCGGTCGACGCCACCTACATCAACACCCTTTCGCTCCGACGGAGCGGGAGGCGATACTTATGTTGTGAGGTGGGCACTCATCATGGTGATGGTGGGCGGGTGTTACTCGCCCAGCATCCCCACCGGTGCGTCGTGCGACAAGGACCACGGCTGTCCACGGCCGCTGATCTGCGCGGGTGCGACGAGTACGTGCGAGAAGTCCGAGGTCGATGCGGCGGTCGATGATGCCGAGCAACCGCTCGATGCGTTCGTGCCGCCGATCGACTCTCCGCCGCTCGTCGGCTGCACACCGATGGGCTTCGACGTCTGCGGTGACGGGATCGATCAGGACTGCGATGGCGCGGACGAGGTGTGCGCCGCCAACGATCTCGCCGCCGGCGCGATCGACGTGACGCTGGGCGGCACGATGACCGCCGATCTCAACTTCTCGCGCGACAACGCTCCGCAGAGAGGCTGCGGCAATGACGGCGGTCGCGACCTCTACTACAAGGTCACGCTCACCGCGCCGGAGGTCTATTACTTCGACACGTTCGGCTCGAACTTCGACATGACGGTCCGCGTGTTTCCGGGGAAGACCTGCGCGGCGATCACAGCGAACGACAATCCGGCGTGCAGCGACGATACGTGCAACAGCGCGAACAGCCAGCTCGCACTGCAGCTCCCCACGGGCACGAGCTGCATCGTCGTCGATCAGAACAACGCGGCAACGCAGGGCGCGCTGACGTTCAAGGTGGTCCGGGGCGGGCACGCGGGCGCTCCGCTCCTTGCTGGTGCGCAGACGGTGACCGGTGACACCTGCAACTCGACCGACGTGTTTCGTGCGTGCAACCAGGCGAATGCGAAGGAGGACGCGTGGTTCTTCACCGTGTGTCCCGGCACGACCGCGCACCTCGATGCATCCACCTGCACGGACGCGGCGAACGTTCACTTCGACACGGTGCTCTACGTGCGCCGCACGAACGTCGCGTCGAACTTCACGATCGATTGCGAGGATGACTCCGCGAGCTGCGCGATGGTGCGTCCCGATCGCGCGGACGCCAAGCCAGACCTCTCCGTCCTGGACGCAGTTCCAGTCCCCGGCCCTGGTCTATTCTGGTTGGTTCTCGACGGCTATGACGCCGGAAACTGCGGCGGCTACCAGATGGACTACAACCTCCACTAGCCAAGTCACTGAAATCTATAGCCCTTAACGGGATCGCTGAGTAATCCTCAGAAAACCCTGTGTGAACCACTATTTGGCTCGGTACAATCGAACTTCGTCCCCGTAGAATCCGCCCGCGACACAGCCGTGACGGTCCAGTCGAATCGCACCCTCAAGGTCGAAAAGCTCGCTCGCATCTATGATGACGAGATCGCGCCGGTCTGGGGTGCGCGCTTCGGCAAGATGTTGCTGCGAAACCTCGCGCTGCCCGAACGCGGGCAGGTGCTGGATATCGCCTGCGGCACCGGATATCCGACGATCGAGATTCTGCGGCGGATGTCGGAGGGCTCGCGGCTGATCGCGATCGATGCGTCGAGCGCGATGCTCGATGTGGCGAGGCGCAAGGTCGCCGACCTCGGCCCGCTGGGCAAGAAGGGCGTGTTCTTCCGCACCGAGAGCCCGGTGCCCAAGCTCTCGTTCGCCGATGACGTCTATGACCTCGTCGTCTGCAACCTCGGCCTCAACGAGATGCCGAGCCTCGAGGTCGCGCTGCGCGACTTCGCGCGCGTGGCGAAGAAGGGCGGCGAGGTGCGGTGCACGCTGCCGCTCTCTGGCACGTTCCAGGAGTTCAACGACCTGTATCGCGAGGTGCTGATCAAGCACGACAAGCACGAGGCGCTCGAGCGACTCGAGAACCACATCTCGAGGTTCCCTTCGGTGGATCACGTCGAGCGCTGCATGCGGTCCGCGAACCTCGCGGGCCACCTCGAGTACGAGGAGTTCACGCTGCTGTTCAAGAGCTCGCGCGAGTTCTTCTTCGCACCGGTGATCGAGTACGGACCGCTCGCCGAGTGGAAGGAGATCGCCGGCGGCGGTCAGGAGATGCAGGACGTGTTCTGGTACATCAAGGAAGCGATCGACGCTTACTACGATGGCCGGCCGTTCCAGGTCACGGTCAAGGCGGGCTGCCTGATCGGGCGCAAGATGGATGCGGCGTCGATGCCGGCGATCGTCGAGCCCATCATCATCCCCGAGATCGAGATCGGCGACGACGCGGAGTTCGAGGAGGACATCGACACCGGGCTGCCGATGCCGCCGCACCAGATCGCGGCCGGCTCCGTGCAGATGGCGGATCCCGACGACCTTCAGGTCGAGGAGATCGCCGATGTCGAGGACGACGACGGCGGTGACTTCGAGATCGATGTCGACCAGGTCGCCGAAGCTGATCTCGACGCCTTCATCGAAGGCAAGAAGCGCCCGTACCATCTCGACGACTGAGCTAAGCGAAGCGCTGATCCGCTATGCTCCGGCCGTCATGGGTGAATCGCGCACCGACTATCTCGCGCTCGTCGACGAGCTGACCGAGCACGACCGCCGCTACTACGTCGACGCGGCGCCGACGATCAGCGACGTCGAATACGACAAGGCCTCGAAGAAGCTCGCGGCGATCGAGAGCGCGCATCCGGACTGGGCGGTCGCGTGGTCGCCGACCAGGCGGATCGGTCACGCGCCGGTCTCGGAGTTCCCGAAGGTCACGCGGCCGGTCGCGATGCTCTCACTCGACAACAGCTACGACGAGGCCGACCTCAAGGCGTTCTACGACCGGGTGGTCAAGGGCCTCGACGGCGACGTGCCGGTGTTCTCGATCGAGCCGAAGATCGACGGCTTCGGGATCGAGCTCACCTACAAGGAGGGCCTGCTCACGCTCGCCGCCACCCGCGGCGATGGGCGGATCGGCGAGGACGTCACGCCGAACGTGAAGATGGTCAAGGGCGTGGCGATGAAGCTGCGCGAGCCGCAAACCATCACGGTGCGCGGCGAGATCTACATGAAGAAGGCCGAGTTCACCGCGATGAACGAGGCGCGCGCGCGCGCCGGCGAGGAGCTGTTCAAGAACCCGCGCAACACCGCGGCCGGCTCGATCAAGCTGCAAGATCCGAAGGAGGTCGCGAAGCGGCCGATGCACGCGATCCTCTACGAGGTGGTGGATGGCGAGCGCTATGCCTCGGGTCACCTCGCCTCGCTCGCACTGATCAAGCGGATCGGTCTACCGACGAGCGCGAGCAACTCGTCCGCGCAATCGTGGGACGAGCTGATCGCGTGCGTGCACGGCTGGGAGCATCGGCGCGACGAGCTGCCGTACGAGGTCGATGGCCTCGTCGTGAAGGTCGATGACTTTGCGATGCGCACCGCGCTCGGAACGACAGCGAAGTTTCCCCGCTGGGCGATCGCCTTCAAGTTCCCGGCGCGACAGGTCACCACGGTGCTGCGCGACCTCGAGGTCAACATCGGTCGCACCGGTACGGTGACGCCGGTCGCGATCCTGGATCCTATCGATGTCTCGGGGACCACGGTGTCGCGCGCTTCGGTCCACAACTGGGATCAGGTCGCGCGCCTCGGGCTTGGTCGCGGCGACCGCGTGCTGATCCAGAAGGCCGGCGAGATCATCCCGGAGATCCTCGAGGTCCGCGAGAAGGGTCCTGGCCCGGCGTTCGTGCCGCCGACGGAGTGTCCGGCATGCAAGAGCGCGCTCGAGCGAGAGGAGGGCCGCGTGGCGCTGATGTGCCCGAACCGGCTCGGTTGCCCGGCGCAGCTACTCGGCGCGATCGAGTTCTTCGCCTCGCGCCACCAGATGAACATCGACGGCCTCGGCGAGAAGGTCGTGGTCCAGCTTGTCGAGGGAGGCCTGGTCAAGGACGTCGCGGATCTGTTCGACCTGACCACGATCCAGCTGCTCGGGCTCGAGCGATTCGGCAAGCTCTCGGCGGAGAACCTCGTCAAGGCGATCGCCACGGCGAAGGGCGCCGCCACGTTCTCTCGGCTGCTGTCGGCGCTCGGGATCACCAACGTCGGCACGGTGCTCGCGAAACCGATCGCGCAGAAGTACCTCACGCTGTCCGCGCTGCGGGCCGCATGCGCCGCGAAGGACTCCGAGGCGTTCGTGGCCGAGCTCCACGAGATCGAGGGTATCGGCGAGGTCGTCGCCAAGCACGTCGATACGTTCCTGCGTGACGAGCACGTCGCCTCGGTTCTCGACAAGCTCGCGGCGCGCGGGGTGGATCCCAAGGAGGTGGTGCTCGAGATCACCGACGGGCCGCTGACCGGCAAGACGCTCGTCGTCACCGGCACGCTGACGCAGGCGCGCGCCGACGTGCAGAAGAAGATCGAGCAGGCCGGGGGCAAGGTCGCAGGCTCGGTGAGCAAGAAGACCGACTACCTGGTCGCCGGTGCGGATACCGGCAAGACGAAGCTCGATGCCGCGCAGAAGCACGGCGTCACCGTGATCGGCGAGGAGGAGCTGATGAAGCTCCTCGGCGCGTAGGCGTGGCCGTCGAGGATCGGAGCCTACGTCGTCGGCGGATTCACGAGCTTCGTCGGGCGTGCGGGTTGGCCGCCGCCTACTCCAACCGGCGGTTAGCGCTGATCGAGCACCGCGATCTTCGCGAGCCGGCGCACGTGGCGCTCCTCGTTCGAGAAGCGCGCGTTGACGAACGCAGCGACCAGCTCGGCGAGGAGCTCGGGGCCAATGATGCGAGCACCGAGCGCGAGCACGTTCATGTCGTCGTGCTCGACGCCCTGGTGCGCCGAGTAGGTGTCGTGGCACACGGCCGCGCGGATGCCGCGGAGCTTGGTGGCGGCGACCGATGCACCGACACCGCTCCCGCAGAGGAGGACGCCGCGCGTGGCGTCACCGCGCTGGATGGCCTCGCCGAGCGCCTGCGCGATGTCCGGATAGTCGACGGGGTCGGTGGAGTGAGTCCCGAGGTCGATCGCCTCGTGACCGTGCGCGCGCACGACCTCGATCGCGTGTGCCTTGAGCGGGAACCCGGCGTGGTCGGCGGCGATCGCGATCTTCATCCCGGGCAGTCTACAGCGCGTGCATCGACGAGCACGTGCCGAGCGGTCCGTCCTGGGCCGCCACGTCGACCGGCGCCACCCAGCCCTGACCGTTGCACTGGTACCAGGTGCTGTTCGAGCGCGCCTGGACGCAGGTGCGCGGCGCGACCGATTCGCCGAGCGTGGCGGAGTCGCAGTACCCGTAGGTGGCGGCGCATCCCGACGTGGAGCTCTTCGCGACCCACGCTCCGGCCGAGCACGCGTACCACTTCGCGTCGGTCGACGACTGCACGCACGTGCCCTCGGCGACATCGCGATCGAGAGTCGCGGAGCTACACGACGTGGCGGCGGGCGGCGGGGGCGGGTCACCACCACCGCTCGGCGGCGGCGGCGCGGCGGTGCACGGGCCGAGGGCCGTACCCGCGGCGACCTCCTCGACGATCACGGTCTCGTGATCACTCCAGCCCGCACCGGAGATGTTGAACAGCGCCTTCGAGACCTTCGGCGACACGTCGAGGATCGGCATTCCGGCGGCGTTCTCCACGCAGACGTCCGGGCCGTAGTCCTGTGCCTCGACGACGACGCACTTGCCGTTCGCGGTGACTTGAAGCTTGGCGCCGCAGCCATAGCGCTGGCGCGATGCCGCGTACCACCCGGTGCCGTCGGCGAACCCGCCACACGACATCGACTGGTGATCGCCGGGACCGCCGAACGTGGTGATCACGTACTTGCCGCTCGCGGGGATCGAGCTGGACGCCTTTCCACGGCATCCGGTCAGACCGCGACCGATCGAGGTGACGCTGACGCCGGAGGTGGCGTCGAGCGCTTCATCCTCACCGACCATGCAGCCGGTGGCTAGAACACTTGCCAGCAGGAAGGACGTCGAGATGGTTCGCACAGCGCCGGCGATGTGCACCCGATGTGCCGCAGGCAGCCGCGTCGGACTTCTCTCTCGGCGAGCAGGTCGCTGCGCGACTCGCGCATCCGATGTGTCGGTCAACCCACGGGTTCTGCAGTGCTCCGTCCCCGATCGCGGACCGTTGTCCGCAGTCCCGGGACCGGTTCCACCAGGGGCTCAGGCCGGCGGGGTCGCGTCGCGAACGGCATCGACGACATCATCCGGCTCCGGGAAGCCGCGCCAGTCCTTCTCGGCGACCATCTGTCCGTCCACCCACACGGTGAATTCACCGGGGTTGCCGACGGCAAGCTCGGCAACGACCCCGAGGTCCTGCTTCAAGTGGGCCGCCACCCGGGCGGCTCTGGGCTTGTAGCCTCAGGAGTTGCAGTAGCGGATCGAAACCTTCACGGTCACACCGTAGCATGTGGCTGGCACACGCGCTGACGCTCTCCCGGCTGCCCATTGCGGCAGGGCTGGTGCTCGCGTACGGCGAGACCATGTGGGCGGTCATCCTCGTCATGCTCGCGGCGGCGAGCGATGCGGCCGACGGACGAGTCGCGCGCTGGATGCGTCGGCGCGGCAGCACGGGGCCGGATATCGGTGGATGGCTCGATCCGCTCGTCGACAAGATCTTCGTGCTCGTCGTGCTCGCGACGATCTGGGCGCACACCGGCAACGTCTTCGTGATCGCGCTGATCGCCGCCCGCGAGCTCGTGATGGCGCCGCTCGTGATCGTGTACCTCCTTGCGGGGCGGCGGCCCCAGAAGCTTCAGGCGGAGACGGTGGGCAAGGCCGCGACGATCGCGCAGTTCATCGCGTGTGCGGTTGCGATCGCGCTGCCGGCGTACGCGCTGCCGGTGGCGATCGGCGCGGCGATGCTCGGGCTGGCGGCGCTGATCGACTACATCAATCGTGATCTGAGGAGGAGGAGCCCATGACCGGGCGCGACCCGCGGCCTCGCGGACCCTCGGCCTGCGTGGCGGATGCCTCGGGATCGATGGTGGGATCGATGCTGTCGGTGATCGGGCGCGAGTTGTCGCGATCGATCGGCCAGCTCCCCGACCACGCGAGGCCCGCGTTCGCGAGCGCGGTGGCGAGCTCGTCGATCGAAGGGAACCGGCGCGTTGCATCCTCGTCGAGCGCGCGCACGAGGACGTCGTCGAGCGCACCGGGGATGCCGGCGATCAGCTCGGAGACCGGCGCGTGGTTCGCCTCCTTCGGGTTCGATCCGGTGAGCGCGAAGTACAGCGCGGCGCCGAAGCCGTAGATATCGGAGCGCACGTTGCCCGGGGCGCCGGCCAACACCTCGGGAGCCATGAAGCCGGGCGTGCCCATGATCGCACCGGCCTGCGTGAGCTCCGCGTCATCGACGCCGATCCGCGCGATGCCGAAGTCGAGCAGCTCCATCCGCACCGGCTCGCGCGCGGGTGCGACGACGAACAGGTTGCCGGGCTTGATGTCGCGATGGATCACGCCCACGCGGTGCGCTTCGGCGAGGCCGCGGGCGGCGGGGATGAACAGCTCCACGGCGAGCGCCGGCGGCAGTGGGCCGGCGCGCTTGACCACCGAGCCCAGGTCCGAGCCCTCGAGGAGATCCATCGCGTAGTACCAGACGCCGTCGTCGGTGACGCCCCAGTCGTGGATGCGTACGACGTTCGGATGCGCGATCGACGCGGTCGCCTGGATCTCGCGCTCGAACCGCGCAACGCGCGACGGCTTGCGCCCGTGCTCGGGCGAGAGAATCTTCAACGCCACGTTGCGGCGCAACGCGCGATCCTCGGCGCGCCACACCTCGCCCATGCCGCCGCGTCCGATCCGGCGGAGCAGGCGATAGCGACCGAGCTTGCGGCTCTCGAACACGCTCTGGCGCAACGACCAGGTCACGTGCCCGCCCCACACCGCGACGATCGCGCCGGCGGCGACGACGGACGCATAGACGCCGAACACTGCGAGGCTCGCGCCATCGTGGAGCTGCGCCGCCATCTGATCGTCGAATCGCGTCGCGACGAGCAGGCCGATCGGATAGATCAGCGCCGATGCGGCGGCCCACGTCGCACCTTTTCGCCATGGCATCGGCCACGAGATGGTGTGACCCATCACGATCACGAACACGGCCGTGACGTACGGCGAGGTCAGCCCGCCCTGGTGAGTGGCGATCAGCATCAGCGCGAAGGACGTCACCGGAAATACGGCGGTCGCGAGCGCGAACGCGATCTTCGGATCTGGAAGCGGCGAGCGATACAGCGGAAGGACAACGGCCAGGTGGAATAGTGACGTCGCGAATCGGATCACGAGGACGAACGACAGCGATCCGCTACCGATCCAGTTGTGCGTGATGAGGTCGAGGGCCGCGCCGCAGATCAGCCACAGCGTGCACGCGGCAACCAGCACGCTGCGCGCGCGCATGATCTCGGCAGCGTGCTGGTGCCGATGAATCCGCTCCTGGGCCTGCGAACCCCCGGAGGGAGTTCCCCTCACGCCCGTGGTGGTCACTTCACCATAGTACGCCGGTCCCTTACATCCGGATCACCCGGAGCGAGCAGGGAGAGGCTCATCGGGGTACGGAGCAGGCCACGGTCGGCGCCGACCATGCAGCGCACCATGCGACGACGGAAGTAGCCGAACCAGCGGCTGTGCGGAAACACGCGGTCGCGGAGCCAGCCGAGGAGTCGCGAGTCGCTCTGAAACAGCGGCGTCAGCGCGCGCGTGGCGAACTGGTAGAACCCGAGGTGGCGGCGGCGCGCTGCGGTGTACGCGGTCAGCGCGCGCGGTACGTCGTCGGGCGAGTCGGCGATCGCATCGGCAAGGACCACCGCATCCATCAGCGCGAGGTTCGCACCCTGGCCGAGCTGCGGGCTCATCGCGTGCGCTGCGTCGCCGAGGAACACGATCCGCTCACCGTGCCATGGGTACATCGAGACGTCGCGGTAGCGGCTGAACAGCACGGGTGCGAGATCGGAGAGCGTGGCGAGGATCGGCTCGGCGCGCGGATCGAGACGCAGCACCTCGTCACGCCACGGCGTGAGACCGGCCGCGCGCCACGCGTCGAGGCGATCGACGCGAAGGCTCCAGAACATGCTGACCACCGGCCCCGTGCGCCCGGGCGCCATGCCGGTCGGCAGGAACCCGAGCAGGTGGCGCGCGCCATCGACTCGCTGGTGCAGCGTACGGCTCGCCGCGAACCCAGGATCGTCGACGACCACCCACAGCGCGCCCCAGGGATACGGCTTGCTGCGCACGCGCGAGGCACAGTCGTGGAGCTCGCACACCGAGCCGTCGGCCGCGATCACGAGATCGAACGGGCCATGGCGCTCGCCGCGATCGTCGACGAGCACGCGCGCGTCGCCCGCGACCTCGGTGCGCGCGACCTTGACGCCGCACGTGACGGTGGCACCTGCGGCACGCGCGGCGGCGAACAGCGTCTCGAACAGCACGCCGCGGTGAATCCCGAGGCCGTAGAGGCGCGGGTCGACATCCGCGTACGCGAGATCGACGAGCGTCTTGCCATCGCGGCGCACGCAGTGCAGCCGATCGATCCGCGCGCCGCGCGCTTCAACCTCGGCGAGCAGACCGAGCCGGGCGAGCGCCATCTGGCCGGTGGGCTGCAGCGTGATCCCGGCGCCGACGGGCCCGGGCTTCTCGACGCACTCGAGGATCGTGACCGTGTGCCCGGCGCGCGCGAGCAGGATCGCACTCGCCGACCCCGCGGTCCCCGCGCCGACGATCCCGATCCGCAGCGGACGATCCACCGGACGATGCTACTACTGCCGCGCCGTGTTCTCCGACCCGCACACCCAGCGCTTGTGGCACGCGGGCGAGATCCGCGCCGCCTACGAGCACTCGGCGTCGACCGTGGTCGCACCGCCGGTGACCGAGCACCCATTCCGCGACGCGGGCGCGTCCCTCGAGGCCGCCGGCCGATGGCACCAGCACGGCATCCTGTGCTGGCACGCGGCACGGTTCGCGGAGTGCAAGACCATGCTCGACCGCGCGCACGCGGCGCGGAAGCAGGTGCTCGGCGCGGAGCACGCCGACACGCTCGACACGCTGGAGCGGCGGGCTGCGCTCGCGCACTATCTGATCGCCGACGACGATCAGGCGAAGTTCGAGGATGTCGTCGGGCGCCTGGTGCGCGTGTTCGGCGACGATCACCTGCGTGTCGCGATCGCGCGCCGCAACTTCGCCGCGTGCCTTCGCGATCGACGACGCGTCGACGACGCGCGCGCGATGCTGGAGCTCGCACGGACGGTGATCGAGCGCGACCTGCCCACCGATCACGCCGAGGTGGTGGCGCTGTACAAGGTCGATGCGATGCTTGCGATCGCCGAGCGCCGGTCGGCCGATGCGATCGCCATCGCGGAGCGCGCGATCCGCGTCGGCATCTGGGTGTGGCACGACGAGCATCCGTTCGTCGCGGCCGCCGCGCTGACGCTCGCTTCGGCGGAAGCGCGCCAGGGGGACGACAAGCGCGCGGTCAAGCGGATGCCCGACATCCACCGTTCGTTCGAGCGCGCCTACGGCCGGCATCCCCTGGTCGCGCTCGCGCTGCACAAGCATGGGCAGCTCGAGCTCTCGCTCGGGCGCAACTACCAGCTCGCAGAGCAGCTGGTGCGACGCGGGATCGAGATGTACCGCGAGACCTATCCGGCCATGCCGATGGGAATGGCGCAAACCCTGTTCAAGATCATGTTCGCGAGCGGGAGGGTGGTCGATGCGGGCGAGATCGCCCTCGAGCTCGCGGATGCACCGCGCTGGCTGCAGCTCGACATGACCAGCAAGGTCGCGAACCACCTCGTCAAGCTCCGCGATTTTCGCACCGCGCTGCCGTCCGTGAAGCGTGCGCGCGATCTATGCGATGACGACGAGACCCGCGCGAAGTGGGACACGCAGGTAGCGTACGTCGCCGCGCAACTGCCGCCGGGCCCCGACCGCGACACCTGAGACACTTGACGACGCTCCGACGGAGCGGCCTACTGCCCCACCTATGAAGCTCGCACTCGCGCTGCTCGGCGTCGCGCTCGCTACTCAGTCCGTCTCGGCCAAGGGCCTCACGATCGAGGACATGCTCGCGATGCAGCGGGTCGCCGATCCGCAGGTATCGCCCGATGGAAAGCAGATCGCGTTCAGCGTGCGCGACACCGACATGGCCGCGAACAAGGGCCGCTACGACATCTGGCTGGTCGGCAGCGACGGCGCGAATCCACGACGGCTGACCTCGAACGCCGAGGCCGATACCGATCCGCGCTGGTCGGCCGATGGCAAGTACGTCTACTTCGCGTCGACGCGCTCGGGGTCGTCGCAGGTGTGGCGGATCGCGCTCGCGGGTGGCGAAGCCGAGCAGGTCACGAAGCTCCCGCTCGACGTCAATGGCTTCACGCTGTTCCCCGATGGGAAGCGGATGGTCGTCGCGATCGATGTCTATCCGAACGCGAAGACGCTCGCCGATAGCGTCAAGCAGGACGAAGCGAAGGACAAGTCCAAGGTCAAGGCGCAGGCCTACGACAACCTCCTGTTCCGCCACTGGGACCAGTGGGAGGACGGCAAGTTCTCGCACGTGTTCGTGTGGGACCCGGCGAAGCCCGATGATGCCCGCGACCTGACGCCGGGCCAGGAGACCGACTCTCCGACGCACCCGATGGGCGGCATGGAGGAGATCGATATCTCGCCTGACGGCAAGACGGTCGCGTTCGTCGCGCGCGTCGCGGGCAAACAAAACGCGTGGCAGACGAACACCGACGTATTCCTCGTCGCGGCAGATGGGAAGAGCAAGGCCGTCGACGTGACGTCCGCGAACCCCGCCTACGACTTCACGCCCACGTTCTCGCCCGACGGAAAGTGGCTCGCGACCGCCTCGATGAAGCGCGCCGGCTACGAAGGCGATCGTTCGCGGTTGACGGTGATCGAGGTCGCCACGCGGAAGGCGCGCCTTGTCACCGAGGCGTGGGATCGTTCGGTCGGCAGCATCGTGTGGTCGGCCGATGGCAAGACGATCGTCACCGATAGTGACAACGTCGGCCACCACGCGCTGTTCACGATCGACGTCGCGACCGGCACCGCGAAGATGATCGTCGAAAAGGGCACGAACACGGCGCCGCGTATCACGGGCGATCGGATCGTGTTCTCGAAGGACACCCTGATGATGCCCGCCGAGCTGTTTTCGGTGAAGCTCGACGGCAGCGAGCCGCGGCAGCTCACGCATTTCAACGACGAGCGCGTGAAGAAGATCGCGTTCGGCGCACCCGAGCAGTTCTCGTTCAAGGGCGCGAAGGGCGACACCGTTCATGGCTGGGTGATCAAGCCGGCGGGTACCAGCGGGAAGGTGCCGGTCGCGTTCGTCATCCACGGCGGTCCGCAGGGCAGCTTCGGCGATCACTTCCACTACCGGTGGAACCCGGAGGTCTATGCCGGCGCGGGCTTCGGCACCGTGTTCATCGACTTCCACGGCTCCACCGGCTACGGCCAGGCGTTCACGGACGCGATCAACGGCGACTGGGGCGGCGCTCCCTACGACGATCTGATGCTCGGCCTCGACGCGGCGCTCGCGAAGTACAGCTGGCTCGATGGCACGCGTATGGCGGCGCTCGGCGCCTCGTACGGTGGCTACATGATCAACTGGATCAACGGGCACACGGATCGCTTCAAGGCGCTGGTCTGTCACGACGGCAACCTCGACGAGCGCATGGCCTACTTCGACACCGAGGAGCTGTGGTTCCCGGAGTGGGAGCACGGCGGCGTGCCGTGGGAGAAGCCGGAGGGCTACGCGAAGCACAACCCGATCGACTTCGTGAAGAACTGGAAGACCCCGACGCTCGTGGTTCACGGCGGCAAGGACTTCCGCGTCGTCGACACCCAGGGCATGAGCACGTTCACCGCGCTGCAGCGCAAGGGCATCCCGTCGCGGTTTCTGCACTTCCCCGACGAGAACCACTGGGTGTTAAAGCCGCAGAACTCGAAGCTGTGGCACGACGAGGTGCTCGCGTGGATCGGTCGCTGGACCAAGAAGTGAGGCTGGGTTAATCACGCCTGCTTCGCGATCTGCTTCGCCTTCGACTTCGCCTTGTTCCGGACCGACTTGGTCTTCGTCTTGGCTTCCTTCGCGATGCCCTCGACCTTGGCCTCGACCTTGGCCTCGACCTTCTTCGCGGCCCCCTTCGCCTTGGCGAGTGGCTTCGAGGTCTTCGAGCCCTTGAGTGTGTAGGCCACGACGGCAGCGGTGGCAGCGGCGGCGGTGAAGGCGATTTTCTTGATCATCGACATGTTGCGAAGTTCCGTGTGCGTACTTCGTGCCACCGCGCGCGACGATAAATCCGCAGGATCGATGCAGTGCACCGCGCGGATCCGCTCGGTGAGCAACCGCTCGCGCTCCATCGGCAACGCCGAACGCGGCACGTCGTTTGCGGGAAGCGGCGCCATGCTGCGCTGTCTCCTCGGTCTCCTGATCCTCGGCGCGTGCGATGGAAGCACGACGTCGGGCTCGCACGATGCCGGCACCGGAGCGCAAGACGGCTCAGGCGCTGCAGATCACGACCCGCCACACCTGATCTCCATCGCGCCCACGCCGGGTGGTGATGTGTGGTTGCACGAGCGGATCCGATTCAGCTTCGACGAGCCGATCGTTGCGCCAGCGCTCGACGTGACGGTCACGCTCGGTGGTGATGCCGTCACCGCCACCGCCACGATCGCTCCTGACGATCGCTCGATCATGGTCGATCTCGACCCGGCAATTCGCGGGCTCGGCGCGCTCGAGCTGACGGTCGACGGCAAGGTCGTCGATGGCGCAGGCAACGCCTTGGCCGAGCCGATGGAGGCCGCGTTCACCGCTGCGCCGTGGAGTGCGCGCACCGTGGATCGCGGGACCGCTGCAGCTACGCCCGCGATCGCGGTCGCGAACGGCGGCGATGCGATCGCGGCGTGGATCGTCGGCCCGGCCGGTGGCCACCACGCGGTCGTCGCGCGGGCCACGGGAGAATCTCTCGGTGGCGATCTCGGCGGCGCCGACGTCACCGCCGTGGCGCTCGCGCTCGATGCCGATGATCGGCCCGTGCTCGCATACGTCGCGGGCGGGCAGGCGATCGTGGTGGGTTGGGAAGGCAGCGCGTGGATCCCCCTGCTTGCCGCGGGTGCCGCGACCCAGGTCGCGCTTGGCGAGAACGGCCACGATCCCGTGCTCGCCGTCGCGCACGAGGGCGTGATCACGGTGCGCACCCTCGTCGCAGGCAACTGGCAAGCCGTTGGCGCGGACGTGCCCGCGAGCGGCGTCGGCGATCTCGCGGTCTGTGGCAACGCGGTGGCATGGGTCGACGCGAGCGGTGGTCACGTCGCGCGGTTCGCCGGCGCGTGGTCGCCGCTGCCGCCGGTACCCGGTGCGCGCCACATCTCGCTGGCCGTGCTCGATCAGACGATCGCGATCGCGTGGGACGCACTCAGCGGATCGCTCGGCGTCTACGCGGCGATCGCCGCGAATGGTGCGACCACGTTCACGCGGCTCGGCGGCGTGCTCGATGTCGATGCCGGAGGCGATGCGCAGCAACCCGCGATCACGCTGACCGCCGACGGCACGCCGGTGGTCGCGTGGCAGGAGCGGATCGAGGGTGTCGAGCGCGGGATCACTGGAACGTGGACCGGCGGCGCGTGGAAAATCCTCGGCGGGCACAGCTGGCTCGCGGGCACCGCAGCGCCGAGTGGCCTGCGGATCGCGCTCGGTGGCAGTGCACCGGTCATCGCGTACACGGCGGGTGGCGCGCTCGGCCTCGCGCGGTTCAACGGTCCGCACGATCCGGCGCTCGGGCGCGATGTCCGTGCTCCGCTCGCGGGTTGCGCATTCTCGGCTGCGTCCCCGCCGGCGACGGCGCTCGGGAGCGGTTGCTTCGCGCTCGTCGGCCCCGGGAAGGTCGCGCCGCATGCGGGGCTGATCCCGTACGATCTGATCTCCGAGCTGTGGACCGACGGCGTGAAGAAGCGCCGGTGGATCGCGCTCCCCGCCGGTGCGGGCATGACCGACTCGCCGACCGGTGCGTGGGATGCGCCCGTTGGCACCGTGATCATCAAGGAGTTCGCGCTCGAGACCACGCCGGGTAACCCCGCCACGCGGCGCGCGGTAGAGACGCGGTTCCTCGTCCGCGATGCCGCCGTCGGCTGGCAGGGGTTCAGCTATCGCTGGCGCGCCGACGGCAGCGATGCCGACCTCCTCACCGACGGTCAGGTGACACAGGCCTGGCCGCTGGATACCGGTGGCACGTACACGCACTACTACCCGAGCCGCAGCCAGTGCCTGTCGTGCCACGAGGGCTCGTTCGGCCCGCTCCTCGGCCTGCGCCCCGAACAACTGCAGCGCTGGTACGACTACGACGGCGTGATCGCGGAGCAACTCCCCACGCTCGTGCAGCTTGGCGTGGGGCCGCCGTCGACGATCGCGCCGCTGCCGTCACCACACGACGACTCGCAGACCGTCGAGCGCCGCACGCGCGGCTACATGGCCGCGAACTGCGCGCACTGCCACAACCCGGATCACATCTCGATCAAGGACCTTCGGATCACCACGCCGCTCGCGGAGACGCGCCTGTGCGAGACGATCGTCCCCGGTGCTCCCGCCAACTCGCGCGTCTATCAGCTCGTCACGGAGCGCCCGGGCATGCCGGCGCTCGGCTCGCTCGTCCCGGATCCGCTGATCGGGTCGCTGCTCGGCACGTGGATCAGCGGGATGACGAGCTGCCCCTAGAAGCGTAGGTCATAGACCTGCGCGAGCGGCAATCCGCAGTGCCGGATGCGAACCGCAAGTCCGCTGGTTCAGGTGAGCCCCGAAGCTAGGCGATGATGTTCGGCGCCTGATCGGGCTCGGCCGGCGGGTCATCGACGCCCGGCGGCTGCTCGGGCAGGCGGGGATCGTCGATCGCGGGCACGGGATCGCCGGGCTCGGGTGGCTCGGCGGGTGGGTCCACCCGCGGCGGCATGCGCGGCGGCGGATCCTCCATCGGCGGCTTCTTCTGCGGATCATCTCCCGGGGGCGGCTCCTCGATGGGCGGTTCGATCGACATGCCGCCCGAGCGATGCAAGCTCGCGGCCGTGCTACCTCCGCGGCATGGCATACGACATCCATACCGATGTGAAGTGGGGGCCGCTCGAGGTCGTCGACGCGGGCGCGCTGGTCGATGCGAACAAGGAGCCCTGGTGGAACCAGAGCCTGTGCGTCGTCAATGACAGCGTGACAAGGAGGACGAGCTGTTCTTCGTCCTCGAAGGCACGTTGCTGCTCGATCTCGAGGGCCGCACGGTCGAGCTCAAACCACGCCAGGGCATGGTGGTGCCGCGGGGCGTCATGCACAGAACGCGTGCGCGCGAGCGCACAGTCGTGCTGATGGTGGAGCCCGCAAGCGTCACGCCCACGGGAGATTGAGCACATAGGGGTGGCACGCCACATGCTTTACCTAGGAGCATCATGGACATCATTACCTGGCTCATCGTCGGACTCGTTGCCGGTGTACTCGCGTCGTTCGTCGTGGGCGGCACCGGATACGGCATCCTCGGTGACATCGTTGTGGGCATCGTCGGTGCGTTCGTCGGCGGCTATGTGTTCCGCGAAGCGGGATGGCACACGCCGTTCGCAGGCATCGGAGGGGTCATCTTCGTGGCCTTCATCGGCGCGGTGATCCTGCTGGTCCTCATCCACCTGATCCGTCGCGGCACCACGCGACGAGCGGCTTGACCTCACCACATCGCGCGTAGGCGAGCGGCGACGTCGATGACCGGCGTCGCCGTAGCCGCGCCTAGATTCCCCGCGCTCTTGCCGCGGACGACGCGCTCGAACCGATCCAGGATCGCATCGGGCAGAAACCGCGACCGCGGTGCATAGACGTGCCGGTCGCCGTGCCGGTGCTGCTTTTCGATGTACATGCGCAGCGGCTGCACGAGGTGGAGGTGGTCCTGCGCACGCGTCATCGCGACGTAGAGCAGGCGCCGCTCCTCTTCGAGGTTATCGGTCGTTCCGGCGCCGAGGTCGGACGGGATCCGGCCGTCGATCACGTCGAGCACGAACACGGCACGCCACTCCTGGCCCTTCGCGGAGTGGATGGTCGACAGGATCAACCAGTCCTCGTCGAGGTGCGGCGGGCCCGCGAGATCGCCGGTCGAGCTCGGAGGATCGAGTGTGAGGTCCTCGAGGAACGTGGCGCGTTCGAGATACGTGCCGCCGATCGCTTCGAGCTGCGCGAGATCACCGATCCGCGCCTCGGCCGCATCGTACCGCTCGATCAGCAGCGGCTCGTAGAACCGCCGCACGCGCTCGAGCTGGCCGGCCCACGGCGCTCCTGGCGCGGAGATCTCGGTCATCAGTGAGCACAGCGCCGGCCATGCCTCGCGTGCTGATGCCGGCGGCTTGACGCTCGCGAGCGCGACGAGCGTGGGCGGTGCCGCGGCGGCCACCGCATCCACCGCGCGGCGGGCGGCGGCGGGACCCATGCCGGGCAGGAGCTGCACGACGCGGAAGCCCGCGATCGGATCGATCGGATTCTCCGCCCACCGGAGGAACGCGAGCAGATCCTTCACGTGCGCTGCCTCGAGAAACTTGAGACCGCCGTACTTCACGTACGGGATCCGACGCCGCCCGAGCTCGAGCTCGAGCAGATCGGCGTGGTGCGCGGCGCGCATCAGCACCGCCTGATCCTTGAGCTGCAGCCCGGCCTCGCGATACGCGAGCACTTTCTCCACCACGTAGTCGACCTCGCCGAGCTCGTCCTCTACCAGGGCGAGGGTAGGGCGTTCCTGCGAGGGCCGGCTCGAGCGCAGCGTCTTCGCGTGGCGCTGCACAGCGCACTCGATCACCGCGTTCGCCGCGTCGACGATCGGCACCGTGGACCGGTAGTTGTCCTCCAGCGCGATCATCCGCGCCGGCGTGGTGAACTTGCCGGGGAACTCGAGGATGTTGTGCACGGTGGCCGCACGGAACGAATAGATCGCCTGCGCGTCGTCGCCGACCGCGGTCACACCGCGCCCGCTGGGCGCGAGGTTGATCAGGATCTCGGCCTGCAGCGCGTTCGTGTCCTGGTACTCGTCGACGAGCACGTGATCGAACCGCGTGCGCACCGCGGCGGCGAGCTCGGGCTCCGCCATCGCGTGCCACCACCACAGGAGCAGATCGTCGTAGTCGAGGACGTGCCGCGACAGCTTCTTCTCCACGTACGCGGCAAACAGCGCGCGCAGCGCCACCGCGTGCTCGCGGCACCACGGATACGCCTCGGCGAGCACCGCCTCGAGCGACGTGCGCGCGTTGACGGTGCGCGAGTAGATGCCGAGGCAGGTGTCCTTGCGCGGGAACCGCTTGTCGCTCTTCGCGAACGCGCCATCCGCACGCACGAGATCCATGAGGTCGGCGGCGTCACCGCGATCCATCACGGTGAACGATGGATCGAGGCCGAGCCCGTGCGCGTGCAGGCGAAGCAGCCGGCTTCCGATCGCGTGGAACGTGCCGGCCCACGGCAGGTCGATGCCCTTCGCCACCCGCTGCGCGCGCCGGATCATCTCCTGCGCCGCGCGGCGCGAGAACGTGAGCAGCAGGATCCGCCGCGGATCCGCGCCGTCGAGCACCAGCTTCGCGATCCGGTGCGCGAGCGTGGTGGTCTTGCCGGTGCCGGCGCCGGCGATGATGAGGAGAGGCGCCGCGCTCGAGGCGTCGACTGCCTCGCGCTGTGACCGGTTGAGTGTTGCGAACGGATCGGTCAGCATACTGTTCATTTGCACAGTACGCGAAGTGCACCGATCTGCACAAGTTCCGGCCACTTGCGTAGCCTGAATGATCGACCCGTCATGCTCCCGCGGTCGCAAGTCCGCGCGGCCGCTCGCGCGGATCTCGGCACGCTGCCTTGCTCTTGCGCCGGTCGCCGATGCGCCTCCAAGCAGTTCTCTCCGTCGCCATTCTCTCCACCTTCGCTGCGTGCGCCGAGCCGCAGGACCCGACCTCCGACGATCCCGAGCAGGGCTCGTACGTTCGGCGCCTCCGTCGGTCCTCGCCCGTTCTGAGCCCTGCGAATCCTCGTGCAGTTGGTTGGACCTTTGGGCTATAGACGCCCGCTAGATGAGGCTCTTTTCGATTGTGGTGGTCGGAGCGCTGCTCGCATCGTGCGCGTCCGCTGATAAAGGTGAGGTTCCCGCGAAGCCAGCGAAGGAGGTCGCGGCCGCTGGCGCGCGCATCCACGGCGGTGGGATTCGCATGGACGTGCAGATCGGGCGCTCGCTCGCGCGCACGCCGGCGAAAGCCGGAACCGTGAAGCTCACGCCGAACGCGGTGGTGACGCCGTGATCCGCGCCGGACTCGCAGCGCTCGCGCTCGTCCTGACGGTGCAGACGGCGAGCTTCGCCTCGGTGCCGACGACGCTGTCGTTCACGGCGCGCCTCGTCGACGAGAAGAGCGGCGACGCGGTGAGCGGTTCGCACCACATCTCGTTCGAGCTGTTCGACAAGGACACCGGCGGGACGAGCGTGTGGAAGGAAGCGCGCGACGTCACGATCGATGACGACGGCGTATTGTTCACGAATGTCGGCGAGACGAAGGCGCTCGATGGCGTCGTGTTCGACGGCAAGAAGCTGTTCCTCGAGGTCAAGCTCGACGAGGTCGCGATGGACCCGCGCATCTCGATCGATGCGGTGCCCTACGCGATCCACGCGGCGAACAGCGATGCGCTCGGGCCGCTGACCGCGGCAGACGTGCAGAAGCGCGTCACCGGCACGTGCACGACCGGCAACTTCATCATCGGCGTCTCGGCTGACGGCAACGTGGTGTGCGCGCCGGATCTCTCGGGAGCGGGCGATGTCACCTCGGTGATCGCAGGCAACGGGCTCTCGGGC
The DNA here is from genome assembly GCA_038206055.1 of Haliangiales bacterium. GTDB lineage: Bacteria > Myxococcota_A > Polyangia > Haliangiales > Haliangiaceae > JABFXX01. The sequence continues at coordinate 66,365 of JBBRBG010000007.1, forward strand.
GGCGGTCAGTCGGGCGACATCACGCTGTCGCTGACGCAGACCTGCGCGATGAACCAGATCCTCAAGTGGAGCGGCAGCGCGTGGGTGTGTTCGGCGGACGTCGGCGGCACGGGGCCCACCGGGATCAGCGTCGGTCCTGCGGGCGGCCTGATCGGCGGTGGCACGACCGGTAACGTGATGCTGTCGCTGCTCAACACGTGCGCGGTGAACCAGGTGCTCAAGTGGAACGGCGCCACGTGGGGCTGCGCGAACGACATCGATACGGATACCGATACGAACTCCGGCGGCGACATCACCTCCGTCACCACAGCAATTGGCAGCGGCCTGCAGGGCGGCGCGACCACGGGCGATGCGATGCTGTCGCTGCTCACGACGTGCGCGACGAACCAGGTGCTCAAGTGGAGCGGCAGCGTGTGGTCGTGCGCGACCGACGTGGACTCCGGCGGTGACATCGCCGATGTCGCCGCGGGCGCAGGTCTCACCGGCGGCGGCGCGTCAGGCGCGGTCACGCTCAACGTGGGCGCCGGACCGGGCATCGTGGTCGCTGCGGATACCGTGTCGCTCGACACGGCGTTCACGGATCCTCGCTACGTCAACACCACCGGCGACACCATGACCGGTGCGCTCAGCATGGGCGGCAACCGGCTGACGAACCGCGCGTGTCCGGCAGGCTTCCTGTCGACTGGACCGGCCCAGTGCGTGGAAGATCCGGATAGCTCCGGCTGGACGTTTCCTGCATGCGCGAACCACTGCCGCGTCATCGGCGGCCACATGTGCTCGGGGGGCGAGATGCGCGGCGCGATGCAGTCGGGTGTGGTGTTCACCGTCGGCGGCGTGCTGCTCGACTGGCTCGACGATCAGGACGCCGACGACAACGCGTTTTACATCGACTCCACCGACGTCACGAACCCCGAGGGTACGCGCCCGACGACGACCTCGTCCTATTGCCGGTGCTGCGCGAGCCTCGAGTGAAGCGCGGGCCGATTCTCTTCGCGACGGGTGCGCTCGCGCTGCTCGGCGCAGGCATCTGGCTCGGCCGCACGTCATCGGCGACGGCCGAGACTCCCGCGGTCTCCGCGCCCGCTGCCGCGCCACGGACCGCCGCGATCCCGCGCACGGCGACCACGCCATTGCCGACGCTCGCGCCGAAGCGGACCGAGCCTTCGCGTGCGCTCGCCGCAGATCTGACCGACGGAGATCCGAAGATCCGACGCGCCGCGATCAAGGAAGTCGCGCGCGACCCATCGTCCGATCCGTCGGCGCTGCTCGCGGCGTCGCGCGACCCGGATCTCGAGGTGGGGATCCTCGCCACCGAGGGTCTCGCTCGGCTGCACGCCGCGGGAAACCTGCCGGCCGGCGAGCTGATCGCGCGTGCGGGTGACCACGCGCTGAACGAGCGCGTGCGTGTCGCTGCGATGAACGGCCTCGCCGGCGCGCAGACGCCCGAGTCCGCGGCGTACCTCGCCGACATGCTCGCGCGGGGCGATACCTTCGAGCGGACGAATGCCGCGATCCTGATCGGGCACCAGGACCTCGAGGTCGCGATGCCCGCGTTGATCCGCGCGCTCGCCGATGGTGAGGAGAGGGTGCGCACCAATGCCCTCGAGACCCTGCGTACCCGGTCGCGTGGGCGCGATTTCGGGAGCGATGCAGGCGCCTGGAGCGCCTGGTGGCGGTCCCGTCCGCGGTAGAGTCGACCCCATGAAGTGCCCGGGCTGCACGAGCGACATGGCAACGAGCATGGTCCACTCGATCGAGATCGATCGCTGCCCCGCATGCGGCGGCATCGTGCTCGACAAGGGCGAGAACGAGCTGATCGACAGCCTCGGTCTCGCGCACGTGATCGAAGGCGGTGTCACCGCCGCGCACGAGCACCGCACCACCACTGCGCGCTGCTTCGAGTGCGAGCGCGACATGATGGCGCTCAAGGGCGCCGGCGACGTCGAGTACGACTGGTGCGATGGCTGCGAGCGGCTGTTCTTCGACCGCGGTGAGCTCACGGCGTTCGACGCATTCGTCGACGCGTGAACCGCATCCAGCGTGAGACGCGGGTATGATCGCTGGTGTCCGCGCCGCGTTCGACTAGGATGACGACCCCATGGGCCGGGTCGACGAAGCTTCGTACGCCGCGATCATCGCGGGCTGCGCGAAGTGCGACGGCAAGGCGTTCGAGGTCTCGAGCTATCTCAACCGCGAGATCGCCGTGATGCTCTCCGAGCCGAACCACGACGGCCGCTGGATCAACGATCAGGCCACGTTCGTGAGCGGCATCTACAAGGTGCGCTGTCTCGCGTGCGGCACCGAGCCGCTGTCCTCAACCGCATGTCCTCAGTGCGATCGCCCGGATGGTCTCGCCGAGGCGCTCGCGACCTCGTCGCACATGACCGTGCCGCGCATGTGCCCGAGCTGCAAGATCACCGCGCTGACCGTCACCGCGTCGGCGCCCGCGCGCGTTCGCACCGGCGTCGGCCAGCCGACCGCGCCCGCACCGATCGCGCGGTTCGGCGAGCCCGGCTTTCACGTCGTCAAGATCGCGTGCGATGCGTGCGACTGGACCCGGGTGGCCGAAGGCTGCCCGGTCTGCGCCGGCCCAGCTAACCCACGTACGTGATCTGCCACTCGCGGAGGTCACCATCGACGGTGACGTCCACGACCTCGCCCGTTCGCTTGCCGATCACGGCCTTGCCGATCGGCGACACGGGCGTCACCACCGAGAGGTGACCATCGCCGCCGGGGCCGGTGAGCGTGACGCCGGCGCCGACGGGGGCGAGGAAGAATGTGCGGCCTTCGCCGGAGTCGGCATCCTCGATCTCGACGATCGCGCCGAGGCTGATCTTCGCGTGAACATCGAGCTTCGCCGGCCGGAAAGCGGCGAGCGAGTCCGCATCGGCGAGGGCTTGTTTCGCTCGGCCCTGCGAGGCCTTGCCGAAGCTGTGGAGCTGGTGCGCAGCGCGCGCGTCCTCGCGCTTCTCGTCGGGCGTGGCGCCATCGCGCGCCTCGGCGGCGGCGGCGTCGCGCGCGGAGAGTGCGGCCCGGGCGGAGGACTGGAGCTGGTTGACCAGCTGGTCGACGAGCGTGCGCTTGTCCATACCCAGAGGATCGCCCCGGCGAGCCGCGCGAGCAAATATTCATTGCGGGGCGAGCGACGTGTGGTCGTGGATGATCCGCCACCCCTCGGGACGCCGCTCGAAGACGAGGGAGAACACGCCGCTGCCGGGCTGCACGCTCTCGGTCAGGTTCCAGGTCCCGAGGACGACCGCCGCGTCGGCGCCGACCGGATCGATCTGCGTGATGGTGAACACCAGGTGGCCCATCGCCTTCGGATCGGTCGCGTACTTCGCCTTGTAGTGATCGAACGCATCCTGCCAGCCCTTGCGGACGTGACCACCGGAGGTGAACACGAGGTTGTCGATCTTCGCGTAGCCATCCATGTACGCGGCGAGGTCGCCGCGGTTCCAGGCGGCGGCCTGCGCGTGGAGGACGTCGGTCACGGCGGTGGTGTCCATCGGCGAGAAGCGTCGCACCGGTGGCGCGCTCGCGCACGCGACGAGCGCCAGCATCACGAGGACGCGGATCACGGTCCGATCACCTGGACGTAGTGATACGCCGCGATCACGCTGCGGATCCGCATGCCCACCTGGCCGGTGGTACGGAACGGCGTGCGTCGGACCTCGATGTGCGCTGCGGCACCGATCGCCGGGATATCGGTGACGCACACGATCTCCGTCGCGGAGTGGCTCATCGTGGTGACGTACTCGGCGCTGACATCGAAGCCACGTGTGTAGCCGATGTTCGTACCGTCGACGGTCGTGCCCGCCATCTCGTACCCGATGACGTGGTTCGCGGGCGTGGCCTCACCGCACTTCTGCGAGTCCACCGTGGCGGGGTCGAAGGTATCGATCACGCTCTTCGTCTGGTTCGGTGCGGCCGGGTCGACGCCGACGAGGCGATAGCCGATCGTGATCGTGACCGGCGGCGAGAAGATCATCGGACCGACGAACGCAGATGCCAGGGTATCGCCGTAGGCCCCCACGATGTCATCGCCCATCGCGGTCCAGGTCGCCGCGCCGGCAGACACCCAGCCGGGGGGAAGGGATGCGAAGCTCTCGAACATCAGGATCCGCTGCGGACTCGTGTTGTCGGGATCGCATGCATCGCCGACACCGTCGCCATCGGCATCGGCCTGGTTGTCGGCGATGCCGGGACAGCGATCGCAGGCATCGGGGAACCCGTCGGCGTCCTCGTCGTGACCGGTGCAACTCGCCGGTGCATCGGCGCTCGCGTCGGCCCTGTCCGGCGTGTCATCGAACCCGAATCGCCCGCAACCGGCGGCGATGACGAGGAGGATGCCGGGACGCATCCCGCAGGGTACCGCGTCAGATCGGCGAGAGCGAGAACACGATGCGGACGCGTGAGCCGTCGCCGGTGAGGGTGACCGTAGATTCCTTGCGCCAGCCGGTCTCGAACGCGTTCAGCACCGTCTCGTTGCCGAGATCGTCGTCGGGGTTCAAGAAGTCATCGACGTCACGCAGGTTCGCGCGCAGACGGATGGTCTGGCCCGCCTTGGGGGCGACGTTGATCACGGTCTCCGCGATCGGAGTGCCGGCGCCGAACTGCTGGCCCTCGCGGACGCGGACGTAGTTGTCGGAGTTCTTGTTGAACATCATCGCCGAGCCGCCTGCCGAGCTCTCGACCCAGATCTGGCCGTAGATCTCGAGATCCGAACCGGCATCGCCGCCCGCGTCGTCGACAGCGATCGCGTTGAGCGTGACGCGAACTTTCTGACTGACGCGCACGCAGTCCTTGACCTCGTAGTCGGTGGTGAACGACATCCGCGCAGGCGAGTTGTCCTTGAGGTAGTTCAGCTTGTAGGCGATCGGCGCGCCGGGCGACTCGCGCGAGTAGTTGCCGCCGCTCTTGATGAACGCGATCAGGCCCTCGTAGCTGTCGATGGTCTGGACCGCGGTGCCGGCATTACCGCCGAGGATGAACGCGGTGATCTTGGACTTCGAGATCATGTCCTTGTAGGTGACCGAGACATCGCCCTTCACGTCGACGCCGCCGGAGTACGCGAACTCGAGCGCCGCGCCCATCTCCGTCGCCGAGTACTCGGACTCGAAGGTGAACAGCACCATGCGGCCGTAGGTGACCGACGAGACGTAGACCGGTGGACGGGTCTCGTCCATCTTGCTCTGGACCTCCTCGAGCGTGACGGTCGGCGCGAGCAGCGCACTCGGCGACGACGGCGCATCGAGGTCGACCGTGTAGTAGGCCTGCGTGTACTTGACGATGTAGCGCGAGCGCGCCTCCTGCTTGGAGAAGTCGAAGCTCGTCTTCAGGCTCGCGACGCCGAGGCCCCAGCTCGCCTGGACGCTGAGCGCCATGTCGAGCTGCTCCTTCGAGTGAACTTCCTCGATCTCCGACGACAGATTCGCGGGCGTCGAGCCGGTGATCTCCTGCTGCAGCACGCCGGTCAGCGCCTCGCGATACGCCGACAGGCTCGGCTCCGCGATCACCGCGCTCTTCTTGCCGCCGAGGTTCTCGAGGCTGACCGAGATGGTCGCAGGTGCGCGGTCGAGCACCATCTGTGTGAACAGGCCGGTGAGCACGCTATCGGCGCTGACGAGCGCGCCGGGGAACATCGAATCGGAGTTCGCGGCGTAGGCGACGATCTTGTCGTACTGGCGCGTCTCCTTGAGGTTCTGCCGCGTGCACGAATAATCACCCTCGCGCGCTTCGCCGGACCGCTGGCCTTCGTCCACCTGCGCTGGCGAGACCGGGAGGTAGGGCAGCGACTGGATGTAGTCATCGATGCCGGGACCGGTGGGCGCGACGATCTCCGTGGTGCACGCGCCGGTGAGGAGGGTCGCGAGTGGAAGCCAGCTGAATCGCATGCCGCGCACTCGAGCAAGTTCGTGGCCAGCGCTGCAGCGATTGCGCGGTTCGTGCAATCGCTCACTTGCGGTGCGAGTGCGGACCTTTGTGTTCGGGCTTTTCGTTCCCAGTGCGGACCTTGGACCTGGCCACTCGAGGAGCCACCAGGGTACGTTCGCGCGCCAATGACGACGGGAAAAGTCAGCCTCGAGCGCCGCGGTCATGTCCTTCTGATCGGGCTCGACCGCGCCGCGAAGCGCAATGCGTTCGATCTGCCGCTGTGGGACGGCGTGTGCCGCGCCTACGGCGAGCTCGCGCACGATCCTCAGCTCCGCGTGGGCGTGCTCCACGCCGACGGAGATCACTTCACCGGCGGCCTCGACCTCGTGCAGTGGACACCGGTGTTCCAAGCCGGGAAGTTCCCGATCCCCGACGGTGGGCTCGACCCGCTGGGGTTGACCGGGCCTCAGATCGGCAAACCGCTCGTCTGTGCCGTGCAGGGCATCTGCCTCACGATCGGCATCGAGCTCATGCTCGCGACCGACGTGCGGATCGCCGCGAGCTCCGCGCGGTTCGGTCAGATCGAGGTCAAGCGCGGCATCTATCCGGTCGGCGGCGCCACGCTGCGATTTCCGCGCGAGGTCGGCTGGGCGAATGCGATGCGATGGCTCCTCACGGGCGACGAGTTCGATGCCGCGGAGGCGCTACGCATCGGTCTCGTGCAGGAAGTGGTCGCGCCCGGCGAGCAGCTCGCGCGCGCGATCGGGCTGGCGGAGCAGATCGCAGCGCAGGCGCCCCTCGGTGTCTACGCCACGCTCGCATCCTCGCGCCACGCGCTCGCGGAGGCCGAGGTGACCGCGGCCGCGCGCCTGCTGCCCGATCTCCAGCCGCTGATGGCCAGCGAGGACGTGCAGGAGGGCCTGCGCGCATTCATCGAGCGACGCCCGGGAACCTTCCGTGGCCGCTAGCCGCCGACTCGACGAGAGCGCGGCGCATCTGTACGCGCAGGCGCTGGTCGCGATCGCGCGCGCCGACGGCGAGATCGGCCTCGAGGAGGGTGCGCGCCTGCAGCAGAAGATCGAGTCGCGCTCCGGTCTCCCGGCGAGCCTCGACGATCTGCTGCTCGCCGAGACGCTCGATCCCACGCAGCTCGCCGACGCGCTGCACGCCACGAGCGGTCCGTTCCGCAGCGGGAGCGGCCTGCATCCCGGCGAGCTCGCGCAGATGATCGTGATCGATGCGATCGAGGTGCTGCTCGCGAAGGGCCACGTGTCCGAGGAGGAAGCGCAGCAGATCGTGCGCTACGCGACCGCGCTCGGCTGCACGCTCGACGAGGTCCGCCGGATGAGCGCGCACCTCTCCCCTTGGTTCACCGCCAATCTCCGGTAGTCTGCGGCGGTCATGAACGCCGTCACGTCTGCGCTCGTCACAGCCCTCGTCACCGCCGCGGCCTGCGGGCACCACCCGAGCGGTCCCGTGCTGCTGGAGTCTCCGGCGACGCAGCAGCCGGCATGGGCCACCGTGTCGCTGACCGTGTCGGGCGACGAGGCCGACGATGGCAAGCGCGAGAGCTGCGTCGAGGAAGCGCGCACCGCCGGGATCCAGCTCGCGGCCAGAGCACCGGTGGCCGGCACGCTGTACTTCCTCGATCACGACGACTACCTCGAGGCCGACTTCGTACCGAACTACGTGTTCGGTGCGATGGGCAGCAACGCCACATGCAGGATCTCGCTCGCCCGGCTGACCAAGCTCGATACGCTCGTACCGATGACCAAGGGAGAGCCGACCGGGTGCGAGCTCACCGGCCGCGTCGAGGGCAGCGACACCGGCTACTTCTCGCCACCGAGCTACGATGCCGCGGTCGTCGCAGCGCAGTTCCAGGTGCGCACGCAGGGCGGCAATCTATTCGTGCAGGATGTGACCCGGCAGGAAGGCGCCCGTGTGCTCGTCAACGGCCGCAGCTTTCGCTGCGCGCGCTAGGGCGCGTCGAGACGGAGGACCATCGAGAGGCTCGACAGCTTGGTCGCCGCGGCGGTCGAGACCGTCACGGTCAACGTGGTGCCCGCTTGCGACCAGGTCATCGCGGTGGCGGTCTTCGTTGCAGGTGTGCCGTAGCGGTTCTTGATCGCGGCGAGCTCGTCCCTCAGCGCGCCGGGCGACAGCGCCTCCGTGCGATGGCTGATCCGATCCATCACGTAGTCGTTCGCCGCCGCGCTCCACGAGAAGTGCACGCCGCCGAACCAGCCCTTGCGCGGCGTGAACATGAAGCCCGGCTCGGTGGTGTGGCGCACCCACGGCTCGGCCTTGAGGCGCATGCTTTCTCAACGCATCGCGTGGTGCGGCGGTCTACGGAGCGGGGGCAAGTCCCTGGATCGACATGCCTCCGTCGACGGCGAGGCACTGGCCCGTGATGTAGGACGCGGCGGGCAGCGCAAGGAACGCGATCGCGGCGGCAACCTCGGAGGGCTCGGCGATCCGCCCCAGCGGGGTACGCGCGAGGATCGCCTCGAGACGTCGCGGCTGCGCGAGCACGGGCGCGACGAGGTCGGTGCGCGTGTACCAGGGTGCCACGGTGTTGACGCGGATCCCGACGGCGCCCCACTCGAGCGCGAGGGTGCGCGTTGCCTGATCGAGCCCGGCCTTCGCAGCGCCGTAGGCGACGCCGGTCGGGAGCGCCACGATGCCGGCGACCGAGCCGACGTGGATCACGCTGGCGCCGTTCGCCGCGACCAGGCGACCGTGCAGATCGCGCGACAGCGACAGTGGCGCGAGAAGATTCAGCGCGACGATCTGCGCGATCGTGGCGTCGTCGTACCCGGTGAGCGGCTTGCGGATGTTGCCGCCCGCGTTGTGGACGAGCACGTGCAGCTCGGCGGGTGCCGCCTCCACGATCCGCGCGCGATCCTCCGGGACCGTGACGTCCGCGGCGATGCCGGTGACCTGCCCGCCGTGCGCGGCGATGGTGTCGGCGATTCCGGCCTCGTCGCGCGCGACGATCATGACGCGGGCACCGAGCGCGACGAGCTGATCGACGACCGCGCGGCCGATGCCCTTGCTACCGCCGGTGACCAGCGCCGCCTTGCCGTCGAGGCGCCATAGCGTCACTTCGCGTGCCTTCCGACCAGCTCGATGTACTGCTCCATCGCGGCATCCTTTGACAGACCCTTGTGCTTCGCCCAGGCGTCGTACTTCGCGCGGCCACGGACGTCGAGCAGGCCGGGGCGAGCACCCGTGGTGTCGCCGGAGGTCGATTGCTTGTAGAGCGCGTAGAGCGCGAGCATCACGTCGGTCGCGACGCTGACCGGTTGGATCCGTGCCTGGGCGTCGGCGAAGCGCTGAGCGAGATCGGACATTCCGGGAGCCTATCAGCGCGGCGCGCACACCGTCGCGGTCGCCGCCGCCGCACCGCTCGTACCCACGAAGCGCGCCACGGTCGCCTTGATGGTGCCCGGCAGCGCGAGGCACTGGTTGTTCTGCGTCGCTGCTTTGCTCACGCACGCGCCCTGGGAGTGGGTGCTGTCTGCGATGCAGAACGTCGCTGCGAAGCCTGTCTGATCGGGACACGAGCCCGCGCAGGACATCGTGCAGAAGCCCGCGGCGTGGCAACGACCTCCGGTGAAGCCGCACTGCGCGCTCGTGGTGCACGCGGTGCCGACGAACGCCGTCGGCACGGGGGTGGATCCGTTGAGGCGCGGCCACGCCGAGACGTCGTCGAGGCGAACGAACGTGTAGCCGGCGGCCTCGATCGCGCTGAGGATCTCGTCGAGATGATCCGCCGTGGACTGGTGGATGTCGTGCATCAGCATGATGCCGCCGTTGTTCGCGCGGACCTGCGAGAGGATGTAGCCCTTCATGTCGCTGCGCAGCTCGTCGGGGACGTACTTGAACGTCGCCTTCTTGCACACGCCGCCGCCGGCCGCGTAGCACCAGTCGGCGCTGTCGATGTGCCAGCCGGTGACGAAGTAGCCGCGATCACGCGCCTGCTTCATCGTGCTGCAGGTCGAGCTGCCGAACGGGAACCGGAGGAACTTCGGCGTCTCGCCGGCCTCGCGGATCAGCACGTCGGTGCGATCGATCTCGCTCGCCACCTTCGCCGCGCTCTGCAGCGCGAGGTTCAGGTGGTTCTGCGTGTGGTTCGCGAGAATGTAGTCGGGGTCGGCGGCGATCTGCGCGGCAAGCGCCTTTGCACCGGCAGTGCCGTAGCGCATGCCGTTGTTGAAGAACGTCGCGGGCGCGTGATGCGCCTTCAGCACCTGGATCACCTGCGGCGTGGTCGCCGGGTTGGGGCCGTCGTCGAACGTCAGCGCGACACGCTTGTTGAACCCGGTGCGATCCGGCACGCGCACGCCGGAGCAGTCGGTGCCGTCTTCCTTGCCCGGCAGCGCGGCTTCGTCGTACGCGGTCTCGAACAGCGCTGTCTCGTCGGTGCAGCTGTCCTCGCTATCGCATGTGTCATCGACGCACGCAGAGATCGAGAGCAACGAGAGGAGACCGGCGAGTACTGCTTGCTGGCGCATAGACTGGGCCGCTCGGAGCAAGCTGTGCGCCACTTGCTCCCGTGGCGAACCGCGGGAGATCGAGGTACTTGCGATGGAGGTCGCTGGCTACTCGAGTAGCGCGCAGCGCGCGTAGCCAGGCCTATCGACCCAATAGCAACTTCGCGTGGGCAACGCCGACCTGCACCGCCATCGCGTGGTCCTCGATGACGTCGACCTCGGCGGCCATCCCGGTGAACGCGATGTACGCGACCTCGGCTGCAGTGCCGCCGGTGCTCGGGTTCGGGTTGATCGTCAGGAGCTCCGCCATCCGGTAGGAGGCCTCGCCGATCGCGGACACCGGTCCGACATCCCCGAGAACTCCGTACTCGATGTGATCGCCGTAGATCACCGCGACGACCGAGCCCATCCCGAGGCCCGCCGCGCGGTAGCTCCAGCGAGAGCTGACACCGGGCACGACCACGTAGGGCAGCGCCGCGGCGTCGAGCGCATTGCCCATCGCGTCCGTCGCGGCCGTCTGACTCATGTAATCGGGATCGGTGGCGAGGCTGCACTTCGCGGTCATCTTGCCGTCGCAGTCGACGTCGAGGTCCGCCTTCCAGAACACGGCCCCGGTCAACCCGCAGATGTCGACCGTCGCGACACCGCCGCTGTCCTTCGCGTACTTCCCGCCGACCACGTTGCACGTGCGAATCGCGCCGAGCAGCTCCGCGGCCGTGGGGTCGCCCGCTGCATCGGGCATCATCTCCGCGGCATCCGGACCGGGGTCCATCATGGCATCGTCGTCGCCGCACGCGGCAACGAGACCGAGGATCACGATCACCCGCATCGCCTCCCCATCCTATCAGTCCAGTGCGCGCGCGAGGATAGGTAACGCCTCCCCGGCGCGCGCATCGACGAGGATCGTCGCGTGCGGGTCCCCCCGGGTCGGACCGCGGTTGATGATCGCCACGGGCACCGAGCGCTCCGCGGCGCGCCGCACGAACCGATAGCCGGAGAACACCGTCAGCGACGAGCCCACCACGAGCAGCAGCTCCGCGCGATCGAACGCGGCCCACGCTGCATCGAGCGTGGCGCGCGGGACGTTGCCGCCGAAGAACACCACGTCGGGCATCAGCACACCTCCGCACGTCACGCACGCGACCACCGCGAAGTCGGCGACCAGTGCGTCGGGAAGATCCGCATCACCATCAGGCGCGATCGCGGCGGCGTGCGCGCGCGCGGCCCAGGCCGGGTTCGCGTCGGCGAGGCGGCTCTGGAGATCGGCGCGGGTGGTGAGCTCGCCGCACGCGAGGCATCGCACGCGGCCGATGGCGCCGTGTAGCTCGACCACGTCGCGGCTACCGGCGGCACCGTGCAGACCGTCCACGTTCTGCGTGATCAGGCCGGCAAGCGCGCCTGCGCGCTCCATCGCGACCAGCGCGTGATGCGCACCGTTCGGCCGTGCACCGGCGAGCCGCGGCCAGCCGAGCATCGAGCGCGCCCAGTAACGCTGACGCCCATCGGCGTGATCGACGAACTCCTTGTGCTGGATCGGCGGCCGCGTGCGCGGCGGGGTATCGATTCCGCGGTAGTCGGGGATCCCCGACTCGGTCGAGCACCCCGCCCCGGTCAGCGCGACGATCCTACGTCCACGCGCGAGCTGGACGAGCTGCTCGATCACGTCCGTAGTGTACGCTGGGTGCGTGGCACTCACGCAAACCGAGCTCGACACCTACGAGTACAAGCTGAAGAAGCGCGGGTTTCGTCGGGACGATCTGTTCCTCCACGACTGCCCCGACTGCAAGGCGCAGAAGTCCGTGCTGACCTACGTGATCGCAGGGCGTTCCGGCGGTCGCGATATCCGGCTGTGTCTCGAGTGCGGGGTGGCGCACAGCTTCCGGAGCGGCGCCGGACTTCAGGATCGCGTGGAGGATGCCGGCTTCGATCTGAAGACGTTCCTCGCGTAGTTGGCTACGCTCCGCGGCATGAAGACGCGCGCTGCTGTTGCATACAAGGCCGGTGACCCGCTCGTGATCGAGGAGGTCGATCTCGAAGGGCCGCGCGCCGGGGAGGTCCTCGTCGAGATCAAGGCCACGGGCGTGTGCCACACCGACGAGTTCACGCGCTCCGGCGGCGATCCAGAGGGCCTGTTCCCGGTGATCTTCGGGCACGAAGGCGCGGGCATCGTTCGCGAGGTCGGACCCGGCGTGACGTCTCTCAATCCCGGCGATCACGTCATCCCGCTCTACACGCCGGAATGCCGGACCTGCAAGTCGTGCCTCTCGCGCAAGACCAACCTCTGCACCTCGATCCGCGCCACGCAGGGCAAGGGAATGATGCCCGACGGTACGAGCAGGTTCTCGATCAAGGGCCAGCCGATCCATCACTACATGGGCTGCTCGACGTTCGCGAACCACACCGTGCTTCCGGAGATCGCGCTGGCGAAGGTTCGCAGCGACGCCCCGTTCGACAAGATCTGCTACATCGGCTGCGGCGTCACCACCGGCATCGGCGCCGTGCTCTACACGGCGAACGTCGAGGCGGGCGCCAACGTCGTCGTGTTCGGCCTCGGCGGCATCGGTCTCAACGTGCTGCAGGGCGCGAAGATGGTCGGCGCCGACAAGATCATCGGCGTCGACATCAACCCGGCGCGCGAGGCGCTCGGCCGCTCGTTCGGGATGACCCACTTCGTGAACCCGAAGGAGGTCAAGGGCGATCTGGTCGCGCACATCGTGGAGCTCACCGGCGGCGGCGCGGACTATTCGTTCGAGTGCGTCGGCAACACCACGCTGATGCGCCAGGCCCTCGAGTGTTGCCACCGCGGCTGGGGCGTCAGCGTGATCATCGGCGTCGCGGGCGCCGGGCAGGAGATCTCGACCCGGCCGTTCCAGCTCGTCACCGGCCGGGTCTGGAAGGGCTCGGCGTTCGGCGGCGCGCGGGGCCGCACCGACGTGCCAAGAATCGTCGACTGGTACATGGACAAGAAGATCGAGATCGATCGCCTGATCACGCACAAGCTGCCGCTCGAGCGCATCAACGAGGCGTTCGACCTGATGCACGAGGGCACCTCGATCCGCACCGTGATCGAGTTCTAGCGCGCGGCCGCAACAGTTCGAAGGGAGTTGACGACGGAGGCATGGCCGATCGGTCGCAGCTACTCCGCACGCCACGACGGAGCTCGCCGGTTCAGTTGCGCCCCAACGCCCCGAAGCTCCCAAAGAAGAGGCTCTCTCCCAGGCCAGCCTCTGCTTCGGGTCCCTCCGGGACTTCGGGGCGCTCGAGCACACGAGCGCATGATCCGCCGCCGCGGTTCTCGATCGTCGATGCCTACGCCGACGCTACGAGCTACAGGCTGCTACAGGCTGTTAGTTCGGATCATCCGGCGAGAGCCGGAACCACAGCGAGCGCGGCGCGCTGCACTGCCGGCACGTGACATCGACGCGGCGTAGCCCCGACGCCGGCGCCTCGTGCTCGCGTACGCGGTACTGCCCGCCGCACTGGACGCACGGCATTCCCTCGACGCGAGGCTCGATCACGGCCGATGAGGTCACCACGATCGGCCGCTCCCGGACGCCGCCGGGCGAGAGCAGGGCGAGCTTCTCCTTGTCCTGCACGAGCTTCTTCGCAGCGCGCTCAGCCTCTCGCCGGCCCACGCGCGGGCGCTTGGCGCTCACGGCTTGACCTCGCGCACGGTGCGCCCGCGCTCGGCGAAGCCGGATTCCGCCACCTGTGGATCTTAGGTCAGTTGAGCTCGGTGCGCAGCACACGAAACCAGAAGGAGCGGGGTGCGCTGCACTGGCGGCACAGCACGTCGACCCGCCGCAGCGCCGGTGCGGGCGCCTCGTGGTCGATGAGGCGGAACTCGCCGCCGCAGTGGGGGCAATGGGCGCGCTTGACGCGGGGCTCGATCACCGCCGTCGTGTCCACGGGCATCGGACGGTCGCGCGATCCAACGGGGGATTGCGTAACGTGCATGATCCAGTGTGGGGTCGCGATCCCGGTACGCGTAACTCTCCATCCGGGTAGTGCGCGCTCAGTAAAGCAGCGACTGGCAGGTCAGCGAGCCGTCGGCCTTGCAGACCTCGGTGGTCGGCACGGGATGCAGCGTGAAGCCGGCCGCCGAGATCGCTTCCTGCGTGCGCGGGAACTCCTGCGCGACGATCACGTGGCTGCCGATTGCGACGGCGTTCGCGGCGTACGTCTCCTCGTGCGGCACGCGCACGACGCGCAGGCCGGCGAACAGCTCCGCGGGCAGGCTCGCATCGGCCAGGAGGATCGTGTCATCGGCGAGCGGCGAGACCACGCACTTCAGGTGCAGGACATGGGGCGGAAGCTCGATCGGCACCACGCGAAACCCGCGCGGAGCAAACGTCCGCTCGAGCATCGCGATCCCCGCGTCGGAGGTCCGCGCGGAGCGGCCGATGTAGAACACGCGGCCGACGCGCATCACGTCGCCACCGTCGAGCGTCGCGGGTGGTTCCATCCGCACGACCTCGCATGCGGTCGCGAGCGCCTCCGCGATGCGCGTAGTCTCCGGTTGTCGCGATGGCGCGCCGGGCCGCGTGATCAGCGCGAGGCCATCTGCGATCACCGCCGTATCCTCGACGAACACGCAGTCCGGACACCCGAGATCCGCCTCGAGGACCGTGACCTCCGCGCCGCACGCGGCGAGCGCCCGCCGGTACTCGAGGTGCTCGAAGCGCGCATCGGCGACATCGATCGGGCGTTCGGGTGCCGTGCGTGCGAGCGCCTGCGTGAACGTGCTCGGGATGTGCCGCGTCAGCGCTCGCACCTGGCTCACGACAGCCAGCGGCGTTCGAGAGGGTGCACGTTGTACCGATCGCGAACGTCGTCGATCGGATCCTCCCACTGGTCTTCCCAGATCACCCCGATCAGCGGCGTCGCATCGCGACCGGCCGTGTATGCCTCGCGCAGCGAATGCCACAGCGCGCCCCATCGCCGCTCGGCGACGAGGTGCTTCATGGTGCCGAACACCATGATCAGCGCCGACACCGGAAGGTGGAGCTGGCCGTACGAGAACCAGTGGATGATCACTTCCTCGTGGCCCTCGACGCCGAGGCCGAGCAGCGCGTGCCACACGTCGTGGGTCTGGCGGAAGCGCCGCATCAGGTACGCCATGTCGGGATCATCGACGTGGCGGGTGGCCGCCGCCTGGTAGTCGGCCGAGAGCTTGTTGCGATCGAGATGACGCACGTAGGTGCCACCGAGCGTGTCGGGATGCAGCGTGCGCAGGTACGCGTAGTCGACGTGATCGCTCGAGAGCTCGGGCCGCTCGTCGAGGATGCGCTTGCCCTCGGGCGATGCCAGGAGCTCCTCGAGCAGCCGGCGATAGCGGGGGCGACCGGTGATCTCCTCGACGCGATGGATCTCGTGGGTCTTGGTCGAGTCGCCCATCACGCGCAGCACGGCCTGCGCCACCCGGTAGCTATCCCGAAACAGACTCGGCTCCGCCATCCCTGCAGCGTGCAGCGGGGATGCGGAGCCGTCAACTAACGCCCTGGAAGTCTGCGTTACTGCGCGGTGACCACGGTCGTCGTCCACTGGGCGTTGTGGTTCGAGGCGTAGATGCTCTGGAACGGAGCGCGGTAGGCGCTACCGCTTGCCGGGTGACCAGCGAGCGCGCGGCCCGGGTAGAACGGAGCAACCCAGATCTGCGGTAGGCCACCTTCGGGGATCCGCGTCCCGAACGGACGCGTCGAGGAGAAGGTCAGGAAGTACACCTGCTCGTCGTAGAGCTTGTTCTCGGACGGCATCCAGCGTGCCCACGAGTCCATCACGCCGCCCGTGGTGGTCAGCTCGATCGCGGGAACCGTGCCGTCGGCCTTGACGATCCAGATGGAGGCGTCGGGGTTCGCGTACGAGTTGCCGTTCGGCGAGCGCGTCACCGCCAGCCACTTGCCATCCGGCGACCACGACGGGTAGTAGCTCTGCGTGCCGCCCGCGACATCGAACGGGATCACGACGCGAGACTCGCCGAACACGTTCGTCCGGTTGTCGAAGCTGCGCACGACGATGGAGGCATTGCCGAAGGCCCAGTCGTCCATGCCGGTCGACTCGACGTTCACGAGCTTCGTGCCATCGGGCGAGAACTCCGGGTTGCCGGCGATGGTGCCGGAGGTGTTGGCGACCGTGGTGATGGTCTGGCCGCTGGTGGCGGTGATCAGGCGCATCTGGCCGTCCTGCACGGCGATGAGCTTGCTTGCATCGTGATTGAACACCGCCGTGCTCCAGCGCGGCGCCTCTGGACCGGTGGGCATCAGCTCGCGGCCGCTGGGGAGATCGATCACCGAGCCGCGACCCGTGCTGCCATCCATCGTCATCGCGATGCGGCTGCCGTCGCGCGACAGCGCGTGGCAACCAACGCAGGCCGCCGGGCGCGTCGCATCGGTGAACATCGGAGCGGGCGCGATCGCCGGCTTCGCGAGGTCGTAGCGCATGATGTCCTGACCGGTGAGGCCCTGCGCGCGCGCGAGCCAGTCGGTGGACCAGTAGTAGATGGCGCCGCGCGCGTCATCACGCGTCACGTCGACGTAGCGGGCCGCCGCGGTGCACTTCGCGGTCGGCGATGTGGACTGCATGCCCACGACCTCGACCGTGATCGGCACGTGCGACGTGGCGAACTTGGACCAGTCGGAGTCGACCGTCATCCAGGTCGCGCCCCTCGCGAAGTACGTCAGGTCGACGTAGAGGTTGTGAACGTGGACCTTGAACAGGTCGTTCACCGCATCGGTCCAGTGGACGTCGAGGGCGCCGAGGTTCGCGGGGACCAGCGTGTGATCCGCCGGGTAGGCGATGGTCGGTGCGCAGTCAGCCGCCGGGCTGGCCGAGTCGAACAGCGAGGCCGTGTAGTCGGGAGCTCCGAGGTTCCGCGTGCCGGCGACGTAGACCGTGATCGAGGTCGAGGCGACCTGGCCGTCGGGCATCCGCGCGACCACGTCGGTCGGACCCGCGCCCCCACCCATCACGGTGAGGCGGTTGCCGTGGAACTTGCCGAATCGGGTATCGGCCAAGGACCACTCGACCTGGTCGGTGACGTCGGTGACCGTACCGTCAGCGGCGGTGTAGACCGCCTTGAAGTCGTGGCTGACGACGACATCGTCGACGACACGTGCGACGAACCCGCTCGGCGTCACCTGAAGCTGGGACATCGTCGTGGGGTCGATCGGGGTGGTGTCGTCACCGCCGGTGACGGGACCGCTGTCGACGCCACAGCCGACGACCGCGAGAAGGACCGAAAGCAGGAATGGGTTGCGCACGAAGGGACAAGTCGGCCATCCACGCAGACCGTGAAGGTGAGCACAGCGCCACGCCTCTCCCACACATGTGGGGTAGCGCTGGGGGCGCTGGAATCACCGCCCGATCGCGCGCGTTGACCCGGTATGAAGCGCAAGGATCTCGTCCTCGCCGCCGTGGCGATCGTGATCGGCGTCTTCGTCCTCGTCTATCACGGTCCGGGGCGACCGTTCCTGCGCGGGCACGTCGGCGACGCGGCCGCGACGATGCTCGTGTTCGCGCTGTTCGGCTTCACTCGCTGGAGCCTGCGCATGCGCGCGATCGTCACGCTCGGGATCGCCGTGGCGATCGAGCTCGGCCAGACCGTGTGGTCGGGCGGCGTGCTTCTCGGTAGCGTGTTCGACCCGTGGGACTTGGCCGCGTATATCGCTGGTGTCCTCGTGGCGCTGATCTACCATCGCGCGCATGACCACCAGCGACGTGAGGTCCCTAGTCAGTGAAGCCGAGTGGAAGCTGCGCGTGGATCTCGCCGCGTGCTACCGGCTGTGCGCGCTCCATGGCTGGGACGATCTGATCTTCACGCACATCTCCGCGCGCATCGAAGGCCCGGAGCATCACTTCCTGATCAACCCGTACGGGATGACGTTCGAGGAGGTCACCGCGTCGAGCCTGGTCAAGGTGGGTCTCGACGGCAACAAGGTCCTCGACAGCGCCTACGACATCAACCCCGCTGGCTTCACCATCCACGGCGCGATCCACGCGGCGCGCGAGGATGCGAAGTGCGTCATGCACACGCACTCGGTGAACGGCATCGCGGTCTCGGCCACGAGGCACGGCGTGCTCCCGATCTCGCAGCAGTCGACGTTCGTGCTCGCGTCGCTCGGCTACCACGACTACGAGGGCGTGGCGCTCCGCGAGGACGAGAAGCCGCGCCTGGTGAAGAACCTCGGCACCAACAACTTCTTGATGCTGCGCAACCACGGCCTCCTCACCGTCGGCACCACGATCCCCGAGGCGTTCATCGCGATGTACACGTTCGAGAGCGCGTGCATGATCCAGCTGCGCGCGCAATCCACGGGCGCGGAGTTGATTCCGGTGGATCCGCGCATCGTCGCAGGCGTGAAGCAGGTGTTCGCCGCCGTCACGAAGGGCATGGGCGCCGGGCTCGCGTGGCCCGCGCTGCTGCGCAGACTCGACCGGAAGATGCCGGGCTACGCGGCGTGAGCGCTCCGTTTCGCTACCTCCTGCGCGTGCGCTACGGCGAGTGCGACGCGCAGGGGATCGTGTTCAACGCGCGATGGGGCGAGTACGTCGACCTCGCGGCCGGTGAGCTCACGCGCCGGTTGTTCGGCGGCACCGATCCGGTGACCACAGACTTCGACTGCCGCCTCGTCAAGCAGGTCATGGAGTGGCACGCCTCCGCTCAGTTCGACGACGTGCTCGACCTGCGCGTGCGGACGCTGCGTATCGGCACCACGTCCTACGCGACCCACACCGAGGTCCGCCGGCTCTCGGACGGCCTGCACCTCGCGGACTGCGAGACCATCTACGTCTCGGTCGAGATCGGAACGTCGACCAAACGGCCGGTGCCGCCACGCCACCGAGCGGCGCTCGAGGCCGGAGCACCGGGGGTGGTCGTGGACCACGCCGGCGCTGCCGTCCCGTGACATGATTCTGGGGACGTGGGACGAGCACCGCGACAGCGCGAAGCGCTACGCAGGCAGTTCGCCGCTACGGAGTGTCGTCGGTCGGAACAAGCGACGGCGCGTTGGCGAGCGCTTCGGTAGCAGTGGAAGCAGCAGTGGTGTCGACAGCCTCGTCCCACGCGATCTGGGGACCCTTCTCGCCGGTGGTCGGCGCGTTCTGGCGGGCTGTCTTCCGCTCCTGCTTCTGGCGGGCGTGATCCTTCAGATCCGATTCACGCTGACGTTTTGCAAATGTGGCTTTCCTATTCATGCGACCTCGGTTGGAAAGTAGTCCGATAAGGTACCTCAAGTGAGGCCCCAACGCTCGTAAAGAGATCCCCCCGTTTGGCACGCCAGATCAGCGATTGACGGAGGATCACCGGTAGATAGCGCATACCAGCAGCGGCGCCATATGGAGCGATGGCATCACTGTTTGCAAGCTCGCTTGCGATGAATGTGACGTTCGCCGCGCTACATCGATCACGGCAATGTGCCGCTGTAGTGAAGTAGCCGCATGACGATGCGCGCGCCATGATCCACCAGCAGGCCGGCGAGCGCGTCCTGGTTGTCCAGCACGAGCGATAGCTCGGGATCTCGCGCATGCGGGCGGAGCGCGGCCAGTAGCGGTGCCGCCAGGCCGGGCCGCGCCACGCGAAAGATCCGCGCACCTGCGGGCTCCAGCGCGGCAAACCCGACCGCGGCGCAGCTGTCGTCCCGCAGCTGGCGGAGTACGAGCTGGGGCCGCTTTCGCACCATCGCGAGCTGACCGCCGAGCAAGCCGAGCGAGCGCTCGACATCGTCATCGTCCTCCAGGCTCACCGCACTCGCGATGGCGTGCTCACCCGGCAGGTCGGGCAGGTTCGACCACGCGAATCGCAGCGCGGTCGAGCGGTGCGCGGGCTGCATGCCGAGCCGCTCGTAGACGCTGATCGAGGTCGATTCGGGGCGCGCATCGAGGTGCCACTCGCGCACCCCGGCAACGCGCAGCGCGGCGGCCGCGGCGAGCATCAGAGGAAGTCCGGCATCGGAGACCCGCGGCGCGGTCACGAGATCGCGCACATAGCCGACGGCGCCGAGCGTCTGCACGCGCACGTAGCCCGCGATCGCACCGTCGCGCTCGTCTAGCAGCGTGCCGCGCAGTGGAGGCGCGGCAATGCCGAGGTCGTTGCACAGACTCGCGACAGCGGCGAGGTCGGTAGGGAGTGGGACGGATCACGTGGAGGAAACCGCAGCGCGGGCGGCGCGATTCCTCACAACCTGGTCACAGAATGATCTGACCGACACCTAGCCGGAAGATGAGGAACGCCTTGAACCGGTTCGCGCCCGTGGAATGGAACGCGTCGCCGGCTGCGCCGTCCATCGGGTCGTACCACATCCACTTCGCCGCGCTCGCGATGCCATCGGTCGTCGCGGTCGGCTGACACGTGATCGGGAACGTCCCGGCCTGATCGTCATTCGCTTCGCCGACCGCGAGTCGGCCAAGAGCGTTCGCGGTGACGGCGCTCGTGCCGTTGACCCAGCCCTGGCTCGTGGTGGCGGCGCCGCCAGTGCCCGCGTTGCACTTCGTGATCTCGGTGTTGATGATCGCCTGCGTCGGGCCGGTCAGCGCGTTAGGTCCCGTCGAGTAGTCGATGCCGGTCGCACAGGCTTCGAACCGCGCATCGCCCGTGTACAGCGTGCCGGTATCGCGCGAGAAGCTGCCGAGCACGCCCTGCGTGACCGCGAGGTCGTCCCACGTGACGATGTAGAGATACGCACCCGCGGGCGCATCGACCTCGGGGATCGTGTAGACCTCCGGGCCTTCGCCTATCGGGCAGTTGAAGATCTGACCGGCGGTCTGCGCGCGCTGGCCCTGTGTGAAGTGCGTGATGCCGGAGGCGTCGCCGTAGCCGAAGCTGTACGCGTTGTCGGCGGTGATCACGACGTGCACGGGTCCGGTTGCGACCGGCGCTGCATCGATGGTCGGCGCGGCATCGTCATCGCCGCCGCCCGGTGCATCGGGGCGCGATGCCGGCGACGGTCCACACGCGGCTGCCACGAGCAGCCAGCCCAGGCTGATCCTCATCATGCCGACCGGTATATCGCGCGCATCGGCTGCGCCCGGTTCGATAGGATCGGCCAGCTTGGTTACCGGTCGTAACGTGACGACGCAGGATCCCGATGGGCGTCAGCGGGGTAGCAGCAGTCGCGAGGTCGTAGCTTCCTGGTGAGTCAGCCGAGCTTTGATGCAGGGGAGCGCGGTGTCACGGTACGGACGACGACGAAGCGGGCGGCGGATTCTCCTTTCCGGTTCCTGCCCTGAACGATCGGCCGGAGTCGCGCGGCATTCAGTGCACGATGTAGGTCAGTAGTGCGGCGGCTTCTCGTTCTGCCCACCGATGGGAACTTCGCCGCCGGTGCGGATCGCCTGCTTGATCGTCGCCAGCTCGCGCTCCGTCGCAACGAGGCGATCTCCTAGCTCGCGAACGTGCGTGTCGAGCTCGCGGATGAGGCGCTCCTGGTACGCGAGCTTGATCTCGAGATCGAGGATCTGATCGGCGGGGTCACTCACCGCCTAACCGTAGCCGAGATCCGCTAGCATGCGCGATCGATGAAGGTCCTCGTCGTCAACGTCGGCTCCACGTCGGTCAAGTACAACCTCTACGAGATGGACACCGAGGAGCGGCTCGCTGTTGGCCGCGCAGAGCGGATGGGCACGCCCGATGCGGTGCACATCTACGAGGACGGGCAGATCAAGGTCGATGGCTCCAGCGTGGCGAACGTGCTGCGCGCGATCCTCGAGCACCTCGTGCGCCCCGGCGGTCCGCTGCCGGATCCGAAGGCGCTCGGCGCCGTCGGCCATCGCGTGGTCCACGGCGGCGAGAAGTTGATCGCGCCGACGCGCATCGATGACAAGGCGCTCGCCGTGATCGACGAGTGCGCAGCCTTCGCACCGCTCCACAATCCGGTCAACGCCGCCGGCATCCGCGCCGCACGCGAGGTGTTTCCCGATGTGCCGCACGTCGCCGTGTTCGACACCGCGTTTCACGCGCAGCTTCCGCCGCACGCGTTCACCTACGCGGTGCCCACGGAGCTCTACACGAAGCGCGGCGTGCGCCGGTACGGGTTTCACGGGCCGAGCCACCAGTTCATGGCGCTCTCGGCAGCGGAATATCTCAAGACAGACATCTCGCGGCTCAAGCTCGTGACCTGCCATCTCGGTGGCGGCGCGAGCGTGGCCGCGATCGACGGCGGCATCTCCGTCGAGACCTCGATGGGCATGACGCCGCTCGAGGGCCTCGTGATGGGCACGCGCTGCGGCGATCTCGATCCCGCGATCCCGTTGCTGCTCGCGCGCGATGGAATGTCGTTCGACAAGATCGAAGCGCTACTCAACCGCGAGTCCGGCCTCGCCGGGCTCTCCGGCCGCGGCGCGGACTTCCGCGACATCCAGACCGCCGCAGACGAAGGCGACGTTCGCGCGCGCCTCGCGGTCGACGTGTTCGTGCACCGGATTCGCAAGTACATCGGCGCCTACGCGGCCGTGCTGGGCGGCGCGGACGCGATCGTGTTCACCGGTGGCATCGGCGAGAACGCCTCCGCCGTGCGCAGCCGCGTGTGTGAGGGCCTCATCTACATGGGCGTCGCGCTCGACGAGGAAGCGAACCGCACGCAGCGCGCCGCTGATCACGGCGGCATCGTCGAGGTCACCGCTCGTCGCTCACCGACCAAGGTCCTCGTGGTCCGCACCGACGAGGAGCGCATGATCGCGCGCGAGGCGATGCGCTGCGTCTCCGGTGCAACGGGCGCGATCAAGAGCGTGCGCGCTCGCCCGATCCCGATCGGGGTCAGCGTGCGCCATGTCCACCTCAGCCGCGCCGATGCCGACGCGCTGTTCGGCGCGGGCTACGAATTTGCGAAGAGGCGCGACGTCACCCAGCCGGGCCAGTACGTCACGCGCGAGACCGTCGACGTGATCGGTCCGAAAGGCGAGCTCCGCAACGTGGCGATCATCGTGCCGCTGCGCAAGCAATCGCAGATCGAGCTCGCGAAGACCGATTCATTCGCACTCGGCGTCTCGCCACCGCTGCGCGAGAGCGGCAAGCTCGACGGCACGCCGGGTATCACGCTGCGCGGCCCCGCCGGCACGATCACCACGCCGAGCGGCGTGATCCTCGCGCACCGCCACGTCCACATGAGCCCCGCGCAGGCGACGGACTACGGCGTCGTTGATAAGGACATGATCAAGGTGCGCGTCGAGGGCGAGCGCGAGATGACGATGGGCGACGTGATCGTGCGCGTCAGCCCCGACTACACGCTCGACATGCACATCGATACGGACGAAGCGAACGCGGCGGGATTGAACAACGACAGCGTCGTGGCGTTCGACGGACTGCAGCGCTAGCGCTCTCCGGATGATCTGCGGCGAATCTCGGGCACGGCGGTGGGCGTGTCCGCAGCGTGTCTCGCGAGACGCGCTTACTCGCAAGTGCCTATCCGGCAAGCACTCTTGCGGCGGCGCGGCCGTTGCACATCTGCATCGGATGCTTCGTCCTCAGATGCTCGCTCCGACCCACGCCTACCTCACCCGCATGATCGCCGCCGGGGTCGGGTGCGCCCTGGTCGGCGCGGCGGCGATGGTCGCCACGCTGCCGATGCCCGAGTCGCAGGAGGCGGTGGCGCCCGTCGTGATCACCGAGACGGTGACCGTGCCGATGTCGGTGCCCGTGGTGATGGCGCAGGAGCCACCGCCGGCCGCGCTGTCAAAGCAGATCGATCTCGTGTTCAAGGCGGGCGGCGCCACGTACATGAAGCTCGCCGGCATTGGCGAGGGGAAGGGCGAGGAGCCGATGCCGAAGCATGGCAAGGCGAAGCTCGTGAACGAGGACTGGATCGAGTCGGCGATCGCGAACGTGGAGACCGGCAACGTGCCGGCAGCCCATCGCGGCTGGCTCGGCAAGACGGTCACGGTGGATGGCGTGTGTGCGGCGAGGGTCGTTGGCTTCGCGGTGGTGTCGCGGCTCGTTGGAGATCCGGGCTACGCCGGGATCGACGACGAGAAGTGGAACGCGACGACCACGATGGAGCAGGGCGCGAAGGTCCTCGCGGCGAAGCTCGATAACTGCGCCGGCGGCATGTACGCGCGCGATGCGGCGCTGCCCGCGATCGTGGTGCCGACCGCGATCGATAACCCGGTGCTCGTCGCGGCGGCGAAAGCGTCGCTGATCCGGTCGCAAGATGCGAAGGCGGGGCAGGACGAGTGGGCGACCGCGCAGCAGGCGGGGCGCTGGTACGAGAACGAGTACACCGAGACCACGGCCCAGGTGCTCCGCCATCCGAAGACCGGGGCGATCTGGGTCTCGGTGCACCTCTACTACGGCGGTGGCTGCGGCCTGCCGAACATCAGCGTGTGGGGGCTCTATCGCGCCGATGCGAGCGGCAAGCTCACTCGCGCCAAGACGTCGCTCGGCGAGCTGACGAAGGTCGAGAAGCTCGTGGACGTGGATGGCGACGGCGAGCTCGAGGTCATCGGTCGCCCGTGGCTCGGGACGGAGCGCACCGTGCAGTCGAAGGACGGCGGAACCCTCCAGGATTTGACGCTGCCGTTCTACTCGTGCCCGTGCTGAGCGCTACGCTTCCCGGGTGCAGCTCGATGTCCTGATCAGCGGGATCTGGCAGACCACCACGACCATCCTGTCGCAGGGTGGATCGTGCGTGGTCGTCGATCCCGCATACTTTCCGCGCGAGCTCGATGCGATCGCCGCGCGGGTTGCGGAGCTCGGTCGTGCGGACGCGGTGGTGTTCACGCACGGCCACTGGGACCACGTGATGGGCCACACCGCGCTGCCCGGTGCGCCGGTGTGGTTGCATCGCGGGCTCGCCGAGGCGATCGCCGGCGGCGATCCACGCGCGGCGCGCTACCTCGAAGACGCGCGCGAGTTCGATTCGCGGTGGTACGTGCCGCGCCCGGATGGGCATCGCTGGCCGACGGCGCTGTGCGGCCTCGGGGATGGCGAGCGGGTGGCGCTCGGATCCATCGAGGCGCGCGCGCTGGATCTGCCGGGTCACAGTCCCGATGGTCTCGGCCTCGTGGTCGAGGATGTGCTGCTCGTTGGCGACTACCTGTCGCCGTGCGAGATCCCGTTCATCGACGACGCACCAGCGTACCGGCGCACGCTACTGCGGTTGATCGATCTGCTCGTACGCGACCTACGCGAGGTCATCCCGGGGCACGGGCCACGGCTGACAGCTGCCGAGGCACTCGCGATCGCGCGTGCGGATCTCGCGTACGTCGAGCGGATGATCGCGGTCGGCGATCGGCGCGATATCGAGGGCGCGCGCGCGATCGCTCTGCCGCGTGCGGAGGACGTCGTCGGGATGCGCGACCATCATCGCGATAACTGCGCGAAGGTCGGCATCGCGTTACGCTAGAATCACATCATGCGCGCTTCGGGGAGCTGTTCGCTCTCTCGCGGGACCCGCGCTTCCTTGAGCTCGTGCACGAGGTAGCCGCCGGCCGCGAATAGCATCAGGCTTGCGGCGCCGAGGGAGACCTGCGCGCCCCACATTGCATCAGGATCGAAGGCGAGGAGCGCGCTCCACCCGGCGGCGACCATGGCGTGAACGAAGCAGACGATCGCGACCGCGCGCTCGGTCCACTTCACGAGCGTCGTGCGCCGCATCAGCAGCCAGGTCAGCACGAGGAACACCGCGCCCGCGAGCATGCCGAGGCCGTCGGCGACCACGGCGCCGATCCATATCGCGGCGAACGTGAACAGCGTGACGAGGTAGAGGCCCTGCAGGGCGATCAGCATGTTCCGCCGGCTGCGGCGGATCGTGGAGAAGCCGATCACCGCGACGAGGATGCCGCCGATGTACACACCGTATGCCGGCGGGAACTGGATCGGCATCATGGGATCACCGCACACGCGCAGCGTGGGCAGGAACAGGCACGCGAACAGCATCCAGCCCGAGATGCCGAGGACCCCACGCCGGCGCACCGGTTCGCTCATGGCTCGATGCTACCAACCGGGGGCTGGCAATACCCGGCTAGTTGCATGCGCCGTCATCCGCCGGCGCCGTCGAGGGCCGCGCGCATGCGGAATGCCGTGCGCCGGTCCCCGCGCGCCTCCGCCGACTCGACGAGGTCGGGCAGCGCCGCGAGCAGCCGGCTCTGGCGCCACGCGAGCTGGGTCACGGTCTCGATCAACCCGTCGGACTCCTCCTGCAGCGCCCACAGAAACAGGCCCGCGATCTCGCGGGTGTCGTGGTTCGCGAGGTAGCGATACAGATCGCGGCGTACCTGGTCGTGCCGCGCGTCGGCATTCGCCGGATCCTGGAGCGCGGCGATCAGGCGCCCGAAGTCGCGGGTCTTCGCCGTGATCGCAGCGGCGATCGAGGCGCGGCGCTGCTCGAGGGTGCCCGTCGTGTAAGGCCGGCTCGGATCGCGCATCGGCGGTGCCGCGCTCGTCGTCAGCGCGCGCGCCTTGGTCGCCACGCGCTCGCGATCCCTCGGCTGCGGCGGCGCGAGGCGCGCGAGATCGAAGAACGCCTCGCCGAAGCCGGGTCCGGCGTCGGGCGCGTACAGATGGAGCGGCGACCACTCGAGGTATCCGTCGTCGTGCGGCGCCACCTCGTAGCGCTTGCCACCGATGCCGACCACGAACGCCGGTAGAGCTGCGAACAGTGGATACAGCTCGACCAGCACGGACACGAGCTCGGTCTTCGCGGCCCACAGGTGGGGTAGCTCGATCGCCCCGTCGCCGAGGTCGTAGATCGGATCGATCGCGCCCGCCTCCTGGAGCCGGCGGATCACCGTATCGACCTCGCCGCGGACCGCGGCCTGCGGGCGGATCGAACCCAGCGGCGGCTCGAGCCGGTCGCCGGCCCGCGAATCGACGAGCGCGATCGTACGAACCTCGCCGTCGTTGGCGATCACGAGATAGCGCGCCAGGTCATCGTCCACGCATGCCAGCGCGAGCTTGATGCCGGCGATCCGCACGATCTCCTCGACGAGCTCGATGCGATCCTGCGCCGACAGGTCCGTGTCGTTCGTGGTGGTCGCCGCGAATAGCCGCCGGGCGCCCGCGCGCGCGCCCTCCGCGACCCCATCGAGGTCGAGGTGGGATCCGAGCACCTGATCGCAGACCGGCACGCGCGCGAACGATAGCGCGGCGATGGCATGCTCGTCGCGTGAACGAGCTCCTACCCGGCCGTCGTGTTGTCGTCTCCGAGCTCGGCGAGCAGCCGCTCGACGCCATCGAGCACCACACCGCGCTGGTCGAGATGCCGGCCCCCGACCCTCGCACCCTCGATCCGCGCGACGTCATCGTCGAGATCAAGAGCGCATCGATCAACTGGGTCGACCTCCTGATGACCAGCGGCCAGTACCAGCACCCGCCAAAGCCTCCCTATACTCCCGGGCTCGAGTACGCGGGCGTGGTGGCGTGGGCGGGGCCGGCGGCGACCCACGCGGTGGGGTCGCGCGTGCTGGTGGACGCGTTCCTCTCGGGGCCGCGCTCGCTCGGCGCGTACCAGGCCTATGGCGGCTTCGCGACCTATGGCGTGGCACCGACCGAGGCCGTTCATCGGATCCCGGGCGCGCTGTCGTTCGATCAGGCGTGCAACCTCCTCGGCAACTACGAGACCGCCTACCACTGCCTGATCAAGCGCGGCCGCCTCTCCGCCGGCGAGACCGTGTTGATTCACGGCGCGAGCGGCGGCACCGGCCTCGCCGCCGTGCACGTCGCGAAGCTCGCCGGCGCGCGCGTGATCGCGACCGGTCGCTCCGAGGCGAAGCTCGCGATCGTCGAGGCGCAGGGCGCCGACCACGTGATCCCCGGACCGTTCAAAGATCGAGTGAAGGCGCTGACCGACGGCAAGGGCGTCGACGTGGTCTACGACGGCGTGGGCGGCGAGATCTCTCTCGAGAGCCTGCGCTGCGTGAAGTTCGGCGCGCGCTATCTGATCGTCGGCTGGGCGGCAACGCCGTTCGTCGCGCACGGCAAGGGCCAGCGCGGCGCGCCAAACGCGAACGTGTTGCCGACGAACCTCATCCTGATGAAGGGTCTCGATGTGCTCGGGTGCCCGACGGTGATCTCCACGGTCAATGACCCGTCGCTGCGTGCACCGCGCCTCGCCCAGGTGCTCGCGTGGGCCGAAGCGGGCGCGATCGCGCCGTACATCGCGCGCACGTATCCCCTCGCGGAGTACGCGGTGGCCATGCGTGCAAAGTGGAGTGGGTCCGAGGTGGGTGGCATCGTGCTCCACCCGTGAGGGACCGTGAAGCAAACCCCACGAACGTGGGGCGCGCAGCAACGCGAAGCGTTGCGCAGGTTGATTGACGGCGCCGACGTCGTAGTATTCATTCATGAGCCGCACCGCAATCGCCGTCGCCACGCTGTCCTTGCTCGCCGGCACCGCCCGCGCCGACAGCGTGTTCGAGGTCTGCAAGGGAGAATCGAAGACCGCGGTGGCCGGCACCGGCAAGCCCTCGATCGCGGTCGTCTATCTCGGCGATTTTCCGGTCACCACCACGCCGGCGATGCGCAACGCGGTCGCCGCACCGATCGCGTCGGCGGAGAAGGCGAAGATCGTCCCCGCGAAGGATGTCGAGGCGGCGAAGAAGCTCGTCGACGACAAGAAGTGGAGCGACAAGAGCGACGCGTGCGGCCAGGCGCCGTCGCTGATCGCCGTGCTCGGGCAGAAGCACCCGAACCTCACCACCGCGACCGCGACGTTGGCGTGCAGCGGCGACGCGTGCACGCTGAACGTCGACCTCGAGCGTCACGGGCGCAAGAGCGCGGAGCGCTGGGTCCGCTACTCCGTCGCGCTGCCGGCCGGCAAGCCCACCGTTGCATCGATCCAGAAGGCTGCGGCGAAGCTGGCGGCCATCGGTGTGCCGCCGGATGCACCGAAAGCCGGCCTCGCCGTCGCCGAGCTCCCCGATGGCGTGGTCACCGTGCGCAGCGATGTCGATGGCTCGCTCGAGTCCGATCGGATCATGGAGGGCAACCCGGCGTTCGCGGCGTGTGCGCCGGCGGGCCGGAAGGCGCACGACATCCGCGGCTACTACGCCGAGTGGAAGCTGTCGGCGAAGGGCAATCCGTTCCAGGCGACGGTCAAGGCGTTCGCGGGCCGCGATCCCAAGGACGAGGTCGCGGCCGACTGCTTGAAGAAGGCGCTCGAAGCAACGCAGCTGCGCTGCCCGCGGGACGGCAAGGTCATCACGGTCAAGACCGCGATCTGTCTGTGAAGGGTTTGCTCCTGGTCGCGCTGCTGAGCGGCTGCGATCGTGGCGGTGCTCCGGAGCCGCGACCGGGCGACGAGCGTGCGCCCTGCAAGGCGGGCAAGTGCGGGAAGGGGCTCGTGTGCCTCTCGGACCGGTGCGTGCGTCCGCCGGGCGCAGACTGCGGCCAGGTCGCGGAAGCGCTGACCTCGCTCGAGCTCGGCAACTATGCCGCGGTCAACGAGCGCCGGCCGAAGGTGGCCGTGTACCGAACGAAGTGCGAGGGATTGAACCTGACCGTGGACGAAGGCAAGTGCGTGATCGCGGCCAAGACGATCGATCAACTTCGCGATTGCCCGAAGCCGGTGATGTTTCCGCCGTACAAGGCCACCGCGCCGGGCGACGTGATCAAGGGCCTGCCGCCCGAGTGCTCGCAGTACCTCCTGACCCTCGAACGCTACGCGAGCTGCAGCGGCATCCCGATCGAGGCGCGGCAGTCGATCGGCAAGACCGTCGTCGAGATGCGAAAGAGCTGGTCGATCTTCTCGGAAGCGACGCCGATGCCGCAGGCCGTGACGGACGCGTGCAAGCAGGGGAACACGGCCATCCTGCAGGCGATGGTCAGCTTCGGCTGCCCGTAGGCAGGAGCGAGTCGGCCGTAGTCCCGCGCGAGCGGCATCCGCAGTGCCGGCTGCGAACCGCAAGTCCGCTGGTTCAGGTGAGCCCCGAAGGCCCCGAAGGTCCCGAAGGTCCCGAAGCAGAGTCTTC
Source organism: Haliangiales bacterium (assembly GCA_038206055.1). GTDB lineage: Bacteria > Myxococcota_A > Polyangia > Haliangiales > Haliangiaceae > JABFXX01. The sequence goes on from JBBRBG010000007.1 coordinate 96,631, forward strand.
TCCTGCAGGCTTCGAGAACTTTGGGGCTCACCTTTCTGGAGCACGGTCGCGGGATTCGTCGCCGTCCGTCCGGCGGAAGGCCCCTAGTCTTCGTCGGGCTCGATCTCGATCGTCGGCATCTCGGGGGCGGGTGGCAGCGCACCGAGGAGCGCGAGGCCTTCCTCGAGGTAGGAGACGAACCGCATCCGATCGAGCGCGTTGCGCCGCGTCTCGCTCACGCTCGCCTCGAGTGCCTCGCGCAGGTTGCGCTTGTCCTCGACGAGTGACTCGGAGGTCGCCGTCGCAGCCGCGAGGCGGTCCTCGA
>JBBRBG010000008.1:0-88559 GCA_038206055.1 Haliangiales bacterium
TCGCGACTGCCGCCGCGCTGGTGATCGCCGCTCGCTTGCGCGGCGCCATCGCCGGGTTGCGCGTCGCTCGCGCCGCCATCGGCCCGAGGCTCGTCGCCAGCCGAGCCATCTCCGGCCGCGTCGCCGCCCGCGACAGCTGGATCGTTGCCGGCGCTCCGCTGATCGCCACTGCGATCGCGGTCGCGTCCGCGCCTTCGCCGACGACGACCTTCGCGCTCGCCGCCTGGAGCGCCCGCAGCGCCGCCCTCCGTGCGCACGCCGCCGCCTGCCTCGCCGCCGCCGCCGACGTCGTCACCCGTGCGCTGCTCGCTCGGCTCACCGACATCCGCGCCGCCGACGTCCCAGCCATCATCGACGCCGCCGCTCGCAGCAACCTTCACCGACGCGCCGGGTGCGCCTTCCGACAATCTTCCGGACGCCGCGCCGCCTTGCGACGAGCCGCCACTGGCACCACGAGGCTGCCACTGTCGGCGCTCGCGATCTCCGCGGCCATCGCCACGCGGACCGACATCAGCGGAACCGTCGGCGCGCGGTGCGCCACCATCGCCACGCGGACCGCGATCCTCGCGCGGCCCCCGACCGCCGCCCTCCTGCGCGCCACCCGCCGCTCCGGTCACGCGCGGCGCGTTCGGATCGCCGCCGGCCTCACCGCCACGACGTCGACGTCGACGCTTGCGCTTGCGCGGCTCGCCCGGCGGCGCGTTCGGATCCGTGGCAGCCTCGGTACCAGTCTCCGGCTCTTCGGGGCCGTCGTCGGGCGCGTCGTCGTCGGTGCTCACGGGGACCCGGGGTGACCCAGTGGTGGCAGCGTGGCGAGCTGCGCGATCACGGCCTCGATCGCGAGCTGCGGATTCGCGTTGTGGATCGCGACCGCGGTGTGCCACGCGAGGATCGTCTGCGCGCGTGCCGAGGCGTACTTCGCGACGGCGAGATGGTTGCTCGCGGCGGCTGCACGCGCGCGCGTGTGCAGCACCTGCGCGGCCGCGATCAGCACGGGGCCGGTGTCGCCCTTCGCTTCGGCGATCCGGTTCGGGAGCGTGGAGTCATGGCGATCACCGGCGAGCTCGGTGCCGAGCGCCGCGACGCGCTCGAGCTTCGCCGGATCGGCATCGGAGGGCAGGGAGGTGCCTCCCGCGAACCGCACGCGCTGGCAGCGGCTGCGGATCGTGGGGAGGAGCTGCTCTGGCGCGGTGGTGCACAGCACGAACAGCGTGCGCGCCGGGGGCTCCTCGAGCGTCTTCAGCAGCGCGTTCGCGGCCGGCGGTGCGAGCGAGGTCGCCTCCTCGACGATGAACACGCGCACGAGGCCTTCATGCGGCGGCATTCCGAGCCGCGCGATCACCTGGTTGCGCACGCTCTCGATCGGGACGATCTGCGCGGCGCCATCGCGGATCAGCGTGACCACATCGGGATGAATTCCCGCGACGATCTTCGCGCACGCATCGCAGTCACCGCAGCCATCGGTCTCGTCGGGTGCGCGGCGCTGGCAGTTGAGTGCCATCGCGAGCGCGATCGCCGTGTCGTACATCGGCGCGCCTCGGGGCCCCGACATGAGGTACGCGTGCGGCACTCGATCGCGCTCGATCGCCCGCCGAAGCTGAGCGACAACGCGCGTTTGGCCGGGGACGCTCGTCCAGACAGACACGCCCGCACGCTACCACGCCATGGCGATCCTGGCGCCGGCGCGCGGGCAGCGATAGGTTCGCGCCCCATGACGCAGTTCCCCCGTGCGAAGACCGGCACCGGCCCCCAGGGCGGTGCCGAGAATCCGACCTTCGCCGCATTCCGCGAGGTGCCCCGCACGGGCGTGATCTTCGTGACCACGGAGGCCGGCAAGCGCGGCTATTCCCCTGCCTCGGACGAGTGGTGCAACCTCGGTCAGGGCATGCCGGAGGCCGAGGCGCTGCCGGGCGCGCCGCCGCGAATCACGGAGCTTCCGATCAGCGTCGGCGACCAGGAGTACGCGCCCGTCGCGGGGCTGTGGGAGCTGCGCGAAGCGATCGCCAGCTACTACAACGACATGTTCCGCCGCGGCATGGGGAGCAAGTACTCGGCGGAGAACGTCGCGATCTCCGGTGGTGGTCGGTCGGCTCTGACGCGCGTCGCGGCATCGCTTGGCAACATCAACCTCGGTCACTTTCTTCCCGACTACACGGCGTACGAGGAGCTGCTGAGCGTGTTCCGCCTGTTCTCGCCGATCCCGATCCTGCTCGAGCCCGAGCGCGGCTACGCGTTCTCCGGTGCGGACCTGAGGCGCGAGGTGCTCGGCCGCGGTCTCGCCGCGATCCTCGCCTCGAATCCCGCGAATCCGACCGGCAAGGTGATCGGCGGCAGCGATCTGTCCGAGTGGGTGGCCGTCGGCCGCGAGCTCGACTGCTCGCTCATCTTCGATGAGTTCTACTCGCACTACATCTGGCGCCCCGATCTGATCTCCGCGGGCAGCGCGGGCTCCGGGCCGATCGAGACCGCAGCGCGTTACGTCGAGGACGTCGATCGCGATCCCGTCGTGATCCTCGATGGCCTGACGAAGAACTGGCGCTACCCCGGCTGGCGCACCACGTGGACCGTCGCGCCGAAGAAGATCATCGAGAGCGTCGTGTCGGCCGGCTCGGTCCTCGATGGCGGCGGCTCGCGACCACTCCAGCGCAAGGCGATCGAGCTGCTCTCGCCTACCGCCGCCACCGCCGAGACCAAGGCGATTCACGCCGTATTCGGTAAGAAGCGCGCGAAGCTCCTCAACGGATTGCGCGACCTCGGCTTCACGGTCGATCTGCCACCCGAGGGCACGTTCTACGTGTGGGCCTCAGCGGAGCACCTGCCGGCATCGATCAGCGACGGCATGTCGTTCTTCCGCGCGGCGCTCGAGCGCAAGGTCATCACGGTTCCCGGGGACTTCTTCGACGTCGATCCGGGCAAGCGCCGTGGCGCGCGCGCGTCGCGGTTCCGCCGCCATCTGCGGTTCTCGTTCGGTCCCGCGATGCCACGCCTCGAGCTCGCGCTCGAGCGGTTCAAGGAATTGATCGCCGCAGCGGGCTGATCGTCACACCGACGCGTCGTGCTCATCGAGGCGTGATCACGTAGACTCGATCCGTGGCGAAGGCCGAGCAGGCACCACCGGCACCACCGGATCCGGCAGCGCCGCCGCCCTCGCGCCTCAAGCGGATCCTCCGCCGGCTGTGGTGGTTCCACTCGTTCTTCGCGCTGTTCTTCGGCGTCGGCGTGATGCTGTTCGCGCGCGCCGGTCTCGCCCATGCGGACAAAGTCATGATGGCCCTGTTCGTCTCGTGGACGCTGCTGTTCATCGCACTGCGCTTCATCGTCGGGCCCGCGAACCGCAAGGAGGTGGAGGGCTTCGCGCGCAAGGGCGTGCGCGTCGCGACAAACTACATCATCATGCAGTTCTACCAGCAGATGGTCTTCTTCCTGACGCCGCTCTACGCGTCGAGCGCCACGTGGTCGCTGTCGTCGTGGAACTGGTGGCTCGCGCCCGTGCTGCTGATCTGCGCCGTCGTCTCGACGATGGACCTCGTGTTCGATCACTTCATCATGGAGCGGCGCTGGCTCGCGTCGTCCATGTACGGCATCGCGATGTTCTCGCTGCTCAACGTGCTGCTTCCACTCGTCGCGGGCGTCGATCATCAGACCGGCCTCGTGATCGCCGCCGCGGCCACGCCGATGTCGGTCGCGCTGCTCTCGTTCTCGGTCCGCCAGGTGCTTTCGCCCCAGGGCGCGATCCTCACCGTCGGCTCCACCGTCGGCCTGCTCGCGCTCGTCTGGTACGGCAAGGTGTTCATTCCACCGGTGCCGCTCGCGATGGCGGAGATCTCCGTCGGTCACGGCACCTACGGCACCTACGAGTGCATGCCCGGCAGCAAGCACGAGATCCGCGCCCACCAGCTCGATGGCCTGCGCTGTGGAACGCTCCTTCGCGAGCCCGGCGGCCTCAAGGAAGCCGTCGTTCACGTGTGGAGCCACAAAGGCCACGAGCTCTCGCGCATCACGCCCGATCGTCTGCGCTGCGACGGCGAGGGCGTGGTGTTTCGCAGCACGTTCCCGCCGAACCTCCTGCCGAAGGATCCGACCGGCATCTGGGCGTGCACGGCGTACACGCTCGGCGGTCAGCTGGTCGGCGTGCGGAAGTTCGAGGTGCTCACGAAGTCCGGCGAGTCCGTCACCGACAAGCCCGGCTCGGGCTCGGGCTCGGGCTCGGGCTCGGGCTCGGGCTCGGGCTCGGCATCGGGCTCGGCATCGGCATCGGGTTCGGGCTCGGGTTCGGATCAGGGCTCCGGGCGAGTCAAGCCGACGACCAGCATCCCGTAGGCGTGGATCTCGAGAGGTCCGGCAAAGCCGTTGCGGAGCTCGAACGTCACCGGCTGCTTGTCGCCAACGCCCTGCGGTCGGATGCACACCGTGCCATCCGGCGCGGCGGTGACGGGCAGCTCGAGCTGCTGTCCGCCGGCACGCTGCACCGCGCGGTAGCGGAACGTCGTCAGCGGCCACAGGCCGCTCGCGCGGGCGAGATCGAGCGCGCAGATCTGATCTCCCATCGCGTGCGCATCCACGAGCGGCGACAGGCCCGTCAGGTAGCGCGTGACGATCGCGCGCTGGCGATCGATCAGGACCTGCGCGAGGTACTCGGTATCGCTCGGGTCGGAGAACTTTGCCATCGCGACGAACGACCGGATGTCCGCGGCCGTGAACCGCGCGATGATCCGCGCCATCCATGCCGCGTCGCGATCGGTCATCCGCAGAAACGCCGGGTTCGGATACAGCGGCTTCCACTCGCCGGGGGCAAAGGCGCGCGCCGAGAACACGCCGAACTTCTCCCGGCCTTTGACGGGGAACGCGTCATCCCACGGCCGCCGGATCGCCCCGAGCGAGAGGAAGTCGGTGAGCATGAACTCGAAGTCGACGATGTACGACCAGCCCATGCGCTTGCCGAGCGAGGGCGGCAACAGCCGCTGTCCGAACACGTCGCTGGTGTCGACGAAGTAGTGGCGCACGATCCCCGGTGACGAGCGCTCTCGCTTCGGATCGACGGCGAACCAGATGTCCATCGAGTTCTGCTCGCGCGCGTCCCAGTGGTTGAGCCACGCGGCGAGCACGCGACTGCCTCGCAGCTCGCGGCGGTCCTCGTGCGGGATGATGTCGTTCGGATCGTCGCCGCGGGTGCCACGGTAGCGGAACGGTCCAAGGGTCATGCCGGGCAACCACTTCGATGCCTGCATCCGCGCGAGCTTGCCGACGTGGGGCGACTCCGTCAGGATCTTCTCGAGCGATGTCTCGTCGAACGGCGTCACGATGCCCGCGTTGCTGACGACCTTGAGATCCTTCTCGAGCGTGAACTGTTCCTTGTGGACGAGCACGACCTGCTCGCACGACGTCGAGAACCCGGCGGCGTTGTAGATCGCGGCGCCGACCACGCTCGCCGCGCTCGCGCGCTCCGGCATGTCGGGCTCGTCGGCCTTGAGCAGATACTGGCCCTTGCCGGGCACCTTGACCCGGAACCCCGGCGTGCTGCCGTTGTCCTTGCCGTGGTCGATCACCCACTCGCCGGCGGCGACCTCCGCCGGTAGCAGATCGTCGGGCTTGCACGCACCGATCGTGCGCTGCTGTTCGGTGAGCGGCTGTTTGCCGATCCGGTTCTCGAACCACGAGGAGTCCGCGACCTCGTCGATGCTGGTCGCATTGGCCGCCTCGCCCGAGACCTCGAGCGAAAGTGCGCGAGACACCCGAGCGAACGTCAAGTTGTCGAGGTGATCCCAGACGAACGGCGAGACGTATTCCCGCGGCGCGCATGTGACGCGGTGGGGATCCTTCTTCGATGGATCGTCGCGGCACGGCACGTCGACCGGATCGAGATCGGTGTCGCGCGTCATCGGTGGACGCATCGGGAACGGCCGCGGCGCGCTGCTGCACGCGAGCGTGCACGAAGCCAGCAAGAGGGTGAGCACGCGACTCACGCTAGAACCCCCTTCGCGAGCCGAAGCTGACTCGCACCGAGGTGATGTCCGCACCTTGCTCGAACGTCGTGGTCCCGAGCCCGAAGAGCAGCTCGAAGCCTTGATCACGCTTGCCGGTCGTCGTCACGCCGACGTCCCACGATAGCCGCAACTTGTCTGCCGCGAGGCCCGCGAGGTGGCCGCCGAACGCGTTGCCGGTCGACACGTGCGTCTGCGCCTCGAGCCCGGCGTAGATCGGCCACGTGTAGCCGACCTGCGCCGCGAACGTGCTGCGGCCGAGCATCCAGCCCTGGACGAAGCCGGGCATCTGCGACGGCGACGGCGACGACAGCTCGTTGAACGGCACCGTGCCCCCGCGGATCGGATCGACATACTCGACGCCGGCCTGCAGGCTGATCGTGCGGTGGCGGCGGTTGAGATCGATCGCGAACCCGGCGGCACCGCCGAGCACGAGCCAGCTGCGGTCGTTCTTGACGTCGAAGCTGGTCTCGGTGTGCATCTCGAGAAAGGCGCCGCTTCCCGGCGCCGCCCGCGGATCCCGGGTGTCGAGCATGACCTCGAGGCGCTGGTAGATAGCGTCGTACGACGTGCCGTACCCGGGCGGTGATGCGAGCTCGGTGGCCATGATCCGCGTATCCAGCGACGGATCGCCGCAGCAGGCGCCGGCGCGATAGCCAACCGCGCGCACCCCGGTGGCGAGCGTGATGCTGCCTTCGGTGGACACCGGTTGCCGCAACACCAGGCCGCCGTCGAACCGCTGGAGGCCGTAGCGCGACCTCGTCGATTCGGTGACGTCGGGACCGGTGCCGAAGTACAGCAAGTCAGTTTCGCGCAGGAAATCGCCGCGCGCAGCGAGCGACGTGCCAGTGCTCTTCCACGTGTAGCGATCGCGAACGGTGACGTTGTTGAGGCTCGGCCCCCAGGTCGCCGCTTGCACGGCGATCTCGTTGCCCTCGGCGAACCGATCGACGCTCGCGTAGTAGATACCGATCCGCGGCAGCAGACCGAGGTCGAACAGCGCAGTCGGCGCGGTCACCGAGTTGCCGCCCTTGCCGAACTTGAACAGCTGGCTGACGTCGTTGACCCAGCGGCGGCGCTCGGCCCGCTTGACCAGCGCACCTAGTGGACGTCGCATCACGTACTCGTTGACGAGGTAGAGCGGCGACAACATGACCCGCGGGATCCACAGGACCCACGTGCCTGCCTTCGCATCCGCGTTGCCTCGTCCGTCGTAGTCGGGCTTGATCCGCCTGGGAGACGCATCGGCAACGATCGCGACGAGGCCAGCCGCGGCGAGGAGCAGCACGCGGAGGACCGATTTCGTGGGCGCCGACAACCCCAGCAATTTGCCATCAACATGCGTGGCTCTTCTATCGGGATACGACCTAGAGAGCTTTCGTAGAGCGATTCGGCTTCGCCGTGGTCGCGCCGATCTTGAACGTCCAGCTCGGCTGCAGCGCCTCGCCTTCGTCATCGCCGCCGCCCCCGACCCGGGTCGCCACCACGAGGGCGCCGCCATCGGCGCCGTCGTTGAGCACGACCGGATGCTGCCGCGGTTTCGCGCACTCCGCTCCCGCCCGCGAGGGTAGGGCGAGCGCGAGCAGTGCGTATGCGAGCCGCATCAGATCCGGACGGCGAGGTAGCCGGCCGGCGCGAACCCGCCGGAGATCGACAGGTCGTCCCAGCCGATCGAGAGTCCGACGTCGAGGAACTTCCGCGGCGAGAAGTCGAAGCCCGCGCGGATGAACGTCGTGCTCGAGTGCAGCGTGTCGCTGAAGTCGCTGAAGTTGAGACCGAACCGCCCGATGATCGCGAAGTTCGGCTTGTACTGGTAGATGCCGTACGCCGAGATGTGGAGCGAGCCCGGGGACAGCTTCGTGTTGCTGTCGTAGCCCGCCGCGTTGCCGGCGTTCGCCGCCTCCTGGTAGAAGCTCGGCGCGAACTTCACGATCTTGATGTTGAGGAGGTCATCCAGACCGCCGAGCGCGAGCTTGTCGGTGAGGATGAACTTCACCGGGGCGGCGAGCTCGAGGCTGACCGCGACGGGATCGATGTAGACCGGGACGCCGAGCCGGACCGCGAGCCAGTCCTGAACGAGGACCGTCAGGTCGAGGCCAACGGCCTTGCCCGGGTGAAATCCCACCTTGGTGTCCGTGGTCTTCGGGTCGTCGAACGCACCGCCGAGCAGATACGTCAGACCGAGCTGGGCCTGGCGCGTGATGCCGTAGCGGGCGCGCAGCGCCATGGCGCCGGCGAACGGCTTCACCTGGGCGTGCGGGTTGATCGACACCTCCGACATGTTCTTCGGCAGCGTGATCGGCCGCTGTGACTCCTCGATCGGATAGCCGGCGGCCTTCTTCGCGACGGGCGCGACCGCGAGGGGGGCGTCGCTGCCGTCACCGGTCTTCGGCGCGTCGGGGTTCTCGTTCGTGCCCTCCATGTCGTTGGGCGGCGGATCCTCGGCCATCTGCACGGCACTGCCGGCATCGCTACCCGCGGCAGGCGCCGCCGAGCCCGAGCCGGAGCCCGCGGCGGGAGCGGGCGTCTTCGCCGGCGCGACCGGAGTCTTCTTCGCACCGCCTTGTTTCGGCTGCGCGACGACGATCGTCGCGGACGCAACCAGGACCACGCTGAGCACCGAGATCAGGCGACGAACCGTCATTGGGCGGACCATACACGATCTCGGAGATCGGTTGCCTGTTCCCCCAGGTGGCTAGCAGTGACCGATCCAGCGGGGCTTGCTCTGCACGTCGGTCCGCAGGGCCTCGGCCTCGTCGGCAACACGGGTGCGGATCGCCACGGCAGCCGCCGCCGCGCCGATCATCGCCATGAACGAGCGCCGGGTCGGCGGGCTCCATGTGGCCTTCGAGGGGCGGTTCGGCTTCGTGGTCACGGGCACTCCGGCGCATCGAACCCGAGAGCCAGCTCGTGCAAGCCCAGGTTCTTGTCGCACTGGTCGTCGACCACACCCTCGACCGAGCGCATCGACGCGCCGTTCTTGTCGCTGTTGACGCCGAAGTCGTCGAGGAGACCCTTCGGGATCCCCGTGGCGTCAGTCGCCTTGGCCGGGGGGGCGGCGATCGCCGCCGCGTCGAGCAACGTCTGGTTGAACCAGCCGAGGAAGAAGATCGGGTTGTAGTGATAGACCTCGCCGTTCGGCGCGAGCTTCGCGTGCTTCGCGACCGCGGGGTCCCACCACAGGCCGGGTGTGATCTGGTCGGCGATCATCTGATCGATGTCCGTGGGCTTCAGGTCCTTGAAGTCCTTCGGCACGCGGAGCGCATCCGCCCAGCTCGGCTCGCTCGTCCATTCCGAGACGTGGAACGTCACGATCGAGCGCACCTGCGAACCGCCACCGCCGCTGTAGAAGCTCGAGATCTCCTGCCGCGACAGCTTCTGATCGTGGTTCGAATCGATCAGGTCGTTGATCTTCGCGGCGTCGCAGAACCGACCGCCCGCCGTGCCGTCGACGACATCGAACGGCGAGTTCCGCACGCCGACGAACAGCTCGCCGTTCGCGAAGAACTCGATGTGAACCTGCGACCGCGAGTACTCCGCGGGACCAGCCGTGCCGACGTGACCGATCAGCGAGCCCGCCTCGATCGGCTCGTCGAGCAGCACGACCGCTCCGGCCTTTGCATTCTGCTTCTTCCAGCCACCATCGGGCTTGGTCAGCCACTCGGGCTGCTTCTCCGTGGCCTTCAGCTCGTTCTGCAGGTGCATGTACAGCGAGAAGAACTCCACCTTGGACGCGCCGAGCGCCATGTCGTGGCGCAGCAGCACGAAGTTGACCGACCCGACCGGCGAGTCCGGACCCATGCGTGCGACCACGAGCCGCCCCGGGAATGGCGCGAACACAGGAGCGCCGGCCTTCGCGGTGACGTGCACACCGCCGTGCCATAGCCGCGATTCGCCCCACGGTCCGACGGGGAAGAATCCGCCATCGGCCTTGTTCTCGTTCGACTTGAACAGCTCGGCGGTGTCGTCCTTGAGCTCGTCTGCCTGCTCGGGGACGATCGGACGATCCTGGTTCTTCTTCGGCTCGCCTCTCGGGAACACGGGGAAGCAGTAAGAGCCGCGCAACTTCGAGCAGAACTGCTTGAAGTCGAATGGGCCCGGATCCCACTTCTGCCCGGTCAGGTGGTAGTGGCCGATGTAGCCCGAGAACGCGAAGCTGCCGCCGGAGCCCTGCGCGGGGAGCGTGTCCCAGTGCTGCACGCCCGGCGAGCTCTGCGGATACTCGGCCGGGATGTTCGGCAGGTAGTGTTGCAGCGCGCGCGCGAGCAGCTGGAACGACTCCATCTGCTGTGGCGTGTAATCGAACGCGAGGAACGTGTGGCCGTTGATCCGGCACGGCACCACCTTGCGGTTTGGACCGTGCTTGCCGCTCGAGTAGTAGTTCGCGTCGAGCTTGACGTCGCCGCGGTTACAGAGCTCGACGCCGATCGATCCGAAGTTCCACTCGGCGGCGTGATACGCGGCGAGCGCCAGATCGATGGTCTGGAAGATCGTGCCGTCGTTATCGATCAGGAAGTGACACGACAGGCCGCGCTCGTTCTGCATGACCGAGAACGCCATGTCGGACGATGCACAGCCATCGTGGTGCACGACGAACTGCCGGATCACGGCCTTCACCGCATCGAGCGGCGGCGTCGCTCCGTACCGCCGCAGCGCCGGACGCGTGGAGTAGCGCTGGGTATACGCGCTCATTCCCGGGGGGAAGGTGCCGTACGGCAACTTGCCGCCGCCGCACTTGTTGACTGGATCGTTCTCCGTGATGAAGCAGTTGGGGGACGTGGCGTTCCAGTACGGCGGATCCATGAACGTGACGATCGGCGCGTCCGTCTTGAACGTCTGATTCGCGATGATCAGATTCATGCTCGGTCGGTACTTGCCCATCGATGGTTTCCCTATTGTGCCAAAAACCGCAGCTCCGTCGAGCCGATCCGCATGGACACCCCGTTGTCGAGGACGTACTCGGTCACGCGAACACCGTTGACAAACGTGCCGTTGGTGGACCCCTGGTCGTAGATCCGGCAGTTGCCGAAGTGGTCCATGGCGATCTGGGCGTGCAGGCTCGAGGTGAAGCCGTCGTCGATCTGGAGGTCGGAGCCGAGCTGCTTGCCGATCACGAAGCCGTTCCGCAGCGCGAGCCGCTCGCCCGCGCGGGGGCCGTTCAGGATGATCAGGTGCGGCCCGGGCGCGAGCGCGGCCGCTTGCGGGACGCCGGCCGCTGCGGGCTGAGGCTGCCCCTTCGGCGGCTTCACCTTCTTCCCCTTCTTGGGCTTCACGGTACCGGGCGGCAGCTCCATGCCCGGAGGTAGCGGGATCGACGGCGACCGCTTCGACAGCACGAAGCTGATCAACGCGAGTACCAGGATCGCACCGACGGCGATGCCGCCGATCATCAGGATCCAGCCAAGAATGCCGCGCCCGCTCTCCGCCTTGGGCGTGGCGCACACCGAGCCGGCGCAGTAGCCCGTGCAGACCTCGCCGTTGCACGTGGCCTCGGGCACCTTCATCTCGTTCGACGTCGCCTCGACGCGTCCCACCGTGACGACCTTGAGCTTCTTGCCGCTGGGGTCATCCTCGGGAGACAGGAAGTAGGTGAGCACGTACTGCTTCACGATCTCGTCGCGCAGTTGCTCGAACGCGGGCGTCCACGAGTCCTGCTTGCCGCGCTGCAGCCAGCGAAACGTTCCGAACGACCGCTTCGACAGCTCGCCGAGCGCGAGCAGCGGGCGCCGGGTACCGCTGGCCGAGAAGCCGAAGGAATGGATTCGCACGCCTTCCTTGCTCGCGCGATTGCCGAGCTTCGTGATGCGCTCGCGATCGGGGTCCTTGTCGCGGCCATCGCCGATCAGCAGCAGGATCTTTCGCAGTGGTCGGCCCTCGGGCTCGGTCTTCGCGTGCTTGAGCAGCGAGAGGCCACGCTCGATCGTCTGTAGCATCGCCGGATCGCCGGCCGAGCCATCGTTCGTGAGCGCGGTCGCACGTGTGCGTGCCGCCTTCAGGCTCGTCAGCTTTCCGGCGCCGATCGACTCGCCATACGGGAGGATCGCGACCTGGGTGGTGTTGTCGTCGAGTGCCGCGAGCAGGCTGGTATCCAGCGTCTCGGCGATCACCGGCAGCACCTCGGTGTAATCGATGGTGGACTGCACCACGATCACGATCGCGACCTTGTCCTTCGTCCCGCCGAACGTCCCGAGCGCGAACGGCTGCTTGAGCTCGGAGTTGCCGAGGTAGGTCTTGATGACCTTGGGATCGGTGAGATCGATCAGCTGCCCCTGCAGCGTCAGCGCCGAGAACTCGATCTGCAGGCGCGTTCCGGTGATCGCTGCCGGCTCGTGGTCCACGCGATCGACGACGACGTGATAGCTCGGCTTCTCCGGCGCGTCGTCGTCGGCGGATGCCGCACCGAGTGCGAGCATCAGCCCGAGCATCGCCAGCGCGCCACGCCTCATCAGGCGTTCGAAGGTAGCACCATCCCTACGATGGGAGGCGGAAGCGATACAGCACGGGCACGAACGTCAGCAGATCCATTTCCGCGGTGGTGGTGCCGTTGGTCCAGTTGTTGATCACGAGCGGCAGCCCTTGCGAATCCACGCGGTCTGAGAGGATGCCGATGTGGTCGGGGCCCGAGCGCGACGGGAACGTGTCCATGAAGATGACGTCGCCGGGGCGGAGCGGATCGGACGTGTCGTCGAGATTCGCCGTGTGCGCTTCCCAGTGGCGCTTGAAGTAGGGCAGGAGCGTGCCGACGCGGCGCTGGTCGATGCTCGCATTTCCTCCGCCCTTGATCATCGGATAGGCCTTCGGCGCCGCGCGGATGTCCTCGTGCAGCGCCTTCTGCAGATCGATGCCTGCGTTGCGAACCGCGCGCACGATGACGTCGGTGCACACGCCGATCTCGCGCGGCACGTCCCCCATCGGGTACTTCATCTCGACATAGCCCTCGGTGTAGTCGTCGGCGTTGAGCACGGTCTTCTTGGCGCCGATCAAGACGTCGAGGGGATCCGGGATGCCGTCGCCATCGGCGTCGTGCGCGGTGGTCGCATCGGCGATCCGCGACGGCGCGAGCAGCCTTGCCAGCTCGGCCTTGTCGCCGGGACGCACCATCAGCTCGCGGCCACCGATCGCGAGCTTGGCGGTGGCGCCTTCGCCACCGATCGGATAGCTCTTCCGCGGGAACCCATCGAGCGAGAGCACGAGCACTCCGTGCTTGGTGTCGATCGTGGCCGTGAACCGCTCCGCGGGAGCCGTTGGCAGTGAAATCTGGAGGCTGGGATCGAGGTCGCTCCAGATGCCCTTGTCGGCCACGCCGAGGCAGGCCTCCGGCGCGGCGTCGGGATCTTTCGAGAGGAGCGCCGATGTGGACATCCCCGGGGGGACCGTGTGTGCCTTCGGGCCAGGGTCGGCAGCGCTCTCGCTGTTGCAACCTGCCGAGATCACGAGGGCGATCGCGGCCGAAACAAACTGGGAACCGAGTCGAACGCCTGGTGTCATAGGGCCTTGTAGGAGCCTGTCTGGGTCCTGCCGCGGTGCATCACCAGTTTAGACACCGCGATGCACCGCGAGATTGCAGAGTTTTTGGTTTGGGCCTAATGATCTTGGTACCCCGGAGGTAGCGATGAGCTTTACCGATTTTTCATCCTGGCCGCGCGAGCAAGAGCAGTCCTTCGTGGTCTTCGAGCAGCAGCAGGCCGAGTCCAAGAAGAAGGCGATCATGTTCGGCGCGATTGCCGGTATCGCCGTGTTCGTGTTCCTGGTCGGCATCTACGCCGGCGTCGAGCCCGACAAGCGTGACCTGTCGAACGGCATGAACATGTCCAACTTGTCCAAGAAGCAGAAGGACAAGCCCGTCGAGCCCGCCCCCGCGCCCGACAAGAAGTAGGCTTCGAGCGGTCGCATGACCGCTCGGTCTGGTTGTCCTCTGATCCCGGTGATCCTGGCGATCCTGGCGGCCGTGATCGCAGCGTGCGGTCCGCGGCCCCAACCGAAGGCGCTGCCGAAGGTGGCGCCCGAGGATCGCGTCGCGATCATCGCGGCCGAGCGCGGCCCGGCCGGGGCGCGGCTCGTAGCGATCGACGAGCACGGCGATCGCCTCCACGTGATGATCGCCGAGGCTCGGGGCGTGGTCCGCGACACGAACCCCGCGGTGTCGCCGGATGGAAAGTGGATGGTGTTCGCGTCGAGTCGCGACCGCACGCTGGCGGAGACGAGCATCTGGATCGCGCCGATCGGAGTCGAGGTCGCGCCGGTGCGGCTGACAACCGGCGCTTCGATCGAGAGCCACCCCGCGTGGACGCGCGACGGTCAGGCGATCGTGTTCGCTTCCACGCGCGATGGCGGTGACTTCGATCTCTGGCGCCTTGCGATCGCGAACGGGCGCGCAACGGGTTCGCCCGCGCAGCTGACGAGCGGCGCCGGCCACGAGGTCACGCCGACCGTCGCGGGCGATGGCACCGTGATCTACGCGGAGGTCACGCCGCTCGCGGATCATCAGATCGAGGCGCATCTCGAGAGCCGCGCGCCCGATGGAACGATCACGCGTCTCACCGAAGGGCCCGCGGATACATCGCCGGCGTTATCGCCCGACGAGCGCACGCTCGCGTTCTCACGGCTCGCCGTGCGCAAGGGTCAGGTCAACACCGAGCTGTGGATCCTGCGCCGCGCCGATGGCGAAGCCGAGACGCTGATCGAGCTGCCGCCAACAGATGACGGCGGACCGGTGTGGTCGCGCGATGGCGCGTTCATCTTCGCGACGTCGGTTGTCGCAGGCGAGGCGGGACCATCTCACCCGCTGTTCTCATCGGTGATTCACGTCGAGCTCGCGGAGACGCCGCGCCACGCGCGCATGCTCGAGGATCACGGGGGCGGCATCGCACGATTGACGCCGGCGATCGTCGCTCCGTCGCTCGATGCGGCGGCGCTGCGCAAGAATCCAGAGTACCTTCCAGAGCTCGCTCGCATCATGTCGGCCGCGTTCGAGAAAGCACAGCAGCAGGGAAGCGCGCCATGAGCCGCATCCTCGTCGCGAGTGCTCTTGTCGTGGGCTGCGGTGGCACGCCGCGGCCGGTGAATCCGCATGCCGAGCATGCGCAGCTCTCGCTGGCTTCCGAGGAGCGGATGATCAAGATCCCCGATGGCAAGTACATCGCGGGTTCCACGCCGGAGGAGCGCGGCGCTTCGTACGACGATCTTCTGGCGTCGACACAGTCCGATACCGCGCGCGAGATGAAGCGGTTCGAGCGCGAGGAAGCGCGGCACCAGGCGACGCTTCCTGCGTTCAGGATCGATCTCATGCCGGTCACGCAGGGGCAGTTCGCCGAGTTCGTCACGGCCGGTAAGGCGCCCGCACTCGTGATCGACGAGGCCGCGTGGCAAGCGCAGGGCTTCGCGCACGACTACGCGACGCAGGTCGCCCGCTTCGTGTGGAAAGCCGGCGTGCCGCCGAACGATCGCCTCGATCATCCGGTCGTGCTCGTCACGTGGGACGAGGCGAATCGCTACTGCGCATGGCGCGGCGAGCTGGCCGGCGCGCCGCGACGCCTTCCCAGCGCCGCCGAGTTCGAGAAGGCCGCGCGTGGTGACGGCGGCGTCGCGTACCCGTGGGGCAACGCGTTCGATCCGATGAAGCTCAACAGCGCCGATGCCGGTCCAAACGACACGATGCCCGTCGGCTCGTTCACGACCGGCGCGAGCCCGTACGGCGTGCTCGAGCTCGCGGGCAACGTCGCGCAGTGGACGGCAACACCGGCCGAGGACGGCATGATGATGGTCAAGGGCTCCGCGTGGGACGACCACGCCGGGGTGGGGCGTGGCGCGGGAGGCGACGCGCGGAAGACCAGCGTGCGGCACGTCGGCATCGGGTTTCGCTGCGCCGGGAGTCGGTGACCGCGATCGTCGTTCACGGTGGCGCCGGTGCGGTGCCGGCGGAGAGGTACGCGCTGCTCCGCGCCTCGGTGCGTGCGGCAGCCGCGGAGGGGAACCGCGTGCTCGTGGCCGGCGGTAGCGCGCTCGATGCCGTCGTCGCGGCGGTGCGCATGATGGAGGATGACCCCGAGCTCAACGCGGGCACCGGCTCGGTGCTCACGATCGAGGGAGCCGTCGAGACCGACGCGGCCGTGATGACCGGGCACGATCGCCGCGTCGGCGCCGTCGGTGCCGTGCCGAACATGGGCTGCGCGGTCGCGCTCGCGCGTGCCGTGCTCGAGCGCCGGGAGCACGTGCTGCTCTGCGGTGAAGGCGCACTTGCATACGCACGCGAGGTCGGGATTCCGATCGCGCCGGTCGGCTCGCTCGTGACCGAGCGGCAGCGCCAGCGGCTCGCAGAGCATGTCGTCGCGCAACGAGCGCTCGACCCGTCGGGTTCGCCCGGCACGGTCGGCGCCGTCGCGCGCGACCACCATGGTCACTTCGCGGCGGCCACATCGACCGGCGGCATGATCGGCAAACGATCGGGCCGCATCGGCGACTCGCCGATCGTCGGTGCGGGAACGTGGGCCGATGCCGACTGCGCGATCTCCGCGACCGGCGACGGCGAGGCCATCCTGCGCGTCACGCTCGCGCGCCTCGTCGCCTTCGGTGTGAGCGCCGGGCTCGATCGTGCGTCGCGCGCGGCGCTCGCGGAGCTGGTCGTGATCACCGGCGGCAGCGCGGGCCTGATCGCGATCGATCGCGCCTCACGCGTGACGCTGCGCTTGCCCAAGACCATGCCGGTCGCGTGGGTCGACGCTGGCATCGCCGGCGACTCGCTCGGTGACGCAGGCGATGCGCTTGGTCGCGATCTCAGCTTCACGAGGTGAGCTTGCTCACCGGCGTTTCCGTCGACTGCGCCACGCTGGCGCGCTGGCGGATCGGCTAGCCACTGCGACGCTTCGACGTGTCGCGAAAAAGGGATGGCGCTGCGCGGTGATCCGCGAGCAGTTCCGCCGATCTCCGACGGCCTGGAGATTGCTTTGTCGCGCTGCATCAAACCGCTTAATTCGCTTATTGGAGTTTTCCTGATCATGCGCTCTTTCGCCCTCGCGGCCCTGCCGCTCCTCGCTCTGTCCCTCGTTCCCGCCTGCGCCTCATCGGATACCGATGACGAGCTGCTCGCCGACTCGGCCGACGACGCCAACCTCGACGGCAAGGCTGACGCCGACAACGGCGCGTACACCTACTACTCGATCAAGCAAGACGCGCGTCGCTGCGCGTCGCCGATGTGCGGCGGCTGGTTCCTGTCGCGCGTGAACCGCTCCACCACGGTGTGCGTCACCGGCGCATCTGCGGCGCAGTGCTACACGCCGGTCCTCGATTGGTCGCAGTCGGGCCTCGACGAGGGCCAGCAGGACAAGCTTTCCGGCTCCGCGGCCCGTTTCGGCGGAAAGTTCGCGCTCGTGCGCGGCCGGTTCGCGAAGAAGAACACCACCACCCCGCAGCCGAGCCTCGGCAAGTTCATCGTCACCGAGGCGTGGGTCGCCGAGGGTGACAACGCGCCCGAGGGCGTGTTCGCGAAGGTCTACGAGAACGGGATCCGCTGCATCGCGGCGCCGTGCCCGACGCTGACGGAGAAGGGCCTGAACACCGGCAACACGGCGAACATCGCCGACCTCGACTTCGCGCCGGCGGATCTGACCGACCGCCAGGTCGACGGCTTCGTCGAGCAGTACACCGCGCCGAGCGGCATCATCATCGCCGGCGATCGCTACACGTTCCAGATGAACGGCCGCGCTGGTAAGGGCCGCACGGTGACCAACGCGTTCCACCGCCTCGCGAATCCCGCGGCGGACGAGTGCTTTGTCGGCGGCTGCTCGGGCCAGGTCTGCTCGGACCACGAGGGCGTGATCACTACCTGCGAGGCGCGCCCGGAGTACGCCTGCTACCACGACGCCAGCTGCGAGCGGCAGTCGTCGGGCCAGTGCGGCTGGACCGCGACGCCCGAGCTGAACGCCTGCCTCGCGTCGCACTGAAACTCTCTCGTTGAATGCCCCTCGGCCCCCGGCGTATGGTTCGCGCCGATGAGGACCCTGGGGCAATCGTGCGTCTGCGCGCTGGCGTTCGTGGTCGCCTGTGGCCCGTCGGGCCGTCATGACAGCGGGAGCGGGGACGACCAGGGTGGCGTCGATGCCGACACCGGCGGCGGGGGCGATGGCAACACCACCCCTGAGTTGACGTACGTCTACGCGCATACCGCGTCGGAGCTGTACAAGGTCGACCCCGATACGCTGGCGATCACCAAGGTCGGCAACTTCGGCTGGTCGAACGGCTCGGACTCGATGACCGACATCGCGATCGACAAGGCCGGCGTCATGATCGGGGTGTCGTTCACCGCGGTGTACCGGGTCGACGTGACCACCGCCGCGGCGACGCGCCTGTCGACCGGGTTGTCGGGCACGTTCAACGGCCTGTCGTTCGTGCCCGCTGCGATGCTCGGCCAGACCGGCGCGGACGTCCTGGTCGGAACGCGCAACAGCGACGGCCTCGTGTTTCGCATCGATCCGATGACCGGCGGCGCCACGCAGATCGGCAACATGGGCGGCTTCTCGTCGAGCGGAGACCTCGTCGCGGTGACGAACTTCGGCACCGTGCAGACGGCCGATAACGGCTTCTCCAACGACCGCCTCGTCCGCCTCGCGCCGCAGACGTTCGCGGCCACGGCGGTCGGCACCGATATCGGCTACTCCGAGATCTGGGGCGTCGCGTTCTGGAAGAACAAGATCTTCGGGTTCACGAACTCGGGGCAGTTCGTGACGATCGATCCCAATACCGGCGTCGGGACGCTCATCCAGTCGAACGGCCCGGCGTGGTGGGGCGCGGCCGTGACCACGTCGGCGCCCGTGATTCTCTAGTTTGCGGAGTCGGTCCAGGACAGCAGCACCTTGCCGGTGGCCTGCTTCATCGACAGGAAGTCGTGCGCCGCGCCCACATCCGCGGCCGCGAACACCTTGCCGATGTGCGGCGCGAGACCCATCTTCGCGACGGTGTCCATCGAGGCGGTGAGCTTGGCGATCCACGTCGGATCGCGGAGCACGTGCAGCGCGTTGAGGGCGTAGATGCCGGTGTTGTCGTTGAACAGCTTGAGGATGCTGATTCGCGGCATCTGGAGAAGGGTCTTCGCGATGCGGAGGAAGCTGCGCTTGCCGTCCTTCACACCCGAGGAGACACCGATGCAGACCATGCGACCGGTCATGCCGAGGCGCTTGCGCTGCCACTGGATGTTCGAGCCGCCCGACGAGTTGAGGATGAAGTCGTAGCCGCGCAGCGACGGGTCCGCCTTGAGCTCGGCCAGCGTGTACGCGGTCGCGCCATGGCTCTCGATGAACGCCTTCTTGTGCTCGCTGGTCGTCAGGCCCGTGACCTCGGCGCCCACGTGCTTTGCCATCTGCATCGCGAGCACGCCGACGCCGCCGGTCGCGCACTCGATGAGGACCTTGTCGCCCTTTCGCACGCGCGCCATCTCGAACACCGCGAGCTGCGCGGTGAAGTACGCCACGGGTAGCGCTGCGCCGGCGGCGAGGTCGTACGCCGCGGGCAGCTTGAACGCCTGGTGCGCCGGGATGGTCACGCTCGACGCGTAGCCGCCGAAGTACGTACCTGCGACCACGCGGTCGCCGATGGCGAGGTTCTTGACGTTCTTCCCGATCGCAGAGACCAGGCCGCTGACCTCGTAGCCGGGGACGAACGGCTTCTTCGGCGCGTCGGGGTAGAGACCGATCCGCATCTGGACATCGGCGAAGTTCACACCGGAGAACGCGACGTCGATCGCGATCTCGTCGGGGCCGGGCGCGCGCGGCGCGATGTTGCGCACGAGCATGGAGGAGGCGTCGCCGTACTTCTCGATCACGATGTCTCGGTGGGCTGCGGTCATGGGGCTCTCTCTGGTGATAGTTTCATAACTGTCGAACTGTAAGCGCGTAGAAAACAGGCCGCCCGGAGTCAGGCCGACGGGGAGCGGCCGGATGCCGATCAGGTGAGTGCGTGGAGCGTGAGCGCGGAGCGGAGCTCGGCGAGCCCATCGGGATCGACGGAACAGATCAGCTGCTTGCCCTCGCGCTGGGTCTGGATCAGGCCGGCGTCGGCGAGCTCCTTGACGTGGTGGGACACCGTCGGTGCACCGAGCTCGAGTCCACCGAGCAGCTTGGCCAGGAAGCAGTCGTGGACGCGGCCCTTCGCGAGGTCGAGCTTGCTCTCCTCGAGGAGGTTCATGAACAGGCGCAGCCGGTTGGGGTTCGAGAGCGCCTTGAACATCCGCGCGAGGCGGTCGACGTCGTCCTTGGCCACGCGCCATCAATACGAATGTTGTCGAACTATGTCAAGGTCGAATTCACGGCGACGTCGGGACATGCGCGAGGAAGCGCTTCACGCTACGGCGGTCCCACTGCGCGAGCGCGTACGCGATCAGGTGCTCGGGCACGTGGTCCTGGCTCGCGACCATCCGCATCAGCGCGAGCGAGAGATCGATATCGGCGATCGACCAGTCCTTGAACATCTGCGTGGCCTTCGGCGGGACGAGGGCAGTGGCCACACGTACGAGCTCGGCCGCGTCCTCTTTGCCCTTCTCCGTCATCGGCCGGACGGTCGGTCGCCCGAACACCGACGAGGTCGGCCGGTCGTTGCGCATCGACATCAGGCTCGTGCGCAGCCAGGACATCACCTGCCGCGCACGCGCGCGCTCTCCGAGATCCGCGGGGAACAAGCGCGGATGTCCTGGGGTGGGGAACGTCTCGGCGAGGTACTCGGAGATCGCGAGCGACTCCGTCAGCCACAGCTCGCCGTGGACGAGCATCGGGACCTTGACGAGGTGCGCCTTCGTGGCCGCCTCGGACTTCAGCGGCTCGGGGATCGGAAGAGGCGTCGCGATGAGCTTGTATGCGAGTTGCTTCTCTTCGAGTGCGACGAGCGCGTGGAAGGCCCACGGACTCATGAAGCTCGAGTCGACGTACAGGGTCAGTTCGGGCGCCATCGCCCGCGAGGGTACCGTAAGATGAAGCCGTGGAGGCGGAGCGCTTCGGCGCGTACACCGTGTACGAGTGCTTGGGGGCCGGCGGCATGGCGAGTGTGCATCGCGCCACGATCGAGATCGGCGCGGGCGTAGTGCGTGAGGTCGCGCTGAAACGCCTGTTGCCGCAGCTCGTCGGTGACACGCTGTTCGTCGAGGACTTCATCCGCGAGGCGAAGCTCGCCGCGCAGCTTGTTCACCCGAACATCGTCCACATCTTCGAGCTCGGCGAGGTCAGCTCCACGTACTTCATCGCGATGGAGCTCGTGCGTGGCGTCTCGCTCTTGACGCTGATGAAGCACGCGTACGCGACCAAGCTGTCCGCGCCGATCGGCGTGGTGGTGGCGCTGATCAGCGAGCTGTGCGACGCACTCGACTACGCGACCTGCGGCCGCGGCATCTACGGCCAGCCGCTCAAGATCATCCATCGCGATCTCACACCGTCCAACCTGATCGTCAACGACGAGGGCCGGCTGAAGATCATCGACTTCGGGGTCGCGAAGGCGATGTCGGGCAAGTTCATGACGAACACCGGCATGATCAAAGGGAAGCTCGGGTACATGTCCGTCGAAGCGCTCTCCGGCGGCAAGTCCCTCGATGCGCGCAGCGATCTGTTCTCCGTCGGCGTGGTCGCGTGGGAGCTGTTGACCGGGCGGCGACTGTTCCGCGGGGTCAACGAGTACGAGACGATCACGAAGATCCGGACCGGTGAGATCGTGGCGCCGTCGACGCACAACGCCGAGGTGCCGGAGGCGCTCGATGCGATCGTGCTGAAGGCGTTGGCGCGCGAGCGCGACGATCGTTGGGGCGAGGCCGCCGCGATGCGCACCGCGCTCGATCGATTGCGGCCGCTGTATCGCGACGGCGCGGCGCAGGTCGCGGCGTGGAAGGAAGCACTCGTGCCTCTCACAAAGGCGGCGTCGCCCGACCTCGCCGAGGGCTCCGTGCGGCAGCCCACGCACACGGATGCGGCGGTCACCCTGGTCCGTCCTCGCCCGAGCGATCGGGACATCACTGTGGACGACGATGCAACCGCGCTGGACACGGTGGTCTCCAAGCCCGTTCTGGACGATCGCGAGTAACGCGCCTCGGGGCTGACCTGGCCCCCAGTCCCGGGGTACAGTGGCCGATGATGTCTGGAGATGGTGTACGTCCGAGCGGGCACACGCTCGAGTTCATGCAGCAACTGTGGGGGCTCACCCACGCGCTGCAGGTGGCCTCGAAGCGGATGGCACGCACGCTCGGGATCACTGGTCCGCAGCGTCTGGTGCTCCGTGTCGTCGGGCAGGTCCCCGGTATCGCCGCCCGCGATCTGGCATCCACGCTCGGCCTCCACCCGAGCACCCTGACCGGCGTTCTCGACCGGCTGGAGCGGCAGAAGTTCCTCCTTCGCACCGTGGATCCGGAGGACCGCCGCCGTGCCCGGTTCGCGCTGACGGCGAAGGGTCGGATCGTGGATGCGGCCCGCAAGGGGACGGTCGAGGCCGCCGTCAAGCGCGGGCTCGCGCGCGCCACCCCGGCGACGATTGCCGGAACGCGCCGCATGCTCTCGCTCCTCGTCGCCGAGCTCGACCGGCTCGACTAGGCGCGTCAGGTACAAACATTCGCCATCACCGCAGGTGGCCAGTACAGTGATGGGACGTGAGATTCCCGCGGCTTCCGTGGCTTCTGTCGGTGGGCGTCGGTGCCATCCTCGCAGGCACGGCCGCGGCCTACGCACCACCTGCGAAGCTCCGATCCGTTGCGCTCAATCTCCCGTCGGGTCGCTCGCGCATCGCG
Organism: Haliangiales bacterium; assembly: GCA_038206055.1. Taxonomy (GTDB): domain Bacteria; phylum Myxococcota_A; class Polyangia; order Haliangiales; family Haliangiaceae; genus JABFXX01. The sequence goes on from JBBRBG010000008.1 coordinate 22,729, forward strand.
ATGGCCGATGCGTGGGTCGCGCAGGACAGCGTTCCCGCGCTCTCGATCCCGAAGCTCGTCGGTCAAGGTCAACACTGGCGGCTCGAGACCACGCGTGGCGCCGTTCATGTCTGGGTGCCGCACACGTACGATCCGGAGACTGCGATCACCGTGGTCTACGTCCACGGCTACTGGACGAACGTCGACGGTGCCTGGACCACGCACCGGCTGCCCGAGCAGTTCGCACTCTCGGGGATCAACGCGATGTTCATCGCCTGCGACGCGCCGAGCGACAAGTACCAGCCCGTTGGGTGGCCGTCGCTGCATGGCCTGCTCGCGTCGGTGGTCGCCGACATCGGTGTGCCCATGCCGAAGGGCCGCGTGGTCGCGATCGCTCACTCGGGCGGCTTCCGCACGCTCGAGCAATGGCTGCCGAACCAGCGGCTCGACACGATCGTGTTGCTCGACGCCGCCTACGGCGACACCTGGGGCTATCGCAACTGGCTCTACTCGGACAAGCAGCACCGGCTGATCGACATCGGTGACGACACGCTCAAGGAAGCCGACGCGCTCCACAAGATGATGCCCGGCACGCTCGTGGTGGATGGGTTTCCCGCCGACGAGCTGACCGACGAGGAACGCACCGCGCGCATTCTGTACATCCGCTCGCAGCTCGGCCACATGCCTCTGGTCACCGGCGGTCGCGCGATCCCGACGCTGCTGCGTGCCCTGCGCGCTCCGCGGATCCTGACGGCGCCGATCCGCACGCCGCTCGACTAAGCGGCCTGCTCGAATACGCGCGCGCGGCGGAGCGAGAGGAACACTTCATCGCCGTCGCGCAGCGCGAGCTGCGAGCCGCGCTCCCAGTCCACGTCGGCGCGCAGGTTCGATCCGAGCGCCGGCGCGGTGAGGTCGATCTTGAGGCCACCGCCGAGCGGCGTGACCCGCGTGACGCGTGCGGCGATCGCACCGACGGTGTGCGCGCGGCCGATCTCGACCTCGTGCGGGCGCACGTAGACCCGACCGCGGTGCGGGCTCGTAGCATCGTGAATGACGTCGAGCACGACGTCGCCAACGCGGGCGCTGCCCTGCGAGAGCTGCGCGTCGAGCACGTTGACGTGACCGAGGAACCTCATCACGAAGTCGTTCGCCGGGTGCTCGAACACCTCGGCGGGCGAGCCGACCTGCTCGACGCGGCCGTGGTTCATCACGACGACCCGATCCGCGACCTCGAACGCCTCGTCCTGATCGTGCGTGACGAACACGGTGGTCAGGTGGATCTCGTCGTGGAGACGGCGCAGCCAGCTGCGGAGCTCGGCGCGGACCTGCGCATCGAGTGCGCCGAACGGCTCGTCGAGGAGCAGCACCCGAGGGCGAGCGGCGAGGGCGCGCGCGAGCGCGATGCGCTGGCGCTGACCTCCGGATAGCTGGGACGGCATGCGGCGGCCGAGGCCCTCGAGCTGCACGAGCTGCAGCAGCTCGGTGACGCGCGCGCGGACCTCGGCGTCGGGCCGCTTCCGCACGCGAAGTGCGAACGCGACGTTCTCGAACACGTCGAGGTGGCGAAACAGCGCGTAGTGCTGGAACACGAGGCCCACGTTGCGCTGGCGCGCGGACTGCTCGCCGAGATCCGTACCATCGAAGAACGCGGTGCCCTGATCGGGTTGCTCGAGCCCGGAGAGGATGCGCAGCAGCGAGGTCTTGCCCGACCCCGATGGACCGAGCAGCGCCACGAGCTCGCCACTCGGGACCTCGAGGCTGACGTTGTTCAGCGCGGTGAACGTGCCGAACCGCTTGGTGATGCCCTTGACCGTGATCGTCACGTCGCTTCCTTCCGTCGCCGCGCGATCACCCGGCGGGCGATCAGGCTGGCGATCCCGATGATCACGAGCAGCGAGGCCACCGCGAACGCGGCCTGGTACTCGTACTCGTTGTAGAGGATCTCGACGTGGAGGGGCAGGGTGCTGGTCCGCCCGCGGATGTTGCCGGAGACCACGCTGACCGCGCCGAACTCGCCCATCGCGCGCGCCGTGCACAGCACCACGCCGTAGAGCAGGCCCCACTTGATCTTCGGCAGGGTGACGCGCGTGAACATCTGCCACGGGCTCGCACCGAGCACCAGGGCGGCCTCCTCCTCTTCGTGACCTTGCGCTTCCATCAGCGGGATCAGCTCGCGCGCGACGAACGGGAACGTGACGAACGTCGTCGCGAGCACGATGCCGGGGAGCGCGAAGATCACCTTGACGCCGTGCGCGGACAACCACGGGCCGAGCACGCCATGCGCACCGAACAACAGGACGAACACCAGCCCGGCGATCACGGGCGACACCGCGAGCGGAAGATCGATCAGCGTGATCAGCAGGGCGCGGCCGCGGAACTTGAACCGCGCGATCGCCCACGCCGCGGCGACGCCGAACACCACGTTGAACGGCACGGCGATCACGGCGACGAGCAGCGTGAGCTTGAGGGCGCGCAGTGCCTGCGGATCCGAGATCGCGCGGCCATACGCGGAGATGCCGTGCGAGAGCGCCGCGATCACCACGGTGCCGAGCGGCACCACGACGAACAGCCCGACGAACACCAGGCCGAAGCCGATGACGATGCGACGGACCCACAGTGGTTCGGTGGTCGCCGCGCGCGGGATGGCGCGTTCGAGGATCACACGTGCCCCGCACGGCGGCGCGACCACGCGCCGAGGCCGTTGATCGCGAGCAGCATCACGAACGAGACCAGCAGCATCACGAGCGCGAGCGCCGTGGCTCCAGCGTAGTCATACTCCTCGAGGCGCGACATGATCAGGAGGGGCGTGATCTCCGTCTCGAACTGCTTGTTGCCCGCGATGAACACGACCGAGCCGTACTCGCCGATGGCGCGAGCGAATGCGAGCGCGAACCCCGTGAGCATCGCAGGCACGAGCGGCGGAAAGATCACGCGCCACAGCGTCTGCGCGCGCGACGCGCCGAGTACGGCGGCGGCCTCCTCGATCTCGGGCTCCAGCTCCTCGAGCACCGGCTGCACCGTGCGCACGACGAACGGCAGGCCGATGAACACGAGCGCGAGCGTGATGCCGAGCGGCGAGAACACCGCCTTGATCCCGAGCGGCGACAGGAACTGACCGATCAAGCCATGCGGCGCCAGGACGGTCATTAACGCGAGGCCAGAAACCGCGGTCGGCAGCGCGAACGGAATGTCGACGATCGCGTCGACGATACCGCGGCCCCAGAACCGGTAGCGCACGAGCGCCCACGCGAGCAGCGTGCCGAACACCGCGTTGATCGTTGCCGCGATCAGCGAGGCGCCGAACGTGATCTTGTACGAGGCGAGCGCACGTGCGCTCGTCGCGAGCTTCCACAGCTCCCCCCACGACATCTCGGCGGTCTTCACCGCGAGCGCCGCGAGCGGGATCAGCACGATCAGCGACAGGTACACGAGCGTGTACCCCATCGTCAGACCGAAGCCGGGGAGGGTGCGACGCGCCACGCGCTACTCCTTGGCGCTCAGCTTGTCGAACGTGCCGCCGTCGTCGAAGTGCTCGGGCTGCGCCTTCTTCCACCCACCGAACGTCTCGTCGATACCGAACAGCTTCACCGTCGGGAACGCGCCGGCCACCACCGCCTTCACGTCGCGCGGGCGGTAGTAGTTGTCGGCGGCGATCTTCTGGCCCTCGGGCGAGTACAGGAACTGGAGGTACGCGGTCGCGACCTCGCGCGTGCCGTGCTTGTCGACGACCTCGTCGACCACCGCGATCGGCGGCTCCGCGAGGATCGACACGCTCGGCACCACGATCTCGACCTTGTCGGCGCCGAGCTTCTGCACGGCGAGCAGCGCCTCGTTCTCCCAGGCGAGCAGCACGTCGCCGATGCCGCGCTCGACGAAGGTGGTGGTGGCACCGCGCGCGCCGGAGTCGAGCACCGGCACGTGCTCGAAGAGGTTCTTCGCGAAGGCCTGCGGATCGCCACCGTTCTGCGCCGCATAGCCCCACGCGGCGAGGTAGTTCCACCGCGCGCCGCCCGACGTCTTGGGATTCGGCGTGATCACCTCGACCCCGTCCTTCACGAGGTCCCCCCAGTCCTTGATCCCCTTGGGATTTCCTTTGCGCACGAGGAACACGATCGTCGACGTGTACGGCGCCGCGTGGTTCGGGAGCTTGGTCGCCCAGTCGGCGTTGATCAGGCCCCACTTCGCGACGGCATCGACGTCGTAGCCGAGGGCAAGCGTGACCACATCTGCTTCGAGCCCATCGATCACGGCGCGCGCTTGCTTGCTGGAGCCGCCGTGCGACTGCTCGATGGTGACCTTCTGGCCCGTCTTCGCTTCCCACGCGGCGGCGAACGCCTGGTTCTCGGCGGCGTACAGCTCGCGCGTCGGATCGTACGAGACGTTGAGGAGCTTGACCTCCTTGCTCGCCGCGGTCGCCCTCGTCTCCGTCGAGCACGCGGCGACGAGGAGGAGAATGGCGGGTACGTACGCTCTCATGAGCAGAGCCTCCGCTATAACGGATAGCCTGTCAAGGCGGACGAATCGCCAGGATAGCGGATGGACCGGCTCTAGTGGATGAAGTCGCTACCCGGCGTCATGTCGACGTGGAAGTGGTCGCGGTGGTCCGCGTTGTAGTTCGGCGTGAGCACGATGTTGAAGAGCTTGGCCGCCTTGAGCCCGCAGATCAGCTCGTGGAGGAACTGGTCCTTGCCGGCGACGGTGGCCGCGGTGCAGGTCTTCTCGGGCGCGGGATCGATCACGAAGTCGGTGTTGACCACGTAGGTCATGCCGGCCATGTCCTTGAAGCTCGCGAGATCGATCGCGTTGCCGTACGCGTGCTGCGAGATGCCGTTCGGGCAGTTCGGCGGCGTGCCGGTGTTGCCGATGCAGCGGTAGTTGTAGACACCGAGGTCCGTGACCTCGACGATCTGCTTCGCGCGCAGCATCGGCGCGGCCTGCGCGAGCGACTTGATGATCGTGCAGTCGCCGAACATCTTCGTGCGCGCGGCGCCTCCCGAGCGGAACGGCATCCCGTTGATCGGCATCGTCACGGTGACGGGATCCACAACCCCGGGGCTCGTCGGGCCGACCGTGTACGTCACCTTGTAGAGATCCAGCCAGTCCTTGCACGTCGCAGCGGTGGGCTCGGTGATCACGATGTCGACCGATGCGGTGGCGACCGGGAGGTCGTCGGCATCGAGCCAGGTGGCGGTGAGCGTGGCGGGTCCAGCGGCACCGAGCGCGACCGTCGCATGGCCGTCGGCGTCGGCGTCGGCAAGCGCGCTGGTATCGAGCGTGATCGCGACGCGTGCGGGGGTGCCCTGGACCGCGACTTCGACCGGCACGGAGGCCACGAGCGAGCCGAGTGCGTCGAGGCTGGTGCGCGCGAACATCGCGCCCGGCGCGGGTGAGGTGATCGTGATGCCGGCCGGGTCGTCTCCGCTGGTGCTATCGCTGCAAGCGACGAGAGCGACGAGGACCAGAGGGACGAAGCGCATGGGCGCATCTCGCCACCGACGGAGCGCCGGGTCAAGCGAGAGCTTCGGCCACGGTGTAGATTGACGGCATGCGCTGGCTCGTCGTCGCGATCGCCGTGATCCTCGGTGTTCGCGCCGTTGCCTGCCGCGATGGTGAGCCCCCGCTCCGGTTCGCCACCTTCAATATCGAGGACTTCCCGAAGGATCAGCGTCAGATCGACGGTGCGTTCGACGAGATCGAGCGCCTCCACGCGGACTTCATCGCCGTCCAGGAGATCGTCGATCCGGCGCTGTTCTCGGCCGAGGCCGTCAACCGGCTCGGTGGTGCCTGGCAGTTCGCCGCGATCGATACGGCGCCGCGGGTGCACCCGACCCACCACATCGGCGTGCTCTACGATCGCCGCAAGTGGACCGTTGTGGACCTGACCATGCACGACGAGACCCGCCTCGGGGCCACGCACAAGCCGACGCTCGAGGTCCGCCTGCGGCCCACCGGTGGTGGCGAGATTCTGCGCGTGCTGGTGGTGCACCTGAAGGCGGGCGGGGAGAACGCGGATATTCGTGCGGCGCAGCACCTCGCGCTCGCGCGGATCATCGCGTACCGGACCGAGCGCACGATCGTGCTCGGCGACTTCAACGCCACCGGCGAGAGCGATCGCGCGAGCCTCGCCGCGCTCGCGCGCCGCACGAACCTCGTGTGGGCCACGGAAAGCCTCGGCTGCACCGCGTTCTGGTCGCGCGACGACGGGTGCTTCCGGTCACGTCTCGATCACGTGCTGATGTGGCAAGCACCGGCACGGGTCGAGGCAGCAGGTGGGTGCGCCACGCACGGATGCGGCTGGGAGGAGAGCTGTCCCACGTACGCAGAGCACGTTTCGGATCACTGTCCGGTCGTCGTCACGGCGGAGTAGCGCACCTTCCGTACAGCCGGGAGTTTGTTGCGACTGATCGCCTCCGACCACACACTGATCTCGTATGACCAGTAACTCCTTGGCTCTCCTCTCGGTCCTCGCGCTTGGGGCCTGTGGTGCCGATCCCATCTCGTATTCGGCGCCCGTCGGGATCAATCTCAAGGCGAAGTCCAGCGCCACCACGAACAACGTGGTCAGCGACGAGAAAGCGATCAACACGGAGAGCGGCAACCCGTACGGTGCGTTCATCACCGATGCGAAGAGCAAGCTCTCCGGGAAGACCCCGACCTCGATCCAGATCGACAAGGTAGAGATCCTTCTCGGCGCCGGCTCGACGAACGTGACCCGACTCGGCGAGGTCTTCGACGGAAACGTCGAGGTGCTGTTCCAGATGAATGACACGAACAACAGTTACCCCGCCGCGAGTGGCGCGGTTCCGGCAGCCACCGCGGGAGGGCCGATCGGACTCGGTGCCACGTTCGATAGCGGCGCGCTACCCGAGTTCGATTACATCAAGCTGGTCGGAGGCAACTTCAAGGTGGTCACGCGCGGCCCCGCGGCGGCGGGATTCACCACGAAAGGCGCCGATGCTGACATCCAGATCACGTTCACGTTCGCGGCCTTCGAATAGCTGAATGCGGCCGCCACGAGGTCCGTCTCATCTGCATGACGGCTCGGATCCTCGTTGGCAGCGCCCTGGTCCTCCTCGCAGGCTGCCCCGCAGCGCCCGTGACGTACTCCGCACCGGTCGGCATCTCGCTGCACGCGAAGTCGTCGGATGCGACGAACGGCCTCGTCACGGACGACAAGCGGATCTCGACGGAGCAGGGCAATCCGTACGGCGCCTTCGTCGGCGAGGCGAAGGCGAAGCTCGCCGGACGATCACCGACCGCGATCGTGGTCGAGGGTGCGCAACTCGCGCTCGGCGATGGCTCGAGCGCCGTCGCCTCACTTGCGGACGTGTTCGGCGGCAACGTCGCGATCGACTTCCTGATCGACGATAGCAACAACAGCTTCGGCGTCGCGAACGCAGCCGTCGATCCAGCGGCGGACGATGCGCTCGAGCTCGACCCGCACTTCGATTCCGGCGCGCTGAGCGAGTTCGACTACGCGAAGCTACTCGGCGGCCACTTCACGGTGGTCGCGCGTGGCACGGCGGCGCGTGGCTTCGCCGACAAGGGCGCGGTCGTCAACCTCGATGTCACGCTGACGTTTGCCGCGTTCGAGTGACCAGCGGCTGTACTGGATGAAGAAGCAATCCGCGCTCGCTCGACGACACCGGACCCGACGAGGAAGCGAATGACTGAGTACCCACCCGTGCCGTGGCACACGCACGGCCGCGCGTTCATGCAGCCCTACCTCGTGCGCGCCGCCGACCTCGCGCTCCCCGACGGGTTCCGTCCCGTCACGGTTGCCAGGCGCTGCGTGGGGATCCTCGCGCTGATCGAGTACGTGGCGCCATCGCCGCTGACCTATGCGGAGCTGCTGTGGATGCCGTGCATGGTCTCGGCGAGCGGCCTGCGCGGCTACTACGTTGCAAAGATGTACGTCGACTCCACCGCCTCCCTCGCCGCGGGTCGCGAGCTGTGGGCGTTACCGAAGCAGCTCGCGAGGTTCGAGATCGGCGAGCGCGAGGCGACGATCGAGACCGAGGACGGCGCACACCTCGAGCTCTCGCTCGCGAGGCGTGGGCCGGCGGTACCGCTCCGCGTGAGTGCGGGCACGGTGCAGGATGGTGGCGCAGACCTCGTGCGGTTCCGTGGTACGGGCAGGGCGCGGGCGGCGTCGGGCGGCGTGTCGGTGCGATCCGCCGAAGGTGTGGATCGCTGGAACGGGTTCGCGACAGCGCGTCGCTTGCCGGGCATCGGCGCGGCACTCGCGAGCTTCGAGATCACGATGTTGCCGCCGCTACGGCACGACCGCGGGCGGGCTCGATAGCAGCCCCCCGAGCGACGGAGCGCGATAGACGATCCGCCCCACGCCGCCCCCACCGCCGCCACCGTTACCCGCGGTGAGCGGCGTGATCACCGCGGCGGACGTTCCACCGATCGCCCCGGCGCCGCCCGCCGAGGCCTCGACGGTATTCGCCTTCATGCCGCCGTTGGCGATCGCGGTGGTACTCGCCTTGCCGTCCTCGCCGCTGCCGCCGTCGGAGATCCCGACGTAGCTACCGCCACCACCACCGCCGCCGTTCGCGGCGAGCACGCCGGTGCCGTCGACATCGGTGCATTGGATCCAGATCAATCCCCCCGACCCACCGCCGGCGCCCGGCCCTGATCCGGTCGCGCACACCATCACGCCACCGCCACCTCCACCACCACCCGCCGTGATGACTCCCATGATGCGGAGCTTGTGGCCCGCGTAGAGGAGAAGTGCCCCGCCACCGCCGCCCGCAAGATTCGAGCATGCCGCCGGAAGTCCGCCGCCCGAGCCGCCGGTCAGCGAGCTGACGACGAAGGTCGGCCCACCGCTGCCGCCGGCGAACGGACCGGCCGCACCGCCGGTCGCGCCCGTCGAGCCGAACCCGCCGCCACCGGCACCTGTATCGTCATAGGTCGAGCCGGTGCCGTTGTCGTGCACGCTCGTGCCGCCTGCACCGGCGCCAAGCCCGCCGAACGATCCACCGGGACCACGCTGCCATTGCCGGCCACCGACATCGATCGTTCCGGCGATGGTTGCATCGTGTTTGATGAGCAGCACGAACGGCCGGTCACCGGTGACCGTGATCGTGCGCCCCGCAGCGAGAGTAAAGTCGTTGACTCGGAGGATCGCGATGGATCCACCGGCGTCCTGCTGGCCGACCTGGAACGTCGGTCCCGCCGGTAGTGCCGGCACCACCATCATCGTCGTGGTGTCGATCGTCGTGTTTTGGGGGGCGGTCCAGTTCTCCATCACGAACGTCTCTTCGCCCGGCGGGAGAAAGTCGACGCCGCTCTGCGTGGCGTCGAACGGTGGCAGCGCATCGGCATCCGCGCCGGCATCCGCGCCATCATCCGCGGCAGCGTCGACGGTCGCCGCCCCACGCACCTCGAACCCACACGCACCCACCACGCAAGCAAGTGCGATGAGCAGCGTCGTCGACATCACGAGCACTGTATCGGACTCGGCGCGGGAGATCGGTGTGCAAAGAATGAACAGATCGTCGCGACCACGAACTTGGCATCATGAGCCGATGAAGCGCCATGCCTCGGTCCTCGCGATCGCATCGGTGGTGGTCTCACTCGCGAGTGCCCACGCGAATGCAGGGACCCGAACGTTCGCGCCGGGCAGCCTCATCATCCCGATGGATCTCTCGTATCAATCCACGGGGATGTTCCAGGCCTACGGCCTCGTCTACCAGCTGCTGCGGCAGGGCGTGCACGTCCACTGGGTCATCGACCCGGCGAAGACGTGGCATGGAGCCGCGTGCAATACGGCAGGCGATCTGTGCGCGTGGGACTGCGGCGTCGAAGGCTCCGGCGTCAAGTGTACGTACCCGACGGCGAGCCCCGATCTCGTCGCGACGACGAACGTGATCTGGGACGACGTCGGAGTCGCCGCGCGGAGCTCCGCGCTCGGCACGCACAAGTACCGCGGCGGGCCGTTCGCGATCGATGCCGCCGACCACGACAAGGCGCTCGCGATCATCGATGCGTGGAACGATCAGGCGAAATGGGCCGCGAACCCGTGGGCGATGCGCAGCGTGTTTCACGTGACGACCGTGCACGAGGCCACAGCGGCCTTCACGGGGAATTCGGCGCGCGATATGATCGCCTCGCCGTCGATTGCCGTGTTCGCAGATGGCAACGAGGGCATCGCAACGGGCTACCTGCGTGCGGCGGGCATTCCGCAGACGAACGGTGCGGAGTTCCCGACCGGCAACTGCAACGCCACGAACTGCGGCCCGGCAACCGCGAACCCGAACATGCTCACCGAGGAGGCGATCGCGGGCGACCTCGGTACGTGCAACGCGCCGAACCTCGATCACAAGAACGGCGCACTGTTCAAGGCCGACGGCTCGCCGGCGTTCTGCCAGATCATGTCGATGCACTGGGGCGTCAACGAACGCGAGCGCGTGGAGTGTCAGGGCAACTGTCCCGCAACCCAGGCCCAGTGTACCGGCCAGAAGTTCACGTTCAACGGCCACGAGGTCGTGGCCGAGGTCCGCGCGTTCCTCGCGTATCCGACGCACTTCTTCGCCGAGTGCCAGGCCGTCAACGCCTACGAGAACACGGTACCGAACCCGGCGTGGCCGTATCTCGACGATGCCGGGCGCAACGGTCACTTCCTGACGACGACGGGCACGCCACCGCTGTGCCCCTCGAACACGTGCACGAACGCGAACTACGAGTGTGTCGCGGCTGCGTGCGGCGGCCAGGCGTGCTGCCTGCCGAAGCCGAACACGTGGAAGAACCTGCCAGGCTACGAGGTCGCCGCGCAGCCCGCGTCTGCCACGGTGAAGGTGCTGCGCCCCGACGTTCCGTACAACCAGCTCGACGGCGCGTTCGGAACCACGGGCGGCAGCGAGCCGGCGTACAACCTCAGCAGCTATCTCAACACCACGTACAAGAACAACAAGCAGGTCACGCTGCTCACCGGCGCGAACGGCCCGGGCGATCAGGATCTGTGGATGAGCGGCTACCTCGATGGCTGTGACGACATCATCCTCAAGACCAAAGAGAGCACCGCGCACGTCGCCGGTTGCGAAGGCAAGATCAGCTACCTCGGCGGTCACCAGTACTCGACCACGGTACCCGTCACCTCGGCCTCGCAGAGTCAGGGAACGCGGTTGTTCCTCAACGCGTTGTTCGAGGCGCAATGCACGACTGCAGGCCCAGGTGGCACCGGCGGTGGCGACTCCGACGGGGACGGCGTGGATGACGGCAACGACCCATTCCCCGACGATCCGAACAAGTGCGGCGATTCCGATGCCGATGGTTGCGATGACTGCTCGAGCGGCATGTTCGATACCGCGAACGACTGCGACGTTGGCGGTGGCAACAGCCCCGGCGGATGCTGCGACACGCACGGCTCCGATCCGCGGGGAATGCTGCTCGCGCTTGCCGTGGGCGGCCTGCTGATCCGGCGCCGTCGCCGCTAAGCTGGCGACGGGATCGCGCGGGCGACGGCAGAGGCAGCAGCTCGATCGTACGCACAACTGCGGCAAACGATTCGTGAGGTGTTTCGACTACATCGCGCGTTGAGCGCGGCTTACAGGTGCGCGGAGAGAAGTTGCCAGCATACGGCTGAGGTATCGTCGGGGCGTGGGGCAGTGGCTCGTGGCGGTCGCCCTCGCGCTGCTCGCGTGCCGTGCACCGAATCGACCGGCGGTCCCGGGCGACACCGCGATCGGCGTGACCTCGGTGGCGATCGAGCCGGATGCGGCGTCCGCGGTGATCTACAAGCCCTTGATCGGCCTGCTCGGCGTGCGCGCGAAGACCGTGCTCGCGCCCGAGCGCCCGTTCAACGAATACCGGCTGGCGGAGGACCGGCGCCGGATCGCGAGCTGGCTGCAAGGGCAGGGACGGTTCGACGTCACGGTGGATGCGCCGCGCGTCACCTACGATGCTGCACGCACGCACGTCGCGATCGCGTGGCCGGTGCACGAAGGCGCGCGCTACACCGTCGCGTCGATCACGTTCGTCGGCGCGCCAGCGGCGCATGCCGCCGGGTTGCGCGCGATCGTTCCGTTCGGACGCGGCTCAGCGATCGACCTCGAGCCGTATCGGCTGCTGCGGCTCGAGATGGCGACGTACCTGCAGGATCGCGGGTTCGGTCACGCGCGCGCCTACAGCCGCGTGTTCGTCGATCGCACCGCGAAGACCGCCGGGTGGTTCTACTACATCGATCCGGGGCCCCAGACGCGGGTCGGATCGCTCGCCGTTGAAGGCAACGACCAGGTGCCAGCATCGGCCGTGCTCGTGCGTGCCGGCCTCGTGGTCGGCGCGCCGTTCTCCACGTCGGCGGCGCGACGCGCCGAGCTCTCGCTGCTCGACACCGGCGCGTTCGTCTCGGTCAACGTGATCACGGACGCCGAGATCCATCGGCTGCCCGAGTATCCCGATACCGGCGGGATCATGACCGCCGACCAGGTCGCCGCGGATGGCTCGCTCATCCCGCGGACGCTACCCGAGACGCTCGCGGTCAAGATCGTGGTCGTCGAGGCCCCCGCGCGGCAGCTGCGCCTCGAGGCCGGCGTGGAGGCCGATCCCACGCGTGTCGATGCGTTCGCCGGCGCACAGGTCACGCTGCGCAATCTGTTCGGGCCGCAGCACCACCTCATCCTCGAGGGCAACCTCGGCTACGGGCACACGTTCGACGATGCCGGGATCGCGAATCGCCTCTACGGCAGCGCCCTTGTGCAGTACCTGCATCCGTTGACCACGATCGACGTGCGGCTGACCGGGCGCTGGCGCGACGTGCTGTATCCGTCGGCGCTGCTTCGCGAGCTCACCGTGGGCCCCGGGATGCGTGCGGCGCCGGCGCCAGGCGTGATGCTCGAGCTCGACGTGCTCTACCGCTTCGCGCGCACGCTCGACCTGCCGCCGATCGATCCCACGACCGCCGGGAGCTTCACCGCGGCGGACTCGCGTGGCGTGGAGGTCGTCGGCAGCGCGATCGTCGACCGGCGCGATGATCGGATCGAGGCCACGCGCGGCTGGTTGGTCGGTCTCACCGGCGCGTACTCTCCGGGCGGCCCGCTCGCGGACCACCGCTATCTACAGCTCACGACCGAGGCCCGCGGGTTCGTGCGCATCGGTGGACCGTGGTCGGTCGGCGCCCGTGCGTCCGCGGGCTGGGTGCTGTTGCCCGGCGACGACGGTGTCCCGCTCGGCCCGCGGCTGTTCGGCGGCGGGCCGTATGGCATGCGCGGCTTCGGGCGCGACCGGCTCTCGCCAGCAGCGTGCACGGCGGGCACGAGCTGCGAGCGCGTGCTCGTCGGTGGCCGCAGTCTCGTCGAGGCGAGCGCAGAGCTGCGGTTGTTGCCGTTCAGGAAGCAATATGGCGCCACGGCGTTCGTCGATGTCGGCGGTGCAGGAGCGAACGCCAACGCGTTCGCGAGCGGCGTTTCTCTCGCCGCCGGGATCGGAGGACGGCTACGCTTGTGGTACCTGCCGATCGCGCTCGACCTCGCATACCGGATCCTCGACGAAGGTGACGCCGGCGCCGCCTGGGGGCGCGTGCTCGGATTCGTGCGGATCGGCGAGGCGTTCTGATGGCGAAGCGACCGCTGTGGCGCCGCGTCGTGCGCATGATCGCGTGGGCGGTGGGCGTGGTGGTGACGCTCGCGGTGCTCGCGATCGTGTTCCTCCACACGCCGTGGGGTAAGCGCCTGGTGCGCGGACGCATCGAGGCGCGCCTCGCGAGGACGTTCACCGGTGGCGCCACGCTCGGCTCCCTCGACTACGGCTTCCTGTTCTCGCACGTCGAGCTCGGCGATCTCGCGATCAATGACCCGAACGGGAAGCCGGCGATCACCATCAAGACGGTTCATGCCGTGCTCGATCGCGGCAGCCTGATCGCCGGAGCGCCGGTGATCGAGGAGCTCGAGGTCGAAGGCCTCGACGTGCAGATCGTGGAAGGTGCGGATGGGCGCACGAACCTCGCCGGCCTGCTGGCTGCATCCGATCGCGAGCCACTGTCCTCGATCGAGGTGCGCGGGATCTCGATCGCGGGGACGGCAACCGTGACGAAGGCGGATGGCACGGTCGTCACCGTCACCGATCTCTCACTCACCGGTAAGGCCACCGCGCGCCCGGTGGCAAAGGAGCTCGACGTCGCGCTCGGTCCGATCGCGGCGAAGCTCTCGATCGCCCGCCCCGGGGCGCCGCGGCGCGATCTGGAGCTCGCGATCGCATCGACCACGCTGACGCGGCAAGGCACCGGCATCGATGCCGCGCTGACCGCGTTCTCTGCCGGCGCCGCATCGGTTGCCGAGATCCGTGTGCACGCGCAGCTCGAGGACGGGCTGCTCGTCGGCGATCAGTCGATCGCGTTGTCGAAGGTACACGTCGACCGCAGCAAGCTGCGCACGCTGCTGGGCCGCGAGATGCTCGTCGCCGATGTCGATGCCGATGTGACGCTTGCCGGCCCGATGACCGCACTGGCGGCACATGGCACCGTGACGACGCGGTCCACCAAGCTCGCGCTCGATGGAACGATCGATCTCTCGAATCGGCTCCGCCCGGCCTATCGGATCACGCTCGCCGGTAAGGGCAAGAGCGAGGACGTCTTGATCAAGGCGCGCACGCCGTCGATCGAGACGGACGTCAAGATCGGCATCACGGGCTCCGGTGCCACGTTCTCCGAGCTGGAGGCCGCGGTGACGCTCGAGCTCGGCGCGACCACGATCGGCACGCTGGCGGTCGACGGCGTGTCCGCGAACCTGACGGCGAAGCGCGGTGGATTCACGCTCGACAAGCTGACCGCGCGCGGCCTCGGCTTCGAGATCGGGGCCACCGGGGAGGTCGCCGCGGACACGACGCTGCACGTGCGCATGAGCGCCACCGGCGAGCCCGGCAAGGCCGCCCTGGTGTTGCGGCAGGCCGGCGTTGCGGTCCCGTTGCGCCTGCCCGCGTTGCCGCAACGCCTCGCAGTGGTGGTGACGGCGAGCGGCACCCTCGACGGCGAGATCGCGCTCGTGCTCGAGCCGATGAACCTGGCGATCGCCGGTGGAACGATCTCCGCCGCAGGGACCGCGAAGGTCGTGAGCCGGAAGCTGGTCACCGCCGACACGACGCTCCACCTTCGCAACCTGGACCTGACCGGCCTCGGGCGGCTCGCCGGCAAGGCGCTGCCGGTGCGCGGTCGCCTGAGCGGAACCGTCCAGATCCACCGCACGCCGACGAGCCAGCTCACGGACTTCGATGTAGCGATCGCGATCCCCGAGCTCACCGTGCATGCGCGCGGCAAGACGACGCCCACCGAGGCGGTCGCGACCGCGCGGTTCGTGCGCGACGGCGTGGATGTCGGTGGCCTGGTCGCGACCGTGCCGCTGGATCGCAACCGCCTCGTGCCCTCGCGACCGTTCCGGTTGAAGCTCGATGTGCCGGCGCGCGCACTCGCGGAGGTTCTCCCGTTCGTGCCGCCCAAGCTGCGGGCGAAGCTCCCCGCGGATCTCGATGGTGATGTGTCGGTGCACGCAGATCTGCGCGGCACCCCGCGCGCGCCGACGGGAACCGTGGACCTCGTGGTGACCGGCAAACGGCACGCGGAGATCCACGCGGTGCTCGCATCCGGTACCGCCGGGATCGTGGTGACCACCACCGGTACCGGTGGTTTCGGCGCGATCTCCACCGCGCTGCGCGGCACGGTCACGATCCCGAGCCTGTTCACGGGCACGAAGCTCGCCATCGACAAGCGCATCGCGATCGACGAGGTCGTGGAGGTCACGGAGCGGCCGCTCGGCGAGCTGCCGAAGATCCCGCCGAAGCTCGCCGCGCTCGGCGGTACGGTCTCCGGCCGCGTGCACGTGACGGGCATGCCGCAAGCCCCGATGCTCGAAGGGGCGTTCTCGTGGCGCGGCTTCCGTTCGGCCTCGGGCGGGCAGGGCGAGGTCACGCTCGCCGTCGCGGGGTCGCCGACGAAGCTCACCGCGACGGTGACCCACGGAGCGGCGAAGATCGTGGCGGAGGTCGCACGCAGCGCCGATCGAATCGAGGTCCGCGCCCACGCCCGCGCCGACGACACGCCCCTGTTGCCGCTCCTGCCGGCGCTGTTCGTGATCCCGGAGGTTGCCCGCGGGACCGCCGAGGCGAGCCGGCTGCGCTGGGACATGACCGCGGACCTCGGGATCGCGATTCGCGACGGCGGTTACGTTCTCGACCGCGCGAGCGTGGATGGATCCCTCTCGATCCACGGTGGCACGTTCGCGATCCCGAACACGAACCGCTCGTGGCACGACATCGCGCTCGAGATCGCGGGCGACCCGCGCGGCATCCGGCTCACCTCCCTCGATGTTCGCGAGGGCGCGGATCGCCGCCTCCACGCATCGGGGCTGCTTACCGTCGAGGATCTGAAGCCCACGAAGGTGGCCGTGTCCCTCGCGGCGACGAAGTGGCTGGCGTTCGGCGTGACGTCTCCGCTGTTCACCGACGCGCCGACGACGGAGATCGACCTGGCGATGCGGATCGCCGGCGATCTGACGACGCCGATTCCCGCGATCGACGCGACCATCGACTCACTGTCGTTCCGCGCTCCCGATCGCAAGATGCGCGCGCATCAACCGGAGCGGATCTCGGTCGCGGGCGACGTGATCTTCGTCGACGACGCGACCGTGGCCGGCAAGCTTCCGGTACTCGCGCCGTCAGGGCCGCTGCCGGGCTGGCGTCCGCTCGACGTGCGGATCCACATCCCGAACCCCGTCCAGGTCAACCGCGATCCGCTCGACGTCGTGGCGCGCGGCGAGCTGACCATCACCGTGCGGCGCGAGGCCACGATTCCACGCGGCGAGCTCACGCTGCTGTCGGGTAACCTCAACCTGTTCGCCTACCACCACGAGCTCGTGCGCGGCCGCATCCTCCTCTCCGAGGAGCATCCGCGTGGCTGGCTCGATCTCGTGTTCGAGCGCCGGCTCCCCGACGCCGAGCTTCGCGATCTCGCGCACCCGGACCGCGGCGCCCGCCTGACCTTGACCGGCGAGCCGGCGAGGCCGCAGCTCGTGATCTCCGGCGCCGTCAACGCGACGCTCCCCGAGGTGTTCTCCATGTACGACTCGGGGCACGCGATCTACGCACCGACGGCAACGCTTCCCGCGACGTCGACCGTGCGCGCGCCGCGCGGCGACCAGACCAACATCATGGCGTTCCTCTCGCTCGCGCTGCCGCACCTCTTGTTCCTCGATCGCGTCGCCGCGTGGGCAGATGCCTCGGAGCCGCGCGGCGCCTACGGTCGGATCCGTAACCTCGAGGCGGATCGCTACACCGCGGGCGAGCGCAACCGCGTGCGCACCGTCGCGCGCCCGACCACACCGGGGCGCAGCACAGCCGAGCTGCAGCTCGACCACATGTTCCTGCACGACGCTCGCAAGGCGCTCGGCATCGGTCTCCGCGCGGGCGACAGGCTCGGCGGCGGCGTCGGGCTGATCTTCGAGTGTTCGAGCGGTGCGACACGCGGCAAGTAAGCGACAGCGCGGGCGAATTCGCTGGATCACGACGAGCGCGCGACACCGCGGCTGATCCCGCATCCAGAGGTAACCAACCCTGGAGACGTCATGTTCCGCTGTGCTCTCGTTCTCGCTCTTGCCCTGTCCGCGTGTACCAACAACGGTTCGTCGACCGGCGATGACCAGCCGGTCGATGCCCGGCCCGCGCAGCTCGATCCCGCCGACTGCGTCGCCTTCGCGAAGAGCTTCGCCGCCGCCGGTAACACCTGCGGCACACCGCTGCCGGCCGGAGGTCAGGCCGCCTTCGAAGGGTGGTGCAAGAAGGGCATCACCAGGGCCACGATGTGCGGTGGCAATCCATCCGCGGGGCTCGACTGCTTCTCGACACCCGACGCGACGGACTGGGCCTGTGTAGGCGCGAGCGGACCTTACCCGGCGTGCAACGGCGATCTGGGCGCGGCGCTCGGCGCGTTCTGCGTGATCGCGCTCGGTAATCCCGCGTGCTCTACCGGCGTGCACTGCCAGTTCGATGCGGACTGCAGCAACGGTCTCGTGTGCAACTCCGCGACGGATGAGTGCATGAGCAAGACCGCGTACTGCGTGGGCCTGCCGTGCCAGTTCGACGTGGACTGCCCCACCGCCGAGAAGTGCAACAGCGCCGAACATGCGTGCGTCGGGAAGTGATCACTCGCGCGAGAGCGTGTGGCGCAACGAGTAGTCGACATGCTCGGCCAGCTTGCCCATCGCGCTCTCCAGATCCGTGCCGGTGAGGAGCATGGCCTCGGCGAGGAGGCCGCGCGTGCGGCGCAGCAGCGTGTCGCGGATCTGCGCGAGCCAGCGCGCCGCGGTGGCGCGGTGGACGCCGTAGAGCGCGCCGAGCTCGTCGATGGTGGCGCCGTAGACGTACTGCTGCTTGATCAGATTTCGCTCGCGTGGCGTGAGTGTGGCGAGCGCGGTGGCGAACGCCTCGCGGTACGCGCGCAGCTCGTCGAGCGGGAGGTCCGCGCCGTGGTCGTCGATGCGGTCGGCGAGGTCTTCGCTGATCGGCGCCTCGCGCTTGCGCGCCCGAAGGATCTGCAGCGCCTCTCGCACGGCGACCACACGCAACCAGCCGCGCAGATCGCCGCGCCCTCGGTAGTCGGCGATCTTTCCGTTGCCGTCGGTGCCGAGCACTCGCTCGCGCACGGCGGCGGTCACGTCGGCGACGAGCGCGCTGCCCCCATCGAGGTGCGCGATCGCCGGCGCGACCGCCGTGAGGCGAGTGTCGAGCTCGCGCAGCGCCGCCGGTACGCCGCGGGTGATGCCGCAGGCGAGCCACAGATCCGTGACGACGATCGCGCGGACGTCGTCGAGCTCTCCGACGCGTGCGGTGACGTACGCGAGGAAGTCGTCGTCGGAGATCTCGATGCCGGGCCAGGCCGCACGTGATGCGGAGAGGACCTCGGCCAGGAGCGGGGACGCCACGGTACGTCATGGTAGCGTGGGCCGTGTGCCCGGGGGAGGAGACGATCGCCGCCTATGCGGAGGCGAGGCTCGCCGGCGCGGAGCGCGACGAGCTGGAGAGTCACCTCGATACATGCTCGATCTGCCAGGAGCTCGTCGTCGCGCTCGCCAAGCTCTCGGCGCCGAACGCTCCGGGCGCTGAGTCTCGCGAGCCCGAGATCGCGGGCTATCTGGGGCGGTACGTGCTCCTTGCCCGCCTCGGTGCCGGCGGAATGGGCGTGGTCTACGCGGCGTACGATCCGGATCTCGATCGCCGCGTCGCGGTGAAGGTGCTGCGCCGAGCCCGCGCGGGCGAGCAGCTGCGCGAGGAGGCGCGAGCGATCGCGCGGCTCGCACATCCGAACGTGATCGCGGTGCATGACGTGGGCGAGGCCGATGGTGAGGTGTTCGTCGCGATGGAGCATGTCGAGGGCGTCACCGTGCGCGAGTGGTTACGCAGCGCACGACCTCCACTGGAGATCCTCGATGTCTTCGCACAGGCGGGGCGGGGCCTCGCCGCGGCGCATCGGGTGGGCCTCGTGCACCGTGACGTCAAGCCGAGCAACATCATCCTCGGCGTCGATGGGCGCGCCCGTGTGCTCGACTTCGGGCTCGCGCGCAGCGATCGCGATGCGGAGGAGCCGGTGGTCGCGGGGACGCCCGCGTACATGGCGCCGGAGCAGAGGCGCGGGGAGGCCGTCGATGGTCGCGCGGATCAGTACGCGTTCTGTGTTGCCCTGGCGGAGGCGCTCGGCGGTCAGGGCTCGACCGAGCGCGTGAGCCGGGCGCTGCGGCGAGGCCAGTCAGAGCGTGCGGAGGACCGGTTTCCGACCATGGAGGAGCTCCTCTCACAGCTCGCACCGGCGCCCGTGCGTGTGCGCCGCTGGGTGATCGCGATGCTGCTCCTGGTGACGGTGCTCGTGATCGCGCTCGTGCTGGTCGCACGGGATCGCGGTGTCGATGCATGCGCGCGGGCAGGGCAGCCGCTCGCCGCGGAGTGGGGAGCGCCACAGCAGGCGGCGCTGCGCAGGGCGTTCGGTGCGACCGCGCTGCCGTTCGCGCCCGGTGTGGCGACGCGGACGATCGACCAGCTCGATGCGTGGGGAATCCGCTGGCGCGCACAGGCGGATGCGACGTGCCGCGCGACGATGATCGAACGCGTGCAGCCCGTGGCGGTCCATACGCTACGGCAGAGCTGTCTCGACGAGCTCGTCGTGCAGCTGCACTCGGTCGTGGCGCTCGCGCTGCGCCCCGATGCCGAGGTCATCGCGCGTGCGAGCGCGCTCGCGACGAGCCTGCCATCGCCGGAGCGGTGCGCAGACATCGCGGCGCTCGGCGCGTTGCCGCCGTTGCCACCCGCCGAGGGAGCGCGCGCGGAGATCGAAGCGATGCGCGCAGAGCTGGCGATCTACGAGGTCGCCCTGCTTGCCGGGCGGGCCGAAGACACGCGGGCGGGGATCCTGGCGCTGCGTGATCGTGCCGCGAAGGCGAGGTATGGCCCGCTCCAGGCCCGCGCGGAGCTCCTGGTCGGGCGGCTCGAGATCGCATCGGCTCACTACACGCAGGGAATCGCGGCATTGCACGTTGCGGCGCGCACCGCGACCGCCGCGCGCGACCTCGAGACCCTCGCCGCGGCCTGGATCGACCTCTCGCAGGCTCTCGGCAACGACCTCCGCAGCTACGACGAGGCCGTGCTGTTCGATGGCTATGCCGAGGCGCTGGTCGCGCAGCTTCCCGATCGCGATGCGCACCTCCTCGATCTCGCGATGGCGCGCTGCAATCGCAACGTCACCGCGTCGCAGGCCGCCGAGATCGCCGTGCAGTGCGCCGCGGCGATCGCCTTCGCCGAGCGAGCCGCACCTCCGCGCCGCGAGGTGGCGAATGCCGCACGGATCCGCCTCGGTCACTTCCAGCGCCTGCAGGGCAAGACCGCCGAGGCGCTGGCGACCATCCGCGCCGCGATCACCGAAGCAGTCGCGATCCACGGCCCGCAGCACCCCAACGTTGCTCTCGGGCACTACGTGCTCGGCATCGCGCTGATCGCGCAAGACGACTTCGCCGCCGGGATCGCCGAGCTGCAGACCGCACTCGCGATCCGCGAGGTCGCGTTCCCAGGCGGCAATGTTCAGGTCGCGGAGTCCCTGATCGGCCTCGGCGATGCGCTCGGCGCGAGCGGCAAGCACGCCGAGGCCGTCACGTCGCTCGAGCGTGGCCTCGCGATGCTCGCCGCCGTCCACCAGAGCGAATCGGCGCACGCGGTCAACGCGCACATCCTGATCGGGATGTCGCTGGAGGAGGTCGATCGCATCGACGACGCGGTCACCCACTACGTCCGCGCCGCCGACATCGCCGATCGCAGCCTGGAGCACCGCGAGAACCTCGTCGCGATGGGACTGCGGAGCGCCGCGCGCATCGAGGCCTCGCGCGGTCGGGTCGCCGAGTCCGTGCCGTATCTCGAGCGTGCGGTACGCGTCCTGGAGCGCGGCAAGGCCACGCCGCTCGATCTCGGGAGGACGCAGTTCGCGCTCGGCCAGGCGCTCTCCGAGTTGCCGCGCGAGCGAGATCGTGCGCGCGCGATGATCGCGGCGGCGCGCGCCAGCCTCGTCCTCGCGGGCGCCACCGCCGAGCTCGCCACCCTCGATGCGTTCGTGCGCGAGCGCCGCTAGCCTGTCGAATCCTCACCGCATTTCGCGTGGCGCGCGAGTTGCTGCTTGTCGGTGGCATGAAGCTCCTCGCGCTCGCCGCCCTCGCCATGACCGCCGGCGCCTGCACGGATACCACCACGGTGTACGGAAGCTGGCGGGCGGATTCGTCGGCCGCCGGAAGTTGCCAGACCTTTCTGTTCGCCACCGACGTGCACGTCACGATCTACAACGAGGTCGGTGGCCAGATCGCGAGCGAGGACGCCGCCTGCGACGACCTCGGCTTCACCGCCGAGATCCCGGTCGACGTGACCCGTGTTCGAGTGACCGCGACCGACCCGTGGAGCGGAACCTGGGAACACAGCTTCGACATCGTCGATGGCTATCTCGACGTCGGCACGATCCTGTTCGACCACGGCAGCTCCGGCGACTAGTCACAGCAGCAGCGCGAGCACCGCGCCGGCGACCGCGGCCACACCCACGACCAGCTTCGGGTGCGCGCGCGTCTGCGCGGCCAGTGGCTCGAGGCGCTTCTCGAGCTGCGCACGCACATCGAGCTTTTCCTCGATCGCATCACGCAGGGCATCGAGATTGTTCGCCAGGTCGCGCCGGGCCTCGTGGATCTCATCGACGATCTCTTTGTGGTCACGCATGAGGAGTTGCCTCGTCGGTGGCGATGGTGTCCGCGACCGCATTCTTGGTTTGCTTGGCCTCGTGAACGACGACGTCGAGATCCGGCTTGAGGTCCTTGCCGAGCCGCTTGATGAAGTGCATCGCGATGCCGCCGCCGCCGGCGAGGAAGATGACCGCCATCAGCACGAGGCGCAGCGCGAGACTGGGGATGATGGGCGCGATCGCGACCACGCCTGCCACGCAGAGCATGCAGAACCCGATCAACGCGACCAGCGCTGCGATCAGCACGCCTGCTGCCTCGGCCGCGGAGAGTTTGACCATGTGCTCGAGCTCGCCACGAACGAGCTCGACCTCGTCGCGCGCGATCGTCTTCAGATCATCGGCGATGCGTTCGACGTAACCGCCGAGGCCATTCGGCGAGCTTGGCCGCGGGCCATCGGGAATTCGCTGTCTGGGCTGCATTCTCTGTGAACGTGCAGCTCACGTACCTCGTCTTTACTGCGCCACGGGCGCTCGGTCTTGGCGCCAGGTGTCGCGGAGGCGGGGTGGAGATCCGTCGCCGACGAGCGAAGCCGCACGGTGGTCATTCGGAGAGCGGCAACGCACTGCCGCTAATGCGCGCAGACCGGCTCCACGGCCGTCGAACCGGAGATGTCGAGGGTTGCGCCCCACGCCTCGCTCGCCGTGTAGTGGAATTCCGCGGCCACCGCACCGCTGACGGCGCAGCCATCGTTGTCGAGCACCAGGTCTCGAAACGCGATCGCGTAGTCGGCGTTCGCTATGGGACCTGGCGTCATGTTGTTGTCGAACGCCAGCGCGTGCGCCTCGACGGTTCCGGTGAAGCTGCCGGCGGTAAGGGTGACAGAGCCGGTGGTGCTTGAGGACCAGCCCGTGATGCTCCGGAACCCGCCGCCACTCTTGAGTGCGAAGTCCAGCCTGTCGGCATCGCGTGCGATCGAGCCGCCGAAGCTGTAGGTCGTGTACAGAGAGTGGCTCCAGCGGTAGTCGAACGAGCATTCGACGGCGGTGCATTGCCGAACGTCGGTGATGATATCGGTTCCTGAGTCCGCCTCGAGGAGCTCGTAGATGGAGACGTGCCGCATCGCCGGGTCGTCGGGCACCAGGACTCGCGACGTGGCGCTCGTGAACCGTCCCATGGCCACGGACGCCGCGATCCCGTCATGCGCGATCATCGCAGGGATCACGCGCCGGACCTGCGCGATCGATTCCTGGAGCTGCGCCTGGTCAAACGTTCCAGTGTCGCCGGCGCCGCATCCGGCGAGCATGGCAGTCGGCCCGAGAGCAAGCACACGTCCGAGCACGCACCGATCGTACTCCACGCAACGATCATGGATCGCTCTGTCGGAGCGGAACCGACGCGATTTGTCAGCGCCCCCACGCACGCTACATCCTCGCGGAAAGCCATCAGTGAGGATCGAGCGGGCCATGGCTAATCCACCTAACCCTGGAACCGAGCATCACTCGCCGAGCGGCAGGGGCGTCACGCCCTCGCCGCTGCCCGCGAAGCCGGCACTGACGAGCCGCACCATGACCTTGCGTGCGCGCTCCACCGAGGCGGCGCTGACCTTGCGGCCCTCATCGCCATCGGTGAGGACCTGGCGCGTGATGGCCTCGAGAGCGAAGATCGTCGTGCGGACGAGCAGGGGATCGAGGCGTGCCGTGCTGGGATGTGCCGCGCGCAGCAACTCGACCAGGACGTCGTGGACCTCCATGCGCCGGGTGTGGAGCGGTGACTCCTGGCGCGACGCCTCGCCTCCCAGGACGAATACGAGGCGTCCGATCATCGCGGCATTCTTGAGATGGATGTCGATGCAGCGCGCGAACTGCTCGAGGGGATCGTCGGACGAAGCGATCGCCGCCTTCCAGCTCGCGATCAGCCCCTTGGTGCCGAAGTTGTAGAGGGCGAGGGCAACGGCTTCCTTGCTCTCGAACAGCCGATAGAACGTGCGCCTCGAGACCTTGCCGGCCTCGAGAAGATCTTCGACGGACGCCGCGCGGAATCCTTCAAGTGCAAAAACTTTCGCGGCACCCGCGATGATCATGTTGCGCGCGACGTCTTCGCCGAGCTGAACTCCGGTCGCTCGTTGCGGCTTACGTCGCGGCATCCGCCGTCAGTATACCGAGTCGCGCGTGCAACCGAATGTGCGCACGCGCGGGCGGCGATTCCCCACTCGCGGTGGCGACGCCCCAGCTCCGGGGGGCCGCGGGCACATGATCCTGCGGTGTTCGCGTGTGGTATATACATTGTATACCAGTCGGTCCATGTACCGAATCGGCGCGTGCTGTCTGTTAGTTGTGGTGGGTTGCACGTTAGGGGAGGACGGCGCGCCTCCACCGGAAGGTGACGTGCCGGAGCGCGGTCCACCGCTGAGCATCGAGCTCTCGGTCAACGCGAAGCTCCCTCGTTATGCCCGCATGCGCGACGCGGCGGCCGCACGCGGCATGCGCAACGGATTTCTCCTCGCCGGCATCGCGAACGACGAGACCGGGCTCGCGATGTGCTGGTCCGAGGCGACGTGGGCCTGTCAGGGCCCGAGCTCTCCTGACTGTGGAGGCGGACCGGTGATCGCCGGTTCGGCCGATGGACCATGCAGTGCGCGGCAAGGCGGCCTCGGCATGTTCCAGTTCGATGCCGGCACGTTCACCGACACGATCAACCGCTACGGCGCCGACGTGCTCACGGTGGCCGGGCAGACCTCCGACGCGATCGACTACGCGACCTGGATGGTCAAGGTCTCCGCGTACACCACGGGCGCCGAGACCGACGACAAGGCGCGCGCCTGGATCAATCGCTTCGATCCGAACAACAGCGCGCTCGTCGATCAATGGATCCGCACCGTGGTCCGCTACTACAACGGCTGCCAGCCGGGCTGGAGCTGCTGGAACGATCGCTACCGCACGTACTCCGATGGCTATCACCAGGCGATCAACGAGCCGGGGGGGCTCGCGTTCTGGACCGCCGGCACCCGCTGCGGCAACTCGCCGTCGGTGGTCGGCGAGATCGAGAGGAAGTACGTCGCGCTCGGTGGTTGCTCCTCGGTCGTGGGCGTTCCCACGACCGAGGAGCAGGGCTCGCCGGATGGCATCGGCCGCTACAGCGTGTTCGACCGCGGTTCGATCTACTGGACGCCACCGCTCGGCGCGTTCGAGGTCCACGGCCGCATCCGTGATGCGTGGGCGACCGCCGGCTGGGAAACCGGTTCGCTCGGCTACCCGACCTCCGACGAGACCGTCGTACCCGGCGGGCGTCGCTCCAGCTTTCAACACGGATCGATCACGTGGACCGCATCCACCGATCAGACCGCGACAACTCTCACCAACGGGAACCCACCATGAATCGCACGCTCTCGCTCTCTCTCGTCATCGCGACCTCTGTCGGCTGTGTGGCCAACGCCCCGGGCGAGACT
The DNA here is from genome assembly GCA_038206055.1 of Haliangiales bacterium. GTDB lineage: Bacteria > Myxococcota_A > Polyangia > Haliangiales > Haliangiaceae > JABFXX01. The sequence continues at coordinate 48,343 of JBBRBG010000008.1, forward strand.
TCGACGGAGGATCCCGATCCGGCCGACACCGAGGCTGGTTCCGGAGCCACCGGTGCAGCCTACGGCACCACCGCCGATCCATGGCGCGTGCTGGAGGTCGCGTACGAGGTGCAGACCACCTCGTACTGGTGCGGCCCCACGGCCACGAAGATGGCGCTCTCCGCGCGCATCACGCCACCCAGCCAGCAAACCCTCGCGAACCAGCTCCCCACCTCGACGAACGGCACCGACTGGATCGGTCAGGTCACCCGCGTCCTCAACGCCGATCTGCACGCGCCCTGGTACGTGACGCGGGAGCTGCCGAACGATCCACCGTCGGCGACGCAGCGCGATCTTCTGTGGCGCGACCTCGTTCGCGCGGTCGACAACGGCTTCCCGATCGTCGCCAACATCGTCGCACCTCCGAGCAACCACCCGCCGGGCTACCCGAACCGCACCATCTTTCACTACGTCTCCGTCATCGGCTACAACCGCGAGACGCGGCAGGCGTACATCGCCGACTCGGCGAACTTCGGCGGCAACCAGAAGTACTGGATCCCGTTCGATCAGCTCGCGACGCTGATCGCGCCGAAGGGCTACACCGCGCTCGCGAACTGCGCACGCGAGGTCGTGGTCGGCGACATCGGCGCGAAGTACGACCAGCTCGGCGGGTGCGCGGCGGCCATGGGCGCGCCGATCTCGAACGAGCGCGCCGCGCCCGACGGCGTCGGCCGGTTCAGCGTGTTCGAGCGCGGGTCGATCTACTGGACACCGCAGCTCGGCGCGCACGAGGTCCGCGGCCGGATCCGCGATGCGTGGGCTGCTGCCGGCTGGGAGGCAGGAAGCCTCGGCTATCCGATCTCCGACGAGTTCGCCGAGGGCGATGGTCGCGGCGGCGACTTCGTACACGGTCACATCCACTGGTCGGCCGCGACCAACACCACGACGATCACTCCGTAGATGCGCGTCGTCGCGTTGCTCCCAGTCGCCGCCTGCTACGCGCCGCACGTTCCCTCCGAGGTTCCGTGCGATCCGGATCGGCCGGCATGTCCCCACCATCAGGCCTGCGTCGTACGGGGTGGCGACGCCGTGTGTAGCGGGTTGCCGGCGGATGAACCCGATGCGCCAGCGGTGGGTCCCGACACGGCCGGGACGTGTCCCGGGGACAACTACGATGGTGACGCCTTCGGAGACGCCTGCGATCCGTGCCCGCCCATCGCGAACAACGCGCCGGTGGACTCGGATGGGGACGGCGTCTCCGACGACTGCGATCCGGATCCGCTATCGCCGGGCGATTCCATCGTCCGGTTCGAAACGTTTCGCAACGGCCTCGCGGGCTGGACCACCGACGGGACCTGGACGCTCGCGCCCGACGGTGTGAGTGTTGACCTCGCCGCCGGCGCCCACGCCACGCTCGCGATGCCGGCACCGAGCGGAGCTCGCACGAGCGTGATCGCGTCGTTCACACCGAACGACCTGCGCAGCCTTGCCTCGTATGCGGGCATGGGCGTGATCGCGGAGCACGAGCAGGGGACTGACGCCGCGACTGCGTGTCAGCTGCTCGTGACGCCGCTGGGTCAGCGCCGGCTCTCCCTCGTCAACACCGCGCTCGAGACGGGGCTCGCCGGCGTTGAGCACGCCTTCGTGAACGGAGCGCCGCAGGTCGTCGCGCTGACGAAGACCGGAGCCGACTACCGCTGCCGCGCGCCCTCCACCGAGATCATGGCGCGCACTAACGTCACCGCGAACGTGCCGGAGATCGGACTCCGCGCGCGCGGCGCCAGCGGCGTGGTTCACTGGGTCCTCGTGATCTCGTCGCACTAGCTGGTGTTGTCGCCACGGCTACTAGCGCTGTAGCCGGCGAGTCGAGATGCATTCGCGTGGTGCGGACCAGGGTTCGCCCGGTTCCGCGCTCGCGATGCGCGCGCGATGTCTACCGTGGAAATCGATCTGCATCCCGCGGTGATCGAAGTCCGGCTGGCATCGTCGTTGCTCATAGGGATGGTCAGACAGCCAACCCCTCTCAACGAAAAGGAATCTGACCATGTCGAGCATTCTCACCCTCTCGAGCACCGACCTCTCCTCCATCATCGGCGGCGCCGGCCAGTCGTTCCAGGACTTCACCTCCGACCAGCGCGCAAAGATCGCGGACCCGTATCGCCAGGTCGTGTGCACGACGGCCGGGATCAAGGGCGGGCCGGAGCTCGCGGCCGGCATGTACGGCGCCGGCGCGTCGGATGGCGACAAGATCCGCGCGGCGGAGGTTCTCAACAAGTACTGCCAGGGCGGCGCGCAGCTGCCGGCACAGGCTCCCAAGTCGCCGTTCTGATCGGCAGCATCATGACGACGCAAACCCCGACCAACCTGTCGGCCGACGACCTCGCCGGCGTCACCGGCGGCACGTTCAAGGAGCTCGCGCAGGGCGGCTTCGGATTGCGCACGGCGTACCGCGGCGCGGTCAAGAACGTCACCGCCACGATCGGCGGCTGGAAGCTGGCGAACCAGATGTACGGCACCCCCGAGCACGGCGCTTCGTTCCAGGAAAAGGTCCGAGCACGCGGCGCGCTCAAGGAATACCTCGACGGCAGTGACCGGCTCCCGAGCTGGGCACCCAACTGGTAGTGGAAAGGATCCTCCCATGCAGACCACAGACAACTTCACCGCGCTCGACGATCTCGATCTCGGTCACGTCACGGGCGGCGGCAGCGCCTGGGACGCGTACGTGAAGAGCCAGCGCTCCGCGGTTGCCCCGCACTTCAAGCAGGTCGTGTGCACCACTGCCGGCATCAAGGGCGGCCCCGAGTTCGCAACCCAGGTCTATGGCGCCGAGCGCACGACGCAGGCCGACAAGATCCGCGCCGCGCAAACCATCAGCGGTGTCTGCATGGGTGGCGCGCGCCTGCCCGAAGCAGCCCCGCAGTCCCCGTTCTGATCAAGGAGACCGTCATGGATGACTTCACGGAGATCTCTGCCGACGAGCTGATCCAGGTCAGCGCGGGCGCGTCGTCGGGAGGCCTGTTCGGCTTCTTCGACTCCATCTACAAGAACATCGTGTTCAGCTTCGGCGGCAAGGTCGGCGGCACGAAGCTCGCCGAGAAGATGTACGGCAAGCACGTCACCGATCGTGACAAGCAGCGGTCGCAGGCGGCGATGAAGAAGTTCCTCGTCGAAGGCCACAAGCTACCGAAGGGCGTGCCGAACATATTCGGGTGAAATGGTGCGACTCTCGGCGCCCACCCTCCGTCCGGAGCCACATATGAAGCTGAAGCATCTCGTCATCGGACTCGCGCTCGCACTCGGGGCATGCAGCAAGGGCGGCTCGGCCGATGTCGACGCCTTCATGAAGCTCGACACCGACAAGGCCGCGGCGTTCGCGGCCGGTGGCAAGGACTGCACCGTCAAGGCCAAGAGCGCCGGCGAGTGGCGGACCAAGTACTCCGCCGAGTACAAGGCGCTTCAGGGCAAGCTCAACGCGCAGTGGGACAAGGGCCCGCCGAAGGACGTCATCGAGAAGTACGGCACGGTGATGAACGCGAACAAGAAGGCCGTCGTCGAAGCGATGATGGACTGCAGCAACGATCCGACGTTCGGGAAGATGATGGACGACACCAAGGCGAAGTGAGCACGAAGCTACCGAGGTTCTGGTTCGGTCCGCCGCCCGAGCTCGCCACCGATGAGACCTGGGTCGCGCACTACGCGGCCAATCGATCGCAGGGCCGGCGCGCCGTGGGCGGTGGTCTTCACCTGACCACGCACCGCGTGCTGTTCTCCCCGAACCGCATCGACGCGAGCCTCGGCGGTGAGGCGTGGTCGTGCGCGCTGACCGAGATCGCGAGCCTCGGCATCCAGCCCGGCAAGTTCGCGCTCGCGGATCTGTTCAGCGGCGGCCTCCGCGCACGCCTGCGCATCAACCGCGATCTGTTCGTCATCGGCTCGCCGGAGACCAAGCTCGCCGAGCTCCAGAGCCTCGTCGCGGCGCAGACGGGAAGCACGCCGCCCTCGGATCTGCCCGAAGCGCGCGTCGTGGAGCGCTGACCGGAGCTCTGTCTCCCGCGGGATGCAGCGAGCCGGGGTCGGCTGGGCCAACCCCTCGAATCGACACGCGCGGTCCGCGGCACTCGTCTTGCGAGATGAAGCGACATGCGCGCTGCCCACGCCATCCTCGTCCTTCTCCCGCTCGTCCTCGTTGCCGCCTGCTCGGACGATAGCTCGTGCGATGGCGCGGCCTGCCAGGTCGCGAAGGCCCGGCTCGGAGGGCGCCCCATCCGCGACACCGCGGAGAAGACGTTCGTCACCGCAGACGGAGCCTCGTACACGCTGCTCCGGTTCGAGTACGGCAGCACGCCGGAGTGCGACGAGGTCGACGAGACGGACTGCAGCTACAGCACCTACTGCACGTTCGTCGTCGACGGCGTGGACTACCCGCTGTCCGCGAGCTTCGTGGCCGACGAGGACGCGGTGTTCGACCTCGCGGACTACTGCACCGACCTCGGTTGCAACATGCCCGCCGACGAGCTCGCGATCTTCGACGACGACGCGTTCGACGAGTGGCTGTCAGGTGCTGAAGCAGACGACGACGTCCTCGCGTCGTGTTTCTAGGCGGCGGGCTGAAAGCGTCACGGCGGCACCTCCTGTACCGTGGGGAGTGCCAACAACGCAGTTCGGTGGTCCGATCGGACCCTTCCTCGACAACGTCCAGCAGCGAGGGGTGCCGGTCACCGTGCAAGGGACGTGCGACTACACCTCGAGTGCCCCGGTCACGGATCCAGCGGGTCTCGAGAACGAGGTCCGGCAGCGGCTGCTCTGGGCGGTCAACAGCGTGATCGGCCACAAGATGGGTACCAACCAGCTGTCGTTCCGGAATCTCGGCGAGGGCACCCTCGGTGGCGCAGACGCGGAGATCGTGACGGCGACGGGCCTCGCTCAGATGGGCATCCAGCTCGGGAACCTCGCGATGCGCTTCGCGATCGATGGTGGTCCACCGCAGAAGGAAGTTCGCGCGCGGATTCACGTCGGCGGCGTGAACATCAACGTCAGCAGCTCGGGCGGTGTCGACACGGCGCACCTCGGCAAGCAGCTCGTCGCCAAGGCGAAGAGCGCGGTGCTCTGGTACGTGATCACCGGGCTCGTCGTGCTGGCGATCGTCGGCGGCGTGCTGTTCTATCTCAAGCGCACAGTGAAGGCGGCGATCGAACAGCCGAGCGCCTCGGCTGCAGCCGCGAAGAGCTGGGACGGCAAGACCCCGCTGACATGCGGCGGGAACGACGTGATCACGATCGATGGTGTCACCGCGAAGCTCGACGCCACGGCGATCAACGCCGGCGGAAACTGCAAGCTGACGCTGGTCAACGTCGTCCTCACCGCACCGAACGGCATCGAGGCGCTCGGCAACTCGATCGTCACGGTTCAGGGCGGAAGCATCACCGCGACGGCGCTCGCGGTGCACGCGGTCGGAAATGCACAGGTGCACATGACCGGCACGAAAGTCAGCGGCAAGACCGCGAAGCTCGGCGGCGCCGTGATCACCGGTCCGTAGTAGATCACCGACAGGGCGGCCACTCGTCGACGGTGTCCAGCAACCGCACGCGATGGACCACCGAGTCCTGCGCCGCTTGGAGACACAGCACACCCAAGTTCTGGCTGCAGGGGCAATGTGGATCACCCGGTTCTGCCGAACGCCACTGCCATGGCCTCTTGGCTACGGTAACAGTTTCCAGTTCGAGCAGCGCGGCGACCCTCCCGCCGGAACTGTAGCGCCGAGTGTCTTCACAGCGCGGGTGTCGAGCTCGACGAACAGCTTATCCATGATGAGCGAATCGACGCCCGGAGCGCTGAGCGAGAACACGAACTGGGTGTACGTGAGCTTCGAGCGAAGGATGCAAATTGGCAACGTCGAACTGAAGTCGCCAATGTAGTTGAACCCGAGCGTGAGCGACGCGGGCAGTCTCGGCCCGACGGCTGTGCACGACCCGCCGATCGCGGGCGACACGGCCGTTCCGGTCATGTTGATCACGCTGCCATTCACGAGCACCACGCCGATCCTATTGCCTGGTGCGATCGTGCCCATCATCGGTATCGGACACATGCTTCCAGCAGGATCGATGTCAAGTCCGGGGCATCCGGTGCGCATCGGCGGAACACCCGGGCAGCCGAGAGCCACCGTGGTTCCGACGGGGTTCGGCGTAGGTGCCGGCGCGGGCGGCGACCCACCGCATCCCACCACCACCACCGCGATTCCGACGCGTCCAATCCCCATGCAACATGATGTAGCGAGACTTCGCAGCGCCGTGACTTCGCGCTGCTCGAATACATGCTTCGACGTTCGCGCCTAATCCGGGGCGGGCGTGTCAGGGCAAAGCGAGCACGACAACGTGGTCGACGGAGCTTCGAGTACGACGGGACCTATCTCGTACGACCGTTGGCAATGACGATACGCCATAGATCCTGGCAGGATACGTAAATGGTCGGACCACCGGCCGCGAGTTGGTATATGAAGGCGCCGTGACCGCTGCCATCGTCCTCTTCGTCGTCCTCGTGACCATTCGCCTGATCCCCCACCTCGCGATGACGAACAACACGTCGGCGCAACGCAGACAGATCGAGCGCGTGCCGGCCAGAAAGATCATCACGCTCGCGGAAAACACGCACGTGCGGATCGTCGGCGCTGCCATGCAACTCGCCGGCAGCGACGAGGTCGTCACGGGTCCTTACTCGGGGCGGCCCGGCCTCGCGATCGTCTACGAGCGGTACGCGCTCGGCAGGCGGCGCGCGCGGGTCCAGCTGCTCGATCGACAGGTGCGCCACACGCCGTTTGCGATCGAGGACGAGACCGGAACGATCGCGCTCGATCTGTCGCACGCGCGGTTCGCGCTCGACATGGCGCCGGCGGAGCTCGCGCAGCGCGGGCCGGGCAGAGTGTTCGGCGCGGACATCATCGCCGGCAACGAGCTCGCGCCGACGGACAACGACGAAGGCGGCGTGGTGCCCGGCAACCGACTTACGGTCTCGGGATTCGTGCAGCGTAACGCGGACGGTATCCTCGTGCTCGCGGGCACCCAGGCCGATCCGCTCGTAATGGTCTCGCTTCCATCCGACCGCTGACCGCTCGATTCGCGTCTATACCGATATTCACCTGCGTCGTCGCTGACGAACCGCGATCCAGCTCGTGGCCGACCCGGTGGCGGCGATGATCTCGTTGGCCTACCGGGTCGCGCAGGGATTGATGGCGCGACCTTCCTATCTGGACTTCGTGTTCCGCGCTGTTCGACGACCGTTGAGCTGCGTATCGATGGAGGCCGTGCTCGCCGCCGAGACGCCGCTGGCGGAAGCATGGGCCGGCCACTGATCCACAGCGTGCTTCACCTGATCGACGCACAACCGTGCGACGTCGACGCGAACCCCGGTCTCGCGGGCCACCTCCTGGATGTGCGCGAGTCCCGGTTCGCGTCCTTCGCCCGCAACGTCCAGCGCGTGTTCACCACTCGGCCCTGCGGAGAAGGTGAGATCGAACGCCGGTGAGCTGTGCCACGTCCCGTCCGCCTCGAGGAGGAATGCGTGGTTCTTCGTATGGTCGTCGCGGTTTCTCGCGAACACGTTGAACACCATCCTGCGGAACATCCGGTCGACCTCGAGTTGGTTCCTGGTGAGGACTCGCGTTGCCTTGAGAAGGGAGACGTAGCCGATGCTCGGGATCCGAAAGTCGGCTTTCAGGAGACCGCATACGCTGTGTACGTGCACGCGCCCGTTGCCTCGTCGGTCGAAACGTTCGGTTCCGAAGTAGCCGGCGCCCGAGCGTGCAGGGAAGAGATGTGTCGGTGCCATGTCGATTCCGGCGGCGCGAGCCATCTCCGAGTAGGCGTGCTCGATCGCGCCCACATCCGGTGGATCGACGGACGAGCGGAACTTGATCAGCCAGTGACTGAAGCCACGGCGCAAGGGGGCGTTGCTCGTGTCGAGTCGCGTCCGGTCAGCGCTGCACGCAGCGAAGATCTTCGGACGCGCACCACCTGACGAGCCTCCCAGCGAAATGAGCGTGTCGAGAACGTCCGATGAGTCGCCTTCGAGGACGCTTCGTGCGTCTTCCGCCAGGCCATCGAGATCGATCGGTTCCGTACTGGGTTCGTGCTCGTGCTCCGGCTGATAGCGCAGCGCGCCGACGCCACCTCGACCGACGTATGCCAGACGGTCGAGCGGCGTGAGCGCGCCGGGGAGCATTCCCATCCGTGCGAGTTTGCGGTCGAGGAGAAGGCGCCCCCATCCGTCGGGAAGGCTGTCGTTGAAGACACCCATGAGCCCGTCGAAGATCCCCGGGTCGCCGTACGCGACGCCTGGTTGCACCGGGAGGTGGAACGGCGAGATCGGAAGACCGCGCTCGACGAAGGTCGGGGCGTACTCGAAGAGGATCCTGCGGTCTTGCCACGCAAGCCGCCCCACGGGATGAACCACCTCGCCAAGCTGAATGTCGACGCTGATAAGCCTGACAGGCTGGGGCTGCGCTGAAGTCGCCCGCATCGTCGGGGGGCGGGGCGTTGTTTGCTTTGGCCTCTTACTCGCGACCTTCTTCAAGCGCTGGCCCTTCACGCGCGACACGGGTTTCCTGGCCTGTGCAGCCTTTGGTCGCTTCACCGACGCTTGCCTCGGATGCGCTGCTTGGGCGCGGCGATGATCTCGTCCAAGGAACGCGTCTCGCGGGGTGGGAACAGGCGGCTGAACTCGTCCGCCGCACCGAGTGCGAGCGCGATGCGGATGAGATTCTCCACGGATGCGGCGCCAGTGCGTTCGAATCGGCGGAGGCTCGCGGCCGTCACGCCTGCTCGGCTCGCCAACCCCGGTTGCGTGAGGTTTTCATCGAGCCGCCGTCGTCTCGCGCGTTCAGCAAGTCCCCGCGAGATCTCACCGGGAGATGCACCATCAAGTGACAGTATATTAGCTCTTATGCCCATTGGAGACAGCTAAGGGAGCATATGTTGTCACTTAAGACCCGGCAATGTCGAAATACGAGGGGATGTCGCTTACCCATGGGCATTGCAACGAGCCCCCGTGCGAAGGTCGCGCGCGCCGAGCGGTGTGACACCTCGTCGAATTTCTCCAGCGATCTGGAGCCGCTAGCCCGGTTTGAACGGGCGACCTACGGTTTACGAAACGGTAGGCCCATTCCCGCGACGGACCGCAACTTATCGAGATCGCACATGTTAGCGAGGCTACAGTCCGGAGTGTAGCTCGCACTGTAGCCATCCCCGGCGCCGGTCGTCGCGATGACGATTTCGTTCGCGATCGGATTGGTTGCGAGGGTGTCGGCCGCTGCGTTCGCGTTTGTGGGAGCCGGCACTGGGATGTTCAACTTCACCAACTCGCCGCAGACCACCGGCCACGGGAAGGTCGTGTACAGCCCGATGATGTCCTTCTCGCCGGGGTGGGTAATCGGTCGCAGCACGTCGGTGCGTCCCCCGTCGACACGAATCAGGGTGACGAAGCTGCGGCGCAGGTCGTGGCCTCGGCGCGTACGAAGGCCGATGCGAACGAGGTCCGAGTGGAACTGCTTGAGCGAGCCTTGCGGCTTACGCACGCGATTATCCTCGGTCGGAACGATCAGGTCGTTGGGCATCGGCTTACGTCCGAGCTTCGCCTCCCAGCCCGTGGCCTCCCACTCCTCGAGCAACGCCGCGAGCGCCGGGTGGATCGGAACCTCGCGGGTGAGCTGCGTCTTGGTCCGCGCCTTCTCGCCGGACCGGGACACAGTGAGCTTGCCGAGCGGTGCGCACGTCTTGTTGCGGTCGCTCCAGCGCATGCCCGCGGCCTCGCCATGCCGAACACCGGCGAGCCCTTCGAGTCCGTAGAGCACGCGGCGATAGAGCGGCAGCCGTCGATCGGAGATGATCGAGATCAGCTCGTCACGCTCGAAAATGGCGGTGGAGCGCCAGCTCGGATCCTTATCGACGTTCTTCGGCAGCACGCCCGCTTCGAGCACGACCGGACTCGCAATGATGTGCTCGTCGATGATCGCGCTCTTGAATACAAGCCGAAGCGTCGCGAAGATGAGCCGCACCGTGCGAGGTGCAAGCGGCTTGTCCTTACACTTCGGCGCTTCGCTCGTCTTGCGCTTGATCGCATTGATCAGGTCCCGGATGTGCTTGGGGCGCACGTCGGCGATCGCCATGTGGCCGATGAGCGGAACGACGTGGAGGCGCAACCGCCCGGCTTCGTCCTTCCAGGTCTCAACTTCGTAGCGCAGCGTGATCCATTGCTCGATGTACTCGGCAACGGTCAACCCGCCGGGCGACGACGCCGCACCAATGCGGTCGTTCGAAGTCGCAGGATTCTTGGAAACGATCGGTTCGACGAGAGAAGACGTGGCGGCGGCGATGGGGCTCGGAATCCGCGCGGCGATAGTGGGCTCGACGGTGGAAGCCATTGCGTTCGCGTTGGCGTTCGCGCCCAACTCGCGCTTGAGCGCGGCCTGGCGCTCGACTTCGATCGCCAGCTCGCGCGCGATGGACTCTTGGCCGACGCGGTAGCCACTGCCGCGGCACTCCGGTTTGCCGTGCTCGTTCTTGAACTTGATCCAGAGCACGTCGCCACGTGCGTAGACGGAAGCCATGGTGATTACCTCTTGCCGCTGCGGTTGTTGCGCGTGGTCTTGCTGGTTGGTGCGTGCGCCGTGATGTACGCCTCTACGATCCGACGCGCGAACGCGCTCGGACCGAGGTTCGCGCGCTCGGCCAAGCCGAGCAATGCGCTGTGTTCGGGGTCGTCGAGCCGGAAGGTGACGACCTGGCGCGAGGCGAGGCGGGGGCCAGCAAGCGACTCCGGCGATGGCATGCGCGCTCGCGTCGAACGTCCACTCATGTCACCGAGAGTGTCATACGCAGATGTATACATCAAGCGTCGTCTCCGAGGATCGCTCGCGCCTTCTCGACGACACCTGGAGAACTGCCGCATCGGAGAAACGCGTCCAGCTCGGCGCGCGAGACACGGTAGACACGCCCAGCGCGGCGGACCGGAATCCGCCCCGCCTTGATCCAACGGCGTAACGTCCCCGGCGCGACGGCGGCGAGGGCGGCAGCGCGCGTGATCGACAAGTAGCCGCCTTCGCCGGCGTTCGCGTTCGGGTTCCCGTTGCGAGCGATCGCACCCGCGCGGTCGTCGAACGCGGAGCGGATCTCCTCGCGCACCACGTCGCGAACGATCGAGCGGATCGTTGCATCGAGTGCGCCAGGCTCGCTCATGGCTTCCTCGGCGAGACCGGGCGGATGTTCGCCGGGCGAGGCGCTGACCTCGATGGTGCGGGGCGGTTGGTCGCAGGTCGCGCGGCCGTCAGTGCGCTGCTCGTCGCCATAGGAACCCGCAAATGCGGCACGGCGGGAGGGACTGTCGTGGAGGTGGTCGCAGCGAGCGCTGGATTCGTCTCGCGATCCTTCGCGATCATAGTCAGGCGGCCGATCATCAGTTCGAGCACCTGGTCGATCGAGACGCGCGGCATCGCTTGCACCTGCGCCGAGCCGGGAAACACCAACGGTCTGCCGGGCTCGGTGTCGAGCGCCGTCAGGATGGCATGACACGCGGCAACGCCGGCCGCTTTCTGTTCGTTGCTCGCGCCGCTCACGACGGCGGCGCGGATGGTTTCGATCAGTTCCTGCATTGGAGACTCCTTCGTTGCTTGGTGTTGGTTGTCGTGGCGCACGCTCAGAACGGCGCGTCTTCGAGCTCGGGATCGAGCTGCGGTTGACCGAGCTGGTTGTCTCGAGGTTGGAGGCGCCGGATCATGCGCAGCTCCTCCTCGTGGGCTTCGTTCGGGGTCGTGGTCTTGATCGCAACTTCGACGCTGCTGCGTTCGTAGGTGAATCCGGGGTCGGCGCCCTCGGCGAACTGGCCGCGCCAGAAGCCTTTGTATCGACGCCACCCTTGAAAGTGCCGCGTGAGGGTCTCGTACAACCGGCCGACGCTTGAGCCGACGTAGACGATCGATCCGTTGATCTCGCGAATGACGTACACGCCGGACTCGCCGCGCAGCCGCCGCACCCACGTGGGATATGGCTCGCCGCGATCACCGACAGCGCGATACGACGACAGCGCGGCGTTGCGGAAGGCGGGCGCAGCCAATGCGACGAGCGGCGTACTCGTCGGAGACCACGCGATGCTCACGCGTGACCACGCGGCGAGGTACGGTTCCGGATCGATGGCGCCCGAGCGTGTCGCGCCCTTCCACACTTCAAGATGCAGATGACGAAGGTGCTCGGCATCCCTGGGGCTCGCGCCGATCGTGCCCACGGCTTGGCCCGCGCTGACGTAAGCGCCCTTGCGAACCGCAAGCGTAGCGAGATGCGTGTAGTAGGTGGCCCATCCGTTCGGGTGGCGGATGATGACGGTGTCGCCGAGCGGCGTCGTGCTGGCGAACGTGACGACGCCCGAGGATGCGGCGACCGCAGGAACACCCTCAGGCATGAAGAACATCGGCGTGCCGCCCGAGGTGCTCGGGGGGAACACCGCCGTCAAGTCGCGTGGATCCCGACGCCGGTACATCAGATCGACGCCGAGATGCTGATACGCCCTCCCGTCAGCAGCCGCTTGCGCGCGAAAATCGTTCGACACCACGGCGAGCCGGTCGCCGAGACTCGGCACGGGAAAGATCCAGGCAGCGCCGGTCGTTGTGGGTGCGTTGGTCACGGCAGAGTCATTGCTGGCGGTTGGTGTGCTCGTCCGGCGACTGGAACCCCACATGAGGGCGCTCGCCGCGACGGCACCACCGCCGACGATGAAGAGCCCGAGTGTGTCGTCGTCGGTCATCACAGCGACTCCGACGGGACGAGGTTGGCGAGGTCACGAGTCACGTAGAGCTTGACGCCGGCAGCCTTCAGCCCCTTGAGCACGCTACTCACCGCGCCAGTGATCGCGTCGCCGGTCGCGTGCACCTCGGCTGTGCCCGCCGCCCGACACTTGGCGACCACGGTCGGAAGGTCTGCGGCGACGCCATCGACCTCGATCCGATCGCCGCGGACCCATACAACGCACCGCGTGGGAGGCTGTGCCGTGTCGATTCCGTTCGCGTGTCCGTCACCGGCGCTGCGGAAACCCCAACCCTTGCCGCGTGAGAGTAGCCACCATGCGACGAGGCCCGCGCTGCCGACGAGCACGATGGTTCGGCCAGTGTGGTCGCGCTCGGCCACTAGCGTGCTCCATACCGATTGAGGAGGCGAACCATCCGCTCGGTGAGCCGATCGGCGTGGTGCGGCGACATCGCGTACCGCTCGTTGCCGAGATCAACGCGGTCCACGTAGACGATCGGCTCGCCGTCGCGCAGGATCGTCCGGCCCTCCCGCGCGTAGCGCTTGGTCGTGCGCGACGCGCCCCTCGGCTTGCGTCGAGGAGGCATCGGTTCGGCGCGGCTCTCCTGGAACGCGTTCGGCGAAATGACAAGGATCCAGTAGCCAGGGTCGAATGGCTTTTCCGCGTTGAGATCCAACAAGCCCGCTGCGGCGAGGCGATCGCGAGCGTCTTCCCACATGATCGGTGCGCTGGATTGGAACCAACGCAGTCGCTTGGGACCGCCGACGCCTTCCGGGTAGACGGCGAGCGTGAAAATCTCCGAAGCGACCGAGTTGCGCGGCCTGCCGGGAAGCGGCTCGGCCTTGTGTGCGCGGAACTCGTGCGCATCGATCGACAGCATCCATCCCCCGGGCTCGGTCGTGCGACCGGCGAGGGATTGATCGAGCAGGCCCGCGGCGGCGAGCCGATCGCGCGCCTCTGTCCACATGATCGGCGACTCCGCGCGGAAGTAGCGGAGCGCGGGCCTGTCCTTGCTCCCACGCGGATACGTGATGAGCGTGAAGAAGTCTTTGGCCTCGGCTTCCGGCGTGCGTCGGCCCGCGTTGCGAGCGCTCGGCGCGCTGGTAGCGCCGAGCGCGGTCATCAGCGCGGCGTAAGTCGACGCAGGAGCGTTCGGCGCAACGGTCACCGCGGCGTGCCCGGCGGCCTCGCACCGGCGAACGGCCTCGTCGACATCGACGCGCACGCCGTCGGCCGTGATGCCCGACGGATCGATCCGGACGACGCAGTTGCGCGGGGCGGGCGGCGTCGGGGCCGTCGTTGGCGGGATCGGCGAGCTGCTCGATGGGGACGACGCGGCCGGCGGGCTCGTGCTCTTGGTGAGGTGCCATAGCGCGAGCCCGCCTCCGAGCCCGACCGCAAACGTAGAGGTGTTCGACATGACAGACTCCTTCAGGACGAGGTAGACGCACGGGTGAGCGCGCGCTCGCGCTGGTACAACGCAACGACGCTCTTGCACCATGCGACCTTCGCCGGGTGGAATAGATGCTTGCTCGCGCCCGCGAGCTTGGCGTGCGCCGCGACTTGATCGATCGTGATGTCGACCGCGCCGAGCTCTTCGAGATAGCGCGCGACGCGACCGACACCGCCGGCCTCGGAAAATCCGGCGTTCCATCCAAACGTCAGCAACTCGACAAACCGCGGGTTGTTCCAGTCCTCTTGCAGGGTCGTGATCCGCGGGTGGTTCTTGCGGTAGCTGTCGATGATCAGTCGGAGCAGCTCGCAGCCGATCGCGACGTTCGTCGCCGGATGCGTGAGGTGCTCGCTCCGGTATTTCGTGCCGTGGCGCTTGTTGTAGTCGTCGAGCACGACCGGAACGATCTGCATGAGTCCGATCGCGCTGCCGGTGCGCACGCTCGGTTGCCCGTTCGACTCGCGCTCGACGAGCGCGCGGATGTACTCGATCGGCAAGTTGCCGCGGTATTGCTCGAACACCGGATCCCACCGACGCACGCGCGATGAGGTGGCGAAGGAAACGCTCGGCGTCTGCGTGGCCGGCCTGGTTTGCTCGATCGGCGTGACGATCGGGCGCGCGTCGAGCTGGGAGGGGCGGGTGATGGGACCGCTTGCAGTCGGCGACGTGAGCGGCCACTGCGTCGACGTGCCGACCTGAGACGGCATCGTGATCGGACCATCGGTCGTCGTCGGGGGACGCGTGGGACGGCCATCCAAGGTCGAGAGGTTCGTCGGGGTCGTCGTCACCACGACGTTGGGCGCGGTCACCGTCATCATCGGTGCGGTCGCGAAACTGGGAGAAGCGTCGGCATACGGATCGATCGGCCGCATCTCGCCGGAGGGACCGGCGTACGGATTGGCGACGAACGGACGGGCGTACGGATCGATTGGCGTCATCGGACCGGACGGGCCAGTGGCCAACGCCCGCGGCGGTGTTGGCCGACCGTTCGGCGCCGGCGCCGGCCTCGTCGAGGCGAGCGCGCCCGAGCTCGACGTCGCCGGCACGGCAAGAGCCGTCGCGTCTGCTCCTTTCTCGAGAAGCGGTGGGACGAGCCAGCGCCCGGCCGCGTAGCCGGCGGCTCCGCCGACGGTGAGCCACAGCGCGGTTCCGAGTGCGTCGTCGTTGGACATGGCGTGGTCTTTCGTGGAGAGGGGAGGCGAGAACACGGAAGAAGAAACGAGGAAAGGAACGAGGAAAAGGAACGAGGAAAGGAACGAGGAGGAGGAGGATCGGAGCCTCGGCTCACGCGAGCGACCAGAGGGCCACCTTGGAATGAGCTCGTAACTAGGCTTGGTTTCGATCAGGCGTGCAGAGCGCACGCCGTTGACGCGCTACATCTGCGCTACAGCACGAGGACCTGGTCCGGCCCGGGGTCGCACGCGCCAGGCTCGTCGCTGCCCAGATCACAGGCATCGGAGGCATCGAGGTCGAATGGAGCGGCGGTCGCCGCGGACGCCGTCTTATACGACGGTGCCGTGCCGAACATCGGCAAGAAGCCCGACGACGAGGGCGCCTTTGCGCTCTGACCGTCGACGGTCTGGTAGGCCGGCGTCGAGCTACCGAACAGCGATCCGAGTAGGCCCGGGAGCCAACTCGACGCCGCCGGCTGCGCCGTCAGCTTCGTGACGTTCGTGTACGCAGGGCTGATGGGAGAAAAGATGTCCATGGCGTTGACCTCCGGTTAGCGCAGGACGCGAGCCAGCAGGTTGCCGAGGGTGCGCATCTGCTCGTCACGCTTGGCGTGATGCGCGAGTGCGCCCTGGTAGGTCACCAAATTCTCGACAGCGACATGCGCCGCGCCCTGCGCCGTCGGACCGGCCGGCAGCGGCAGGAGCGCGGCGAGGAGCTGCACACCCGTGTCCAGCAGCTCGCCGGTCGTCATCCCGAAGCGGGAGGCGAACGATTCCGACTGCGGGTAGAACGGCTGCGACGGCGAGTAGAACGGCTGCGACGGCGAGTAGTACGGCTGCGGCTGGTAGTAGCCAGACGCATTGCCCGTGATCACCGTCGGGCGCGAGCCCGGAGGGACGACCACCGTGCGCGATCCAGACGGAGCCGGGGGCATCGGGCGCCACGGCGTCGCCGGGCGGCCGGTGCGGTGATCGGTGACGGCGTTGCGGCCATCACCCACGTAGATAACATCGTAGTCCATAGGGTTCCCTTTCGTTTCTGGTTGAGCGGCCATGGCCGCTCGCGCGAACCCAGGCTCCGATCCTTGCCTGCTCCTCGTTACGCGGCTTCGTCGAGATCGATGACGATCGGCTCGTTGCCGTCGTGCGCGCTCGCGTACGCGTGATCCCGAATGCCGTAACGCCACTCGTCCTCGATGTTCAAGAGGTCGTTGGCTGCGTCGCGGAACAGATCGACGACCACGCCACCTCCGGTGGCACTCCGGCGCGGCGCGACCGCGGGCGGCGGCGCGAGCTGCGCGGGCGTAACTGGCAAGGACGTGGGCAAGGGCGCCGGGGCGGTCGTCGTGTTTGCGTCCCCGTGCGCCCTCAGCGCACGCTTGTTCATGAGCGCGAGCGCGAACTGGCCGGCTCCGGAGGCAGCGACGCTGGTCCCGACGACCCGCGGCGTACCCTCGGAGAAGTATGCCGTGGCGCCACCGCCGAGCATCAGGCCGATGCCGACGGCCTCGGGAGAAAGGATCTGCTGGTTCACGATGAGGCCACCGATCGCAGCGCTCCCCGCGCCGCCCGCGACGGCAGCGGCGATGGTCTTCCAGTCCGGCGGGTTTCCGCGACGCATGATGGTTCGCGCGCGAGGGCGCGGCACCGCGGATGCGAACCCGGCGGTGGCGGTGGCGTTACGTGGGCCGCCGTGTGTGCGCTTGCCGTGGCGGGGACGATGCTTCTTCTGCTTCTTCATGGCGAGTACCTCCTTGGGTGGTGTTTTGCGAAGTCGTGCTGAGCCGTGCTACGCGGCGTTGCGGTAGCGAACGTGATCGCCGGGCTCGTGGACGTAGCCGCAGTCGTCGCAGAACCGCAGCGCGGGCGGCTCGGGCGTGCGCGTCGGAGGTGCGCTCGGTGCCGGGTTTCGAACCAGCCTGTGCAGCACGCTGGTCGGCAAGCGTGCCGGGCGCGGCGCGGCGCGCGGGATGGGGACCATGTCGAGCGGAAGCTCGAGCATGTCGAAGATCGTCAGCGCGTCGGACACGTCGAGGCCCAGCTCGTCGTCGAAGATGCGTGCCAGAACCCGCGCGGTGAACATCACGTCATCGATAGACGCGCGGCTCGGGTGGTTCCCGGCGAGCCGTGCCTCCACGAACCCGCGCGTGCTACGCACGTGCGCGCGCCCCGTCGGCCAGTCGGCCACCGAGCGCTCGGCGATGTTGAGCGCCCACGTCGCGAGCTCGTGAATGGCTGCGCGCGCGGGACCGTAGTCGACGCCGTTTCGAATCCATGGGGCCCGGGCGGCGGCGAGCGCCGGTGCTGCCTTCTTCTTCGAGGAACGAGCAGGGCGGCCAGAACCAGAGCGAGAGCGAGATCCAGACATGAGAACTCCTTCGGCCCGCGGATGCAGGCCAGCTGAGCGCCGCGCCGAACATGCGGCCGGCGGGAACCAAGACATCGGCGCGCCATGCGCCGATGGTGAGCAGGGGGAACGAACGTTAGAGCTTCTGCGCGAGCCAACGACCGGCGAGCGCTTGCGGTGTCATCGCGTCGAGCGAGCTGATCATCGGCGAGGGGCTGGCGAGCGGACCGAGGGACAGCCCCTCGCGGTTCAGCTCCTTCTCGAGCGCCGTGAGCACCGGGGGGCTCACGCCGACGCTCGCGAGCTTGACCTTGGCCGCTTCGAGGCCGATGCCTGCGCCGACTCGGCCGGCGACGCGCAGAAACGGTGCGAGCATCTGCTGGAGCTCTTTGTTGTTGGCGAATGCGCTGAGCGCCATCATTGCGAGCGGGTTGTTGCGCGTGGTCGTGGGCGTAGGGGCCGGAGCGGTCGCGGTCACACGTTCGGCTGCGAGCTGGTCGATCGCGTCGATCGCGCGCGCCGTGGAGTGGACGATCTTGAGCCCGCCGAGGCCGTACCAGCGCGCCTCGCGCTCGGCGAGCGCGAGCACGAGCGCCACGTCGCGCACGTCGGCGATGCAGATCGGGCGAAGCACCAGCACGCCGCGCATCGCGCGGTGGCCGTTCTCGATCCGGCGGGTTCCGCCGACCACGCGATCGGCTCGCACCATCGCCAGCTCGGTGATCCAGTCGATCGCTTCGGTCGGCGTGAGCACGACCGGATCTGCGCCGTTGCGGATCGAGGCGTCGCGCGGATTGCCGTTCTCGGACGCCTCGAGCACATCCAGCTCGTAAAGGAAGAGCTGGTAGCGGGCGAGCGCTCGCTCGTAGATCTCGATGACCTCGTCGATGGGCTTGCCGTCGGCCGACGTCGTGTGCCCCTGCGCCTTCGCGCGGCGCGCGTTGGCGAGGTCGCATCGTAGACCCTGGTTCTCGTCGTGGCCGATCAGCCGTTGGAGCCGGAGCCGGCGGGTCGCGATCGGCACGTCGAGTTCCGTCGAGCGCGGTGGCCCATTGCGGACGACCTTCGGATCAAGGATCACCGGCTGACCGTCACGCGTCGGGAACGTGTGCAGCCCGTTCGGCGTGTCCACTGTGGCGAGCCGATAGACGCGATCCGGCTCGATCAGCTCGGCCGCCCCCGTGAACCTCGCTGATCGCTCGAAGCAGTTCGGCGTTGGGCTATCGAGCTGAAGTCGCTGCGGTGGACGACACGCGGCGACTTTCGGGCCGTCGCCCGGAATGCCGTCGTCGTCGCGCTGGGGCAGGGTGCGAAACCACGCGGCGAGGTCGTCGGTGGAGGTGAACCGCGCCGCCAGATCGACGATCGCAGGGTTCTGCGCCTGGAGCTCGGCAACGATCTGATCGGTCGTCGGACCGAGGCATTCGTGGTCATTCATGGGAGACGCGATCATGGGATTCTCCTGGCGTGGGAAGAGGTGTGGAAGCGAGTGGGGCGAGCACTGGTCACCGCGGCTTCGATCCGCGGGGCTGTTGGATCTCCGTGACCATCCGGCGGATCAGAGCCGTCGCTTCATCGACGGACATCGCCGACAGCGCGGCGAGCCAGTCCGCGAGCATCTGTGGCTCCATGCGCGAGATCGTGTTCTGGGCGATCGCTTGCTCCGTGGGCGACAGTCGCGCGCGGATCACGGACAGATGCGCGAACTGCTCGCGCATCGGAATCGGCGGCGTGGTGGGCGTCGCGTCCGTCGCCGAGGGCGCAGCTTCGATCGTCGCCAGCGCAGCGGCGTCGGGCGCGATCAGAGTCGCGGCGTCCTCGTCGCGTACGCGCGGGTTCGCGCCGGCGCTCTGCGTCGTCGGCGCGGGCGCGGAAGGTACCGGTGAGCCCCAACCCGCGGCGACACCCTCCGGATCGCCGGCCGGCACCGGCGCCGCGTGAGCGGTCATCGGAACGGACACGAGGATCGGGCCGGGCGTCGCCGCGGGGGACGCGGCGTTCTTGCTGTAGACGTGGCGCAGGAACTCGGCAAACTTCTCGTAGAGGAAGCCGCCAAGCTGGGGGAGGTGCGGCTCGATCATGCGGAGCGCTGCCGTGGCCGGATGCTCCGGTGCTGGCTCCTCGATCTCTTCGTCCTCCTCATCGTCGCGATCGTCATCCTCGGCGCGCGGATCGGCGTTGCGCAGCTCGGGCGCAGGCAGCGGGGGAGGGGCAGGACGATAGGGCGCGCGAAGAATCTCAGCGGCGGCTGCCATCAGCGCCCCGTGTTGTGCCGCCATCGCCTTCATGACCTCCGCCTGCGTCGCCGCCATCTGCTGGATGATGATGAGCGGGCTCACGTCGCTGCTGCCGCCGTCGGCGGTCTGTGCGTTGCGCGCGATATCGATCGAGACGTACGCGGCCTGCGCGTCCTCCAGCTCGTTGCCGTCCTCGTCACACTGATCCAGGCGATAGAGGCCGGGCACCTGACCGACCGCCTTGCGGAACTCCGTGTAGTCGGTCTCGGGATCGATGTGGAGTGGTTCGCCGGCGAGGTCGAGCACCTGGCAGCAGGTGCCGCGCGCGCTCGGGTTGCGGAACAGCCGCACAAGCAGCTGCTTCGTGCGCCGGAGGAACGTGAACGGCTTGCCTTGCTTGTCGAATGCGAGCGACGACATCAACGGACTCCTCGCGGTGCGCATCGCGCGACCGTCTCTTGTGGCCTCGTCGTCTGCCGCGTTCGCGGCATTCGATCGTGGGCCTCTACTTGGGTATGCCCACGAGATCGGCCTCCGGGCCGAAGAATCGACAGTGGCCGCTTCTTTTCGATCGCTGGCGGATCTCAACGAGACGCGTGAGCACCGTGTGCCGTGCTAGCGGTACGCCACCCCCGGTGGGATCGCGCGCGCGGTCCTCTCGAAACTTCGATCATGCGCGTTCCTCCCCGCGCTCGATCGGCTGCTTGTGAAGCCGACATCGTCGCGGACGAAATCGCAGCGCACACAAACGACGGCAAACGCGCGATCACATTCGTTGTTCTCTCCGACAACGGCCGTACCCATGAATTCGTGCGCGCGATTTCCCGTAGCACTTTGTAAACGAATCGAGATCAACGACTTGCGATTTGTTCCCGGCATGTAAGCGCCGTGATCCGCCCAGCGGGGAGCGCCCCGCATCGATCATCGATTGCTGCATGCGCGCTGGCCGTCTTCGTCCGTCAGCGCGATGAGGCGCCGATACGCGCGCTTGTACGTGCTCTCGGACCACTTCAAGAGCTTCATCACGTCGCACCTTAGGTACGCGCCCTCCTCGTAAGCGCCGAGCAGCGCGAGCACAAGCGCGTCCGTGCCGGCGCGCTGTCGCAAGTGCGCAATCGCGAGACACCACGCATCCGGGGACTCGTCCGTGACCGGAACCGGCCATCCGTCCTCCATCGACACGCGCGATTCCGCACCCGACTCGTCACACGCCGCGCCGGTGTAGTCGTCCTCACGCGTGCGGTTGCGATCATCGAGCGAAGTCTGCGGCGCCACCTTCGAGCGGCGCAGCTCGTGTGCGAGATCGCTGGCGATCACGCCCGCCAGGAAGCCGCACAGATCGACACGGGTGTGATCCCACATCCTCGCTCCGTCGTAGAGCTTGGCGACTGCGGCGTGGATCCGATCCATCGCGGTGTCCGTACTTCGGCGCGGCGTGAACCGCTCGTAGCGCTTGGTCAGTGAGACTGCTCGCCTCACGAGCTCGCGCCTCATGTCGTCGGTGTATTGCTTCTCGAATTCGGTCCGCCAGGCTTTCTGTGTCGCATCAGGGGCCATCGCCAACCCCTTCTGCCGGAGTTCGGGCTTGCCTCCCGAGCCGGTCGGAGGCGCGCTCGCCGATTCCCCGAGCGCGCTTGCGGTCTCCGGGAGGTCATCCGCATTCGAGTCCAGGGGGCCACCAGCGCGTGCCCTCCGGGTCCGTACATCAACTTCGGCGCGCCGCCCGCGCGGCCCGTTCAGGTCGTTGGCACGTTCGAAGTGTTCGCCGTTCGGGTCCAAGGCCAGGTCGCTCATGTTCACGCCTCCTAAGAGGTATGGCTGACGAGATCGCGCGTCGGACCATTTTGTTTTGCGACCGTTTTCCACGAGCGTTTTGATTGGCAATCGATGTCAGCGAGCACCTCTGGGCATCAGCCGCGACGGTTCGCCGGCGGATCCGGAAGCAAGACATTGATCGGCGCACGTTGTTGCGTCGTGAGGCTGGGACGACCGCACCGGGCGGTCACGGTCGAGGCATCCTCATCGTCGACACATCATGGATGCTGAGCGGCACGCCGAGGTTCTGCGGGCCTATGCAGCCTCAGGTGGCGCACGACGCCGAGACTGCACTGGAGCTATTCTCATCTTCGGCGTGAGGTCGCTAACACGTTGCGCGACATCGGTTGCCGAAACTCTTACGGCTGCGGGCTGGCGCGTCGCCAACCTGCGGCCTGCACCGCTAGGCGTACCGGATCATCGCGCCTACCGGCTACGGCAGGCCCGGGGCACGGGACACGGGACGCACGGCCGAAGCGGGGTTCGGCCCGTATCTCGTGAGGCCAGCCTCGGTAGCCGGGGTGGGCCGGCGATCGTCAACAACTGAGGGTGCGACGAGAAACGCAACCTTGAGGCACGTTCCGCCCAGGATGCGGAACACGCGTAACTCATTTCATCCGCTCAAGCGCGCATTCAGCCGCTTCCAGCGCCGTACGCAGATCACGTTCCGGGAGATCCTGGAACCCGGGACGCGCGATCACAGCAGTGGGGTGCGCTATGCCTAGTTCCGCGAGCCGCGCAACGATCGCGTCGCGCGTCATGGCGCGGATCGACGGCCGGATCGAGGGAACGTCCAACATGTGACGTTCGAACTCGTCGACGCGGGCCCGGATGCCCTCGTAGATGCGCCGCGATTCGCGCAACTGTTTGGGGCTTAGCTCTCGTCGCTGCGAGGCCGCCATCGCGTCCGCGTCCGCGATGGCCTCGTAGATCCGGAGATTCTTGGTTGTCATGGTCATCCCTTCATCCCATCGCGGTGATCGCGGCTGCGCGCACGTCGGTAGACAGGCGCTCCACGAGGCGCAGCATGCGCCGGTAGGCATTGTGATATTCGTGCGCTGTCATACCGGTCGCACGCATGACGTCGCGTCGTTCGGTAGATTCGTCGGCGTAAGCGTCGATCAGGCGTTCCAGGGCCGCGTCATCGCCCGCCAGCTCGCGGAGCGCAGCCACGACGATGTCGACGCAGGTCTGCGTTTCGGCGGGGCCAGCACCAGGTCGGGCCTGCGCCAGCGCCTCGGAAACCTCGCTCTCGAAATTCTCCAACCGGCCGTCGATCGAGACGTGGGGGAAGCGTTCGCCGCGCGCCAGCTCGGTCGAGATGCGGCTCCGGATCACGGACTTTAGGTGCACCGAGAGCAGGACGATCGTGGGATCCCAGGTAACGGTGCCCATGTATGTGTCTCCGATGGCGTCGTCGAGCAGCTCGCGCGGCAGTCCTGGATCAGACCGCCCGGTCTGGCGCTCGATCCACCGTGCACGTCGCGCGGCGTATGCGAGTACCTCATCGGTCAAGTCGTTGGTCATCTGCGCGGAGAAGGCCGCGCGCATTCGCTCCACCAGCCGGAGCGCGTCGTGCTCGTTCATCGGTGTACTGCTCCTGACGTAAAATGAGATCGGTGGAGTGCCGCGGCGACGGCGGCATGGATCGAGGTCAACGCGTGGCTAGGCCTTGGCGACCGGCGCAGCGCGTTGGAGCAGCTCGCGAAGGTTCTCGCCGTGTTCTTCCATCGGGTCGAAGCCCGGGTCGGTGGCGAGTGTCAGTGCGGCAAGGAACAGCCACACCTCGGGGGACATCTGAGTTTCTTGGGCCATGGCGGCCCCTATCGACCGGCTCCCCGAGCGGTTGCTAAGAAATCAAAGAATGCCTGGAGAGAAAGGCACAAGGGCGAATGAGCGGCGCGCCGAGCCTGAAGCGCCGACCGCTCTCGCCTCGCACGGAAGACGCCGCGTCACTGAGCGGCCGGCCTCTCTGACCAGGTCCTCCCCCGGACCGAGTCTTCGCCGACCGGTGCGATCCGGATGCACGCCGCGGTCATGAAGTTCCTGGACGGCGCCCGGATCTGGGATCCGACCCGGGTCGACCTCTGTGGCTTCTTGCTCGGCGTCATCGCGAGCGATCTCACCGGCGAGATGCGGCGCTCGAAGACGGCGCCGATGGTTTCGATGTATGCGCGCGGCCGCCCGCGTGAAGACGACTACACCGGCGAGGCGTGCGAGGAGTTGTGCGCGGAGTCGCGGACGCCAGTCGAGAACGGCTGGCCGACCAGCGCGCCGTTGGCAACGAAAACTAGCAGACCTGACCTCATGCGACTCCTTCTGAGAATGATGATGCCGCGCGACCTCTTGTAGTGCGCGGCGCTCGTCGTTGTGGACCACCCCAGATGCGGTCGGGATACGCGACGTCGGTGAGCAACCCTTCGGGCATCGCGATGTGCTTGCGCGAAGTCGGAGACCCAGCTTCCGTCCGGGTTGCGGTACACGTCGCTCCTTCGCTGGACCTCGGGCAACTTTGAATTCGCACGCATCGGGGATCAGTTTCGGATTCCCAGATCGAGGCACGCGTACGTCGGACCACAACGCGGTGCGTCCTGGGGCGTGCGAAATCCGCGTCGCGCCCACTCTGAGACATCATCCGGTGTTGCCACCTCGACCGTCGCAAAGGCGCAAGCCCGGCCGATCGTCTCGACGAGGCGGCGAACCACCTCATCCTCGAGGCCGCGATCACGCCATTCAGGCTCGAGGTCGAGCCGCTCGATATACAGCGCGTTGGCTCGCACGCTCAGGTTCGTGAGGCCGTCGAAGTCTCCGACTATGGAGCCATCCGACGGCACGACGCCTACCGTGACGTGTCCGACGTGCTTCGGTTCTCGATGATCGAGGACGTCGAGAATCGTCACGTCCATCGTAAATCCGAGATCGAGTGATTCGCCGAGTTCGATCTCGGTGTGAAACCTGAGCACGAGCACGGAGCATTTATTCGTCCAGATGCGGAGTGAGAGCAACGGGCAATCGTGACGACGCGCGAGAAATCGTCTCGGCGTGCAGCATTTCGCTGCAGCTCAAGTCCTCAATTCTCCGTCTGTGTCTTGCTCGCCGCACCCTTCGTGCTGAATTCGTAGGTGAGGCTGCGCAGCTTCTCGAATAGGCTGGTGGCCAAGTCTGCATTTGTCAGCGACGTGGGAAGTGCGCGAGCGGGACAGCGTATGAGGTCGGGATGCGGCTATCCAGATGTCTAACGAGGACGACCGACTTGAGTAAAACGGGCGGGGATCGAGGGCTACCTTGTGCGCGCCGGCGCTCGTCGCCAACGCAGGGCAAAGCGACACGACGGAATGCAGCCGAATTCGCTAGGGCCTCGCGCGGGAAGCGCGAGACTCTCCGAGGGAGCCCATGGTGACGTTGGTAGCGGGAGGGGCGGAGGCTGATCCGCTGGCGGACTCCGGTCGAGACGCTGCAGCCGAGCCCGGGAGCACGCCGGTCGCCGACCAGCAGCCGCGCGCATCTAGCTTCGGACAGCGCGTGGTGGAACCTCGCGTCGCTGCCGAACTTGCGGTCCTCGCGGCGATGTCCTCGAACTTGCCTGCAGAACCCACGATCGCGGTGGACGCCACGGCCTACACCTCGCATGAGGATCTGGTCGACGACGTCCTCGCTGCGGTCCAGCTCCGCGCACGGACTGCCGCGGCACACCGTGACCTCCTAGCCCGCGGCGATCAGCTCGCCTCGGTCTGGCCCCGGCAGCTCGCTCTCATCGAGCGACGAATCGAGGAGCGGCTCGCCGTCACCGAATCCAGTCTGCCGCTCCAACTCGTGCGCGACCGACTCCATCTCAACCGCGATGAGGAACGCATCCTCTGGACGCTCATCGCACACGACATTGATCCCGTGGCGCGCGAATGGATCCGGAATGTCGGCACCGAGGATACGGCCGATCCTACAACCGACACCCTGCGCCGCATCGTCTATGGCCGAACGTCGAGCCACAGCGCTTGGCTCGACCTCTGCGAAGACGGCGGACTCCGACGCTTGGCACTGATGGTCCGCACGGGCGCAGCCGAACTTCCTGAACACCGCCAGACATGGAAGGCGAGTCGCCGCGTGCTCGCGCTCGCGCACGGTATGTTGACTCTCGACAGCACGCTTTCAGCGGTCGCGTCGCTGGGCGCTGTGGTATGCGCGCCGAGCCACCTCCAGGTCGCGGGCGATGCCGTGCGGCATGCGACTCGCGCGATCGATCGATGCGGACTCGTGATCGCGCTCGGCCGTCCTGGGTCGGGCCGTAGGTCGCTGCTGGCTTCGATCGCGGGCACACGTGGACTCGACGTACTCGAGGTGCACGGCACCGCGTTCGGCCGCGACCCGGAGTCCGCCCTTTTGCAGGTGCGCGCGATCGCGCGCGAGTGCCAGTTGCTCCAGCTCGTGCCACTCGTCCGCGATCTCGATCGGCTGGCCGAAGCCGGAGACTTGCTCGGTCTCCTCGAAGCAGAGCTCCCGGGGCTGGTGCTCGCGACGAGCAGTCAACCAATCGCACGAAGGTGGAAGCGACCGCCAACATGGGTGGACCTCGCGGCGATCAGCGCCGTCCAGCGGCGAGAGCTATGGCGACGCGCTCTGCCAAACATCGGAGATCGAGAGTCCGACCGCCTTGCGACGATGTATCCGATCGCACCGGCGATGATCGCGGCGACCGGCGCTGCAGCGGTGGAGCAGTCCACGGGTAGCCCGATCGAGCCGCAACACATCGAGACCGCGTTGCGGAGCGTGCTGGACGACCGGATCGCGAACATCGCGACGCCACTGCGAACAACACAGGAGTGGTCCAGCCTGATCCTGCCGGAGGATCAGTTCGAGTCCCTCACCGAGTTGAAGGCGCGGATCTCCGAGCGGACGCGCGTCTACGAGACCTGGGGCTTCGGGAACAAGCTTGGAAAGGGCCTCGGGGTCTGCGCGCTATTCTCTGGACCTCCAGGCACCGGGAAGTCCATGGCAGCCAGCCTCATCGCCAAGGAGCTGCACACGGCGATCTATCAGGTCGACCTCAGCAAGATCACCTCGAAGTGGATCGGTGAGACCGAGAAGAACCTCGCCGCTCTGTTCGACGCCGCGGAGGCCGGGCAGGCGATCCTTCTGTTCGACGAAGCCGACGCGCTGTTCGGCAAGCGTACGGACGTCAAGTCGAGCAATGACCGGCACGCAAACCAGGAAATCAACTATCTGCTCCAGCGCATGGAGTCGTTCTCGGGCGTGTGCATCCTCACCACCAACCACGAAATCGCGATGGACGAAGCGTTCCGTCGCCGACTCGCGCTGCACGTGCGATTCCCGTTGCCCGAGGTCGCGGAGCGAAGGCGTTTGTGGGAGTCGATGATCCCTGAAGATGCGCCCACCGCCGGCAAGCTCGGTCTCGACAAGCTCGCGGACCAGTTCGAGATGAGCGGCGGCTACATCCGCAACGCGGTCCTCCGCGCAGCCTTCCTCGCGGCCCACGAGAATGGACCAATCAACAGTGAGCGGCTCATTCGGGCTGCTCTGCGTGAATACGAGGCGATGGGGAAAGTGATCGCTTCCAGGTGACCGACACGAACTTGCAGACAACGAGGTGAGATATGGGAGACGCACCGGACAAGATCGACAAGGACCACGGCAAGGCCGGACACAAACCTGACGACGATGATTCGAAGGACCCGTCGAGGGCTAAGCCCAAACACAAGATGTCTGCTGCAGAGAAGCGCGTTGACAATCTCGCGATGGCGCTCGACCTTCGCGTTCAGGAGACGCACGATCAGCTTGCTCGACCGAATCCGAATGATGACGCGCAGCGAACCAAGCTCGCGGCAGAACTGGATGCAGCATCCGAGGAACTGTCGCGAGCGTTGTTCGGTGTGCCCGATGGCAGCCGTTCGCTCGACCATGCCCGTCGCGCCCTCCGTGGTGCCCAAGCATTGCGCGATAAGCTTGTCGTCACGGCGGCGTCGACCACGGCAGCACCGAGCCCGAGTCCACCACAGTCAGCCGGCACGCCTACTGCGGCCGGCCCGGCCGCCGCAACGGGACTTGTTGCCGGGTCCGCCGGGTCCACCTCCAGCTCCACCTCCACCTCTACCTCTACTTCCACCTCCAACGCGACCAAGCCGTCAGTGACCGGGGCAACCACTTCCGCATCGGTCACCGCTCCGACGGCGTCACAGGCCGGCGGGACCGCGCGCCCGGAGAACAAGCACTTTGTCGAAGCGCTGCTTGACGTCGAGCGCTACTTCCGTCGGCAGGGAGAGCTCGCGACCGCACTCGGACTAGCGGCCGCGCGCGGCTTTGAGGCATTCAAGATCCGGAGCTCTGCCGAGTTCAATCGCTCGTCCAGCTCCGCAATGGGGCTGTTTCTAGCGGCGCTCAAGCTCGTTCCGGAAGGAGGGGAATTGCTGGCGGCGTTCTCGGAATTCAGCACTGCGACGCGCTTCATTGCTTTCGCCGGGGGCGTACAGCGGCTAAGCAAAGGGGTACTAGAGCCCATGGACAAGGCGGTGGACGCGATCGAGAAGACTGGGGCCGTGGGCGAGAAGCGCTCCGAGGCATCGGAGGGACGCGAGGCCGGCGAGTTCCAGATAGAGACGCTGAAGAGCCTCGATCAACTGACCGAGGCGTCCATGGCTGCACGGTGGGGAAGGGAGGACCTCGCGATAAGCTGGCTGGAGGCGCTCAGGTATAGCGATGTCGATCTGAAGGACTTCGGTAAGAAGTATCTCGGTCCTCCGCCCAGCGGAGGAGACCTCGCGGGCAACATTCACCACGCTGCTGAAGAGTTCGAAATCCGCCTGTACGTCGACTATTACGTCAAGAACCACCGCGTCAAACGTGTGACCGTTGACACGGAAGGCACATTCACGCATCCGTTTGAAGGCTTCCCACGAGCGGTGGAAGCTCGCTTCGATGAACTGCACCGATGGGGCCTCGTCTTCGAGGAGGGTGCCGGACTCGAACAGACTGAGCGCCGGCAGACATGGAAAGGTCACACGTTTTGATCCGTGCGCTTACCGTCATCGCTTGCGTCGGAGCATGCGGCTCGGAGCGCGCAACCCCAGCCCCGATGTTCACCGCGGCAGTCGCGCCACCGTTCGGACTCGATCGGATCCGCGGCGGCATGTCAGCAGCGGAAGCGATGGCGGCGGTCCCGGATCTACTGATCGAGGCGAATACGCCCACGACCTCAGTGCTCGCAATGAAGGGGATGCCGACGGGTACCCGCGCAAAGGTCTACAGGGAGGACGACCGGATCGCGCAGGTGGTCATCCTGCTCGACACCTGCGGAGAGTTGGACCGCACCTTGGAGACGGCATGGGGACCGAGCCATCCCGGCAAGACGCAGGACGGACGGCTGTCTATCTGGAGCAGTCGCCAGACCGGATGGGTAGCGGCAGTACGCGGCCGACGAGACCAATCCGACTGCTCACTCACATTCACTAGCGTGGCTTACTTCGGAACGCCGGCGACACCGCCGGGCGTGCTCGTTCGCATTCGCGCCGGGATGTCCGCGACGGAGGTCGAACGCACAGTGCCCTCGTCGAGGCTTAACTGGCTGAAAAGCGATTGGCTGCTCAGCGAAAGCGATTGGGCACTCACCGATACGTCGCTCGTGATTCGGCCGCCTGACGGGCGTGTGCTCGACACAATCCTGTCAGTGCCGTCGGACGTCGAGGAAGCCTTGAGGCTCGCGTGGGGGGAGGGGCAGATCGTGAAGGTGCTGGGTAGTGGAAAGCGGTTCTGGATCGACGAGGCAGCCACGCGGCGAGCACGCATCCCGGTTGAGTCGTTCGATCGCGAATCGCATGTGGACGTGACATTCGACAGCTACACGCCAGTCGATCGCTGGCTCGGCGACGGTCGTGCGATTGCGGCGATCCCAACGGGTGTCCTCGGCATGCCGCTCGGGGACGCGAGCGCGAAATACCGCGGTAGAGGCGATCTGAGCTACGGGTCCATATCCATCCTGGCGCAGCCAACCAAGTGGTCGCGCGAATCCACGACGGAGGTGCTCGTCTCGGCGGATCGCCCGTCTCAGCCGGACAGCAACGCTGCGAAGCTCCCGGTGACCAGTGTATCGTGGCGAATCGAGTACGAGTCGCAGGCCGAGCGTGATCACATCATCGAAGTTTGCGCGAAGAAGTGGGGCGCTGCTGCGCAAGCGGCCAGAGGCGAATGGCAGTTTGCTCAGGCCGACGGCAATGTGCTGCTCGTGCGGGACGTCCTTGGATACTTCGATATGGAGCTGCTCCCTCCCACCGCGTCGGAGCTTCGTCCGCACCTCTGACGCATCAAAGCAAGGAACCACCGTGGCCCGCGGCCTACTCGCACTCGTTCTCTCGGTCGGTCCTCCTCGCGACCGCTCCCTCCTCTGATGTCGAACACGATCGCTCAGTCAGCGTCATGAGTATGATCGGCCGCCAGGTCGGGTCCTACCGGCTCGTGTCGCTGCTCGGCCAGGGCGGCATGGGCAGCGTGTATCGCGCCGAGCACGTGCTGATGGGCGACACCTGGGCGGTCAAGCTGCTGGCCGAGGAGCTGGCGCACCGCCCCGAGCTGGTCGCGCGGTTCGTCGACGAGGCCCGCGCTGCTGCGAAGGTTCGCCACCGCAACCTGATCCGCGTTTATAACGTAGACCGTACGGCCGACGGGGTGTGTTACCTCGTGATGGAGTACCTCGAAGGTAGCTCGCTGTCGCGGTTCAGCGGAGCGAGTGGCCCGCTTCCCGCCGGAACCGTCGTGCGGCTGATCGCGCAGATCGCGAGCGCGCTGCGCGCGATTCACGAGCACGGGATCGTCCATCGCGACGTCAAGCCCGACAACGTGATGTTGATCGATCGCAATGGCGATGCGCAGTTTCCGATGCTGCTCGATCTCGGCGTCGCGCACCTGGGAACGCATTCCACGGGACCCGGAACGCAAACGGGGGCGGTGATCGGTACGCCGAGCTACATGGCCCCCGAGCAGCTACTCGGCGAGGGCGTGGGTCCTTCGGCGGATCTATTCTCGCTCGGCGTGATGGCGTACGAAATGGCAACGGGCGGCTGGTACCCGTGGCAGCGCGACGGCGAGACCCGCTCGGACTACTTCAACCTCACCCCGACCGCGATCTATCGGCGGCAGCAGAGCGAGGCACCGGTCGATCCGCGGCGGCGGGTAGTCACCATGGGCGACGCGTTCGCGCGCGCGCTCCTTGCGCCGCTTGACCTGGACGCGAACCGGCGACCAAAGGACGAGCGCGCGTACGTGGTCGCCCTCGGCGGGGCGGTGCCCGGAGACGAGGTCACGCCCGACGGGATCACAATCATCGACGAGCATGCGCGCGATCTGTTGTCGGCGGATCATCAACTCGAGACGATCCGCGCCGTCGCGCCGGTGATCCTGGCCAGCCCGGGCTCGGACGCTCGCTATGTGCTCGGCGAGAAGCTGGGTGCCGGCGGGATGGCCGAGGTGTTCGCTGCGCAGGTCGTGGGTGTAGCGGGCTTCGAACGGCCCGTCGCGATCAAGCGCGTATTGCCCGAACTGGCCGCTCAGCCGGCGTTCGCGTCAATGTTCATCGCCGAGGCGCGCATCGCCTCCCGTCTCTCGCACCCCAACATCGTCTCGGTCTCCGACTTCCGCCAGGACGATCAGGGCCGGCTGTTTCTGGTCATGGAGTACGTGGACGGGTGCGACCTCGCCGCGCTCGTCGAGGCCGGCCCGCTTTCGATCCCGGTGATCATCTATATCGTGGCCGAGATGCTCCGCGGACTCGGATACGCTCACGGGCGCGTCGACTCGGTCACTGGTGGGCAAGGGCTTGTCCATCGCGACGTCTCTCCGCACAACGTGCTGATCAGCCGTGAAGGCGAGGTCAAAGTCGGAGACTTCGGCCTTTCTCGTGCGACCGATTCCGGCGGACGCGCGTTGACGGGCACGGTGCGCGGGAAAGCCGCGTACATGGCGCCCGAGCAAGCCCGCGGCGAAGCGCTCGATCGCCGGACGGATCTATTCGCCGCCGGCATTGTGGCGTGGGAGCTGCTGTCTCGCGCGCCGTTGTTCACCGGCAACATGTCCGAGACCATGGCCTCGGTGTTGTTCAAGGACATCACGCTTCCGAGCGTGCTCTTGACTGGCGTGCCGCCTGACGTCGAGGCCGTGGTCATGAAGCTGCTCCGGCGCGAGGCGTCGGAGCGCTACCAGACGGCGGAGGCGGCGATCGGAGATCTGCTCCGGTGTCGCGACGCACGTCTCGATAGCCGCGATGAGCTGGTCCGCGTTCTTCGCGCTCGGTTTCCGCGCCCAGGTGAGATGCCACGTCGTACCGCTGCGCTGGCCACGGTCGCTTCACCGGCGCGGGCCGAGCAGGTCACCTCGACGGCTGTACCCACTACGCTCGGCAGCGCCGCGAGCCAGTCCGTACCGCACGTCGTGCCAGCAGCTGCGTCGATTGCACCCATGCGCTCGCGAGGCGCGGCGCTGTGGCTCACCGTCGTGGCCGTGTTCGGCGCGGCACTCGCCGCATTCGCGATCGTTTTCGTCGTATCGCAGCGGCATCGTGCGGCGCGGGGCCCAGACGCTCCGGTCGTCGCAGCGTCAGCCGGCCATGACGAGGACGCGCGCGTCGCTGCGGTCGCCGACAGCGTGGGCGCTGCCACCGCGCCGCCCGTCGACGCGGCGCTTCCCTTTGCTTCCGTCGATGCGGCCCCGATGCCGTCTCCGATCGATGCCGCACCTCCCGACGCAGGCGCATCGGTGGCCGGCACGATTGTGCCTTTGCCCGGAAGGCCTACGCAGCGTCCGGTCCAGGCCGTGCCAAAGGGATTGGGTGAGCTGGTGATCATCGCTTACCCCTGGGCGGACGTCTGGATCAACGGCAAGCGGATCCAGAGCACGCCATTTCGGCAGACGATGGTTGCCGGTGCACAGCGCATCCGCCTGGTAAACAACGACATCGGTAAGGACGAGGCGCTGACCGTGAAGATCCAACCCAACAAGACGACGACGATTGAGAGGGACTGGCGATGACCATGCACGCGAGACTCTTCGTGACGTTCTTGACCCTCGCGGGGCTGTTGCGCGAGGCCCATGCCGAGGACATCGATGGCGTAGTCGCGATCGGCGGCACCGTCGAGGCGCGCGACCTGGCGACGATCACGGCAACGATCAACGCACTCGTCCGCGAGACAGCCTGGCAGACGCCATCGAAGCCTCTGACCAAGAAGGAGATTGACGACCTCCTCCGCTGCGGGGGACCGGCGGATCTTGCGTCGTGCTTTCCAGCCGCGCTGACCAAGCGCGGCGCGCGCCGGGCGCTGGTCGTGACGGCAGAGAAGCAGCAGGCGACCGACGGTGGCCTTGTCGTCGTGCTGACCGGGAGGCTCGCGATCTCTGAGCCGCCACAGGTGTTGGTGCAACTACGAAGGTGCGAGCCATGCACGGACGATGCGCTCGCGGTGGCGGCGACGAGTCTCGGCAAGAAGCTCCTCGACGAGCTCGCGGTGCGCATGGGGCGCACCCTGATCGCGGTGACCTCGAATCCGCAGGGCGCGGACATCGTGCTCGACGGCGAGCGGATCGGCGCCACGCCAATGACGGTCAAGACGTTCCCGGGTCTTCACGTCATTCAGATCGAGAAGCCCGGCCGCATAGCGTTTCGTCGGGAGCTCGAGGCGACGGACGGCGGCACCGTTGACGTCACCGCAGATCTCCAATCCGCGACATCCGCGGCAGGTGAGCAGGGGAAGCGCGTCGTCGTGTCCACGCCAGCGGTCGCGCGCACCGGATGGTGGCGCCTGCCGGCAGCGTTCGTCGCGGGAGGAGGCATTCTCGCCGTGGGCGGCGTGACGGCGCTGTACCTGGGACAGCAGGACGGGCCGGACGACAAGACCCGGTACACGCGCGCGACGCCGATTGGTATCGGCGCGCTGGTCGTGGGTGTCGCCGTCGCTGGATATGGCGCGTTCCGCTTGTGGCGCGGGCCCGGTCCTGCGCCGGTGATCGCTCCGGCGGAGCACGGCGCGGTCGCGGGCCTGGCAGGTCGGTTTTGAGCTACACGCACTCCGTGAACGTGCCTTCCCGTCGCGGCAGTCGAGCGATCGTGCGAAGCTCCCGACCGACGATGATCCTCCCGATCTTGCTCGGCCTCGGCGTGCTCTCGGTCGCGAGCGGATGCGACGCTCTCCTCGGCGGCGAGCTGAACCCCGAGTACTGCAAGGCCCACCCGTCCGACGCGCAGTGCAAGGCGAAGTTTCCCGACGCAGGGGCCGATGGTGCCAAGGCGTGCCTGGCGAGCACGGAGTGCGCGCCGCTTGTTTGCGACGTCGACGGGACCAAGACGTGCGTGCAGTGCACGTCTGCGGAGCCTGCGGCATGTACGGGAACGACGCCCGCATGCGTGAACACGCAGTGCATGGCGTGCACGTCGCATACGCAATGCGCGACGAACGCATGTCTACCGGATGGCTCGTGCGCGGACGAAGCGCGCGTTGCATACGTGGATCCATCGGGAACCGACAACGCGAGCTGCACGCGTTCGACTCCGTGCACGAAGGTCGCGAAGGCGCTTGCGACCAATCGTGCGTACGTGAAGCTGAGCGGCACGACGAACGAGCAGGTCTCCCTGAACAACCGCAACGTGACATTCCTCGCGGCGCCTGGCGCGAAGTTATCGGATACGAGCAACGGAATCCTGTTGCGAGTCGACGGCTCGAGTCAGGTCGAAATTTACGACCTCGAGATCGGCGGAGCCTCCGGCGCGGGGAACCCGGGCATTTCATTGCAGCCCGGAAACACGGCGACCCTCAAGCTCGTTCGGTCAAAGGTCTCGGGAAACGCGGGCGCTGGGATCTCGGCGTTCGGTGGCACCCTGACGGTGTCGCAGTCGACGGTGTCGATGAATCAGGCCGCAGGAATCTCGGCGTCGGGTGGCATGCTGACGGTGTCGCAGTCGACGGTGTCGATGAATCAGGCCGCAGGAATCTCGGCGGCGGGTGGCGCACTGACGGTGTCCCAGTCGACGGTGTCGACCAACAACGATACCGGCGTGACGATGTCGGCACCCGGCGTCGTGGTTGTTACGAACAACTTCATCCAGCACAACGGGAACACCATCACGGCATCGGCGGGGGGCCTGCTGCTCAAGCCGATGGGGGCGAGCAAAGTAGAGTTCAACACGGTGATCGACAATCAGGCGAGTCTGGGCTCGCTTAGTGCTGGGGGGATCAGCTGCGACGTCCCAGGCTTCGTTTCTCCGCACAACATCGTTTTCCGGAACACCGGCGGCACGGCCGGGACCGTACAGACGATCGGCACGTGCACGTACCAGGACTCCTACAACATGCCTGCGGTTAGCGCCTCGGACAACACGCCGCAGTTCAAGTCGCCAAATGCGCAACCGTTCGACTACCACCTGACCTCCGGAAGTCCGGCGAGCATTGTCGGCGCCGCGGGAGCCTGCACCGGAGTCGACTTCGACGGGGAAGCGCGACCGCAGGGTGGTGCCTGCGATCTGGGAGCGGACGAACTCAAACCATGAGGCTCTCCAGCCCTCTACGCGGGTGGCAACTTGCCCTCGCTCTCCTGCCGGCCTGCCAGAGCAGAAGCGAGATGTCTGTGGTCGTCATCCCGACGATTCGCACTGCACGCCCGCCGCTGGGGCTGATGCGGCGGTCAGCAGTGGTGCGTGCGATCTGGGAGCGGACGAGGTCAAGCCATGAGGCATCCCAGCACCACCACGAGGCGCGCGTCTCGGGCATCGCAGTGCGTGGAGAGTTTCGAAGTGAGGTCGTCTCGATGAAACTTCGCGCCGTGCTTGTCGTTGTTGTTGCCTCCCTGCTCGTGTACCTGCCGAGGGCCCGCGCGGAGCCGCGGGGCAAGCTCGCCGTGATCGAGTCCCGCATCGGTCCGCCGCGTGCGGTGGCGGACGACGTGTCGTTGCTGATCCGTTCGGAGTTCGAGGCGGAAGGCATGGCCGCGACACCAGAGGCCGTTGCCGACGCGCTCGGCCCGCGGATGCCGCGACCGGGGCGGAGCGACCAGCCGCTCACGGTGACC
Organism: Haliangiales bacterium; assembly: GCA_038206055.1. Taxonomy (GTDB): domain Bacteria; phylum Myxococcota_A; class Polyangia; order Haliangiales; family Haliangiaceae; genus JABFXX01. Next base: position 84,181 of record JBBRBG010000008.1, read on the forward strand.
GAAGCGCTCGCGCCGTTGCAACAGGGCTATCTCGAGTGGTCACGCGGCCAGTTTGTTGCCGCGGAGACGTCGCTTCGCCGAGGGCTTACCACGCACCGGGAGAATCCAGCGCTCCTCGCGACCGACACCAAGAACCTCGACACGCTGTTTCGCGGCATGGTGGCGCTGATGCTCACGGAGTGGCAACTCGCGAAGGGCGCCACGGACCGCGGCCGCCTCGATGCGGCCCACGACGCGGCGCTCGAAGTGATTCGCGTGTTTCGCTCGCGACCGCTGGGTCGCGACGAGTATTCGCCGGATGCGATCGAATACCACCGCAAGATGGCGAAGGAGGCGAACGCGCAGTCGCACGGCCAGGTGTTCGTGGAGGTCGACGACGAGCACGTGATGATCTTCATCGACGCGCAGATGCACGGAGTCGGTCGCGCGGCGCTCGCAGACTCGGTTCCCGGCGTCTATCACATGTTCCTGCAAGTCCCTTCACGATCGGAGCCGGGCAGGCGCTACGAGCTGGCCGTGCATCCGAACGAAGATGCGACTCTCAAGGTGCGTTGGGCGATCGATTCCGCGTTCTTCGCGACGGCGACATGGATCGGCTTCGGGTTCACCACCGAGGCTGAGCACGCTCGGCAAGCCGCGTATGCGGCCGAGGCGGCAGGATGGTCGAGTCGCGGCGAGATCGTCGTGGTCGAGCGAATGCAAACCGACGGACAGCCGGCGCTACACGGTACGCGTTACACCGCCAACGGCGACCAAGCGCGCCCGGGAGCATCGGTCGTGTTGGGGGCGGACCCGCGGGCGGCGGTGCGTCAACTCGCACGCTATCTCTCAGATGGCACGCGCGGCGAAGCCGTGGTGGTCGAGGCACCCGCCGCGGTGGAGAATGCGCGCGTGGCGGCGGTCGGGCATCCGCCGGAGACCGCCAAGCGCGGGGTCGTCGGACCCGTCGTCACCGGTGTGGGCGCCGCTGCGATGATCGGTGGCTGGATCTACTATGCGACGGCGACCACGTCGGTCCCGGTCGCGAGCCTCTCGTACAGGGATCCGAAACGCGCGTCGATCGGCGTGACGCTCGCCGGATGCGCCGTGCTCGGCGTGGGGACCGCGTTGTGGCTCCGCGACCACGACGTCGGTGTCTTGCCGGCGACCTTGCTCGGGGCCGGCGCGACCGCCCTCCTGGCGGGCGGATTTCTCGCGCTGACCGACGAGGACGACACGGGTGCAAAGCCGCAATACCGTGACACTGCAGCCGGCGGAGTAGCGCTCGGCGCTGTGGGCGTCACCTCGCTGGCGGCCGGATGGCTCCTCGCTCGGCGCGGCGCGGCGGTCACGCCGATCGTTCAGCCGAAGGATCAGGCAGTCGTGGTGGGCGTGGCGGGTGCGTGGTGACCACGCACGGCGGGCCGACCAAGACCGATCCTCCTGTCGACGACTGGGCAATCCCCGATGAGGTGCTGAGGCGGCGTGCGTGGGGGACCGATCGCATGCACCCTCTCACGCCCGCGGCGCCCGACGGGCGCGTCATCGGTTCGGCGGACGCCTGCTGGGTCAAGCTCACTGACCCGAAGGGGAGGGTATCGCGCGCTCACGCCGCGGTCGTCGAGCGCGAGGGACGCTGGTACGTTCGCGATCTCGGCAGCAAGAACGGTACGTTCTTCGATGGAGTGCGCCGCGACGAAGCGGCGCTCGAACCCGGACTCGAGATCAAGATCGGCGGCACCGTGCTCGTCGCAGAGAGCGCACGTTCCGCGGCGCTCCGTGGCTTCCTCGGCCGCATCATCGGCTGGAAGACCGAGCAGACCGCCGCCGTGGATCTTGGGTTGCGCTCGCTGCGCTTGTGGGCGGCGCACCGCGCCACGCTCGTGATCTGCGGCGCCGACGATCTCGTGATGATCGCTCGCTCGTTGCATCGCCGCGCTCTCGGGCTGGACCGGCCGTTCATACTCTGCGATCCGCGCCGCAAGCAAACTCCAGAAAACGTCCGCAACGTCGAGAACTACGACGAAGGTCTGCGGGCCCTCGGACCCGCGACTCGCGGGACGTTGTGCGTGTGGACCGAGCGACCGCCGCACGACTTCAACGCGGTCAAGCGCGCGCTACAGGACCCGGACAATCGCGTGCATCTCACGTTGTGTGCGAGAGACGCGGCGGAGGCCTCGGCGTTCGACTCCTCGCCGATCACCATCCCCGTCCTCGCCCAGCGTACGGCGGAGCTACCGCGTGTGGTCGAGGAGTATGCCGCTGACGCGGTTGCGGAGCTCGGGTTCACGCCTTCCCTGTTCACGCGCGAAGACCGGGATTGGGTGCTCGCGAACGAGTCAGCGAGTCTGCCCGAGATCGAGAAGGCCACGGCACGACTGCTCGCCATCCGACACGACGACGGGAACCTCAATCGCGCTGCCGCACGACTAGGGATGGCGCGGATGTCGCTCTACAAATGGATCGGCCGGCGCAAGCTGCCCGTTCGCGTCGTCGCGGAATGATCCATCGATCTTGATCTAGGCGGATGTATGAAGCGAGGTAGCCGACCATGAGGAGCGAGGCGCGCCATCGGTTCCTCGACGTCACGAACACGCACGCCGAGCTACGCGAGCATCTCGCGCGCTCCGTCGGATACGGGCGGCGCACCGCACTCGAGGATGCCGTTCGGCAGATCGAGACGCAGCACGTCCTGGTGTTCCTTGGGCCTGAAGGATGCGAGCAGGCTCGCCTCGCACACTCGATCCATCGAGCTTCGACACGGTGGGAGCGCGAGTTCCTCACGATCGACCGGCGCACTGTGCTGGGGGCAGGTGCCGAGCGCGCGCTGTTGTCGCAGGCTCATCAAGGCACCGTATTCGTGGACGTCGCGAAGCTGGATCCACCTGCCCGAACGCGCGGAACACTTCTGGGGCCCGCCCTCGTGCGCGGATTGCTTGGTTGGTATCGGGCGCTCGACGTACGAGCGATCTTCTCGGCGAGCGATGCACGACAACTCGCGCGGATCATCGGTGGGGCCGCGTTCGGGGACGCGATTCGCGTGAGTCCAGTCGCTACGCGTCCACGAGAGGTTCCGCAGATCGTCCAGTCGATGCTCGCCGAGTTTGGAAGCGTTCACCGGCTGGACGACCTCGACCGCGGCCTGAGGGAGCGGATGCATAGCGGCCGATGGACCCGGAACCTGGAGTCGCTCCGCAAACACATCGCACTACTTGATAGGTATCTTACGAACGGGTCGGTGCACTCGGCGGCAAAGGCTCTTGGGTGCAGCGCGTCGTCGGCTCACGAGCAGCTCGCGCGGGTGTACGGCATCGGCTCGGTCGGGAAGCGACGCCGCAGATCGTACGGCGATGCCGGTTGCGATGGTCGTTGTGAGTCGCGAGCGCTGTTTGGCACTCGGGACCTGCTTAGCTGGAACCGCGCTTGCCGACGAATCCCGCAACGCACCAGGTGGAGAGGATGTCGCGAGCCGTTCCTAGGAGCCTGTAGGGCGTAGATGGACGATTCCGGATCGACAGATCGATCCGGGTTTGATCTAGTGGACGGGTGAAGAGCTATCGGCCGTACACGCCGGACCAGTCGTACCTATTGCCGCCGTCGCCGTCGGACTGGCTGCCGACCGAGCATCTCGCGTACTTCGTGCTGGATCTGCTCGCGGACATGGATCTATCGGCGTTCGAGAGGCCGCTGCAGGCCAAGGACGCGCGAGGAGAGCGTTCTTACGCGCCACGCATGATGCTGGCGTTGCTGGTCTACGGCTACGCAACGGGGGATTTCTCGTCGAGGAAGATCGAGCGTGCGACCCACGAGGATGTCGCGTTTCGAGTGCTCGCCGGCGGAGAGCACCCGCACTTCACGACGATCAACGAGTTTCGTCTTCGTCATCGCGAGGCATTTGCGGAGCTGTTCCAGCAGGTGCTGCGCGAGTGCATGTCAGCGGGTCTTGTAAAACTCGGTCACGTGGCAATCGACGGGACCAAGATGAAGGCGAACGCGAGCAAGCATAAGGCGATGAGTTACGAGCGGATGCAGAAGGACGAGGAGCGGCTCAAACAGGAGGTGGAAGCCCTGATCTCGCAGGCGGAGACCACGGATGCCGCCGAGGACAAGCTGCACGGTGTAGGGCAACAGCCCAACGACCTCCCGAGCGAGCTTCGTCGGCGGGAGGGGCGGCGGGCGCTGATCAAGGCCAACCGCGAGGCACTCGAGAGAGAGGCCGCGAAAGCGCGTGCGGCCCAGCTGGTGGCGCAAGCCGATGGGCTACGCACCGCAGCAGAATCAGCATCGTCGGAGCAGAAGTCTGGAGAACTGGCGACGAAGGCAGCGCTTCGCGATCAGGAGGCAGCGGATCTCGACGACGACGATCCAGATCCACCCGCGGTCGACAGCGACCTGCCGCG
>JBBRBG010000009.1:0-86670 GCA_038206055.1 Haliangiales bacterium
ACCAGCAACCGCAGCTCCCGGCGCTCCTGTCGTGGAATTCGCAGACGCTCTGGGTCCGGGCCGCGTGCCATCCCGCCTAAACCAGCGACCGCGACGCGGTATTTCCGGAATGCGGATCGGACTTCAGGGCGCCGGTACTAGTTGTGCGGCGTCATTCGCCTGCGCTCGACCGATGACTGGCTCCGGGTAACGGTGGTCGAGATACGCCTGTGCGAGACCGGGGCAACGAGACCTGTCGCTCTCGTCGTACTGGCATGCACGCTCCCAGGCGTCGCGTGCGGCCATTGCTTGTCCTTCGTGCAGTGCGACTCGGTCGCATGCGGGATCCTTCCTCTCCCCGCCAGAAGCATTCGCTCAGGGATGCTTGGCAGCCCGGCAGTCAGGCCAGTTCTTCAGCAAGTCGTCGGGTGCTGATCTCGCGAGCACCTCGCAGGCGTAGCGCGTGATGGAATCGGCGCGAGCGGGCACCGGTTCGGGCAACACGCCCGTTCGGTACTGCTCTCCGAGCGTGTAGCAAACCTCTGGTGCTGCTCCGTACTGACATGCACGCTCGTACTCGTCACGCGCTTCAAGCTTCCGACCGAGCTCTTTCAACTTGTCGCCAAGCTCCGTGCAACTCGTCCGATCGAGCAGGCACCGCTGGCGTAGTGCACCCAGTGACACTTCGGGATCGAGAGAGTACCCGGCATCAATACATTCTTCGGCGACCCCCGCCTTGCAGCCCGAGATCGATAGCTCGAGCTTGCGCTGGTCGTTTTCCTTGTCCTCGGCAGGACGCACGCCTGTACCTCGACGACGGTGACAGCTTCGTGGAAACCCCGCCTTGCATTCCACCTGCAGCGCGGTCAAGTCACAGTCCTCGAGATAGCAACTGCGACCAATCGCGCCCGCCAGCGTTGGATAGCGGGCAGTGTCCTCGTCACGAGGAATCGCACGGCAACTGAGCTGGTCCCCGGCGCGACAGTTCTCCGCGACCATTTCGATGACGTGCGGAACCTCCGGCTCCGAGACCAAGTTCATCGCAACCCGGCACGAGCGCGGATCTCCAGCGGCACACGCATCGAGATAGAGTTGCTTTGCTCTCGATCGACGATCGGACGCCGTCAACGGCGACCGCGCGTAGTCGAGCGGAGCATCGTCAGCGATGAGCTCGTCGGCTTGCCGCGCGGCATCGGCACGATTCGCACCGGCATGATTGCCCGGGGACGTAGCTGGTTTGGTCGCCACGGCCCCGCAACCTACAAGCACGAAGAGCAGCAGGTTCGGACGCATTCACTTCAAGAGTTCGGCAAGGTGATTGTTCGCCTCTGCAAGGGTGTTCCGCATGCGGCGAGCTGCAGTAGCAGCGCTAGTCGTGCGGAGTCATGCGTTTGCACTGCGGCAGCATGTCGACGACTGACGCGCCCTTGTCCATCGTCTTCTGGAACTTCTCGCAGACCCAGTCGAGGAGCGCCTGCCCTCGACCGGCGACTGGCTCGGGGTAGCGATGATCGAGATAGGACTCGGCGAGGCCGAAGCAACGGTACCTGTCGCTCTCGTTGTACTGACATGCACGCTCGTGGGCATCGCGTGCGGCCATCAGTTGTCCTTCGTCGCGCAGTCGGACCGCGTAGGGCTCACAGATGGCGGCGAGCTCGCAGGCCCGGAGCTCGTGAATGCGTCGCGTGGCCGGGGGAGAGGTTGCCCAGCTGCACTCCGGGAGGATCCACGCGACGCAACCGGACTCCGCGAGGGTCGTGAGGCGCTCGCGGAGTGCTCGCTCATCCGGCTCGGGGGGCTTCAGACGCGCGAGCGCGAAACAGCTCTGCGGAAACCCGGTCGCACACTCCGTGCGCAGCGCGACTCGGTCGCATGCGGGATCCCTCCTCTCGCAACCCATACTCCGACCGGTGGCACCGGGCGCGTCCTCGAAGCGCTGTTCGTCCGAGAACGGCAGCGCCCGGCAGCTCAGCAGATCGCCCGAGCGACAGTTGGCCATGACGCGGGCCAGAATGGGCGGCCGCTCGGCCACGAGCGCGATCTGCATCGCCTTCCAGCACGATGCCTTGTCACCTGCGTCACAAGCCGTCACGACAGCGTTCAACCGGTGCTCGTGCCGCTCGTGCTTGTCCGCAAACGGGAGCTCGTAGTCGACCGGAGTGTCGTCGTGCAGCGCCGATTCGGCGGCGCGCGACGGATCGCTCGCCGGCGTCACGTTCGCCGGCGGTTGCGCGGGTGGGGCTTGCGAGGACCCGCTGCACCCACCGACGGTGATCGCCGCGAGTGCACCAAGAGCGAACGCACCGCCCATCATTGCGCGAGGTTGTTGAGGGCCTTCAGCAAGGCGTGTGGTTGCCTGAGCTTCTCGGCGTCTTCGGGGTGAGATTTCTCGAGATTCGTGACGAGGTCGAGGAGCTTCTTGAGGTCAGCCCGATGAGCCTTCATCCCGTGTGCCTGCGACGGAGCGAGCTCGTGAATCTCGAGGATATGAACCTTGAGCCGATCCACGTGAGCATTTCCCATCGCAGCCGACGTTGCCGCATCGATCGCGGCCGTGAGGTGAGCCTTGATCGCGTCGTTCTGCATCGCAGGCGCCTCGGCGGAGGGCTCGGTACGCACGCTCTGTTCAGGGCTGCCAGGTCCACCCGCGGCAGCGAACAACCCGTCGATCGCAGCCTTGAAGTCACCCTCGGGAAGGGTCGCGTTGGCCGTCGCGACGTAGGTCTTCATCTTTCCCATGTGCATGTCAAAGAGCCCGCGCACGCCGTCCAGCTTCAAGAGGTCTCCGAAGAGAAACCCCTTCTCGCTCTCCGGCAGCTTTGCGGCCGCAATCAGAGCTCGAACGTGTGAAATCTCGTCGATGGCAGCGTCGAAGTTTTTCAGTACCTCGTCGACACCAGCACCGGTGTGCACGGCGTCGACGCTGCCCAGGTACTGCTTGATCGTGGCCAGCTTCATGTGCAGATGCTTCGTCAGGAGCAGGATCGACTTGGACAGCGCCGCACGGCTGTCCGCATCGGCCGTCTTCGATGCAGTCGCTTTCTCCTCGGGCGTCGGTGCCGTTTCCTCCTTGGCATCCTTGTCTCCGCCCTTCATCTGCACCGGAGCCTCCTGCCCGGAGTCCGCGCTGGTCTTCGGCGCGCCGAGCAGATCCTCGGCGCCCTTTCCGGCGACGACGCGATCGGCGACCTGATCGGCCTGCTTCTCGTACGCGTCGCCCGCGCCACCGACGCCGGCCTTGAGCTGCACACCGCCGCGTTGCTGCACGACGTGCGCGGCCTCGTGGGCCGCGGTGTGAAGATCGGGCTGAGCACCGGCGAACGCCACGTTGCTCCCGGTCGCGTAGGCCTGCGCGCCCATCGCTTGAGCCGACTTCGAGGCGTCACCACCGGTGTGCGCCTGGACGCCGCTCACGTCGTGGCGACCGAACGAGGCCTGGATCTGAGCGAGGTGCGGCAGCGGCGCGCCGCCACCCCGCACGCCCTGCTGCGCGACGGCCTGCATGTCGCCACCGGCCGCTTCGCCCGCGGCCTTTTTCTGCACGGCGGCCTCGCGGCTGAGGCCCGCGTTCGAAGCTTTGCGTGATGTCTCCGGGTCGTGCTCGGCGTCGACATCGACGTCATTCGACTTGGCTTCGAGCGCTTCCATCTGCTGCTTGAGCTGAACTTCCTTGGACATCACAGGCTCCTTCCGGGCAACCGACCGAGCGACGCATCGGAGATGACATGACCCATGCTGCGATACTCCGCGCGGGCAGCGCGGATCAGATGGGCCAGGGTGATCTTGGGCGAGCCGTCCGCGGCCGCGAGGAACGCCGCCGAGATGGCCGCGTTGCGAATGTTCGCGCCGCTCATCTTCGGGAACAGGCGCGAGAGCTGGTCGTGATCGACGTCGTCATCGATCGGCGACGCGCCCGTCGTGGTCTGGCGCTCCCAGAGGCGCGCGCGCTCCTCCTCTTCGGGAGCGGCGAACACGATGTGCGAGGCGAGGCGCCGCTTGAGCGCGGTGTCGATCGCGGTCTCGAGGTTCGTGGTGAGGATGGTGATGCCGCCGAACGCCTCGACGCGCTGCAGGAGGTAGTTGACCTCGAGGTTCGCGTAGCGATCGTTCGCGCCCTGGACGTCGCTCGAGCGCTGGCCGAACAGCGAGTCGGCCTCGTCGAACAGGAGCAGGCCGTGGCCCTCCTCGGCGGCGTCGAACACGCGCCCGAGGTTCTTCTCGGTCTCGCCGACCCACTTCGAGGTGACCTTGCTGAGGTCGACCTGATAGAGCTCGAGCTCGAGCTCGCGGGCGATGAGTCCGGCGACCATGGTTTTTCCGGTTCCCGGAGGACCCGAGAACAGAGCTGGTACGCCCGCACCACGTGCGATCTTCCGTCGGTACCCCCACTGATCGAGCACCTGGTGGGAGTGCCGGATCCGGCCGATCAGCGCCGCGATGAGGTCGCGGATGTCGTCGGCGATGACCAGATCGGCCCAGGACTGAGTGATCTCGACACGTTGGGCAAGGCCCGAGAGACGCTCGGCGATGTTGTGGCGCAGGCCGTGGACGAGATCGTTCTCGCGCAAGGCCGTGCCGGGCGGGTGGAGGAGCTGCACCGACGCCACCGCACGTTCGATGGCTCCCGGGCCGACCCGGTAGCGGTGGGACAGCGCGGTCAGGTCGCCGTCGACGGTGGCGCCGATCGTGGCCACGGCCCGGGTCCACAGCTCGGTGCGGACCGTGGTGTCGGCGACATCCCACGGGATCCGCACGATCGCGCGCTGGGTCCCGAGGTCGATGCCCGCGACCGACGTGGTGACGAACAGCGGACCATCGATGCGGTCGACGAGCTCGCCGATCATCCGGCGCTGATCGCGCGCGTCCTCGCCGAGCATGTGGTCGGCGTTCGCGAGGACCGGCGTGCGCGCGCGCAGCACGCTCTCGCGGCGCAGCGCGACGAGCGCATCGCCGAGCGCGTCGGGATGGAGACGGGAGAGGTCGAGGACGACGAGCTCGGTGTTCGCCGCCTGCGCGCACGCGGTGGCGCGGCCGGATCCGATCGGTCCCTCGATCACGAGGATCGGGCGCGCGCTTCGGGTCATCGCGGCGGCGATCTCGCGGATGGTGGCGCGTTGATCCTCGTCGTGGAGCAGCGCACTCGGCGCGGTGACGACGCGCACCGGATCGATCACGTGATCCTCGCCGCGCAGGTCGCTGACCAGACGGGCCGAGGCGGCGTAGGCACGCGCGGCGGGTGAGACCTTTTCGGTCGCGGTGATCAGGCCGTCGGCGATCAGAGGATTTGGCGAGGCGAGCCAGTGCGCGAGGTCGGCGACGGTCCCATCGCCGAGCTCTGCGAGCATCGAATAGACGGAGAGGCTCAGACCGCGGCGCGCATGCCCGCCACCGAGGGTCTCGAGGTGCGGGAGCAGGCGCCCGTCGACGGAGCACGCGACGACCGCCCAGAGCAGCTCGACATGCTCGCGCGCGAGCCCGAGCCGGCGCGCGAGCCGCGACATCGGCGCGTCGAGGGGCTCGACGAGCTCGGCACCGAGCGCGCGGACGTGCTCGCCGGCATGGGCCGCGAGGTCGTGCATCTGCTCGGCCTCCGCGCGCGCCCGCACGGCACGCTGGTACGTGTGCGCGAGGCGCAGCTCGAAGCTTCCTCGACGGGGACGCACCTCCACTGCCACGGGCCGCCCAGTGTAGCCCGGGAGCGCGCTTTCGCGACAGACAAGGTATGATGGAACCCGATGTCCGGCATCCCGGCGGGGGCCGGGTCGCTCCTCGGAAAGCGACTCGGCAAGTACGAGATCCTCGCCCTCCTGGCGCTCGGCGGGACGGCGGAGATCTACCTCGCTCGCATCGGCGGAGCCGCGGGCTTCGAGAAGTACGTGGTGGTGAAGTGTCTGCACGACCACCTCGCGGACGACCAGGAGTTCGTGAAGATGTTCCTCGACGAGGCGCGGCTCGCGGCGCACCTCGATCACTCGAACATCGTGCAGACCATGGAGCTGGGCGAGCACGAGAATCGCTACTACATGGTCATGGAGTTCCTCGCCGGCTTGTCGCTGGCGATGGTGGTGCGGCGCGCGAGCGAGCGCTTGCCGGGCGGGCGCGTGCCCGCGCCGCTGGTGCTCAACATGATGGCGCAGGCGTGCGCCGGTCTGCACTACGCGCACGAGCGCGCGATCAACGGCAAGGTCCTCAACATCGTCCACCGCGATATCTCGCCGCAGAACCTGGTGGTGAGCTTCGAGGGCGTGGTCAAGGTCGTGGACTTCGGCATCGCGAAGGCTGAGCTGCGCGAGACCAAGACGCGGACCGGCACCATCAAGGGCAAGTTCGCGTACATGTCGCCCGAGCAGTGCGTGGCGGCGAACGTGGATCGGCGCACGGACGTGTTCGCGCTCGGCGTGATCGCGCACGAGCTGCTGACGGGGCGCCGCCTGTTCAAGCGGCCGTCACCGTACGAGACCTACCAGGCCGTGATCGATTGCCACGTCGAGCCGCCGTCGAAGCAGAACGTGGAGCTCGATCCCGCGCTCGACGACCTGATCATGAAGTCGCTCGCGAAGGACAAGGACGATCGCTATCCCACCGCCGAGGCGTTCGGCGACGCGCTGCTCGGTTACCTCCACCATCGCGGCAAGGGCTCGGGACCGGGCGACGTCTCGAGGTTCTTCGACGCCAGCTTCTCGCAGGAGATCGAGGAGCACGGTGCGCGCATGCGCGAGCTGATCTCCGGGCGCGATTTCTCCGTCGACACCGGCGTGCAGTGGACCGCCGAGGACGAGAAGCGCAACCAGACCGTCGATATCAGCGGCAGCAAGAACAACGACGACGAATCGATCTCGCTCCTCACCGGCGACATGATGCTCGACCGTCCGAGCTCGCACTCGCTCTCGAACGCGATCGCCGGGCTCGATGACGGCGGCGGCAACAACACGAGCGACGACGACGAGATTCCCGCCGACAAGACGCGGATCGAATCGAACCCCCTCGAGCGCCTGCAGGAGATGGAGGCGCGGCCGTCGCCGATGCCCGCGAAGGCGGTCCCGCGCGCGAAGCCGGATGCGCAGACGCCGCGGCCGCAATCGGCGCACGCCGCCACGCCGCAGACCCAGCCCACGGTGGCCCTCAGGAACCAGCCGGCGCAGCCGGGCAAGCAGATCATGCCGCCGTCGGGGCCGCTGCCGTTGCCCGCGCCACCGTCGGGACCGGTCGCTGCGCCCGTGGTAGCACCCGCGTCCGCGCAGGGAAGCCACCCGGGCACGCCGCCGGCCGGGTTCCCGAACTTCTCCCATCTGCCGACGATGATCGGCGATCCGGAACCGCTAACGGTCGATCAACCGCTCGATCCGGCGCAGGCGCGCACGCAGCTCGCCGGGCAGATCGTGGATCCGAACCACGGCGTGTCGCCGCATGCGAACAAGGCGACGATGCAGCGCAATGCGGTCCAGCCCCCGTCGCAGACCTCGCCGCCGGCGGGCTATCCGGTGATGAACGCGGAGATGAGCGCGCAGATCGCGCGCGGCGCCGACATCTTCCCGAGCGCCGGGCCGTCGTCCTCGCGTGCATCGGGCGGCAACATGCCGATCCAGGCGCCACCACCGACGAATCCGCCGCCGATGCAGTTCGGCCCGCCGATGAACGCTCCGCAGCAGCACCAGCCGCTGCGCCCGTCGGCGGCGCCGCCGTACCAGCCGGCGCCGCCGTCTCAACCGTATCCGCAGCAGCACGACAGCAGCGGCCAGCACGCGGCACAGCTGATGTCGCCCGTCGGGCAGCAATATCCGCAGCAGGTCAACTGGGCGGAGGCCGCGGCTCTGCCGGCGCGGGCGATTCCGAAGTGGATGCTCGCGGCGCTGTTCGTGGGCGCGATCTTCGCCGCGTTGCTCCTCACGGTCATCATCGCGAAGATCGCACACTGACTGTTTCGGGTGCGCGCCCTAGCCGCCGAGCTTCGGATAGCGGCAGGCCGACGCGACCTGCTCCGTCGTGCGGAACCCGGCGCGCTCGTAGACGCGGGCCGCATCGCTTCCCGGCTCGGCGACGATCACGAGCTGCTGGATCGACGGCAGCACCTCGCGCGCGGCGGCGGCGAGCAACGCGCTCGCGATCCCGCGCTTGCGATGCGTCGCCGCGGTCTGGACGTCCTGGTAGCGCGCGCGTGCGCCGAGCGCGACGAGCCCGAGGCTGCCGACCAGATCGCCGCGGTCGAACGCGCCGAACCACATCGCGCGGCCGCTGGCGACCAGGCTCTGCTTCCACAGCGCGCGGCGCTGGAGGAACTTGAGATGCACGTCGTCGTGGCGATCCGCGTCGCGGTACTCGAGCTCCGCCGTCAGCGCGACCTCGGCGGTGGTGAGCGCGCGCACCTCGATCGCGACCCGCGGTGCGGTGACGGCGCGCGCGGTCATCACCTGGGTGACCTCGACGGTGAATCCGGCGACACGCAATTCGTCGACGGCACCGAGGTCACCGGTGATGCCATCCCACCGGAACGTGATGTGGCGGATCGCGGGATCCTTGCCGAGCTCCTCGGTGAACTTCCGGCTCCAGTAGCCGACCTCGCCGACCTGCGGCGCGGCCGGGAACACGAGCAGGTTGCCGAAGTAGTACGTGGGATCGTCGGGCGTGGAGATCACGAGATAGTTCTCGTGATCGCTGACCACGCCGCGCGTCGCCGCCAGCTCGACATCTGTCGCGAGACCGACGCTCCGCAGGTGCATCAGTTGCGAACGAGACCGAGAAGCTTGGACATCGTCTTCTCGTCGGCCGGCGGGAAATCGTAGTCGAGGAATTCGCGCGAGGTCACCCACCGGAGATCGGCGACGGTCGCCGGGTAGGGGCGGGCTTCTGCGGGCAGCTTGCAGGAGTACATCGTGAGGTGGACCTGGTAGCTGGCGTAGTCGTGCAGGTGCTCGCCGAGCTTCGGGCCCAGGATCACCTCGACGCCGATCCGCCCCAGGACCTCGCGGAGGAGGCAGGCGGTCTCCTGCTCCTCGGGCTCCACGCGGCCACCGGGGAATTCCCACAGGCCCGGGAGCACGGCGTTCGAGTTCCGCTGGGTGATCAGGTAACGGCCGTCGTGATCGATCACGGCGGCCACCACGCGAATCACCTCTTTGCCCATCGCGGCGATTATCGATGCTTTGGGCGCGATTGCAACGGTGCTCTCCAGTATGCTGCGCGCCGCTATGGCCATCCGGTTCGTCGAGATCAAGGCCGCGGAAAACGCGGAAGTGCTCAACTCCGAGTGGGTCATCCTCGAGAACGACGGGAAGACTCCATTCAGCACCCGCGGATGCGGCATGACCGTGGGGCGCCGCGGTTCCGCCAAGAAGTCGCTGCTCGGCATCATCGATCCGGGGTTCGTGTTGCAGCCGGGCGAGAAGATGCGCATGTGCACCGGAAATCCGGCGACGCAGGCGCACGGCGAGCCCCCCCCCGAGGACGCGGTGAAGAACTACTTTCTGTTCCTCCCGAGGGCGTACCTCGCCGGCGGGACCGGGACGGTGCTCACGCTCGTGCTGCGCGGCCTGCCGGTTGCGAAGGCCGAGTTCGATCCGGCACAGACCGGCGGCATCGCTCCCGCAAAGAAGTAGCTGCTACGGCAGAACCGCGATCAGCGTCTTGGGCACGCCCGGGGCGGTGGCCACGGTGTAGCGCTGCTGGCCGCCACCCGACTTGACGATCACGGTGGTCGGCTCGCCCTTCAGGTAGATCATGAACATGCCGCTCGCGCTGGTGGACGTGCCGGCGTTCGGAACGAGCTTGCTCGGGCCAGGGTCGACGTACACGACCTTGCCCTGCGTCGGATCCTCGAGCTCCACCGTGGCGCCGGTGATCACCGCCTTCGTGAGGGTCGCAGCGGGGCTCGCCTTGAACACGGCGCCGTACACTGGCTGGCCGTACTGCTTCACGAGGGCGGTATCGATCGAAGCGAACGCGGTCAGATCATCCATGGTCGCGAGCTCGAGCTCGTTCGGTCCCGCGCACAGCGTCGGTGCGGCGGGGTTCACGCACGTGCCGCCCCAGTTGGTGGGGGAGTCGAAGCCGATCGCGATGCACGACCGTGGGGTACCCGCGGCGGAAAACGACGCGATCGAACCCTTGCCCGCGGCGTCGGCGGCCACGAACGACTCCCCGTCGTCCCACACCATCAGCGGGAACTCCGAGCCCATCATCAGCGGGCGGATATTCCCGGCGAACAGCACGGGCTGCTGAGCGAGCGGAGGCAACGACATCGCGCAGGTCTTCGTGCGAACGATCGACAACAGATCGACCGCCGAGGCCGCGTAGGTCTTCTTCACGCTGCAGCTGATGTTGGCGACGATCGGAATCGTCATCGACTCCTGGCCCGCAATGTATCCGGCGCCACCGTAGAACACCGACTCGTACGTGCGGCCGATGTCACCGCAGTTGCCCGCGCGACCGCGCAGTGAAACCGCAGCGAGGCCCGAATCCGGGAGCGTGACATCGACCTTGCCGGCGATCGCTGCGCGCAGCGACGCGAACGAGCTCTGCCCGCTCGCGATCTCGATGCAGCTCGTTCTCTGATCTGCATTGCTCCCGTCGGTGCCCTTGTCGTTGCCGGCGATGACCACGTCGACCGCGGTGACGCAGGACAGATCGAAGTTCGCCGGCATCTGGTTCGCGTTCGGCATCCGCAGCGTCATCTCGATCACCGGATCGGCACATCCGCCGGCAACGATCGAGGCGCCAAGGGCGAGAAGGTGGAAGATCTTCATCTTAGAAACCCCTGATCGAAGTGGGTTCGCGGGACATGTACTCGTAGCCGAGGATGCCGCCGCCAACGATGGCGCCAACCCCGACCCACACGTACCAGCGCTCGTACCAGCGCTGCTTGCGGTCGGCCTGGATCACGGTGACCTGCGTCGCGTTGACCATGTTGTCGGGATCCATCGCCGCGTTGACGAGGCGCATGATCGTCGCGGACGACGCCGTATCGAGAAGGTCGACCGGCTTCGAGACCTTGTCGGCTCCGACGTCGTAGAGGCGGACCGTGACGCGATCGTCGCCGGAATCCTCGAGCACGAGGTACCGCTTGTTACCGGTGACACGCGCGAGTCGGTTCGCCTGCTTGAGGCGCGCCTTGCCGGGGGCGGCGCTGACGGTCGCGTCGACGAGCTTCGCGGCCTTGTCGTCGGTGCTCTCCGCCTCGAGGTTGATGGGCATCGTCTCGGTCTTGCCCTCCTTGATCTCGACCATCTCGGAGTAGCTGGTGCGGCCCTTGGCCGTGATCGTGACGAGGTGGATGCCGACGCTGAGGTCGATCTTCGTGCCGCTCGGCTGCGGCTTGCCGCCATCGATCTGGACCTCGGCGGTGTCGGGCTCGGCGGAGACCTTGAGGCGACCGATCTCGTCGGTCTCGCGGCGCGCCTTCTTGATCAGTCTGCGCGCCGCCGGCGAGGCGACCTGCTTGTCGACCTGGCGCGCGGGGTTGAAGCGATACGCGGTGCGGAACCACTGCGTGGCCTCGTCCTCGTTGTTCTTCGCGACGGCGATCAGACCGCGCCACTCGCTGAGCTCGGCGAGCGCGGGCAGCGGATCTCCGGCCGACGCGGAGCGCAGGATGCGGCCCTCGTCCTCGTCGATGATCTTGAGCGCGGCCGCGAAGTCCTGGTTGCCGAGAGCTTCCTTGATCGCGTCGACGTCGCTGATCTGCACCGCGCGGCCATCGAGCGCGGCCTCGAGGCGGCGCGGCAGCTTGTGCAGGAGACCCTTCGAGTCGAGCACCTTGCGCAGCTTCTCGATCTTGCCGCCGTCACCGAACTTCGCCGTGGCGTTGACGATCACGAGACCGGACTCGTCGTCGGCCTGCGCGTCCTCGTCCGCGGCGTCCTTCGCCGAGGCGACGGAGGCGACTGACATCAGCAGCAGCGTGGAGAGCGCGACGCGACGCATCTAGTTCTGCTCCTCGACGAGGTCTTCGGGCAGGTTGACCATGATGGTCTTCACCTTGTTGGACTCGATCGTGACGACCTTGGTCTGCTGCGCGCCGGAGTCGTTCCACATCTTGACGACGTGCTTGCCGGGGGCGAGCGTGTACTTGGTGTTGGCCTGGCCGCGGTTGCCGCCATCGATCTTCACGTAGGCCCAGCCGTACGCGTTGATACGGAGGAAGCCGGGCTCCTTCTTCCTGACGGGCGCGACGATCTTCGCGCGCTGCGCCTGGACCTGGGGCTTGGAGGCCGGCTCGTCGGCGACCGGCGCCGTGGTCTCGGGGACCGGCGGTGCGGGAGCCGGCGCGACCTCGGGGATCGTGGGCGCGACGGTCGCAACCGTCGGCGGCGGAGCGGGCGGCTCGATGATCACGGTGGACGTCGCCTTCGCGACCTGCGCGACGGTCGCGGTCGGCGCCGGCTTCGCATCGACGTTGGTCGGGCGGAGCTGGAGGACGACGGCGGCGATGACACCGAGGACAGCGGCGGCGGACATCACGATGATCGGCCACTTGTTCGAGTGCACCGAGTCGCCGCCCGGCGTCGAGGCAACATGAACCGAATGCGCGGTGCCGCCGTGCACGCTCGCGAGATCCGCGGCGGGCATGCGGGCATCGGGGAGGCGGAACGCGGGCATCGCCGGGCCGTCAAGGCGAAGCGCGGCGGGGAGCTCGAACATCGGCGGAGTCGCCGCAGCGTCGAGCTCGTCGTCCGTCGCGGATTCCGATGTCGACGCCGATGCCGAGGTGGAGTACGCGGACGCGGGTTCCATCGTCACCGGGGCAGGGGTGCGCTCGACGACGCGCGGCGCCGAGCGGCGGTGCGGCGTGACCTCGATCAGCGAGCGGGTGACGATCGTGACCGGGCGGTCGGTGATCATCGTGCGCGGACCAACGGCGCTACCCGGCGTAGCGGGGACGACCTCGCGGATCGCGTGCGCGAGATCCGAAGCGCCGTCGCGCCACTGGTTCGTGAAGCGCTCCTCGACGATCGCGTCGATCATCTGCTGCATCCGCGCGAACCGCTCGCGCGGGTCGTGCGACAGGGCGCGCATGCAGATCTGATCGAGACCGTGCGGGACGCTCGGGCGCACCACGCGCGGCGGAATCACACGCATCTGCTCGCTCTCGCGCTCGTCGGCGGTGACCTGGCGACCGAACGGGTGAGCGCCGGTGATCAGCTCGTAGAGCACGACGCCAAGCGCGAACACGTCGGAGCGCGGGGTGAGCGGCTCGCCGCGGGCCTGCTCGGGCGCCATGTACGCCCACTTGCCCTCGACGATGCCGAACGCGCCGCCTTCGCGACGCGCGATCCCGAAGTCGGCGACGCGAACTTCGCCCGACGTGGTCAGGAGGAGGTTCGACGGCGAGATATCGGCGTGGATGATCGCGCCACCGGCGCGGTTATGCGCGAACTCGAGGCCGGCGGCGGCGCTCTGCACGATGTAGGACGCGACGCCCAGCGGCAGACCGCGAGTGCCCCGCGCCTTGAGCAGCTGGCGCAGGCTCGGACCATCGACGAAGTCCATGACGAGGAACACGTCCTCGCCATCGCGGGCGAGGTCGAGGACCGACACGATGTTGCCGTGCTGCAGACCGACCAGCAGCTTCGCCTCGCCGATCAGACGCTCGACGAACACCTTGTCGTTCGCGAGCTCCGGCAACAGGCGCTTGATGGCGACCGGCTTCTGGAAGCCGTGGTCACCCATGACGTGGCCCGCGAACACCTCGGCCATGCCACCGCGGCCGAGCAGGTCTCCCAGCACGTAGCGCCCAGCGCGCTTCGAGCTTCCGCCTTCCGAGGAAGGACGCAGGTTTCCTGCAGCGGTGGTCCCGGCCATCACGCTTTGGGGTAGTGCAACCTATGTACCGCAGCCCACCTGACCAACACTGGCTGGCCACTCATCGGGTTTGTGCGGGTTAGTGCGGAATCCGCACGAACCCACATGGTGGGATCGGGGGGCACCCCTCCCAGGGTGGGGGGGGGCTCCCCGAGTTGCCATGCGAGCTAAGTGATCGGGACCGGTAGGGAATGTGCAGATCTCTGCACATCGTTTACCCTCCGCCGCGATGGAGACTCCCTCGGCTGAGAGCCAGCGCGTGTTCGCCCCAGGGGTCCTGACAGGTCAGGTCGCCCTCATCACGGGGGGGGGTTCGGGCATCGGTCTAGCTACGGCGCGGGAGATGATCCGGATCGGCGCGAAGGTCGCGATCTGCGGCCGGACCCAGGCCAAGCTCGACGCGGCGAAGGCCGAGCTCGGCGATGCGTGCATCGCACTCCCGTGCGATATCCGCGAGCCCGCGCAGGTCGAGGCGTTCGTCAAGCAGGTGATCGAGACGTGGGGCCGGATCGACATCGCGGTGAACAACGCAGGCGGGCAGTTTCCGTCTCCGGCGCAGCACATCTCGCCGAACGGATTTCTCGCGGTCGTGAAGAACAACCTCGTGGGCACGTTCCACGTCTGCCGCGAGGTCGCGAACCAGTGGATGATCCCGCAGAAGGGCGGGCGCATCGTCAACGTGATCGCGAACATCTACCGCGGCTTCCCGGGGATGGTGCACACGGGCGCGGCGCGCGCGGGCGTGGAGAACATGACGATGACCCTCGCGGAGGAGTGGGCGCAGTTCGGCATCCTCGTGAACGCGATCGCTCCCGGCATCATCATCTCGTCGGGCACGGCGCAGTATCCGCCGCAACTACTCGAACGCGGCATCTCGCAGACGCCGCTCAAGCGTGCGGGCACCGTCGAAGAAGTCGCCGCGTCGATCGTGTTTCTCGCGTCGCCCGCGGCGCAGTTCATCACCGGCTCCACGCTCCGCATGGACGGCGGGCAGGCGCTGTGGGGCCACACCTGGGAGATCCCCTGATGGATCTGCAGCTCGCCGGCAAGCTCTGCCTCGTCAGCGGTGCCACGCGCGGGATCGGTCGCGGCATCGCGCTCGCGCTCGCTGCCGAGGGCGCGAAGATCTGCGCGATCGCACGCGGCGCCGAGGGACTCGCGGAGATGGCCGCGCTCGGTCACGCTACGATCGAGGCCGACGTGTCCACCGCCGAGGGTGCGGATGCGGCCGTCGACGGCTGCGCCTCCAAGCTCGGCGGGATCGACGTGGTGATCGCGAACGTCGGCAAGTCGTTCGGACGTCGCGCGCAGCAGATGGACGACGAGGATCTCGCGAAGTCGTTCGACGCGAATCTGTGGAGCGCGTCGCGGATCGCGCAGCGCTCGGTGCCGCACCTGATCGCGCGCGGTGGGGGATCGATCACGATGATCTCGTCGCTCTACGGCCGTGAGGCTGGCGGCGCGCCCGGGTACAACATCGCGAAGGCTGCGGTGATCGCGCTCGCGAAGGCGCTGGCCCGCGACTACGCGAAGGACGGCATCCGCGTGAACACGGTGGCGCCCGGATCGATCCTGTTTCCCGGCGGTGGCTGGGACAAGCGACAGAAGTCGGATCCCGATGCGATCGCGGCGATGGTCGAGCGCGAGATTCCGATGGGCCGGTTCGGCACCGTCGAGGAAGTCGCAGATGTGGTGGCGTTCCTCGCATCGCCCCGCGCACGCTGGATCACCGGTGCCACGATCTCGGTCGACGGCGGACAGTCGCGCGCGTTCTGATCGACCCGCGCTCTACGCGAGCTTCTCGTCGTGCGCGGCGAGCTTCGTCGCGTCCTTGAGCTGCGCGGCGGGCTCGCCCGACTGGAAGCGCTTGGTCGCCGGATCTAGGCTCGCCTCGGGACAGTGGGCGAGCATCGCTTCGAGGAGCGCGCGCGTGAATGCATCGCCTTCGCCGCCGATCACCTCGCCGGTCACCCGCGTCCACGGCAACACACGCAATGTCGAGCCGGCGACGGAGACGATATCCAGGAAGGTCAGCGCGTCGTGATCGGGCGGCATCCGGCGCGCCACGATGCCCACGACGTCCCGCCACATCACGAGCTTCGACGAGCCATCCTCGCGTCTCGCGTCGATACCGGCGCGGGTGAGCTCGGCGCTCAGCACCACAAAGTTGAGCCTCTTGCGGAGATGTTCGGGGAGGACGGATCCCGTATCGCTCTGCAGTGCAGAGGCGGGCGGCGAAGACTTGGTCTTGCCTCCGAGCTCGCTCGACAGCGTGATCCGTTTCGGCCTCGGTATGGGGAGCTCGCTCGAGAGCGTGAGCCGCTTCGGCGTCGCGATCGGCTGCGAGGTCCTGTTGGAGATCGGGACATCGGTCAGCGGCTTGTACTCGCCGAGGCCCTCCGCGTTGCGCTGGGTGACGGCGTAATAGAGAACGATGATGCCGAGGAGCAGTGCGATCAGCAGCAAGAACGGCGCCGCTGTGCGCGTGACATCGAACTGCATCATCTCGCGCTCGAGGGAGCTTGCCTGCGGCCCGAACAGGAACGCGGCTGCGACTGCGGTCCCGAACAGGATCATGCCCCCGGCGTAGCCTAGCTTGCTGAGCGTCTCGCTCGCGAAGCCCGATACGATCCGCGTGATCGCCTGGTAGCCGACCAGCAGCGTGAACAGCAGCGTGCCGAAGAACGTGAGGCCGCCGAGCGGTGCATAGGATCCCGTGCCGCGCATCTCGCTGAGCGAGAAGCTATCGCACTGTCCGGTGTCCGGACAGATCTGCGCGGAACGGAGATCCATCGACATCGTGCCGAACGGCATCGATGCGACGAACCAGTTCATGACGAACAGCGCCACCGCCACCAGGACGAGGTACGCGACGAACAGTGCGAGAACTCGCGACCGGTCACGATCCATTCCTCCGTTACGTTATCACCTCGGCGGAGCCGCAGGATCGACGGTGACCGCGCCGAGATCGAGCGTCTGGCCAGACTCGAGTGTCAGGCCGCGCTTCGTGAACGGGCGCGGCGGCGTCATCGCCAGCAGGATCATCTTCCCGGCCTTCGCTTCGAGGCGGAAGCTGCCGTCGGGACCGCTGGTCGGAGGTGGGCCTTCCAGCGACAGCTTCACCTGGCCATCACCGCTGTCGGGTATCAGCACGACGCCGACGCCTGCGAGGGCCTTTCCCTGCGGATCGACGAGCTTCCCGACGACGATCGCGTTCGCGACGAGAGAGATATCGACGGTCGCGGGCTGGCCCGGAAGGACCACGACCTTCGCCTCGGCGTTTCCGTCGGTCGACGTCACACGCACCGTGTACGCACCTGGATCCACACGGCCGAGCTGGAATTTTCCATCAGTGAACGAACGCGCAGCGGTCGTGGGGCCATCGAGCTCGACGGTGAACAGTGGGGTAGCGCCCTTCGCGCCGTGCACGGTTCCCGATAGCGACGTGACGCCCGCGGCCTGGATGGTGACCGTCGCATCGGGCGTGATGTTGGCGATCCGACCGCGCAGCTTCCCGGCCTGCGCCTCCGCGATCACCTCGTACTTCGCGTGCGGGAGGTTCGCGATCGAGAACCGGCCGTCCGTATCGGTGAGCGCCGGCGGATAGCCCTGTGACTCGCTGCCGTCCTCGCCATCGGAGCTCACCGTGATCGTACGCTGCGATGACTCGCCGGGTTGCTCGCCGCGATCGACCACGCCGTCGACCATCGCCTCGAGATCCTGGTGCACGGACACCCATGCGTCGGGGAGCGGCTTGCCATCGGGCGTGGTGACCACGCCTTTGATCACGCCGTTGGGTCGATCGATCGCGATCTCGACACCGGTTTTCTTGTCGGTGGTGCCGAGGACCACCTCGACAGGCTTGCCGCGCAGGCGTACCGGCTTGCCACGATCGAGAACGCGCAGCGTGTACGTGCCCGCCTCGAGGGCGCTCAGGACGTAAGTCCCGGTGTTCGACGTCAGCACCTGTACACCGCTCGTCACCATGCCGTTGACGATCATCGTCGACTGCGTCTCGGTCTTGCGCGTACCCATCACCGTCACGCCGCCGACCGGCCTGCCGTCGCCGTCGATGACCTTGCCTGCGATCGATGCGCCGGGCTTCACAGGCAACACGACCTCGGGCATGCCCGCGGTCACCGCGATCGCGATCGAGCCCTGATCTCCGCCGCTGCACCGCGCGACGAGCTTGGTCTTGCCTGGCGCTGCGGGGCCGAGCCGGAACACGCCATCGGCGCCGGTCGTCACAGGTGCGACGAGCTGCGGCATGGTCATGCCCATCCCCCGCTCATCGATCTCGTGGCTGATCTCGCACGGCTGGCGTGGCTCGACGTGACCGACGATGGTCGCCGCCTTCTGCACGTGGACCTCGAGGCCGGTTGCGTCCTTGTCGGCGAGGTCGAACTGCGTCAGCCCTGCCGCGACGTACGCGTCGTCGGCGATCATGATGAAGTAGTGGCCGGCCGCGAGGCCGCTGATCGCGAACGCGCCCTTCGCGTCGGTCTTCGCATCGGCGCCGCGGCCCCGGCCGTTCGCCGAGATCGAGATGTTCGGAACGGGCGTCTTGGTCTCGTCGAGCACGACGCCCCGCACGACCGGTCCCGCGGTGATCAACACCTCGACATCGGTGACCTGCTCCGCGACGCCGATCCCGACGATCGTCGGCGTCTTCGAAGAGCGGAGCTCCGCGCGCGCGCCCAGCTCGTACGATCCGGGGCGCAGACCGCTCAGGCGAAACCGCCCGTCGGGTCCGCTCTTCGTGATGCGCCTGCCGCCCTCGGCGAGCGCGAGCATGCCGCCGCCATCGCGCCGCCCTTCGACGTACGCGCCGGCGACGACTTGCTTGGTCTGCGCGTCGCGCACGATGCCTTCGATCGCTCCGCCCGGCACGAGCTGAAAGTCCGCAGTGGCGCCGGTGGGACCGACCTCGACGTAGCGCGACTGCGCGGCGTAATCAGCGCTCGCGACCTCGACCATGATCTGACCTTCGGCGACGGAGAGCGCGTAGCGACCATCCGCGCCGGTCAGCGTGGTCGCGACCGCTCTCCCGGGCCGCATCATGCCGCCGAGCCGTGCTGCATCGATCCGCGCGCCGGCCACGGGACCGCCCGTGGCATCGGTGACGACGCCCGTGAGGTTCCTGCCGCCGACCACGAGCGTGAGCGCGAGGTCGACCGCCGCGCCCGCGGCGAACGTCTGCGCGTCGAGCGATGCCGGCTCGTGTCCCGGTGCAGACGCACTGACGCGCCATTCGCCCGGCGCGAGCTGCTCCGCGCGCGCGATGCCATCGGCGCCGGTCTTCACGACGATCACGTCGCCCTCGTCGGGTGCGAGGCGCACGCTTGCGTCGGCGATCGGGCCGGTCGCGTCGGTGACCTTGATCGTGGCCTTCGCCGGCGCTGCGGGCGCTGCCGAAGTGGCACTACCCGCGGTCGTCGTCGCGCCACTGCCGGAGCCGCCCTGCGGCTGCGTCACCGTCGACGTCGCAGTGGTCGCACCGCCGCGATGCGTCTTCCACCACCAGCCACCCGCGATCGCAGCCGCGACCACGACCACGAAAACCACGACCCTCCGGTTCGTCATGCGCGACGAACCATACCCGAGCCAGGGTGAATTCCTCGTGTGACAGCAAAACGCCGTTCGGAGTTCCACGAAACTTTCGACGAGGAGTCGGTGTCGCTGGAAACATGCAGAAGACGCTCGCCCGCTGCCTGTTGACCCTCGTCCTCGCGAGCTCGTGCAAGGCCAAGGAGGAGCCCAACATCGACCTGTCCAGCAACGAGGACGTCAGCTCCGGCTTCGACGGCGCCGAGGGCGCGGGCGGCGGCACCGCCATGGCGCTCGAGGAGGGGAAGATGGGCTACAAGGGCCGGGGCCACACCTGGGGCGTCCTCGGCGGGATCGATGGTCCGAGCTCCGACGAGGCGTATCGGAAGTACGCGGCGAACGGCTGGACCGATGCGGCGAAGGACCGGCTGTCCACGTTTGCTGCCGACGTGGACACCGCGTCGTACACGATCGCCCGCCGCAAGCTGCTCGAGGGCGAGCTGCCGCCGGCGGCATCGGTACGCGTCGAGGAGATGGTCAACTACTTTCACTACGCGTACCCGGCGCCGGTTGCGGGGTCGCCGTTCTCCGTGACCACGCAGCTCGCGCCGTCGCCGTTCGATCCGGCGAAGCGGTTGCTCCGCGTCGGCGTCAGCACGAAGGCGCTCAGCATCACCGAGCGCAAGCCGGCGAACCTCGTGTTCCTCGTCGATGTCTCGGGCTCCATGGCCTCGGCCGACAAGCTCGATCTCGCGAAGCGATCGCTGCGCATCCTCGTCGACAACCTCACCGACAACGATACGGTCTCGCTCGTCACCTACGCGGGCAACACGCGCGTGGTGCTGCCACCGACGAAGCTGGACAACAAGCGCGCGATCGTCGATGCGATCGAGGATCTCACCTCGGGGGGCGGGACCGCGATGGGTGATGGCATCGCTCTCGCCTACGCGCAGGCGGAGAAGGGACTACGCCCCAATACCGTGTCGCGCGTGATCGTCCTCTCCGATGGCGACGCGAACGTCGGTCGGACGAGCCACGAGGCGATCCTGGCGACCATCCAATCCAAGGTCAAAGAGGGCGTCATGCTGTCGACGATCGGCTTCGGGATGGGCAACTACAAGGACGAGCTGATGGAGCAGCTCGCCGACAAGGGGAACGGCAACAACTTCTACATCGATGGTCTCAGCCAGGCGAAGCGCGTGTTCCAGGAGCAGCTCGGCTCGACGCTCGAGGTGGTCGCGAAGGACGTCAAGCTGCAGGTCGACTTCGATGCCACGCAGGTCAAGCGCTACCGGCTGATCGGCTACGAAAACCGCGACATCGCCGACGCGGACTTCCGGAACGATCGGGTCGACGCGGGCGAGATCGGCGCTGGTCATCAGGTCACCGCGCTTTACGAGCTCGAGCTCGCGAAGACGCTCGGCACCGAGCCGCTCGCGGCCATCCGCATTCGTCACAAGACGCCGACCGGCACCACGGCGACGGAGGCCGAATTCCCGCTGAGCAGCGCCGACATCTTCGGGCGCTTCGCGGATGCACCGGATGACTTCCAGTTCTCGTTCGCGGTGGCGGGCTTCGCGGACGTGCTGCGCAACGGCGCGGACGCCCGGCGATGGGACCTCGCGACGCTGCGCGCGTTCGCCGTTCGCACCGCGGGCCAGAGCGACGAGCGGAAGGAGTTCGTGAAGCTCGTCGATCGCGCGATCGAGCTGCGAGGCAATCCGAGCTAGTCCTCGGGGATCAGGCCGCGCTCGGTCGCCAGCTCGCGGAGCTGTTCCTTGACCCGTTCGAACCGTTTGCGCAGGGCCGCGGCGTGCGTCGCGACCACGCTGCCTTCGGAGCCGAATGCGCGCGCGATGTCCTTCCACGACATGTTGCGATCGAGCCGGAGGATGAGTAGCTCGTGGTCCTCGGGGGCGAGCGACTCGCGCAGCTCGCGCAGCGCCAGCTTGCCGGTGGTCCGCTGGTGCATCGGCGTCGTCTCGCGACGCACCTCCTTGATGCTGGTGATCAGGGAGAGCGGGAGGTTGCGGTCCGAGCGGCGCCGGGGATCAGTGCGGAGCTGATGCAAGGCGTTACGGCCGAGCTGGTAGAACCACGTGCGGACCTGCGCCTCCCACCGAAACTTCGCGAGGTTCGTCCACAGCTGCTCGGAGGCGATCGCGAAGGCGTCGGCGGCGAGGTCGTCGCTCTTCGCGATCGCCCGGAGAAAGCCGAGCAGCTCGGGGCCGTACGCGCCGACGGCGCGGGAGGTCGCGAGATCGATGTCACCCGCTGTGACGTGACTACGCAGCTCTGCTTCGAGCTCGCTGGACATCGCGCGTAGCCTACACCGTCACGGCAGCTTCGCGCGCAGCGCTTCGACCTCGGCGACGCGTGCGTCCATGTTGGCGAGCGCGTAGCCGGCGCGGGCCGCGGTGAGGAGCTGCTTCGCGCGCGGCAGCTCGCGGCGCAGGGAGATCAGCGCCCGCGCGCCTTCGAGCTGGCCCCACGCGAGCGCCTGCGGCTCGTCGGCGACAGGTGGGAGCGCGGCCGCCGCCTCGGTGGAGGCGAGCGCGAGATCGGGGTGGCCGCCGAGGTTCTCGATCTCGGCGACGAGATCGAGCGAGAGGATGTGGCGGCTCGCACCGTGCTGGTGCTTGTCATAGATCGCGACGGCGCGGCGGGCGGTCGCAGCCGCCGCGACGTAGTTCTTGCTGCTGCGCTCGGCGACGGCGAGGTTGTAGAGGGCGACCGCGAGCTCGAGGTGCTCGGGGCCGAGCACGCGCTCTTGCACCGCGATCGCGTGGCGCAGCGTGGTCAGCGCGCGCGCGGTTTCGCCGGCGTCGAGATAGACGAGGGCGAGGTTGCTGTCGATCAGGGCGACGTCGGGGTGGTCTTCGCCGAACTCGGCCACGCGTGCGGTGCGCGCGAGCTCGAGGAACTTCGCTCCCGCGGGATCATCGACCGCGAGCAACGTGGCACCCACGGTCATCTGCATCGCGGTGACGTTCGGGCTATGGGTCTCGCGCGCCTCGTCCATGATCGACACGGCCTCGGCCACGGCCGCCTTCGCATCGGCGGCGCGACCCGCATCGAGCATGAGCGCGGCGCGATCGCCGAGCGCCGCAGCAACCTCGGGGTGGCGGGCTCCGAACCACCGCCGGAGGGTCCGAAGATCACGGTCCGAGGCCTCGATCGCCTCGGCGGTGCGGCCGAGGTCTGCGAGCGCAGCGGCGCGGATGGAGTTCGCGCGCGCGTGGATGCGGGGGTTCTGCCCCCGCAGGAGCGTCTCCGCGATCTCGCTGAGCTCGATTGCCTTCGCACTATCGCCCGCGAGGATGGCTGCGGACGCGGCGGCCGAGTAGACGTCCGCGGCGTCGCCGGCGAATCGACCTTGCTCGCGCTTCGCATCCGCGAGTCCTTCGGTGACCCAGCGTTCCCCCGCCACGGGATCGCGGCGCAGGCCCGTCGAGACGTAGATCAGCTGGGACACGAGCCGCAGCGCGAGCGACGCATCCTCGCTGGAGCGCGCGACGAGATAGGCCGCCGCGAATGTTCGCTCGGCGCCGGCGTAGTCGCCTTCGGCGACCTCGATCAAGCCGCGCAACAGCTCGGACCGCCCGTGGACCGCGCGATCGGCGGTGATCGGAGCGGCCGCGATCGCATTCGCGAGCCTGCGTGCCTCCGCGACATGCCCCGTCAAGAGCTGTGCGATCGCGCGCTCGATCTGGGCGCGCATTTCGATCACCTGTGCGAGTTGCTGCGGGTCGGGCGCGAGTCGCCAGCCTGCGAGGACGCGTGGATCCGCGCACGGGTCGACCGGTGGAAGAGCCAGCGCGACCATGAGGAGATCGGGGGCCGTGCCACGCGTCGGCGGTACGCTCGCGAGGATCTCGCGCACGGTGGTCGCGTGATCGAGCGCGCACTCGCGGCTCGCGGCGACCATCTCCGCCGACCATTTGTGCGTGGCTTCGGCGCGGCAGGCCGTATCGGTCACGGCGACCGCGCGCGCGTACTGACCGGCGAGCGCCGCCGCGAGCGCGTTCGATCGCGAGCCGCCCGCCGTGTCGAGGGACCGTAGCGTGGCGACGAGGGCCGCTGCCGACGCAGGTGGGACCACGAGCTCGAGCGTGCTCGCGCGAGTCTCGCAGGCGAGCACGGGATCGGGTCCAGGCCACGCGGCCCACGTGACGATGGGGGCGGCGATGGCGAGTGCGGTGAGGACGCCGATCATCACGCGGCGGCGACGACGGGCCGAGCGCAATGCGCGGAGCAACGCCGGCACCGATGCCCAGCGCTTCGCCGGATCGAACGCGAGGCCGCGCAGCAGGACCTGACGCAGCTTCGCGGGAACGGAGCGGCGTGGGGGTGCTGGAGATCCGCGCTCGATCGCGGCGCGCAGTGCGAGCGTGTCGTCGCCATCGAATGGCCGCGCGCCGCACAACACCTCCCATGCGGCCACGCAGAACGCGAACTGATCGCTGCGCGCGTCGACGGTCCCGCCATCGAGTTGCTCGGGCGGCATGTAGCCGGGCGTCCCGACGACGACGCCGCTCCCCGGGGCGTCATCGATCGCTTGCGCGAGTCCGAAGTCGCCGATCCGCACGCGCCCGTCGCGACCGATCAGGATGTTGTCGGGCTTGACGTCGCGATGCACGAGCTCGGCATCGTGCGCGGCGGCGAGCCCGCTCCCGGCGGCCAACAGCACGTCGAGGATCTCGGCGCCCGTTCGCGCGCCCGCTGCGGACCACGCGCGGAGCGTGTCACCTTCGATGTACTCCATCGCGACGAACGGGTGACCTTCGTGGTCGCCGACCTCGAACACCGTGACTACGTTCGGATGGGCCAGGCGCGCCATGGCGACGGCTTCGCGATGCAGGCGTGACGAGTCTGTCGCGATGCGATGCACCTTGATCGCCACGGCGCGACCCAGGTCGAGGTCGCGGGCGAGATACACCGTACCCATGCCGCCCATGCCGAGCACGCGCTCGATCTGATAGTGCTCGCCGATCACGACGTCGGGGACGAGCACCGAGGGAGCGGCGACGGCCTCGCGCAAGATCGCATCGAGAGAGTCGCGGCGTGTGGGCGGCTTGGACAGGTCGTCCACGCGCCGATGATAGCGCTAACGCACCTCGAAGACATGGGCCTGCCACGGAGCGAGCTTCACGAACAGGCCCCGCGCCGGATCGACCAGCTCCGAGCCATCGCGGGCGTAGTCCATGCCGCTCATCCGGTCGTGCAGCACCACGATGCGATCCTCGATCCCGTGCAGCTCGACGGGGAACGCGCCCGCAGCCTCGGTACCCCCATAGTTGACGGCGACGATCACCGACCCGTGGCGGTGCTCCCAGCGATGCGCCACGATCGATCCCGTGGCGGCGAGGAGGCGAAACGCACCCTCCCGCAGCGCCGGAAGGCGGAGCAGCTCGAACAGTGTGGTGTGCAGCGCGATCGCCGCTGGCTCGGGTACCTCGGTGACGCGCTTTCCGAGATGAACCGACGTGCGGATCCGCCGCCCTTCGACCTGCCCGTCATGGATGAACCGCATGCCCGGCACGGTCATCGCGATCACGAGCGCGGCGGCGCGGCGTGCGGGCGACAGCTCGTGTGCGATGCGCGCCTCGTCGTGGTTCTCGACGAACCGCACCGAGCGCACCTGGTACTCGGGATCCAGGGCCAGGTGGGCGCGGATCGCAGCGGCATCGCCGTGGATCAGGTGGTCGTAGAGTGCCTTGTCGTACGTGAAGTCGAAGCCGAGGCGCTGGAGGCGGCCTTCGAGCTCCCAGTACGCCTCGGCGAGGAAGGTGAACTCCGGGTGCCGGGCGCGCACCGCGTGGAGCGCGGCGGCCCAGAACTCACCGGTTGCGAGTGTCTGATGCGGCGCCGGCGGCAGGTGTGCCCACGTGCGCGCGAAGATCTCTGGCAGCACGAGCATGCTCATGTCGCAGCGCACGCCATCGGCGCGGTCGGCGATCTCGAGGAGCGTGGCGATCAGTCGCTCGCGCGTGCCGGTCACACGGTGATCGAGCTGTGCGGTATCCGTCCACGCAGGAAAGTACGGATCCTTGCCGCACGCGATCGTCCCGTCGGGCTCGTGCACGTAGAGCTCTGGCGATTCGTGGGTCCAGTGGTGATCGCGCGCCGTATGGTTCGGGACGAAGTCGAGGATCAAGCGGATGCCGCGCGCTGCGAGCCGCGTCCGCAGGGTGGCGAGGGCCGCGTCGCCGCCGAGTGCCGGATCCACTTCGTAGCGCGCGATCGCGTACGGAGATCCGACCACGTCGGCGCCGGTCCACCCCGGCAACATCACGTCGAGGCCCTTGCCGACGCCCTCGTGATGGCGCGCGATCTCCGGGCCGATGGTTCCGATCGTCCACACGCCCATCAGCCACAGATGATCGAAGCCGGAGGCCGATAGACGGTCGAGGGCCGCGTCGGGGATGTCCGCGAGCGATCGCGCGCCGCTCTCGGCGAGCCACACGCGCGCGAACGCTTCGTAGAGGAGTGGATGCATCAGCCTTCGGGCGTGGCGACAAGCTCGCGCCACACGCGGCCATCGCGCTTCATCAGATCTTCGGCGGATGCTGGTCCGGCGGTGCCCGCATCGTAGAGATCTACGCCGGGCGTCGCCTCCCACACCTGCAGGACCGGCTGGATCAGCTCCCATGCACGATCGACAGAGTCGCGGCGGTTGAACAGCGTGGCATCGCCGCGCATGCAATCGAGCAGCAGGCGTTCGTACGCCTCCGAGATCGGGCGCTTGAATGCATCGGCGTAGCTCATCGTCATGAGCACGTTGCCGACGGAGATGTTCTCGCCGGGGACCTTCGCCACGAACCGCAGCGAGATGCCCTCGTGCGGCTGGATCCGCAGCGTGAGCACGGCGGGCTGCAGCACGCTGCCGGCGGCCTCCTCCTTGAACAGCACGAGCGGCACGCTCTTGAAGTGAATGCTCACCTCGGTGAGCCGCTCCTTCATCTTCTTGCCTGCCCGCAGATAGAACGGCACCCCCTGCCAGCGCCAGCTATCGATCATCAGCTTCATCGCCGCATACGTCGGGGTCTGCGATCCGGGCGCCACCCCGGGCTCTTCGCGATAGCCCTTGTACTGGCCACGCACGCAATCATTCGCGACCTCGTTGAGGGTCAGGTTGCGCACCGAGCGCAGGACCTGCGATTTCTCGTCGCGAATGTCATCGGCGGAGAACGAGGCCGGGACCTCCATCGTCACCAGCGACATCACCTGGAGGAGGTGGTTCTGGATGATGTCGCGGACCACGCCGGTCGCCTCGTAGAACGCGCCGCGGCCCTCGATGCCGATCGACTCGGCGGCGGTGATCTCGACGTAGTCGATGTGGTTGCGGTTCCATAGCGGCTCGAAGATCGAGTTGCCGAACCGCAGCACGAGGATGTTCTGGACCGTCTCTTTTCCGAGGTAGTGATCGATCCGGTAGATCTGCGACTCGGTCAGATACGTGCCGACCATCTCGTTGAGTGCGCGCGCGCTCGCGAGGTCATGGCCGAACGGCTTCTCCACGATCACGCGGCACGAGGCGCTGACGCCGCGCTGCTGGGCGCGCTCGATCAGCTCGTGCTTGTGCAGCTTCTCGAGGATGATGGGGAACTGCGACGGAGGCGTCGACAGATAGAACACGCGGTTGCCCTTCGTGCCCTTCGTCTTCGAGGCCTCGAGCCGCGCCTTCAGCTTCACGTACGTCGAGTCGTCCGCGAACTCGCCGCCGACGAAGTCGAGCATTCCGGCGAACTTGTCCCACGCCGGCACCTCGACCTTCTGCCGGGAATGCTCGCGAACCGGACCTTCGAGCTTCGTCGCGAACTGCGCGTTCGTCATCTCGCCGCGGCTGACGCCGATGATCGTGGTCGGCTCGGTCAGCGCGCGGTCGAGCATCATGTTGAACAGCGCGGGGGCGAGCTTGCGCCCCGTCAGATCACCGGTGGCACCGAAGATCACGATCGCCGTGGCATCCGGGCGGCGCCGCTTCTGCGGCGTATCGTCGAGGATCTCGCCGATGACGGACGAGGTATCCATGGGCGGTGGCTGGGTGAGGTTGCTGCGGCTCATCTCGGTTCGTCTTTCGGGTGAAGTCGCGACGCGGCAGTCTCGTCGACGAACCACACGAGGTCGTGCGACGAGATCATCTGGGAGGGATACGTGGCGGGGCGCCGCGGACCGGCGATCACGGCGGCCAGCGTCTCGGCCTTGTCGGCGCCCGCGACGAGAAATCGCACGTGGTGTGCCGCATTGATCGCGGGTGCGGTCAGCGTGATCCGGGTCGTCGGGCCCTTGGTCAGGGGCGAATCGACAGGGTTCGCGACGACGAACCGGCGCCCCTCGGTCAGCGCGACACTGCCGGGAAACAGCGACGCGGTGTGTCCATCCGGGCCCATCCCGAGCCACACGAGGTCGAGCACCGGTGGTTCGCCGAGGGCTGCGACGAGCGCCGCCTCGTAGGCTGCTGCTGCCTCGGTGGGCGGACGCTCTGCCTCGATGCGATGGACGCGGGTCAGCGCGAGCGGATCGATCAACGTCTCGCGCGCCATCCGGTAGTTCGAGTCCGCGTGCTCGGGCCCCACCGCACGCTCGTCGCCCCACCACAGCACGATCTGATCCCACGGCAGGGCGTCACGGCCGAGCGAGGCGAGCAGCTGAAACAACCGCTTCGGCGTCGAGCCACCCGAGAGCGCGACGTGACACGCACCTCGCGCACTAACCGCCTCGCGCGCGATCGCAGCGAGGTCTTCCACGGCGGCGCGGCTCAGCGCATCGAGATCGGCGAACCGGCGGATCGCGACAATACTCATCCGATCACTTGGGACGTTCGGAGTGTCCGCCGAACTGTGCGCGCATCGCCGACAGCAGCTTCTCGGCGAACGAGCTCTCCATGCGCGAACGGAACCGCGTGTACAGCGCCGCGGTGATCACGTCGGCGGGCACCGCCTCCTCGACAGCGGCCATCACGGTCCAGCGGCCTTCGCCGGAGTCCGGAACGTAGCCCTCGAACTTTCCGAGCGCAGCATCCTCGGCGAGTGCGTTCGCCGTCAGATCGACGAGCCACGAGCTGAGCACGCTGCCCCGCCGCCAGACCTCGGCGATCTCCTCGACCGGCAGCGTGAACCGGTGCTCCTCGGCCACCGTTGGATTCGCGGCGCCCTTCATGATGTCGAAGCCCTCCGCGAGGGCCTGCATGATCCCGTACTCGATGCCGTTGTGGACCATCTTGACGAAGTGGCCCGCGCCGGTCGGGCCGCAGTGCAGATAGCCGTCCTCCGCGGTGCCGGTCGTCTTCCGGTTCGGCGTCTTCTCGACCGATCCAGTGCCCGGCGCCAGCGTCTTGAAGATCGGGTCGAGCCGCGTCACGGCTTCTTTCGCGCCACCGATCATCAAGCAGTAGCCACGCTCGAGACCGAACACGCCGCCGCTCGTGCCGGCATCGACGTACGAGATCTTCTTCGGGGCGAGCATCTGGCCCCGCCGCACGTCGTCCTTGAACATCGAGTTGCCGCCGTCGACGATCGTGTCGCCCGGCTCGAGGAGCTCGGCGAGCGCGGTCACGGTGGACTCCGTCGGTCCGCCGGCCGGCACCATGATCCACACCGCACGCGGCGCGCTGAGCGATTTCACCAGCGCCTGGAGCGAGTCGGTGCCCTTGGCACCTTCGCCGACCATTTGCTTCACGGCGTCCGCGCTGCGATCGAACACCACGCACTCGTGGCCACCGCGCATGAGGCGGCGCACCATGTTCGCGCCCATTCTTCCGAGACCGATCATTCCGAGCTGCATCGCAGCGACGATCGCACCACGGCGCTTCGTACACACTCCGGAGTGACGCGTTTCTACCCGTTCCGGCGGTTCGCCTTGTATCGGTTGATGAGGCCGTTGGTCGACGCGTCGTGCGAGGTCACCGGCGCCGCGCCCGCGAGCTCGGGGAAGATCGCCGAGGCGAGCTGCTTGCCGAGCTCCACGCCCCACTGATCGAAGCTGTAGATGTTCCAGACGATGCCCTGGACGAAGATCTTGTGCTCGTACATGGCGACCAGCGACCCGAGTCGGCGCGGCGTGATCTTGTCGACGAGGATCGACGTGGTCGGCCGATTGCCGGTGAACGTCTTGTGCGGCACGAGCTTCTCGATCCGCTCCGCGGACATGTTCGCGGCCACCAGCTCCGCTCGCGCTTCTTCAGGCGTCTTGCCGCGCATCAGCGCCTCGGTCTGCGCGAAGAAGTTCGCGAGCAGGATCGGATGATGATTCCCGAGGGGGTTGTGGGTCTCGATCGACGCGATGAAGTCACACGGGATCAGGCGAGTTCCCTGATGGATGAGCTGATAGAACGCGTGCTGGCCGTTCGTGCCGGGCTCGCCCCAGATCACCGGACCCGTCGTGTAGTCGGTGATCCGCACGCCGTTGCGGTCCACGGACTTGCCGTTGGACTCCATGTCGCCTTGCTGGAAGTACGCGGCGAACCGATGGAGGTACTGATCGTAGGGGAGGATCGCGTGCGTCTCGGCGCCGTAAAAGTTCGCGTACCAGACCCCGAGCATCGCGAGCAGGACCGGGACGTTCTCGGCGAGCGGCGCGGTGCGAAAGTGCTCGTCCATGTCGAACGCGCCCGCGAGCAGCTCGTCGAAGTTGTCCATGCCGATCACGCACGCGATCGACAGGCCGATCGCGCTCCACAGCGAGTAGCGTCCGCCGACCCAGTCCCAGAACTCGAACATGTTCTGGGTGTCGATGCCGAACGCGGCGACCTCCTTCGCATTCGTCGACAGTGCGACGAAGTGCTTCGCAACAGCCTCGGGACCTGCGCCGAGGCGCTCGAGGAGCCACGCGCGCGCGGTCTTCGCGTTGGTCAGCGTCTCCTGCGTGGTGAACGTCTTGCTCGCCACGATGAACAGCGTGCGCTCGGGGTCGACGCGCTTCAGCGTCTCCGCCATGTGCGTGCCGTCGATGTTCGACACGAAGTGCGCGGCCATCCCGGCCTTCCAGTACGGGCGCAGCGCCTCGGTCACCATCACGGGCCCGAGATCGGAGCCGCCGATGCCGATGTTGACCACATCGGTGATGGTCTTTCCGGTGTGCCCCTTCCAGTCCCCGCCGCGGAGCGCTTCGGTGAACGTCCGCATCTTCGCGAGGACGCCGTTGACGAGCGGCATCACGTCGGCGCCGTCGACGAGGATCGGGCGGTTGGCCCGGTTGCGCAACGCCACGTGGAGGACGGATCGATTCTCGGTGCCGTTCAGCTTGTCGCCGGCGAACATGCGATCGCGCCAGTCCTCGACCGCTTGCTGACGCGCGAGCTCGAGAAGGAGCTCGAGAGTCACGTCGGTAGTGCGATGCTTGGAGTAGTCGACGAATAGACCGCAGGCCTCGCGCGACATGCGCTGGAACCGGCCCGGGTCGGTGGCGAACAGCTCGCGCATCGGCGTGGCATCGATGGCTGCGGTGTGGGCGAGCAGGGCAGTCCAGGCCGGTGAGGACGTGAGCGTCGACATGGGCGGAGTATGCGCCTGATCAAGCGTCTATCTCGCGCAACAACACGACCACCATGGGTAGCGTCCTGCGCAACCGGTCATCGTGCAAGATCGCGTCAGCACTGCGCGCTCGCATCGGCACATCGGCTGCACTGGAGAAGCTCGTCACGAGTTTCAACCAACAACCGGAGAGAGTGCGATGACTGGAAACATTTCGAACGAGACCCTGCAGACCATCAACCTCAACCAGCTCGAAACCGTCGTCGGTGGCGAGGGCGGTTTCTGGGGCTTCGTGGAGGACGCTGCACGCTTCACGACGGCTGCGGGCTCGATGGTGGTTGCCGCCCCGTTGGCGGCGGGGAGAGGGATCGCAGAGTTCGCTGGCTCGATGCGGCAGGGGCACAGTGTTGGCGACTCGGCGGCCAGCGGACTCGTCCAGGCGGGCAACACCACGGGCGTGCTCGACCGCACGAGCGCGGGCCCCGTGCCGGCGCTCAGCACGATTCCTGCGAACCCTCGTCGCTAGATCCGTTGGATCCCAATAATGATCGCTCCCAGCGTATGCGAGCCGTGGCCCGAACCAAGGGTCACGGCTCGACGACGTTTCGGACGAAGGCCCTCACTCACCGGAAGTGGTTTGCTCGCACTGACTCGATTGATCGGGCCTTGCCGCGTCAGCCCTTGACGACCAGGCGGACAATGCGGCGCGACTTGTCGGCCGTGAACACGGTCAGTCTCAAGCGGTCATGCAGGGCGCGCAATGCGAGCTCGCCGATCTCTTTCTCGCGGCTCTCGAAGACTACCCGTTCGCAGCAATCGTCGAGGACGAAGCCGGTGAAGTCGCCAGAGCAGTCGAACATCACCTCGGTAACCTTGCCGGTGAATTCGCGGAATCCGTGGTGCGGCCGACCAGGTTGATAGCCGAGCAGGTTGGGGGGGATTGCGGCTGGATCGCCTCCCAGGCCGTCTACCCGTCCGGCGATCTGATCGATGTAGCGCAGCAGCACCGGGTACCAGCGGTTGGACTTGGGCAGCGCCTCGAGCCGCGCCTTGAGGATCGCGAGTGTGTTCTCTTCGGCGGGCAACATCGCGGAGCGCGTGGAGACCGGGATCTTCACCTGGAAGGAGCCGACGATGTAGCGCTCGTAGGCAGGCACGGCGGCAACGTATGCGGTCGACTTCGCGAGCGACGGCGCCGCGGCCGGCTTCTCGGGCAACTCGAGAAGGCCACGGTGCGTGGCGGGCTTGGCGCGCGCGATCATCGGAGGCGCCGCGTGCAACGCCACTCCTGGTCCCGCGTCCGGTTGCTTCTCCTTCTGCTTGTCCTTGCCGTCGCGCTTGCGTAGCGGACGCCTGCTGATCCGCCGCACGACGATGTCGAACTCTTCGCCCGTGGTCACCGTCTGCGGAAGGTCGACGGTGAAGAGACCCGCGCGCGGCGCGCCGGCGCCGTGCGGGATCGGTACGAACGTCACGCCTTCGATCGTCTTGCACTCGATCGTGTGAGCGTCGAACGCGGTCAGCGGATGCACGCCGTACATCCACGACGCGAGCTCGAGCACCTCGGCACTCGAGACTTTGGGCCAGTAGATGCGGGCTGTGGAGCCGGCCGGAACCTCGCCCCATTCGATCATCAGCTCGTCGGTGCGGCCGGCGAGCGGACCGGACTTGAGTGCTGCGGCGCTCGGCTTCACCTCGAAGGTCTGCGGTACTCGGTGTGCTGAGGGAGGACCGGGGTTGTCCGACGTCGTGACCTGCATGTTGCGCTGGGCCAGCTGGTCGCTACTCTCCGGCGTCGGCACACTGCCTCCGACCGTCCGGATCGGCGCACCGGCGTAGGCGATCTGCGCGACGAGACAGTGGTGGGTTCCGCCGGGGAACGCTTGCGAGACGGAGATGCCGTTGACCAGCCGGCTGCTATCGTTCACGTCGAGGAAGCAGCCGAAGTAGGCCCACTGCGCGTCGCCCTGAGCGATCGTGATCGTGAGGTTGTTGGCGCCGGTGTTGGTGAAGCCGCCGGTCGCGAGCTCGGTGTCGGTGGCTGCGCCGAAGTTGGGGGAGGCGCTCGTGGCGAAGAAGGGAACGGTGTGATTGTCGGCGGGCGCTTGAGGCCAGAGTGGATCGCCGCCGGCGTCGTTGTGGCTCAGATAGGTCGAGGTTGGGTCCCAGGCGACGTCGGCGCTCTGCGTGCCCCAGATGCGGAAGAACACCTTGACGCCGGTGGCCGCGCCGGCCGATCCGAGTGTGCCCCTCAGCCGCACGCGGGCGAGCGCGTAGCTGTAGTTGTGGTAGGAGTTGCCGCCGATCGTCGTCAGCGGCGTGACGGTGGAGTCGGCGTTGAGCTGGTCTGCCTGCTGAGGAATGACGTTGCTGCTCGGCAGGAACGGATCGGTGCCCGAGGGATTGCCGAAGTTCTGATTGAGGTACTGCAGCAGGGCCTGGATGTAGGAGTAGCCGCCGCTGAAGTCGAAGGCGCCGCCGACGCTGTTCTCGACGAACTGGGGGCCGCCAGGCACTGGGTATTGCGATGGTGCGCCGGGTGCGCCTGGCGTGGCGGTGAAGACACGCAGGTCTTCGCTGAGCCACGGCACGGTGAGCCTGGTCGGATCGGTCGGGTCTTGGACAACGTTAGTGAAGTACGGATCGGCGCCCGCGAGGAAGAAGAATTCGGTCGTCGCCGCGAACGGGGTGCCGAGCACATTGATCGACGAGGTGACTGCGGCCGGTGTTTCGCCGCTCGGCGGGAACGCGCCGAGCGGGTTGGCGAAGTTCACGTCGTAGGCGAACAGGATCTGCTGCGGCGCCTTGAGATTGGAGCTCGAGTAGAAGACGGCGGGTGGCGTCGTGGAGGGGACGGACGTGACGCCACCAAACGCGATCAGTGGCGCCGTCGGTGTGGCGCCGCCGACGACGTTCCGGCTGAAGCCGTCGAGTGCGAGGTAGAAGCCGTCCGGGTAGGAGCCACCGTTGGCGATAATGTCGTTGATCTCGTCATGGCCCCACGTGTTCTTGGCGCCGACGAAGCTCAGCGCGGCGATCGGGAACGGATCGTCCGCGTTCGGTCCGGGGATGGCCGAGACCAGGTTGGGCGGGAACTTCGTTGCGAGCAGGTTCGCGAAGTACGGGAATGGATCGGAGGTGTCACCTGTGAGGTTGCGGTAGACGCCGCGCAAGCACGAGCCGCCGATCACATTGTTGCTGGAGTCGACGCCAGGCGCTGCCGCGACGATCGCTGGAATCGAGAAGCCGAGCTGGTGGAAGAGGTAATAGAGGAAGAGCAGGGCGCATCCGGTGGCGGGGCCATTGCCGGGGAACGGTTCGACCGAGCTGAGCCAGTCGGCGCGCGCGCCGTAATGATTCGTGCCGTCGTACTCGGTGGACGCAGGATTGCTGGCTGGCAGCGACGTGTTGAGCCATCCGCTGCTGCTCCCCGTCGAGATCAGGCCGGGGTCGGCGATGCTGATCTGGAACTGCGTGAGCAGGAAGAGCGAGAGCCCCTCGCCACAGCTCTCCTCATTGCCGACGCCGTTGGAGTAGCCCCAGCCCTTGTCCTGGGCCGCCATGAACATCTCGACAACCTCGGCGATGATCAGCTCGCGCACGAAGTTCGAACCGCCTCCGCCGGGAGACAGCCGCAAGGGCCACCAGCTCGCCCCGCCACCGAACGGAAGGACCGTCGTCGGAATCGGCAAGGTCCCCGGCGTCACACCGGCGAACTGGGTCTGCATCCAGGTGTAATCGGCCTCGCAGTTGGCGATCGCCGTGTTGGTCCGCGCGGGTTCGACGCCTCCGGCACCACCGAGGCTCTCGTCGTACGCGAACGTGTAATGCGTTGTGATGCCGCCCGCGGTCAATCCGGTGGTGACGGCCCACTGGGCGAAGAGCGTCAGGTCGCCGGGTTGGTTCGGGAACGGGAACGTCGCGTCGATGAAACCGCCGTGATAGATACCGCTGCCGTTCGCGGCGGTGTTCCAGTACAGGAACGTCGCGCCGGTTCGCGACAACGATCCCGGGGCTGCGACGGTGACCGTCGCGGCGACTGCGTAGTTGGTGGCGTCGGTCGGCGTTGCACCGCCGTTCGATCCGTTCCCGTTGTACACGACCTTCGGCATCCCATCCCCCTCGTCCCTGGTTGCGTTCAGTGAACGAAGCCATCGAAGCACATCGCGTCGCTTGCTGCGGGTCACACCGGCGTAGCAAATTGCTGCGCCTCTCAGGTACATGCGGCCCACTGCATGCGACAGTGATCGCGGTGGGCGACTCCGATCCCGAGCGCGAACGGATCCGGAACATCACCGATGATGCGACCGGCTGGCGGCGCTGGGGCCCGTACCTCTCGGATCGGGCGTGGGGCACCGTGCGCGAGGACTACTCGGCGGACGGCAACGCGTGGAGCTTTCTCACCTACGACGCCGCGCGCGCGAAGGCGTACCGCTGGGGCGAGGATGGCATCGCGGGGGTAAGCGATCGCTACCAGATCCTGTGCTTCGCGCCGGCGTTCTGGAACGAGCGCGATCCGCACCTCAAGGAGCGGCTGTTCGGTGTGACGCCCGCCGAGGGAAATCACGGCGAGGACGTGAAGGAATACTACTTCCACACCGACAACACGCCGACGCACTCGTACATGTCGCTGCTGTACAAGTATCCGCACGCGGCGTTCCCGTACCGCGATCTCGTCGAGGAGAATCAGCGGCGCGCCGGCCAGGGCGCGGAGTACGAGCTCCTCGATACCGGTGTGTTCGACGAGGATCGCTACTTCGACATCGTCATCGAGTACGCGAAGGCGACCACCGACGATCTCGTCATCCGCATCACGGCGCACAACCGAGGTCCGGACGCGGCGCCGCTGCACATCCTGCCGACCCTGTGGTTCCGCAACACGTGGGCATGGGGCAAGCAACGGGGTCAGCCCCAGGTGATCGAGCGCGGCACCGGCGATGGTGTGATCTGCCTGCTCGCGGAGGATGACGAAAAGCTCCACGACGAGGATCTCCCGGCGCACTGCGGGCTCGGCCTGCGCTGGCTCTATGCGCCGACCGGTGGCGAGATGCTGTTCACCGACAACGAGACGAACGGCGAGCGCGCATATGGCGCGGGCAACACGAGCCGCACGCCGCACACGAAGGACGCGTTTCACCGCGCGTTGTGCGAGGGCGATCGCACGGCGCTGAAGGACGATGCGCGCGGGACGAAGGCGGGACTGCACTACAAGTACACGGTGGCGGCCGGCGAGACCGTCACGCTCCGGCTGCGCCTGTGCGATGGCAGCAAGAAGGACCCGCTCGGCGATGTCGATGAGATCTTCGCGCAGCGCAAGGCGGAGGCGGATGTGTTCTACGCGGGCGTGGCCCCGAAGGATGCCACCGCCGACGAGAAGCTCGTGCAGCGCGCCGCACTCGCCGGCCTGCTGTGGACAAAGCAGAGCTACATCTTCGATGTC
Organism: Haliangiales bacterium; assembly: GCA_038206055.1. Lineage (GTDB taxonomy): Bacteria > Myxococcota_A > Polyangia > Haliangiales > Haliangiaceae > JABFXX01. The sequence continues at coordinate 36,235 of JBBRBG010000009.1, forward strand.
GCGCGCTGGCTCGACGGCGATAACCCCGATGCGCCGCCGCCGGCTTCGCGCAAGGACGCGCGCAACGCGCACTGGCGGCACCTCAACTCGCTGCGCGTGATGTCGGTGCCCGACACGTGGGAGTACCCGTGGTTCGCAGCGTGGGACCTCGCGTTCCACTGCGTACCGTTCGCGCTGATCGATGCGAAGTTCGCGAAGGATCAGCTGTGGCTGTTGCTGTTCGAGCAGTTCCAGCACCCGAGCGGCCAGATCCCCGCGTACGAGTGGGAGTTCTCCGATCTCAATCCGCCGGTGCACGCGTGGGCGGTGTGGCGCGTCTACAACATGGACCGCCTGCGCAACGACGCTGCGGATCGGCCGTGGCTCGAGCGCTGCTTCCACAAGCTGCTGATGAATTTCGCGAGCTGGGTCAACAGGGTCGATCGCGATGGTAACAACGTGTTCGAGGGCGGCTTCCTCGGCCTCGATAACATCACCGTTGTCGACCGCAGCGCGCCGAGCAACGATGGCTCCACGCTCGAGCAATCCGATGCGACCGGGTGGATGGGGATGTTCTGCCTCAACCTCATGCGGATCTCGCTCGAGCTCGCGAAGGAGAACCCGGTGTACGAGGGGCTCGCGTCGAAGTTCTTCCAGCATTATGCGTACGTCGCCGGCGCGATGCGGCGCGTGGGCGGGCGGGACTACGCGCTGTTCGACCAGAAGGATGGCTTCTTCTACGACATCCTCCACCACGCCGATGGTCGCTATCAGCGGTTCCGCGTGCGGTCGCTGGTCGGTCTGATCCCGCTGTTCGCCGTCGAGCGGCTCGAGGCCGCGTGGATCGAGCCGTTCAAGGAGTTCTCGCGGAACCTCCAGTGGTTCCTGCGCAACCGGCGCGAGCTGGTCTCCGAGGTCGTGCACACGATCGAGGCCGCGGATGGCAGCACCACGTATCTCCTCACCATCGTCGAGCCCGAGCAGCTCGATCGCCTGCTCGGCCACATCCACGATCCTGAGGAGTTCCTCTCGCGCTACGGCGTGCGCTCGCTCTCGAAGCAGCACGAGGCGCAACCGTTCGAGCTCGAGGGCCGCGTCGTCGCGTACGAGCCCGCGGAATCGCTCTCGAAGCTGAAGGGCGGCAACTCCAACTGGCGCGGACCGATCTGGTTCCCGACGACGTTCCTCATCATCGAGTCGCTCCGCAAGCTCGCCACCGCGTTCGGCCCGCGCCACGCGATTCGTACCGCGGGCGCCGACGGCAAGGACATGACGATGCACGACATGGCGCGCGACATCGCACGCCGTCTGATCGACATCTTCCTCCTTGATGCGAATGGTCAGCGCCCGGTGTTCGGCGGTGCGAAGAAGTTCATCGATGACCCGACCTGGCGCGATCACCCGTTGTTCTACGAGTACTTCCACGGTGACAACGGTGCGGGCATCGGCGCCAGTCACCAGACTGGTTGGACCGCGCTGGTCGCGAACCTGATCGACGAGTGGCGCTGAACCTGTCAGCCAGCGCCAGCCAGTCTTGAACCATGGTCAATAGCGCCGACCTCACTAGGATGCGGTCCCATGAAGTTCTTGTGGGTGGCGACGTTCCTGGTTGGATGCAGTTTCTCGACACCGCCGACCAGCGGCGATGATCCGCAGTCGGATGCGGCGGTCTCCGTCGATGCCGCGCCGGATCCCGACGCGGCGGTCGACGATCCGACGGCCGGCGTCGACTGGTTCACGTGGCCCGAGCAGCAACCGAGCTTCGGGCAGGCCGCGTACGGCACCGACCTGATCGATGTCGGTCGTCACCTGCCGGCCTCCTACGGCACGCAGTACTGGGACGCATCCGCGATCACCGCGGCGCACGAGACCTCGCACGGCATCCACGCGCACCTGCGAAACTACGAGAACACCACGGGCCAGCGCGCGAACGCGTTCTACGTGCTCGGTAACAAGGCGGCGTTCGTCGTCGAGCCGAACATCCGCAAGCAGGACATCAAGGCGCGCATCGCGGTGCCGCTGCGCGGTCCGCGCTATCAGCTCTACCTCGTCGAACAGACCGCCTGGGATGACACGCCGCTCTACGTGTTCGACGAGTGGAACGCATATCTCAACGGCGCGGAGGTCGGGATCGATCAGGTCCAGCACTCGCTCTACACCGCGGGCTGGACCGACGCGGTGATGGGGCCGCTCGAGTTCACCGCGTACGCGATCGCGACGGCGAAGACCGTCTCGGAGCTCGATCCCACCTACTTCGCGGCGAACCTCCAGTTCCGCCGGTTCACGGCGTGGAACATCAAGCGCGCGATGGGCCTGTTCAACCAGGGCCGGGTGATGACGCAGTTCACCTGGGTCGATCAGGACAGCTATGCAACGAAGCTGCGCATCGGCGCGGATGCCGAGCCGTTACGGCAATTCGCCCGCACCACGTGGGGCGCCGCCTGGTGCCAGACCGTCCTCGGCTTCTGAGCTACTTCAATTCCGCGGGTGCGGCGGCGCTCGCATCCCCTCATTCTACACAGCCGTCGCGTTAGACTGGCGACCTCATGACCAAGCGCACGCTCGCGATCGACATCGGCGGCACCGGCACCAAGGCCATGCTGCTCGGCCCCGACGGTACGGCGCTCGGTGAGCGCGCGCGTGTCGAGACGCCGCGGCCCGCAACTCCGGAGGCGGTGCTCGGGGCGCTGTTCACGTTGATCGCGCCGATCGGGCCGTACGATCGCGTCTCCGTCGGATTCCCGGGCGTGGTCGTCGATGGCGTCACGATGACCGCGCACAATCTCGATCCCGCGTGGGTCGGCTTCGATCTCGCGAGGGCCATCTCCGACAAGACCGGGAAGCCGGCGCGCGTGCTCAACGACGCGGGCGTGCAGGGGTTCGGAATGATCGAAGGCAAGGGCCTCGAGATGGTGCTGACGTTCGGCACCGGCATGGGCACCGCGCTCTACTACAACGGCACGTACATCCCGAACCTCGAGCTCGCGCATCACCCGTTCGGCGACGACAAGGGCACGTACGAGGAATACATCTGCGACAAGGCCCTCGAGGAGGAGGGCAAGAAGAAGTGGAGCAAGCGCGTGCACCGCGTCGTCGCGCAGGTCCTGCCGATCTGGAACCCGCGGGTGCTCTACCTCGGCGGCGGCAACGCGAAGCACATCAAGGATGCAGAGGAGCTGCCGCCGAACGTGAAGCTCGGTGACAACATCGCGGGTCTCACGGGCGGCATCGCGCTGTGGCGCGACTAGTAGCCGTACTCGCCGGCGATCTCGGCGGCACGGCTGCCGCGCGGCGGAGGTGGCGCGATCGATGCCCATAGCATTGACAGGTCGAGCTCGATGGCATCGAACGGTTCGGCGCGGACGCGCGCGGCGTCGCGATGGGTGCCGACGAGCAACCAGCCGCCCTCATGCGCGCGCAGGATCTCGAGCGTGCGTTGCATGGGGTCGAGCAGCCACACGTGCTTGACGCCGGCGCGCGCAAAGATCGGAAGCTTGTCGGCGCGATCGATCGCCGCGGTCGACCGCGACAGCACCTCGCATGCCCAGTCCGGCGCGAGTGTGAAGTACGCCGCGTCCGGGACCTCCGAGAGCCGCTCGCGACGCCAGCCTGCGAGGTCCGGGATCACGACGTCGCCGACGATATGAAGCTCGGGCTCGTCGAGGATCAGCCAGCCGCCGGGGCCCGAGATGCCGAACTGGAATGGAGCTCCGAGGACCACACCAAGCGCCGACGCGACGACCGTGTGCGGTCCACCGGGGCGCGGTGAGACGTGGAGCTCGCCGTTGATGATCTCGGCATTCTGGTGCTCGGGGGCATCGAGCACGTCCTGATAGGTCGCCGGCTTCTTTCCCGTGGCCGCCATCTCGTAAAGCTACCAAGCAGCACCGACAGCGTCGACTCCGATGTTCGGGGCGTGCGAAGCTCGCTGCATGCGGTCTGTCCACGTCGCCGGTGCGCTGCTCGCCACCGCGTCGTGCGGCACGATCGTCGGCCTCCAGCCGAAGGCGACGCCGGTGATCGCGGCGAGCGATCGCGCACCGGCATTCACGCTGCCCGCGAACCATCCCGGCACGACGGTGAACCTCGCCACCACGCTCGCGGCGAGCGACGTGGTGCTCGTGTTCTATCGCGGCCACTGGTGACTGTGGTGCAAGCACCAGCTCGGCGAGCTGGCCCGTAACTCCGAAGCGTTTCGCACGCGGCACGTCCAGCTGCTCGCGATCAGTGGGGATCCGTCGACGGAGTCGGCGCTGTTCGCGGCCAAGTACAGCATCCCGTTCCCGTTGCTCGCCGACGAGGACGGCGCGGTTTCGAAGCAGTACGTGGGGGTCAACTACGACGACACCACGATTCCCGGCATCGTGATCGTCCGCAAGGACGGCGCGATCGTCTACCGGCAGGTCGCGAGCTCGAAGGACGATCGGTTGAGCTCGGCGCAGTTACTCGCCGCGATCGATCGCACGCTCGGCACCAGCGGCACGGCCGCGACCCACGGCTACGCGGTGTACGAGCGCACGCAGATCCACGTCGATGGCGGCGGCGGTGTGAAGCACGAGCGCGGCCAGGGCACCGGCGGCACGGCGATGGTCTCCGCCGGCGTGCTGTTCCCGCTCGGGCGAGCCCTGCTCGTCGGTCCGTGGTTCGAATCCACCATCCACGCGGAGAACCTCGATCTCGCCGTCGTCGGCCGGATTCCGCTGCTGCACGATACCGGCGCCATCCACATCACGACGTCGCTCGGCTACAACACGCTCGGAGACTGGACCGCCGCGGTGCGCATCGGGCCGTGGATCGCGGTGACGCCGACGTGGGCGCTGCACCTCGACATCGGGGGCGAGCTATCGGGCTTCGCGCGCCGCGACCTGTTCGGCACGTTCGGCCTGACGTACTTGCTGGGACCCCGCTGAGGGGGCAAGCTCCGCGGCAGATGACCACGCGCCCCAGGCTCACGTATTTCGATGCTCCGGTCAGCCGCGGCGAGGAGTGCCGCCTGGCGCTTCATGTCGCCGGTGTCGACTTCGAGGACAACCGCCTCAAGCCCGATCAGTGGGCGGCGTACAAGCCATCCTCGCCATTCGGCGCCGTACCGGTCCTCGAGTGGCCCGGCAAGAAGCCGATCGCGCACTCGAACGCGATCCTCGTGCTGATCGGCCGCGAGTACGACCTGCACCCGAAGGACAACTTCGAGGCCGCGCGCCACGAGGAGCTGCTCTCGCACGTCGAGGATCTGCGCCACAAGGTCGGCCCGACCCTACGGATCAAGGACGAGGCGGAGAAGAAGGCCGCGCGCGAGGATCTCGGCGCGAACTACCTGCCGACCTGGGCCGGCTACACCGAGGCGTACCTCGGCGATGGCCCGTTCATCTCCGGTGCGAAGCTGCACGTCGCCGATCTCAAGCTGCACATGGCGGTGCGCTGGTTCGCCGGCGGCAAGGTCGATCATATCCCGCCGACGATCTTCGCCGCGTTCCCGAAGCTGACGCGCGTGTTCGAGGCCGTGCGCGACGATGCGCGCGTCAAAGCCTGGTACGCGAAGACGTAGGCGTCACGTAGCCGGCGAGACGCCCACGTAACGAGACGCCGGCCGGATCAAGCGCCCGGTCCGGCGCTGCTCGAGGACGTGCGCGGACCAGCCGGCGACGCGGCTGACCGCGAACGTCGCCGAGAACTGCTCGCGCGACAGGCCGACGGCGTCGAGGAGCACGGCGGTGTAGAACTCGACGTTCGCGGCAAGCGGGCGGTCAGGCTTCTTTTCGCGCAGGATCTTCGACGCTGCGGTCTCCACCGCGCGCGCCATCTCGAGGTGGCGCGAGGCGAGGGGACGCACCGCGGCTTCGAGAACGGCCGCGCGCGGATCGCGCACGCGATAGATCCGGTGACCCATACCCATGATGCGGCGGCCGGCGGCGAGCTCGGCGAGGATCCACGGCTCGGCGTTCGCGGGCGTGCCGATCGCGTCGAGCATGTCGAGGACGGGGCCGGGCGCCCCGCCGTGAAGCGGACCCTTGAGCGCGCCGACGCCGCCGACGACCGCGGAGATCAGATCGGAGCCGGTGGAGGTGATGACTCGCGCGGTGAACGTCGACGCGCTCATGCCGTGATCGATCACGGTCACGAGGTATGCGTCGAGCGCCTTCGTGGCGGCGGGGGAGGGCTCCGTGCCCGTGGACATCCGCAGATAGTCCGCGGCATGCGACAGCGACTGCTCCGGCGCGATCAGCGCGGCGCCGGAGCGCGTGCGGTTCCACGCGGCGACGAATACGGGTGCGGCGCCAATCGCCGCGAGCGCATCGGCGAGGTCATCGCCCGTCGGGCGCAGGTGGCCGAGTGCCGTGCGCAGCGCGTCCATCGCGTCCGGCAGCGCGAGCGCGTCGCCGAGCCGCGGCACGAGCTCCCACGCCAAGGCGCGCGCGGCGCCGAGTGCCGGCAACGAGATGCGGGCGCCACCGGCGGTCAACACCAGGGCGACCGCGTCCTCGAACGTCGTGGCCAGTGCTAGCCGCTCGACGTTGGATCCCGCGATCACGAGGTGACCGCGCTCGCCGTCGACTTCGGAGATCGCGGTATCCGCGACCACTACGCCCTCGAGTCCGTTGCTGGTTGGATTTGTCATGGTCACCTCTCGATGCTTCTTGTAGGGTCATCGCTATGGTTGATCAACGTAGAATCGACGATCAACGTTGGGTCGATGCCCGGGCGGCGGCGAAGCACCTCGGCATCCAGGTGAGATCGCTGTACGCGTACGTCAGCCGCGGCCAGGTGCGCAGCGTCCCCGGAGAGGCAGGTCGCCCGCGCCTCTACGCACTCGGAGATCTGGAGCGCCTGCGCGTGCGGCGCGATGCGCGTGCGGGCCACGGCGCCGTCGCGGCAGGGGCGCTGCGGTGGGGCGAGCCGGTGCTCGACTCCGCGGTCACGGCGATCACGCCGCGTGGCCCGGCGTATCGCGGCCGCCTCGCGGTCGATCTCGCCGCCGCGGGCGTGCCGTTCGAGAACGTCGCCGAGCTGCTGTGGTCCGGTTACCTGCCGCCGGGCCCGGTGACATGGCCGCGCAGCGCGATGCCGCACGCACAGCTCGCGCGCATGGTGGGCGCAGATGCGTCGCCGCTCGACGTGATGCCGCTACTCGTGCAGGTCGCGGCGCTCGCCGATCCGGATCGCCACGATGGCCGGCCCGACGCGATCGTCGCGCGCGGTCGCCAGCTGATCCCGCTGCTGGCCGCGGCGCTCGCGCCGGGCTTCACCGCCGCCACCGTCACCCGTGCGCTCGGCGCCGGTAGCGTCGCGCGGATCGCAGCGCGCGCGCTCGGTCTCGACGAGGAACACGCCCCGCTGCTCGATCAGGTGTTCGTCCTGCTCGCGGATCACGAGCTCAACGCGTCGAGCTTCACCGCGCGCATCGCCGCGTCCACGGAGGCGGATCCCTACGCGTGCGTTGCCGCGGCGCTCGCCACGCTATCGGGACGAAAGCACGGCAGTGCCTCGCTCGAGGTGCTGCAGTTCGCCGACGAAGTTGGCAGTCCCGATGCCGCGAAGGCCGCGGTGCGGGCGCTGCGCAAGACGGGGCACGTGCCACCGGGGTTCGGTCATCCGCTGTACGCGCTCGGCGATCCGCGCACGCAGCCGCTGCTCGATGCCGCGGCGCGGATCGGCGGCAAGCGCGCGCGCACCTTGCTCGCGGTCGTCGGCGCGACCACGGACTCGTTCCCCAGCGTCGACGTCGGTCTCGCCGCACTGGTCGCGGCACTCGGCGCTCCCGATGCTGCGGGGCCGGGACTCTTCGCCGTCGCGCGCAGCGCGGGCTGGCTCGCGCACGCCCTCGAACAACGAGCCGCGGGTCATTTGCTGCGCCCGCGCGCACGATACGTCGGCGTGGCGGTGCAGTAGGCTCACCACGATGGGTTGGTGGCGCAGTCTGTTCCCATCGTCGACGCACGGCGCGGACGTGGAGCGTCGGCTTCGCCGCGTGCACGCGAAGCCGATCGTCGAGAGTAGCGGCGGCGGCGTGGTCAGCATCGGCGGGACGGTCGCCCCACTCGATGCCCTCGCCACGGCGCCGCTGTCGGGGCGCCGCTGCGTGTACTGGACGCTCACGATCTCGGAGATCATGATGTCGCTGATGTCCATCGAGCTGGCAAACCTCGATGGTGGTTCGCCGTTCCTCGTCGTCGATGCCACCGATGGTGCGCGTGTGATCCCGGAGCGTGCGCGGATCGCAGCGCCGGCCGAGACTCGCTTGCGCGCCGTCCGCCCTGTCGTCGTGACGGGCGGGTGGGGGCCATTCGCGTACGAGCCTCCGTTGCTGTCGCCCGAGGAGTGGAAGATCGTCGGGCCGCTGCGCCTCGTGATCGCGAGGACGTCGCGGCTGCGGCTCACCGAGTACGTGATCGAGCCTGACGCGACGGTGCTCGTGCGAGGCGTCGCCGACGTCGAGCCGGATCCGCAGGGGGGCGAGGTTGGCTACCGGGAATCGCCGACCCGCCTCGTGCTCTCGTCCTCGCAGCGCCGGCCCCTCCTGATCCGGGCAACCCCTGGCCGCCCGAGTGTCCAGGCCTCCTCGGGGCCCTAGGTAACCCCAGGGAATCATGGCCCGGATGGGTGGTACCGACCGTGCAGCCTCCTCCGGGATGACGCGTTTCGCAGCTCGATCGGCAACTTGGCTCGCCATGACCGCACTCGCGCTCGGCGCCACCGCGTGCGCCGGAGACGACTCCTCCAGCGGAGATGCCGAGGACGGGTTCGTGGTCGAGGACGGCAAGGCCGACGACTTCCTGTCGGTCAAGGCGCGCGAGTTCATCATCACGGGCACCGCGCGGGTCACGGTCGAAGCCGGCCAGGGCGAAGCGCGCGCGAAGAAGCTGATCATGCTGAAGCATGTCGCGACGACGTGGTTCCTGAACCAGTACCTGGTCGACAAGGAGACCGGGCCGCATGGCGACGCGAACGCCGACTACGGCGGGTTCGCGGCGATGGTGAAGGACGGCGCCTACGAGGATCTGAACCTCAAGCAGATCAACGGCACCACCTGGGAGTTCAAGTTCGAGCAGGTGATTGCCGGCAAGAAGAACCTGGTCTCCAAGCTGCCGCTCAACGCGCACGGCGAGTTCTCGATCGAGGTCGGTAAGCCGACGAACGACGAGATGGAGCACGACAAGGAGTGGTACCGGAAAGAGCCGTGGGACGCCTGGAACCCGGCCAACGTGCCCGCCTCGAAGAAGGAGACGCTGACGCTCAGCGTCCGCGAGGAGAAGAAGGTCACCGACGGCTGGTGGGATTACGCGCGTCTGTTCGAGGACGGCAAGCTCACCGTCGACGTTCACTTCGGCTACGACTACAACCCGGAGAAGGCGCACCTCGTCGATTCGAAGGCGTTCTACACGTGGCTCGGCAATCGCGGCTTTCGCTCGCCGGTCTCGACCTGGGACAAGTACTCGCGCACGAGCGGCCCGCTGACCAAGACGATCAACGCGAACGGCCACAACGTGAAGGTCGAGGTCCGGATCTTCTATCCGCGCCCGGGCACCAGCACGGATCCGGATACCGACGCCGGGGGCAAGCAGCTCGAGCGCGACATGTTCAGCTCGCTCGCGGATCGCGACATCATCGTGTACTCGGGCCACTCCGGCTCGCTCTACGGCTTCGCGCTCTCGAACTGGGACAAGACCGACGAGGGCGACGTCGATGACGTCGAGCTCGCCACCGCGCAGCTCGCGCGCGACAAGTACCAGATCGTGTTCGCCGAGGGCTGCAACACGTACATGCTCGGCAACGCGCTGATGCAGAACCCGAACAAGCAGGGCAAGAACGTCGACGTGATCACCACGACGTCGTTCTCGGTGTCCTACTCGCCGGTCGAGGACTTCATCGGCCGCCTCCTCGAGCTCGACTCGCAGGGCCGCCTCCGCCCGCGCACGATGAGCCAGACGATCGAGGACCTCGATCTGTACTCGGTCGGCGAGCCTTCGCCCACGATGTACGGCATCCACGGAATCAACGACAACCCGAAAGTCCACCCGTTCGCGAACCTCGAAAACTCGTGCAAGTCGTGCTCGTCGAATGCGGCCTGCGGCGGCGTTGGTAACTCGTGCGTCGGCGTCGGCACCAGTGGTCGCCGTTGCGTGGCCGCATGCACCGACGACTCGGGCTGCGGTACCGGATACAAGTGCAAGCCGGTCGCCTCGGCGTCGAGCGCGTCGATCTACGGCAACTACTGCGTGCCCGAGACGCGCCGCTGCGACTGAGTCACGGCCTCGCGTAGGCCGATGGCGCGCGGTGCGATCACCGCTTCGAGCGAGAGCAGCGTGCGCGAACGAGCATCGAGTGCATCGGGTCCGCCGATCCCGATGATCGGCCCCACGTAGCCGGCCCAGCGCACCGTGTAGAGCCTCTCGAGGTTCGCCACGGAGACGGCCGCGAGGTCGATCACTGCGAGCGCGCAGTGCGGGTGAGCGTTGTCACGCAGGCTGGTCTCGACGTGGCGGAACGAGCGCGCGAGCAGCGGCTCGAGGCCGGCGCCGCGCAACTCCGCGGCAATCCAGGCCGACACGTCCGGATCGGTCGCCCACAGGATCGCGGTTCGGGTCGTCGAGGCGAGGACGCGACGTGGTCCTACATGCCCCCACGGGTCGAGAATCTTGAGGAGGCGCTGAGAGGGCATGGGGATGCCTTCGACCGAAGCGGTGTACCTTCAAGAGGTGAACTGGGTCCTCTCGCTCGTCCTGCTCGTCGGATGCTGGAACGACCAGCCGGGACTGCACCTCGAGGTCCGGGCCGGCGGCACGGGAGCCACGCGCATCGAGCTCTATCTGGCGACGCGGCCGTGCACGGGCTGCGCGAACTTCTTGAAGCCGAAGGACGTCCGCACCAAGCTTCCGGGCCCGGTGTGGCTCCTCGACGGCGACACCATGGCGAGGACGCCGAGCACGGTCTACGACGTGACGGCCGGCAAGGTCGTGTTCGATCTGCTGCCACCGGCAGCCGCGGACGTAGACATCGAGTACGTGGTCGCAGTCGGGTACGGGCCCGAAGGCAAGGTCGTCGGGGTCGCGAAGCTGACGGCGGTCACCATTCCGTACGCCCGCGCCGAGTTCTGGAAGATCACGCTCGATGACGCTGTGGATCAGGCGAGCTCGACGGCGCTGAAGCCGGAGGGCAACCGGGTGTGGGTGTGGCGACGCAGCTCTGCCGCGACGGCCGATCTCGCGGCGTGCATCGGCATCGAGCACTCCGATGGCAAGATGATCGATCGAACGTGGCTCGTGCCCGCGGATGATACCGACTGCGACGAGGTGCCTGCGAACCTCGAGTGCGACCGCTTCAACTACCAGGCAATGGGTACGAGTGGTCTCGACAAGGCGAACTGCGCCACGGCCACCAGCACGCAGACGGTGGTCCCCGCCGGCGCGTGCCTCCTGGGCGGCCCGTCGTGCATCGACGGCAGCTCGGAGAGCTCGTGCGGACCGGTGCTGCCGTACGTCTGTTTGCCGAGCGTCGTGTGCTCGAGCCCGACCTGCCGCCAGGATCTCGTCGCGTGCGTCGAGAACGGCCTGGTCACATACTTCAAGATCATGATGCCGGCGGATATGAGCATGGACCGCTGCGGGAACTCCCCCTCGCAGTACTTGGTCCAGGTCGACCTCTCGTCGCTCGTGCCCACGAAGCCGGGGCTCACGCCGGCGACGTGCACCGACGTCAAGTTCGCGAAGCTCGACGTCAACAACGCGATCACGCTCACGACCGACTTCACACCGAACGGCGCGACGTTCAAGGTCGGAGCGTTCGCCGCGCCGTGCAAGTTCCAGTTCTCGTGGACCGCGGGTGCTCCCTCGAACTCGTCGCTCTACACCTTCCTGGATCTCGCGCTCAGCAACGGCACGCACGAGCTGCTTCCCCTGCGCATCGAGCTCCAGCCGGGCGATTGCACCGTGGTGTCCGGAGCGAACGGAACGGCGCACTTCGCTTCTGGCGACCAGCTCTCGAGCTGCGCGCTCGCCGACGACCACCCGTGACCGTGCTCAGAAGGTCGCGAGATCCTGGCGCCACTGCGGCGGTGACGGCTTGCCCATGAACCGCTGATCCCTGCCGAAACGACCCGATGCGGCCTGCGTATTGGCAGGTATGCAGCTGATCCATACCGCCGTGGGCGTGGTCGTCGCCCTTCACACCGTGGCGCTCGCAGCGCCGAAGCCACAGATCGCGGGCGTTCTCGAAGCGCCGGGCATCGCGCTCGGGCAGCACGTGATCGCGACGGCGTTCTGCGACAGCTCCGCGCGCGCAGTGCTGCTGCTGTTGAACGGCGATGTCGTCGCGGTGGATGCGGCCGCGAAGATGACCTCGATCGGCAACATCGGCGGCACCGCGCCGCGCGCGTCGATGGCGTGCGACCGCAGCGACCGGATCGTCGTCGCGCGCAAGGGCGAGCTCGTCGTGTTCGATCGCGGGGCGATGACCACGGTCAAGGCGTCGATCACGATGCCGATCGCGGGCCGAACGCTGGCGGATGGCTCGGTCGCATTCGCGTCGAGCGGCACGGTGGTGCACTGGGATGGCACGCAGGTGGACGAGTGGTCGTTTCCGCCGCCCGCGTATCTCGACAAGGCCGCGATCTCGGGCGACGGACGCGCGATCGCGGGGTTCGTGAAGGGCGTGACGACGGTGTTCGACGCGGCGGGAACGTTCGCCACACCGCCGCCGCGCGCGAGTGCGGTCGCTTGGGCACCCGATAGCCAGTCGCTGTTCGCTACGACGCAGCAGGGGCTCCTCCGGTGGAAGGTCGGCGCAGCGGCGACGGACGTGACGGTCGTGGACGCGAAGCTCCGGGGGCACACGATCGGCGTCGCGGGACGTCGGCTGGTGGTCATCACGATGGGCAGCACGAACGTGATCGAGCTCGATGCGAAGGGCGCTCCGGTCGGCGCCACGGTGAGCTCGACGCGCTGGCCCGGGGCGTTCGCTCACCTCGCAGCCGGGGACGCGCCGTTCGCGGTGGTCGCCGGCGACCAACGTGCGTACGTGCTCGATCTCACGACGTCGGGTCCGTTGATCGACGCGCAGCACGTGGTGGGATCGATTCGCGGCCTCGCATTCTCCCCGGATGGTCGCTCGCTCGCGTTCGGTGGCGGTGCGAACGACATCGTCGTCGCGGATGTGGTCACCGGCGCGATCACGGAGCGGTTGCCCGTGAAGATGCTCGGCGTCGACCAGGTGCGGTGGACGCGCGACGCGATCATCGTCGCGGGGTTTCGCACGCTCGTGAAGTGGAACCGCGACCGCGCGATGACCGAGACGACGACATCTGTCGGGTCGACCGTCGACGAAGCCGGCGAGATCGTCGATGGCGCGACTGCCTGCGGAAAGCTGCCTCCGCCCGGCCCGATGACGGGTTTCGGACCGCCGCCTGCGCCGACGCGGGTGGATGCCTCGAGCGTGTATTTCGCGGCGGCGTGCCGCCAGGGCCTGACGGTGTTTCGCGCGAAGGACCTCACCGTGGTGGCGCAGACGACCGCGCGCCCGTACGCGTTCGCGCTTGGTCTCGCTGGCAAGCAGCCACGTGCGTTTTACGCCGAGCGCCTCGACATCCACGCCGTCGATGCGAAGGGCGACACCCGTGTGATAACGCTTCCGCGGCTGACCGGTACGCCCGTCGGCGCCATTCTCTCGATCGTCGCGAGCCGCGATCGCCGGCGCCTTGCCGTGGCGATGACCGACCAGCTCGTGATCATCGACGTCGCGCGCATGGCGCCGGTGATGGCCGAGCCGACGACCGATGTCTCCGCGATCGCATGGTCACCGGATGGCAAGCAGCTCGCCGTCGCGCACCGTGCCGGCATCGACATGTGGACGTTGCCTCGCCTCAAGTGAGCCGAAACGATTGCTCGGCAGCTGCGTAGAGGTCGACATGCCACGAAGCCTACTCACCCTTCTCGTCCTCACCACCACCACGCTCGTTGCCACGCCGGCGTTCGCCGACCAGTGTGCATGGGTCGAACCGGCCGTCGCCAAGGCGGCGGCGGTGGAGCTGTCCTCGGGCCGCCGCATCGTCGAGTTCTGCGAGCCCTGCAAGGAGACCAAGCCCACGGCGAAGCGCTCGCTCGCCCGCAGCGGCGCCGTGCGCGATGTGCCACGTCACCCCGAGTACAAGCAGGTCGACGTCGACGGCAAGCTACTCGATCTCGCGTACCTGTTCGTCGAGAGACGGCCCGGCGTGTTCGAGAACGTCGCGCTGATCTCCGGCTGCCCGGCCGTATCGGTGTCGCGCGAACTGCACCTTCCCTGAGGTGCGCGGTACCGTGGTCATGCCGCTGCATGACGCTGTTTCCGCCGACCTTGCCGTCCGCAGTTCGCGATCTCGCGAGCAGCGATCGAGCACGTCGCGAGCGGTCGTTGCAGACGCTCGCGCAGGTCTACTGGACGCCCGTCTACAAGTACGTACGGCTGCGGCACGCGATCGAGCCGACAAAGGCCGAGGATCTCGTTCAGTCGTTCTTCGCGCGGATCGTCGAGGGCAGCGCGCTCGTCGGCCACGACCCGCAGCGCGGCCGGTTCCGCACGTTCTTGAAGTCCGCGCTCGACAACCATGTCATCGACCAGCATCGCCGGCAGACCGCGGCGCGACGCGGCGGCGCGCTCCCGACCGTGGACCTCGCTGATGTCGAACGCGAGCTCGTCACCGAAGCCACCGACGATGTATTCGATCGCGAGTGGCTGCAGCGCGTGGTCAAGCTCGCCGTCGAGCGCACGCTCGAGGCGCTCGAGCGGCGCAAGAAGCCGGTCCACGCCGAGCTGTTTCGTCGATTTCATCTCGCCGACGACACACCCAAGTACGACGCGGTCGCCGCCGAGCTCGGCATCACCACGACAGACGTCACGAACTGGCTGCACGTCGCACGTCGCGAGTTTCGTCGCATCGCGCTCGAGCTGTTGCGTGAGCTCACCGCCAGCGACGAGGAGTTCGTCGACGAAGCGCTCCTGGCGTTCGGGATCCGGGTCGATGACGGACCCTAGCGAACGGCTGCGCGAGCTCGGCGCCGACGCGACGTTCGACAAGCGCTTCGAGCTCGTTCGCGAGGCCGGGGCAGGCGGCATGGGTCAGGTGTTCGAGGCGGTCGATCGCGACTCGGGGCGTCGCCTCGCGGTGAAGGTGCTCGCCACGAGCGGGTTTGGAGAGACCCAGCGGTTCACCGCCGAGGCCGAGATCCTCGAAGGACTGACGCATCCACGGATCGTCGCGTACGTCGCTCACGGCGTGACCGGCCGCGGCGAGCCGTATCTCGCGATGGAATGGCTCGAAGGCGAGACCCTCGCGCAGCGCCTCACCGGAACGGCGCTCGCGATCGCAGACGTCCTCGCCATCGCGCATCAGCTCGGCGAGGCGCTCGTGTACGCGCACGCCGCCGGCATCGTGCACCGCGATCTCAAGCCATCGAACATCATGCTCGTCGGTGGCCGCACCGACGACGTGCGCCTCGTCGACTTCGGCGTGGCGAAGACCCTGTCGCGCGACCTCACCCACACCGGCCAGATGATCGGCACGCCCGGCTACATGGCGCCGGAGCAGGCGCTCGGCCACGGCAGGATCGATGGCCGCGCCGACCTGTTCGCCCTCGGCTGCACGCTCTACGAGGCGCTCGCGCAGACCAGCCCGTTCCCCGGCGAGGAGGTCATGCACGTCCTCGCCAAGTTGCTGCTCCACGAGCCCGTGGCGATCGATCACGTACGCACGGATACGCCCCCGCGCCTCGCACATCTGATCGCGGCACTGCTCGCAAAGGATCCCGAGTCGCGCCTCGACGACGCGGCGGCGGTCGTCGCCGAGACGGCAGCGATGCAGCGCGCACTCGTGGATGGCGACACCGCGGCCCTCGCCGAGCGCCCGATCCTCGTCGAGGGTGCGGTCATCGCATCGCGTGAAGCTCCGACCGTCGCAGCCACGCCTGCCGCGCGCACCCGAGCGCGTCGGTGGATCCCGGTGATCGCCGCGGCGACACTCGCGCTCGGTACCGCCGCGGTGGTGCTCGCGACGCGGACGTCCACGACCCCGCGGAAAGGCGTGTGCACGGCCGAGCTGCGTACCGGCTGTCAGGCGCTGTGCACCGACGGTGATGGCGACGCCTGCTACTACTACGGTGAAGCACTCGTGATCGGCCTCGGCGTTTCACCCGACAGCGAGAAGGGCGTCGCGTTGCTCCTGCGCGGCTGCGAGCTCGAGAGCGGCAAGGCGTGCACGAAAGCGGGCTCGCGGATCCTCGAGCTCGTCGATCAGGGCAAGCAGCTTCCCGGCGTCACCGTCGCCGAGGCCGAGCGGATCCTGACGATTGGATGCGAGCGCAACACCGCGAGCTCGTGTCGCCGCCTCGGGCAGGAGCACCTCGCGCCCAATGGGCACTTCGCGCACGACGACCACGCCGCGTATCGCCACCTCACGAGCGCGTGCGTGGCAAATGATCAGCCGTCGTGCTGGAAGCTCTACGATCTTCAGCAGCGCGGGGTCGGGACGCCCGACGAGCGCGCGCGCGCCGGAGCGGCGATCGATGCCGCCTGCGCCGCCGGTGCGCGCAACTCGGCGTGCCGGAACCGCTAGAGCGCGGCTCAGACCAGACGCAAGCTGACGTCTTCCCAGTCCGCGTCCTCGATCTCGAACTCGAACTTCGCCTGGCCCTTCGCTTTTTCGAGGGTCTCGTGCCAGGTGTCGGCGAGCGCCTCGCCGGTCTCGCCGTAGTAGAGGAGGTAGAAGGCGTCGTCGTCGGGCTCGATCTCGACGAACGCGGGCGGCGAGATCTCGGCACCGTTCATGTGGTGCCGTGTGTTCCCGGTGATCGTCCGCACCCGCGCTCTGAGCCGCATCCGCCCATGCTACCAGCGATCTGCCTCAGCGCTTGTGGTCGGTGGAGTCCTCGCCATCGGAGTCCTCCTCGCCGGTGGGAGCGCGGCGCTTGGCGGCGCCCTCCTCCTCGAGACCGAGCCGGCGGATCATCTTGTAGATCGACATGCGCTCGATCCCGGCGGCGCGCGCCGCGGCGGAGATGTTGTTGTCGTGCGCCTCGAGGAGGGCGGTGAGGTAGCGGCGGTCGAACTCGTCGACGAGCTGCTGCTTCGCGGTCTTGAACGGCACGTCGATGTCGACATCGCCGAACGTGCCTTCCTTCTTCGGCGGCGCATCGAGTCCACCGGTCGGATGGTTCGGGAGGAGCACGGCGCGCTCGACGGCGTTGCGCAGCTCGCGAACGTTGCCCGGCCACGAGTGGCGCTGTGCGCGCGCTCCGAAATCCTCGGGGAGGCGCGGATCGGAGTGCGTGGAGTGGAGCTGGCGGAGGAAGTGCTCGATGAGGAGCGGCAGATCCTCGCGGCGCTCGCGCAGCGCGGGGACGGAGAGCTTTGCCACCGAGAGGCGGTAGAAGAGATCCGAGCGGAACGTGCCGCGGTTGACCTCGGCCGCGAGGTCGCGATTCGTGGCGGCGACGATGCGCACGTCGCACGCGATGACCTTGGTCGAGCCGATGCGGCGGATCTTGCGGGTCTCGACCGCGCGCAGCAGCTTGCTCTGCACGTCGAGCGGGAGCTCGCCGATCTCGTCGAGGAACAGGGTGCCGCCGTGCGCGGCCTCGAACACGCCGATCGTCGCCTTGCCCGCGCCCGTGAACGCGCCGTGCTCGTGGCCGAAGATCTGGTCCTCGAACAGCTGCTCGGGGATTGCCGAGCAGTCGAGGACGACGAACGGGCCTTCGCGGCGCGGCGAGCACTGATGGATCGCGTCGGCAACGCCTTCCTTGCCGGCGCCGGTCTCGCCCTGGATCAGGACGGTCGCATCGGACTGCGCGAACCGGTTGATCAGGTCGAACATGTGCCGCATCGCGGCGGAGCCACCGATCAGACCGTGGAGCCGGTTCTCGTGCCAGAGGGGAACCGCAACGGCCTCGTCGAGCGGGTCGAACACGATGGCCGACTTGCCGATCTGGATCGTCGAGCCCGGAGCGATGAAGCCGTCGACGATGCGGACGCCCTTGACGTGCGTGCCGTTGGTCGAGCCCAGGTCGCGAATGCGATAGCCATCGGGCTGGAGCCGCAGCTCGCAGTGGAGCCCCGAGACCTTCGGGTCGCTCAGGTTCAGGTCAGCACCCGCGCGGCCGATCATGATCGTCGGCTGTGCGAGCTCGATGTGCTTGCCGGCATCGGGACCGGCGACCACCTCGAGGCGGCAGCGGCGCACGTTGACAGAGCGCGGGAGCCCCGCGAAGGAGGTGACCCACGTGGGTGACTCGAGGTCGGAACCGGGCACAGGAAACGAATTTAGCATGCTCATGGTGGGCTCCTGGGATCAGCGGACGCTGGCGATCGTGGTGGTGGGGGAATTCGTGGTGGTGGTCGACGCGGTCTTCTGCGTATCCGCGAGGCGGACCGTCGCGTTGGCAGTCACGCGGACCTCATCGGGTTGAAGCTTGGAGTCATCGATGTCGGCATCGACGATGGCGACGTCGATCGGTGGGTCGAATGCATCGGAGATGTGCTGCACGGTCGCCCAGATCTTGTGATCGACGCCGTCGATGGTGACCTCGACGCGTCCGCCGATCTGGATGAGCTTGCGCTGCTCCGTCGGCACCGTGAACTGCACGAACAGGTCGCGCGTGTCGTAGATGCGAGCGATCACGCTCCCCTTCTTCGCCAGCTCACCCTTGCGGACCGTGACGCTGGTGATGACGCCGTCGATCGGAGCGCGGAGGTCGGCCTTCTTGAGCAGCTCCTCGATCTGCTGGCGACCGACGGCGGCCTCGCCGAGCCGGCCGCTCGCCGCACTGGTCGTCGCGCCGGCGGAGGACGCCTCGGCTTGTGCATTGCGGACGGTCTGGATCGCGGCCGCGCCGTGGCGCGCGAGGATGTCCTGGCTCCTGGCCTGCTTCGCGAGCGCGCCGGCCCGTGCACCGGCGGCGTTGACTTCACCGCGCGCGGCGCGCTCGGCGGCCTTTGCCTTCTCGAGCTGGTTCTTCAGATCCTCGTCATTGATGTGACCGAGCGAGTCTCCGGCGCGGACGCGCTGGCTGTTGTTGAGGTTGAGCTCGTCGATGCGGCCTTCGAAGTCCGCGGTGATGACGCGCGAGTCGCGGGCCAGGATGACACCCGTGAGCTCGAGCGGCGGGGGCGGGGCCTCGGCGGGCGCCACGCTCGTCGCTTCCGTCGGATCAAGCGCGGCCGCTTGCTCCGTGGTTGTGCAGGCTGCGAGAAGCGTGAGCGACAGGAGCGTGAATCGGGTCATGGGCATTCTCCGAGGTGTTCTGCGAGGCCTGGATGAGCTGGGCGTAGAGACCGCCCTTGGCCAGAAGCTGTGAATGGGTTCCCTGCTCGATGATGCGACCCTTGTCCATCACGACGATCAGGTCGGCGTTGCGGACGGTCGACAGGCGGTGGGCGACCGTGATGCGCGTGCAGCGCTGGCGCTCGAGGTTCTCGATGACGTTCTTCTCGGTCGAGTTGTCGAGCGCCGAGGTCGCCTCGTCGAGCAGCATCAGGCTCGGGTTGCGGATGACGGCGCGGGCGATGGCGATGCGCTGGCGCTGGCCACCGGAGAGCGAACCGCCGCCATCCGAGACGACGGTGTCGTAGGTCATCGGCATCGCCGTGATGTCCTCGTGTAGGTTGGACACCTTGCAGGCGCCGCTGATCCGATCGAGCGTGGCGCCCGGCGCGGTCAGCGCCACGTTCTCGCGGATGGTGCCGCCGAAGATGAACGGGTGCTGCGGGACGATGCCGATCTGCTGGCGGACGGACCGGAGGTCGAGCTCCTGGAGGTTGCGGTTGTCGTACTGGATCTCGCCGCTGACGGGCTTGTAGAGGCCGGCGATCAGGTTGAGCAGCGTCGACTTGCCCGAGCCCGACGGGCCGACGAGCGCGACGCTCATGCCGGGCTGGATGTCGAGGTTGACGTCCTGCACGACCAGCGGGGCCTGCTCGCCGTACTTGAACGAGACGTTCTTGATCTGCACGCCGCCGCGCAGGCGGGGCGGCACCACCGCGACGTCGCGATCCTGCTCGACCTTGGTCTGCAGCACGTCGTCGATGCGGTCCATGTGACCCTTGACGAGCTGCAGCTCGAGCGCGCTCGACACGAGGGCCGAGAGCGGACCGAACAGCGCCGACGCGAGCGAGTTCATCGCGAGCATCATGCCGAGCGACATCTTGTTGCTCATCACGGCGCTCGCGCCGATGGTGAGGATGAGGAGCGGTCCGAGCGACGTGACCGCGCCGCGGATCCCATCGACCCACGCGGAGGCGCGGGCGCGGCGCAGCTTGATGTTGAGCTCGTCGGTGTAGAGGTTGCTCCACTTCTCGACGCCGAGGCGCTCGGCGCCGGCGCACTTGAGCGTCTCCATGCCACCGAGCATCTGGATCATGTAGCTGTGCGCCTTCGCCTGCTTGTCGAGGTCGGCGGCGAGCAGGCGCTGGAACGTGGGGCGAGCGCACAGGAACACGAGCGCCTCGGCGGCCGACATCGCGATGGTGATGAGCCCGAGCACCGGGTTCACGTAGAAGATGATCGCGGCGTAGAGGAGGACGAACACGCCGTCGATCACCGCGCTCATCGACTTGCTCGTCACCATCTCGCGGACGGTGCCGTTCGAGTCGACGCGCATCATCAGATCTCCCGTCGAGCGCCGCTGGAAGAACGAGAATGGCAGCGCGACCATGTGGTCGAGGAAGCCGAGCGTCATCCGCGTGTCGAGCGCGATGCGGAGATGGAGGAGCAGGTAGCTCCGTACGATGTCGGAGATGAGGTTGAAGGCGACCATGCCGCCGATCACGGCGAGGAGGACGTACAGCAGGTGGTAGTCCGACCGCGGCACGCACTTGTCGATGATCATGCCGGTGACGAGCGGCAGCGCGAGCGCGATCAGGCGCAGCGCGAGCGACATGATGATGATCCGCGAGAACAGTCCCTTCTCGCTCATCAGCTCGTTGAAGTAGCGCTTGAGGCGCCCCTTCTCCGGCTTGATCTTCGTGAACCGCTCCGTGACCGTCAGCTCGATCGCGACGCCGGTGAACGCCTTGCCGAAGGCCTCGAGCGTCAGGTCGCGCGGGCCGGTGGACGGGTCGACGATGCGGACGCCGCCCTTGACGAGACCCTCGAACACGACGAAGTGGTTGAACTCCCAGTGGAGGATCGTCGCCTTCTTGAGGAGCTTGAGCTGCTCGAGGCCGACCTTGATGCCGCGGCCCTGGAGGCCGTAGCGCTCGGCGGTGTCGAGGATCGCCTTGGCGGAGACGCCATCGCGACCGATGCCCATCGCCTCGCGGACCTCGGCGAGCTTGCTCTCGCGGCCGTGGAACGCCATCACCATGCACAGGCTGGCGGCGCCGCAGTCGGTCCACTCGAGCTGCTGCACGAACGGCACGCTCTTGTGGACGCCCGAGAAACCGAGCTTCTGCAGGGCGGGAAACGACTTCGCGATGTTCTTGTTGGTCGTCATGGGAGTGGTGGTCCCTTCGAGGTTCGCCGAGCTTGCGAGGCGGCAAGTGCGAGCGGCTTGGTTGGGCCGATCCGCTCGAGGATTCCTTCATCAACTTGCGTGCCGAGAGGTGCACTCCATGACTACTGGGGGTTGCACGCGATCCTCCGAGGAGTCGAGGCGCGGGATGTAAACCGCGGAACGCATCGGGGCCTCGCCCCCCGAAACGCCAAACGCCGCGTCGGTGAGGACGCGGCGTGCGGGGGAGAGCGCGCTGGCGATCAGTTCGGGACGTACTTCTCGAGCGCGGGGAACACCTCCACCAGGAACGGCTTCTCGGCGATCTTGACCTCGGTCGTCGCCTGCATGCCCTGGTGGTAGCGCAGGATGGTGTGCTCGGTCTCGAACGTGCGGGTGGGGAGCTGCGCCTTGACCAGCACGTACGACCCATCGACCGGCAGCTTCAACGAATCGACGAGCGCTTGCCCGATGATCTTTCCCGCCTCGCTGGCGCCAATGCCCTCGCGCGACACGTAGGTGATGATCGCCTGCTCGCGGGTCTTCGTGTACCCGATGAGCCCGACCTGAAGCACCTGCCCGACCTTGAGGCGCGGGTGGTCTTTCGCGGGGAGGAACGCCCAGACCTCGGGCAACGTGTTCTGACTGCTGACGATCGTCACGATCGGGTCGCCCAGCTGGAGCGGCTGGCCGCTGCGCACGCGGACATCGGAGATGGTGCCCGCCACGTCCGCGCGGATCGTCCGCTGCTCGACCTTCGATTCCGCGGTGCGGTACCGCGTCGAGGCGTTGGCCGTTGTCTTCTTGTTCTCGTCGGAGCGGTCGACCATGAACGCGCGCCGGGCGTTCTCGAGGTCCTTCTTCGCGTTCGCCAGCTCGTCCAGCTCGCCCGCGGACTTGAGCCGGAGGATCGGGGCGCCCTTCGCCACGGCCTGACCCGGCTGGACCATCACCTCGTCGATGGTGCCCATCGCGGGTGTCGTGACCGTGGAGCCCGGGAGGATGACCAGGCCACGGCCGCTCGAGTACGTCGGCACCTTGATGAAGATCGTGAAGATCGCCGCGACAACCACCGTGCCGAGGAGCAGCGGATACGCGCGCCGCACCCACGCCGGCGAGATGTGGATCGGCGCGCCCTCGGTGGTCTTGCCGCGGTGCGCTTCGAGGGCCTCGGGGCGGTACAGCGAGCCCTTGTCGGCCTGGAGCTCCGTCGCCTTCTGCATGTGCTGGACGACGAGGTGGTGGAAGATCGCCGCCGACTCTCGCGCCAGGCCGAGCATCGCGAGCTGTTCGATCGGCTGATACGCGGGGTTACGCGGGTTGCGTGTGAGAAGGATGACCGCGATCGTCTCCGTGGTGGTGACGATCGGGATCACCGCCGTGTGCGTCGCGATCACCGCGCGCCGCGCCTGCGCGACGGCGACGATCGGACCGGCCTCCTTCGGGATCTCCTGGTCCTCACCGAGCGTCCACAGGCCGTCCTGGCCCGGATAGATGATCGTGACCGCGAGCGACGACGAGATCTCGAGGAGGGCGTCGCGCATCACGCGATCGGCGGTCGTGAGGTCAGCCTGCAGCGCGAGCCGGCGGACCCAGCTGTAGATCGTCGGGCCAAGCTCGGGCGGCACCGGCACCGCGAGCGGATCGATCATGCCGGGGAGCTGCGGCGCAGCGGCCGGCGGAGCCGCAGCGGCGGCGGGCGCAGATGCCGACTTCGACTTCGACTTCGATTTCGACTTCGAGGCGCTCTTGGTCTGCACCACCTGCGCGACCGGTAGCGCCTGCGGTGTTGCTTTGGCCGTGCGCGGTGGCGCAGGCAGTGGCATCTGCACGCTGTGGTGCGAGGGTTTGAGCTGGTGCGCCGAGCGCTCCGTCTTCTCCTTCACCGGCAGCGGCGGCAACTTCGCGCCGGCGCGGTGCGTGGACGGCTCGTGCTCCGATACCTCGAGGTACTCCGGGGCGACGATCGCCCGCTTGTACGTCGAGACCTCTTCGTTGCCATAGCGCATGATGCAGGGTCGAATTTGCAAGGCAGGGACCACGCGCCGGATCACCGCCAACTGAAGGAAGCAAAAGGGGTGGGGCCCGAAGGATCAGTGGCCTGCGATGGGGGGTGGGACCGTGATCCGTAACCTGAGGTAGTCGAGTCCCGGGCCATTCACCGCCTGGATCCCCAGGTAGACAGCGGACTTACGGGTGGCATGGCGACTGCTCTAGCCATCCAGCATGCGAAGCCGCAATTACCTGGTCGCCGCCGCCCTCGGCACCCTCGGTACCCTTGTTCTCTCCTCCGGAACCGCGATCGCCGGTCACGATGATGATGAAGAAGGAGAGTTCGAAGGAGATGGTCCGGAGGCCGAGGAGGTCGCCGAGCTTCGCCTCGATGATCTGATCCAGGTCGCGGTTCGCCACGCTCCCGACCTGCAGCGCGCTAAGACCGATCGCGATGCAGCCAAGGGTGCGGCCGGTGCAGCGCGCGCCAGCCAGCAGTGGGTGATGACCGCGGGCGCTCAGTACAAGAGCAACGCGGTCGGCGGTCAGGTCCAGGTCCAGCCGTTCGGCGAGGTCCAGCAGGACTCGGTCATGGGTTCGATCGGCCTTGGCCGCAACCTGCCGACCGGTGCGAACATGCAGATCGAGCTCGGCCTCGGTCACACCACGACCGAGATCAATGTGCCCGAAGGCCTGCAGCCCACCGGCACCGCGGGCCAGGCGGCATCGAGCACCAGTGGTCGCCTCGAGGACCACTACACGCGCGTCAACACCACCGCGAAGCTGACGCTCAAGCAGCCGCTCGTCCGCGGCTTCGGCCCCGGCATCGCGCTCGCCGACGAGACTCGCGCGGACTTCACGTACGCCGCGGAGACCCTCAAGTCGCAGCTCGCGGCCGAGGACATGATCCGCGAGGTCGTCAATGGCTACTGGGAGCTCGCCTACGCGTACTACGAGCTCGAGACGCGCAACCAGTCGCTCGCGCTCGCGGAAGCGCAGGAGAAAGTGACGAAGGACGAGCTGCGCGCCGGCCAGACGTCGATGATCCAGCTCAACGCGGTGATCTACGAGATCGCGGTGCGCAAGTCCGCGGTCCTCACCGCGCAGCTCACGCTCGAGCAGAAGTCGCTGGAGGTTCGCCGCAAGGCCGGTCTCGGCCTCGGTCGGCGCGAGACGGTGATCCGCCCCGGCGAGGCGTTCGAGATCGGCAATGAAGAGTGGGACATCGAGGAGATCCTCGCCAAGAGCCGCAAGGGCAACCGCCGGCTCGCCGCCATCGCGCTGCAGAAGAAAGCGGCGGACGTCGACGTCAAGGTCGCCAAGGACGCGACGCTGCCGTCGGTGGACCTCTCGGTCTCCGGCGCACTGATCGGCGGCGGTGACACCACCGGCCAGTCGTTCTCCGCGCTCAGCGGTATCGAGGGTTACGAAGTGATGGCCGGCCTCTCCGTGCAGTTCGAACTCTCGGGCGCCGCGAAGTCCAACTACGACGCCGCGCAGGCGCGCCGCCGCCGCCTCAACGTCGATCGTGCAGACGCCGAGCGCCAGCTCGATGCCGAGGTGGTAACCGCCACCAAGATGGTCACCAGCTCGCGCGCCCGCATCCTCCTGGCCGACAAGGCCACCTCGGTCGCCGAGGACAATGTGAAGGCCGAGCGGGCGAGCTTTGCCGCCGGCAAGTCGACGAACTTCGAAGTCCTTGACCGCCAGACCAAACTGATCGACTCCCAGCTGCGCCGCGGCCGTGCGGTCGCCGACTACCACCAGGCGGTCGCGCAGCTGCAGTTCCTCTCGGGCGTCATCCTCGAGCAGTACCGCGTCAACGTTCGCCCGCACGCCTCGCGGGGCCGCTAGCCCCATGCGTCTTGAGGTTTACATCGTGCGGGATCAAGACCCGGCGATCGCGATGCAAACCCCGGTAGTCACGTCCTGCACCCGTCGGCACGCAAGTTGATCAGGAGAACATCATGCGCCTCACCATTCTTACCGGTCTCCTCAGCCTCACCACCGCCGCCTGCCTCCAGCCTGTCGGCGGAGACTGCGTCGGCGAACGCTGCAGGGACATGGTCGACGCAGGCACCACCGCCGCAAAGTGCGCGGACGACTCGAAGGTCACCGAGCTGGCGACCAACACGGTGATCCGCACGCTCGCCGACTTCGACAAGCTCCCGAAGGGCTGCTGGGCGCTCAACGCGAACCTCCGCATCGAGGGCCAGGCCATCACCTCGCTCGCGAAGCTCGGCGACCTGATCGAGGTCAACGACCTCGAGCTCGTCGACACCGGCCTCGTCACCATCGACTCCAAGCAGGCGTTCAACGTCTACGGCTCGCTGCTCGTCAGCGGCAACACGAAGCTGACGTCGCTCTCGAACCTCGCGGTCAAGAAGTGGGAAGGCACCACGACGGGTGGCGCGTTCTCGGTGACCTATAACGTTCGCAACAACCCGGTGCTCGTGAGCGTCGATGCGCTCAAGTACATCCAGAAGGTCGACGTCGACCTCCGCTTCACCGACAACCCGAAGCTCGCCACGATCTCGCTCGACGAGCTGACCACCGTCAACGGCGCCATCGTCATCACGAACACCGGTGCGCCGACCATCGGGTTCTCGCAGCTCACCCATGTTGCCCGCGTCGAGATCAGCGGCAACACCGCGCTGACCACGGTGCGCGGCTTCGGCGCCACCTCGATCGGTGGCGACTTCATCCTCCGTGGCAACCCGAAGCTCGCGCAGCTCGGCGCGATGAGCTCGCTGACCACCATCAGCGGCGCGCTCGTGGTGGACGACAACGACGCACTCGTCGACCTCGCGGGCCTGACCGGCACGATGCAGCGCGTCTCCGGCGCCGTGACGATCACCGGCAACGCGACCCTCACGGGCCTCGGCTCGCTCAGCCACGCCACCGCGATCGGCGCCAGCTCGATCACGAACAACCCGGCGCTCACCTACTGCAAGGCCATCGAGGTCGATCACTGCGTGCCGAACAGCACCGTGAGCATCTCGGGGAACTTGAACTCCACCACCAACTGCAATTGCTGGTGCGGCCTCTAGGCCCTCACCTGCGCGACCGCCCCACCAGCACTCACCACGCCCATCCCGAAGGAACCCTGCCCATGTCGATCTCCTCCAAAGCCTTCCGTCTCGCGCTCACCGCAACCGCTCTCTGCTCGGCCGCGGCAACGGCCGAGGCCAAGCCCCGCCGCGTCGTCATCCTCGACTTCGATGGGCCGCGCGGGCTGGCCGACACGGGCCACGACGCGGTGGTCGCGCTGCTCGGCGAGACCTACGACGTCGTCGCGACGAAGCGCTGGGAGGATGCCCGCGCCGCGGCGCAGCAGAAGACGCACGGACCGGCGACGTGGTCCAAGGCCGCGAAGAGCTCGGGCGTCGACGCGGTCATCGAGGGCTGGATCCAGGACGAAGGCCGGCACAAGGTGCTGACCGTCGCCGTGCGCGAGGCCTCGAGCGGCAACGAGATCGACTCGGTCTCGATCAAGCTCGGGTCCAAGGGCCTGACGGAGCAGTCGAAGTCGAAGCTCCTGAGCGAGCTCGACGGCGTGCTCGAGTACATCGAAGGCACGACCGATCCGGTCGGCTCGGGCCTCCGCCCGATCGAGACGCGCAAGATGATCGGCGCCAAGTCGACCAAGACCGAGGAGACGGCCACCGAGGATGAGGTGAAGCCGATCAAGAAGAAGAAGAAGGCCGTTGCCGAAGCGACCGACGAGCCCGCCGACGAGGCGACCGAGGCCAAGCCGACCAAGAAGAAGAAGGCGGCGTCCGCCGACGCGGAGATCGAGATCGAGCCGGCAACCGCCGACGAGACCTCGGAGAAGCCGAAGAAGAAGGAGAAGGACAAGGAGGTCGCCACTGCGAGCGACGCGAAGGACAACACGGACCTGGTCTCGCTGTTCGGCGCGACCTCGGACGAAGGCAAGAAGATCGACCCGTCCGCGTCGCATGTCCCGCAGCCGACCCCGCGGTTCCAGATCGGCGGCGGCGGCTACTACGCCTCTCGCACGCTGACGTTCGAGGCCGAGAACCAGACCGGCCCGCAGAACTACGCCGGCGTCCCCCACAAGGGTCTCGAGATCAACGCGCTGGTCTATCCGTTCCCGCTCAAGAAGACGGACGGTGACCTGTCCGGCATCGGGTTCTCGTTCGGCATCTCGCACTCGGCCGGCTCGGTCGTGACATTCGACGACGGTATGTCGGTCGGCGAGTACAACATCAACCAGAGCGCGTT
This sequence comes from Haliangiales bacterium, assembly GCA_038206055.1. Taxonomy (GTDB): domain Bacteria; phylum Myxococcota_A; class Polyangia; order Haliangiales; family Haliangiaceae; genus JABFXX01. The sequence goes on from JBBRBG010000009.1 coordinate 63,903, forward strand.
CGACCTCGGCGTCCACTACCGGTACCCGCTCGCGGACTTGGTCTCCATCGACGGCCACGTCAACTACGGCCGCAACGCGTACACCATCTCCGACGCACCGACGACGTTCGAGGTCCCCGACACCGAGTACAGCTACCTCGGCGCGGGCGTGAAGCTCGATCTCAACATCGCCGACCGTGCGTCCGTCGGGTTCGGCGCCAAGTACATGTACGTCCTCGACGTCGGCGATATCAGCTCGGTCGACTGGTACGGCCCCGGCCGGGCTTCCGGCTACGGGCTCGATGGCAGCTTCGTCATCCCGCTGCCGAAGTCGCTGTACGTGCAGGGCGCGCTCGACTACACGCATTACACGATCGAGTTCGACGGCGTGGGTCAGATCACCGAGGACGAAGGCGTCGTCTCGTCGAGTGATTCGACGGTCACCGGTCAGGTCAACGTCGGGATCAAGTTCTAGTCCTCACGTCGCCTCTCGCGCCAATGGCCGGCACTCGCCGGCCATTGGCCGTTTCGGCGTTCGACGGTTTCTCGTCGGGAAATCGATCGTCTACCGACGAAGACGATCGGGGTGGGGCCACCCGGCTCCACTGCACGCAGGTAGCTGATCAGACGTCGTCATCGCGGTGGCACATCGCGTGCTCATCAATCGGATATCCACCCTCACCACAAGGACATGCCCATGTCGAACTCCAAGAAGACCGTAGCCCCTGACCCATTCATGTCGATCGACTCCGAGAAGCTGGCGAACGTCGCCGGCGGCGCAGCCCGTGTCACGGCGCGTGCCGGCGGCGCGAGCTCCGAGATCACGGCGATGCTCACGTCGATCGGCGACTCCATCAAGTCGCTCGCGGCGAACCAGGGCAGCAGCGGCCAGGACCCGATGCAGATGATGATGATGATGATGATGATGGGCGGCATGGGAGGCGGAGGTGGCGGCGGCGCTCCGGCGCAGGCAGCACCGCCCGCTGCGCCCGCGCCGACGATCAACATCTCGACCGACGTCAAGCGCGGCTGGTAGTCGACCCCATCACCACACTCCGAGGATCCCCATGACGAAGCACAGCAAATCCCCCGAGCCGGTCGAGTCGCTCGAATCGATCGATCTCGGGACCCTTGAGGTCGTGACGGGTGGACGCGTCAGTCGCTCGAGTGAACCGGATCCGCAGATCATTGCCGGGATCAAACAACTCGGAGAGCTCATCTCGCAGGTCGGCCAGGGCCTCGTTCAGGCCAAGGCGCAGGGCCCACAGCAGATGATGCAGATGATGCAGCAGATGATGCAGCAGCGCGGCGGCCGCTAGCGCTCACGCATTCGTCAGCCAAGGCCCGGAGCAATCGCTCCGGGCCGTTTTCGTTTTCGGAGCATCACCCGACGACGGGAGGACTCGATCCGTACATTCGAGTTGACTGCGATCGCGGCGCTGACGAACGGAAGTACGCGACGACAAACGATCACATCGCCGGCACGCACGCTGCACATGGTCAGGCCAGGCATCCGAACCCACCAACCCGACGACGAAAAGGATCACCACCATGAAGACCATCACCACGAACGAGCTCGAGACCGTGACCGGCGGAACCACGTCCACCCAGTCGGCCGTAACTCAGCAGCTCACGGCACTGCAGGGCTCGATCAAGGATCTCGCGACGGCGCAGGCGAAGCCCGCCGACAACGGCATGTCCACCATGATGATGATGATGGCGATGCGCCCGCAGCCGCAGCAGCAGACGGTCGTGGCCGCGCCGGCCGCCGCTGCCGCGCCGGTGATCAACGTCGACACGCACGTTCGTCGCTGGTAGTCGCCCCACCACCTCGCAGCGCAAGATGCCGCGGCCTTCGGGTCGCGGTTTTTCGTTTCGGCGGCAACGTTTTTCTGACGTTCCTCTGGCTTCTCGACTGGCCGTTGCTCGCGGGTTGCGCTGTGTCACCCGCACTGATCGCTGATTCTCGACGACGACGAGCTAGATGCGCGGAACGACACGAGCGAGATCTCGGCACACCAGCTGCACATAGTCAGAACCATGCAGGACATGGACGCCATCGAGGCAATCAACTTCGAGCAGCTCGCGACGGTGACAGACCGCCTCTTGCTTCGCGGTCGATTCGCCAAGAAGCGACCGAGCTATCACCGGATCGAAGTCACACCGGAGATGACCCTGCACGTTCGACAGAGCGACCTCTGGCGGCGGTTCACCACCACCGCTCTGCTCACGGCCTTGTTCTCGGTTACCGCTGCGATCGTCAGCTTGCTCTAGCAGGCACAATCTTTTGGTGAGAACAGTCGAGACGTGGTGACTCGACTGAGGGTGTGGCTCGGAATGGGCCCCGGGCCACACCCGCTCTCACCGTTTTCTTGCGCAGGTGGAAGGGCCTGCTACTCCTCGTCGAGTGGCAGGCCCAGCTGTTGTGTGGGCCGCGTGGGGGCGTCGTTGTCGAGCTTCACGGCACCGCTCTCGTCGGTGTAGTTCGCCGCGAGCCGCTGCGCACTCACCGGATCGATGTTCTCGAGCCGGGTCAGCGCCTGTGCGACGATCTCGCTCCACTTGACGGACTTGTGCCCGTTGTCGAGCAGCGTGGCCTCGATGTCGCGTGCGAGCCGGCGCAGATCCTCGTCGGCGACGCTCTCGCGATGCGCGGCGATGCGCTGCAGGGCAGCGAACAGCTTGTCGCCATCGAACGGCTCGACCGAGCCGTCGCGCTTGCCGACCTTGAGCCCGGGCGCGCCGAGCGTCTCGTAGGTCGTGAACCGGCGCTTGCACACGGTGCACGCGCGCCGCCGGCGCAGCCCATCCGCGGTGACCCGGGTCTCGGTCACGCTGGAGTCGCCGCTGCAATACGGGCACTGCAAGAATGCCGATCGTAGCGCCTGATCGCGGATCCGCGAAGTTTCGGGGATCTCAGCGGACGCAGCGCACGGGCAGGGCGGTGCTCAGGGACCGTGCCACGGTGCCGTCGTCGAAGTTCACGGTCCAGCCCTGGCTGGCGTCGTTGACCTGGACGTTGCGCGACCAGAACAGCGAGCTCGGGGTCTGGGGGAAGGTCAGGGTGTGGATCGCGGGAGACACCACGGTGACGTCGACGAGCGTCTCGAGCTCGTTGATCGAGGGCGAGCGCCAGCTGACGCCCGCCGTGGTCAGACCGGCGCATCGCGCCATGGCGTCGGAGTAGTTGAAGTTGCCAACATCCACCGTGCGCTCCCACGTCAGTTCGGTACCGTTGTCGAGGACGGTATCGACCGTGCTCGTGTAGTGCGAAGCCGGCTGACTGCCGCCACCGCGCACGCATCGCACGCCGTACGAGTCCGTGCGGATGGTCGTCTCGATCAGGCCGTTCAAGAACGACACGTACCAGGCGCGCAGCGGCGCGTTGCGCTCGGGCGTCGCCGACCAGAACGCGATCGAGCTCGTGGCCGGGAACACGGTCCGGTCGATCGCCGGATCGTATTTCGTGTAGTCGGAGATCGAGATCAGCTCGATGCGCTGCGGCAATCGCCAGTCACATGCACCGTCGAGCTGAAGGCCATCGCAGTACGCCTCGGCGGCGGTCTGCGACATGTTCGGCGGCAGCACGCGCTGCCAGATCAGACCTGACACGTTGTCCCTCACGGTGTCCGTACTCGTCGTGTACGAAGCCTGGTTGGGCATTCCCGCCGTGAAGTTCGGCATCGCCCAGCGCGCGAAGTCCTCGCGCGATCCCGGATCGCACGTCATCGCATCCGGCGCCGCGTCGGCCGGTCCGGCGTCGTCGTCGCTCGCGCCGACGCGGTCGTCGAAGCCCCACCGCCCGCATCCGGCGAGCAGGACCATCGCGAACACCGCGTGCTCCCTCACGAGGACCATCGTACTCGCGCTTCAGCGCTTGCAGCGGAACTTCGCCATCAGGCTCGGTGATCCGCCGGTGTCCGACATCCGGTAGAAGACGTCTCCACGTACGGCGAGCGTCTCCGGAAACCCGATCCCGATCGCCGCGAGCACGGTGACCTTCGCCGTCGCAGGGTCATCCCATCCCGTGATCTCGTACACGTTCGCGAGATCGAACAGGTTCGAGCCCGCCCACAGCGAGCCATCCTCGTCAAACGCACAGTCCGCGAGGGCCCCAGGCCGGGTCACGGCGATACGCTGGTCCTGATGTCCCACCAGCTTGCCGCCCTCCTCGGTCAGGCAGAACAGCGCGCCGTCGGCCTTGCCTGCGGCGAATCCGACACACGGGCCCTTCCGGTGGGCGGCGTCGACCAGGCACAGGCCCTCGTAGTTGCGACCGCAGTTCGTCTGCTTCGCGCCGCATGCCATGCCATCCGCCGTCGGTGGCCGGTTGCCATCCGACTTGTCGGGAAGCGTGACCGGGCCGATCGCGTACGCGTCCTCGATGAGCTTGAATCCCTTCGCGGTGTCATCGCGGTCCCACACACGGATCCAGCCCGACGAGTTGATCGCCACGAGTTGATCGCCGCGCGCGCTCACGCCCTCGAGGTCCTGGCCCGCACGGCCGAGCGGCAGCTTCCCCGTCTCGCGCGTCTCGCCGGTGTCCGGATCGATGACCGCGTAGGCGCCATCGTTGCCGCTATCGCTGATCACGACCAGCGAGAGCGTGCCGCCGATCGTCAACCACGCCGCTCCCGACGCCTCGGGCACCGTCGACGAATCCGCGAACGGCAGCTGCTCGCAACGATCGCTGACGACCGCTGCCGACCCCGGCGCGATGAATGCAGGATCCTCGCGCTTCGCTTGCTTGCAGGCGGCGAGGGCCAGCGCGAGCAGCAGGAACCGATCAGCGCCCACGTTCGGCCCCCCACAGCAGGACGTGCAACCGCGTGCTGAACCGGAAGCCTCGATCCTGCGCCGCAGGAACCAGCCATTGCGATTTTGCGGCGATCTCGTCGGGGGTCGTTCCCTCGGGCATCACGATCACGCGCTCGAGCGGGATGCCGAACGTACGGACGATCGATTCGATCTCGTCGAGGTCATCCGGCTTGATCACGACGAACTTGAACGATGCTTTCGCGGATGCAGCAAACCAGGTCAATGGTCCCGTGCGAAGCCGTGCGGTCACCTTGCGATTTCCCGACGATTCGAGCTTTGCCGAGACGTTCCACTGATCGATGACACCCGCTAGCTCGGGCACCGGTTCGATCGTGCCGTTGGTCTCGATCTCGATCCGAAACCCTGCGTCGCGCAACGCACGCGCCGCCGCGGCAAGCTCCGTCTGCTGCAGCATCGGCTCTCCACCTGTGAAGATGATGTTGCGGGTGTGCGGACCAGCCAGCTCGACGACCCGCGCGACGACCGCTGCTTCGTCGACGCTCGTCGTATTCGCTGCCTTGTCGTGGTGTTCCCAGTCCCACGTGTACTTCGTGTCGCAGAACTCACAGACGAGGTTGCACTCGGCGAGGCGTACGAACACGCTCGGCACGCCGACGCTCTTCCCTTCGCCCTGGATCGAGGCGAACACCTCCGGTTCACCTCCGGGCAGGCGGCTGAGCAACATCGTCGGGCACTCTAGTACGTACCGACGACAACATCTTCACGTCCAGCATTTACACCCGGTTACCCCTCGCGCCGCGAGCAGCTTCCAGCCGCTGGCGGCTGAGACCCTGCTGTCGCACTTCGCGTTGGGAGCTGCCAGTCATCCGGAGGCCGCGCTGGGGCGTACTCGGTCTAGGCTGCCGTCATGCTTTGGTTCTCCCGTACGCTGACGTTGTCGACCCTGGCTGTATCGGTGTTTGCGACGGCGGCTGTCGCAGGCCCTCGCGTCGACGCGAACGGGGTCGTCATCCGCGACGAGGCGAGCTGCGGCACCCGGCAGGTCGCTTCTGCGCAGGCGGCGCCGATGTCGTTCGCCGCGACGCCGACCAAGACCATCTATCTCAACAAGAACGGCGGCACGTACAACATCGTCAACGGCGCCACCGACTCTGCCACCAACTCCGCGGGCACGATCGCGGCCGGTGACGGTCGCACGCACATGGGCGCCGTGATCCCGCCGATCGATGCCTCGTTCGACTGGCCGTACATCGTCGCGTGCGTTCGCCTGCACTACAAGCCGTACGCGGTGACCATCACGGAGACCGAGCCCACCGCCGGCAACTACGTCGAGGCCGTGGTCGGCGGCACCGGGGCGAGCACCGGCTGGAGCGCGAGCTCGGGCATCCTCGGCGTCGCATCGGCCGACAACTTCTGCGGCGTCACCGAGCGCGGCATCGCATTCAGCTTCGCGACGAACCACGTCGGCATTTCCAAGGCGAACGACGAGCTGTGCGCCACGATCGCGCACGAGGTCGGTCACCTGCTCGCGCTCGAGCACGAGGCCACCGGGACGGACACGATGTCGTACGTCCCGTTCGCGAGCTCCGGCAGCAAGTTGTTCACGACGGCGAACGGCAGGTGCGGCACCACGCCGACGCAGACCGGTGCCTGCAGCTGTCAGCAGGTCGCCGCGGGCATGACAAACTCCGCGATGCGGCTCGGTCAGTTCGTCGGCCTGCGCCCCACGGAGAAGGAGCCGCCGAAGCTCGAGCTCAAGTCTCCGGGCAACGGCGACAAGGTGCCGCCAACGTTCGTGGTGACTGCGGTCGCGAGCGACAACGACGTCATGGAGCAGGTCGCCGTCCTGATCGACAACGTTGCCGTTGCCTCGAGCACGTCACCGGCTGGCACGACCTATACGATCAATGTCACGAACGCCGCGCTCGGCGATCACATGCTCACGGTCAACGCGATCGATCTCGCGGGCAACGTCACCACCAAGTCCATCGCGCTCAAGATCGCGAAGTCGGAGCTCGGCGAGACCTGCACGGGCAACGAGCAGTGCGCGGGCAGCCTGTGCGCGACCGCCGAGTCCGGGAACTTTTGCTCGCAGGTCTGCGACGACACCAACAAGTGCCCCGATGGCTTCGACTGCACCTCCGTCGGTGCGACCAGCATCTGCGTCGAGAGCACTGGCTGCTCGGCGACCGGTCGCAATGGCGGCTACTCGCTGATCGTCCTCGTCGGGCTCGCGCTGACCGGCGTGCGCCGCCGCCGTCGCGTCAAAACGGCGTAGAGATCAGCGGAAGCATCAGCGTCACCGGCTCGGTCGTCTTCTCCGAGCTGAGGTGATATCCGAGGAGCGGACCAGCGATCACCGACGTCGTCGCCAGGATCGCGATCGCGGGCGGCGGCATCTTCGCCTCGGAGCCGAAGAAGATGAGCGCGGCGCCGCCGGCGAAGCCGAGCAGACCACCGACCACCGTGGCGCCCGTCGAGCCCGTTCCTTGGTGGCTGTCGCCGAAGCGCTTCACGCCGTAGATGAGGCCGATCTCGCCGCCGGTGACCACGCCCATGCCCGTGACGGCGGCCGCGATATCCTTGTCGTTGTGGCTCGTGGCCACGTATGCGAGGAGACCGCCGGCGAGCCCGACAGCGCCCGCGCCGATGGTGGAGCACAGCACGCCGCCACCGATCTGGTAGGCCATCGTCTCGTTGTCGAACGGGTCGCCGACTTCTGCATGCGCGTCGGCCGCTGACGCGATGACCGCGATCGCGGCCGCGAGCCGCGCCGGGCTCACTCTCCGCCGGCGTCCGGATCTTCGCCCTTGGGCCCCTTCTTCTGGGCGCCGCGGGTCTTCGGCTTCGCAGCGGCCGCAGGCACGGTGGCCATCGGCGCGGACGCTGCGGCCGGCGTGTCCGCGGGCTTCGCGGCCTCGGCGGACTCCGGAGCGGGCGCCGCGCCTTCGGCGGGTTCCCCACCACCGGGCGCGGCCGATTCCGTCATTGGAGCCTGAGCGTGCTTGCTGCTGCCGCCGCACGCCACGAGCAGGAGACACAACGCGAGTCCTTGGAGCCTCATGGCCAAGAATCCTAGCGCGGCTCGGCCGTGTTACCACCACGGGATGCGCCTCCCGCACTTCGTCGCCGTTGTCGCCGCCCTGCTGTTGACTCTCACCGGGGTCGCCGGAGCGGTTCCAAAGACGCCGACGAAGTCCGAGCAGGCGGTCATCGACAAGCTCGACAAGGAGCTGACGCAGTACCAGATGAAGCAGGCGACGTTCGCCGCGCTCAAGGTGGCGAAGCAGCTCTACGAGCTGACGGCCAAGGGCTGGGGCGACGACGCGCAGGACACGCTGCGCCGCGCATCGACCTACGCGGGCCTGTTGCAGCAGACCGGCGACTACGCGGGTGCGGTCGCGCTCTACAAGCAGGTCCTCGCGATCACCGAGAAGCAGAAGGGCGTCGACTCGCGCGAGGCGATGTACGCGCTGATGCCGTTGCTCGGGCCGTACTGGATGCAGAACCGGCTCGACGAGCTCGAGCCGATCTATCTGCGCATGCTCGCGATGTCGAAGAAGCTCGACGGCGAGACCAGCACCTCGTACGCGGGAAACCTGCAGCAGTACGGAAACCTCCTCAACCAGCGCAACGAGTACTCCGCGGCGCTGCGTATCTTCGAGCAGGCCTACAAGATCCAGGAGGCGGCGGCGGGGAAGGACGAGCTCCAGCTCACCGGGCCGATGCACATCCTCGCGAGCACGTACTGGCAGACGAATCAGAAGCCGAAGGCGATCGCGATGTACGACCGGATCATCGCGATCATGACCAAGCAGCCGAACGCGAACGTGCAGATGCTCGCCGGCACGTACTGGGGGATCGCGGCGATGTACCACTACGGCGGTCGCGATGACCTCGCGAAGCCGTTGACGCAGAAGGCGATCGATCTGTTCACCAAGGAGATCGCGCGGCTCGAGAAGGACAAGCCCGATGACCCGCAGCTGCCATCGATGATCGGTCAGCTCGGCTATCAGTACCGAACGATGGGCGATCTCACGAAGGCCGAGGAGTATCTGACGCGCTCGGTGAAGCTCGACGAGAAGCGCAACTCCACGTTCTCCGCGTGGAGCGCGTCGCTCGCCGAGATCAAGCGCGCGCAGGGCAAGCCGAAGGAGGCGCTCGCACTCCTCGAGAAGGCGCAGGCCGACCTGACGAAGATCTCGCCGATGTCCGCGACCGCCTACAACACGCAGATCGCCGACGTGCTGCGCGAGATCGGCGACTACCCGCGCGCCGAGAAGCTGATGCTCGGCTACCAGGCGAACCTCGCGAAGACCTATGGCACGCGCCACCCGATCTACGGCATGGCGCAGCTCACCCTCGCCTACAACTACATGGCGAGCGGCAAGATCGCCAAGGCCGAGCAGCTCCTCCATGACTCGCTCGAGATCGCCGAGCGCGAGCTCTCGCTCGTGCTGAAGACCGGCACCGAGGCCGATCACGCCGTGTACTTCGGCCGCAACAACTACCAGCTCGACACCGCGATCAACTTCCAGCTCGATTACGCCGCGAAGAGCCCCTCGGCCTCGCGTCTCGGGCTCACCACGCTCCTCCGCCGCAAGGGCCGCGTGCTGGACGCGGCCGCCGCGAACCTCGCGACCATCCGCAGCAAGCTCTCCCCCGAGGACAAGCAGCTCCTCGACGATCTCGCCAGCGCGCGCGCGACCCTCGCGAAGCTGACCGTCGCCGGTCCCTCCGCCACCGGCGAGGCCGACTACGCGAAGGAGGTCGTGCGGCTCGAGGACCAGATCGTCAAGCTCGAGATCTCGGTTGGCAAGAAGAGCGCCGCGTACCGCGCCGCCTCGCAGATCATCGACCTCGCATCGGTGCAGAAGCTGATCCCGAACGACACGAAGCTCGTCGAGATCGTCAACTTCCAGCCCGGCGATCCGAAGGCCGCGTACTCGATCAACCCCGTGCTCAAGCCGCGCAAGTACGCCGCGTACATCGTCGGCGCGAAGGGGGATCCGGTCCTCGTCGATCTCGGCGAGGCCGCGGTCATCGACACCTCGATCGAGAAGTTCCGCAAGGCGGTCTCCGATCCCAACAACAAGAAGGTCACAGACCTCGGACACGATCTCTACACGCTCACCATGGCGAAGATCGTCCCCGCGCTCGGCACCACCACGAACGTGCTGCTTGCTCCCGATGGCGCGCTCAACGTCGTCCCGTTCTCCGCGCTCGTCGACGACAAGCAGCAGTTCCTGATCAAGGCCTACACGTTCACGTACCTGACCTCCGGCCGTGATCTCCTTCGCCTCAGCATCAAGACCAAGGCGCAGGGCGGCGGCGTGATCTTCGCGGACCCGAGCTTCGACGCCACCGGGCCCGCGCCCGCGAAGCCCGCCGATCCGGCGCTTCCCGCTACGCGTGGTCGTCGCTCCTCGGATCTCGCGTCCCTGATGTGGCCCGCTCTTCCGGGCACCGCACAGGAAGCCGACGAGGTCACGAGGCGGATGCCGGGGTTCACCATCTTCCGCGCCGCCGACGCCACCGAGGCCGCGGTCAAGGGCGTGCACGGCCCGCGGGTACTGCACCTCGCGACGCACGGCTTCTTCCTCCCCGACGAGCAGCCGCCGCCGCCGAAGGACGATGCGATGCGCTCCGCGATGCCCGCAGGTGCGCCGATCGCGGCGGGCCAGGAGAACCCGCTCCTCCGCTCCGGCCTCGCGTTCGCCGGCGCGAACAAGCTGTCCTCCGGCGACGACGACGGCATCCTGACCGCGATGGAGGCCTCGGGCCTCGATCTCCTCGGCACCAAGCTCGTGGTGCTCTCCGCGTGCGAGACCGGCGTCGGCAAGGTCACCAACGGCGACGGCGTCTACGGCCTGCGCCGCGCGCTCGTCATCGCCGGCGCCGAGAGCCTCGTGATGTCCCTGTGGCAGGTCGACGACGTCGCGACCAAAGATCTGATGGCCGGCTACTACACGAAGCTCAAGGCCGGTCGCGGCCGCAGCTCCGCGCTGCGCGATATCCAGCTCGAGCTCTCGTCGCGCAAGGACTACGCGCACCCGTTCTACTGGGCGAGCTTCCTGCCGGCCGGCGACAACGCTCCGCTCTGATCAGACCGCGATCACGTCGACGTGGAGCCCGGCCGCTTCGACGAGCGGCCGTAGATCGTCGGGATCCGAAGTCAGGATCCAGTCCCCGTCCTCGGCGAGTAGCACGACCGCAGCATCGATCACGTCGGCCGTTCCTGAGCGCGAGAGCAGGACCCCGGCACGTCGGCCGAGCTCATCGTCGAGCGACATGATTATCAACGACGGTAGCAACCTCGCGAGAATCGCTTGACGCCCCGATCCGCCTCGCCAGACCTGTCCGATGACTCCGCCGTGTGTGAGGGGACTACGCCCGTCGACTTCCTCGCGGTGAAGCATGCGCGTCGCGGCACGGTCGCGGCGCTCGATCGCGATGAACGCGCCCGCATCAAGGATCAGGCTCATCGACGAGACCTGCGCTCGGAGGCGCGCGCGACGGTCTGTGACGCCTCCGCCTTCGTCGAGTAACCTTGCGCCGGACGTGCCGGGCGCGCCGGTCGAACGTGGATCGCGCGAGATTGCAGCTCACGGACCGACTCGGCGATGTCTTCTTCGGTGATCTTTCCGAATTCGTGCTCGTAGTCTTTGATGAACTCGCGCATCGCGCGCAATCGCTGATCGCTCTCGAGCTTCAGCTTGAGTCCGTCGCTGACGTACGCGGAGAGCGTCGGGGCTTCGCCGCGTTTCACCGCTTGCTCGGCCGCCACCATCAACTTCGCATCCACCGAGACGCTCAACCGTCGCTTGCCAACCATACACCGAGTCTACGTTCATGCCACGAACGTGGCAAGATGACCGCTGGGTCAACCCGGCAGCGCCCACGTCTGCGAGCGCGCCACGACGGGGGACAGCATCCAGCGCTCGACGGTGCGCTGCGCGAAGTCCGCGATCATCACCCCGGGATGCTGCTTCCGCGCCAGCGTTCCGGGGTTGAGCACGGTGAGCGTCTCGATCGTGCGGACCATGTGGAGATGCGTGTGGCCGCCGACGAAGTAGCGGTAGCGCTTGCCGCGCACGAGCTCCCACGATCCACGCCGTGCTCGACACCGAGCGCGAGCGCCGTCGCCAGCATCTCGGCTTCCGTGTGGATATCGCCGATCAGGAGGGCGCGCATGGCGCGCCGAGCTTACTTCGGCTGCGGGACGACGCGGAGGTACGGCTTGACGGTCTTCCAGCCGTTCGGGAACAGCGCCTTCGCGTCCTCGTCCTTCACCGACGGCACGATGATGACGTCGTCGCCCTGCTTCCAGTCCGACGGGGTCGCGACCTTGTGCTTCGCCGTGAGCTGCAGTGAATCGATCACGCGCAGGATCTCGTCGAAGTTGCGGCCCGTCGACGCCGGGTAGGTCAGCGTCAGCTTGAGCTTCTTGTCGGGGCCGATGACGAACACCGAGCGCACGGTGAACGTGTCGCTCGCGTTCGGGTGGATCATCCCGTAGAGGTTCGCGACCTTCTTGTCGGAGTCGGCGACGAGCGGGAAGTTCAGCGCGTGACCCTGGGTCTCCTTGATGTCGTTCGCCCACTCCTTGTGAGAGCCGAGCGGATCGACCGAGAGGCCAACGACCTTCGTGTTGCGCTTGTCGAACTCGGGCTTCAGCGCGGCGACGCGACCGAGCTCGGTGGTGCAGACCGGGGTGAAGTCCTTGGGGTGGCTGAACAGCACGCCCCAGCCAGTCCCGAGGTACTCGTGAAAGTTGAGCGTGCCCTCGGTGGTCTCCGCCGTGAAATCGGGTGCGTCGTCGCCTAGCTGCAATGCCATGACCGGCCTCCGTGATGATGAAGTTGCATCCGTTCTAGCGGATGCCCTGCATCACGGCAAGTCAGGCGTCGCGGTAATCGTCGCGGGTCATCGACAGGGCGATGGTCGCGACGGCCAGCATGCCGGGGATGATCAGCGCGGTCCACAGCCCGACGTCGAGGGCGCCGCGCACCTTGGTCGAGCCGAACAGGAGCACAGCGGAGAACACCGAGGTCATGCCGATGAGGAACGACCAGGCGCCACGCACGCGCTCGAGCGACTTCCAGACGAGGAGGAACAGCACGAGGCCGCTGACGATCAGCGCCGAGGGGAGGACCGGGGTCAGGCCCTTCCAGAACGCGGCCACACCGGCGACGAGCGCCAGGATGCCCGTAATGCCAGCGATCGCGTGGCCGACGAGGCGGGGATGCAGCGACGCGATCACCGACGCGATCGCGACCGAGCCGGTGAACACGCCGAACGCGAACCGCACACTGCTGATGTGATCGGGTGTGACGCCGCCGTAGATCGCGCTGCGGTCCTCGAAGTAGAGGCCCGACAGGAAGTAGAACGCGATATTCGTGACGACCGTGGACACCACCACGATGCCGGCGATCTGGGCAGCCGAGGCGGGCTCGCGCTGCGGTTCGGTGCCGCCGTGCGCAATGGAACGGACAGCGCGACCTAGCAGGCGGGACAGCACCCGATCAGTCTGCGCTACTTGCGCTTCTTGAACAAGGATCCCCAGAAGCCCTTGGGCTTGTCGTCATCGGGGGGGTCCGCGGGCTCGGTGGTGATCTCCGGAGGCGGGGGCTGCGGGCCGCTGCCCTGGACCGTGTTGCGCGGCACGGTCTCCGTGGGCGTCCCGACGCCGGGCTGGGTTGTCAGCCGCGGGTTGCCGGTGGTCATCGACATCGAGAGCCCACCGGGCTCGATATCGAGGGCCATCTGCGTGTCCTCCTGCTCCTTCGCGTATTCCTTGCGGAACAGCTGGCGCATGAACTGACGCAGCTCCTTCGGATCGAAGCGGTAGCCCTCGATCAGCGCATCGAGATCGGCGGCGAGCTGCGCGGCGGTCTGATAGCGATCGGCAACGTCGCGCGCGAGCGCCTTGAGGCTGATCGCATCGAGCTCGGGCGTCACGCGGCGGTTGAAGTTCGATGGCGGCGGCACCTCGGCCTTGCGGACCTTCTCCATCAACGCGAACTCGGTGTCGCCGCGGAACAACTTCTCCGTGGTCAGCATCTCGTGGAGGATGATGCCGGCGGAGAACACGTCGGTGCGCGCGTCGAGCGGCATGCCGCGGATCTGCTCCGGGGACATGTAGCTGAACTTGCCCTTGAGGATGCCGATCTCGCTCGTGAACTTCATCAGCGCCTGCGCGATGCCGAAGTCGAGGAGCTTGACGTCACCGTCGTAGGAGAGCCGCACGTTCGACGGCGAGACGTCGCGGTTGACGATGTTGAGCATCCGGCCGTCGGGACCCGTCAGGGTGTGCGCGAAGTGCAGGCCCTCGGCGATCCGCGCCGCGATGTACACGGCGTGCGGCACCGGGATCCGCTGCTGCGTCTCCTGGCAGCGCCGGAGGACCTGCGTCAGGTCGCGACCCGCGACGTACTCCATTGTGATGTAGTGGCGCCCGTCGTTCTGCCCGACCTCGACGGTCTCGACGATGCAGCGGTTCTTGAGAACCATCGCGAGCTTGCCTTCGCGGTGGAACATGTCGATGAAGCGCGCCTCGCGAGCGAGCTGCGGGCGCATCACCTTCACGGCGTAGAGCCGGCGCTGACCGACCTGCGGCTTCGCGCGATACACCTCGGCCATGCCGCCGCGAGCGATCAGCCCGAGCAAGTAGTAATGGCCGAACGCCACGGGGTCATTCGGGGCCCCCGGCGACAGCTTGCCTTCTTGCGAGGGGCGCTCCGACACCACGGCGCGCGGACCTTACCACTTCACCGGGAGCCGTTGTCCCGGCTCGATCTGAACCATCCGCTCTTCCGTCCTGACACCGCTGTCGTCCTTGAGGATCATCTTGAGCCTGCGGCCGTCTGCGGGCGCTGCGACACCGATCTCCGTGGAGGTGATCCCGAGGTCGATCATGACGCCCGGCGCCTTCGGATTCTCGAGGGCGATGCGGCCCAGCGGCTTGTCGAGCTTGTTCTCGATGATCGACCACCGGAACGCCATCGACGCGGGCTTTCCAGCCTCGACGGTGGCGTACTCGAACAGCGCCATCTCGTACTTCGGGTTGAAGCACAGGCCCTTGTAGCTGCCGGGAGCGACGATGATGCCCTTGTCGGGCAGCTTACCGGTGATCCGCTGGCGGTTCACCCAGAGCTCGGCGCACGGCAGGCTCGACGAGACGAGAAGGGTCCCGAGGATGTCCTTGTCCTTCGCCAGCTCCGCGCGCACCACATCGGCGTTCGCGCCGAACGGCCGCTGGACGAGGTATCGGCGGTAGAACTCACGCTTCGGCTCGGCGGCGCCGAGCTTGTCGTAGGTCGAGCCGAGCTCGCGGAGGAAGCCCGGCAGCTCGGGCGCGAGGGCGTAGCCGATCGTGAAGAACACGAGAGCGTCGCCGTACTTCTTCGCGGCGAACGCCTTGCGGCCGCCGGTGAACGCCGCCTTGGCCTCGGTGCCCATCGGCACGAGCGCGAGCTTGTCGGCGAACGGATCTGCAAAGCCCGCAAGGCGGGTGGATTCGGCGAGTGCGGCGTCGCGCTCCTTGGGATCGGTGATCGCGGAGGCGTACGCGCGCCACGCCTCGGCCGCGCGCTCGTTCTGACCGGCGAGGGTCCACAGCGTGGCGAGCTGCTTCGCCTCGGGGCTCGCCGGTCCGCGCGCCACGACCATCGCCATGTACAGCGGGATCGCGCGCGCCCAGTCGCGGGCCTTCGCGGCTTTCTGCGCCGGTGCGACGAGGAACTTCGAGATCTCGACGCGCGGCTGCTTCGTGGCCACGGTCTGCGCGAGCTCGCCCGCCGATACCGACAAAGCTGGTGCGGGCGCAGGTGTGGGTGCCTGCGCCACCGCGACACCCATATCGAGCATCAGGATCGCACCAAGCGCTCCCATCGCTGTCACACCTCTTCGTACCCGCACGATGTGATCGTAGCACGGGACACCAGGATTACCGGGGGACGGAAGGGGTAGTGAAGCAGCTAGTTTCCCGACGAAAATCACATGGTAATGTGAATTTGGGGTTCGTCGTTTCGTCCATGCACGCCGTCATTCTGGAGCGCAACAAGCTGGTCGGCCGAAAGGTCGCGCGGCTGTTCATGTCGACGGGCGTCTCTGCGACGTGCCTCGAGGATCCCGCGCTCGTCGCGCCTGCGCTCGACGGTGCAGACCTGCTCTGCGCCGATGCCTTCGACGCGGACCTCGTCGCCGAGCAACTGCGCGCGAATCCGCAGATGCGCGGGGTGCTGTGGACCGCCGAGCCGCTCCGCCGCACGCTCAAGTACATGATCGAATCCACCGCGATCGATCACGTCCTCGGGCGCAAGGACTTCGAGTCGCCCCCGCGCGCGTGGGAGACCGTGATGGTCGCGCGTCGCCTCGTAACGGGCTCCTCGGCGCCACCGCCGCTGTCCGCGTATCTCGACTGGGGCTTCCAGGCGATCGAATACGACGTACGCACCACCGCCGATCGCGATGTCGCCGTGGCGAAGATGCAGGAGCTCATCGGCTCGCTCGGCGTGCCGAAGCGCGTTGCCGAAATGTTTGCAGAGCTCGGCCACGAGCTGATCATGAACGCGATGTACGACGCACCGGTCGATGCGCAGGGGCGCCCGAAGTACGCGGCCGACCGCAAGGCCGAGGTCGTTCTCGAGGCGCAGGAGCGCCCACACGTTGCGCTCGGTACTGACGGCAGCCGCCTCGTGCTGCAAGTCCGCGATCCATTTGGCCGTCTCGAGCGCCGCCACGTCGTCGAGGGCCTCGCCCGCGGCCTCGCCGGCGGCGAGATGGACCAATCACACGGCGGGGCTGGGCTGGGGATGATGGTGTGTCACAACGCCTCGTCGGCGATGCTGTTCGACGTCCAGCGTGGCAAACACACCGAGGTCACCGCGATGTTCGAGCTCGACATGAACCTGCGCGAATTCCGCACGCAGGCAAAGTCGCTGCACTACTGGAGTCACTAAAACCATGGAAGCCGTTTCCCACACTCCGAGCAGACCGCCCGTTCCGAGCCCCACCGGGGAGGCGGGCCCGAAGCTCACCATCGAGAAGTTCGCCGATGGAGCGATCGCGTGCCTCAAGTTCGCCGGCACGATCGACGAGGGCTTCGAAGGCAAGAAGCTCGGTGCCACGGTCGCGGGCGACACGCTCGTGATCGACCTCGGCGGCGTGAAGAAGATCTCGTCGTTCGGAATTCGTGAGTGGGTCGACTTCGTGACCACGGCGAGCAAGCAGGTGCGCTCGATGGTGCTCATCGAGTGCTCGCCGAAGGTCGTCGACCAGCTCAACATGGTCGCGAACTTCGCCGGCGGCGGTCGCGTGTTCAGCTTCTACACGCCGTTCCGCTGCGACTACTGCGACTCGGAGCACCGCGTGCTCCTGCAGGTCGACAAGGATCACGAGACCATCAAGTCGATGAAGCTCGCCGAGCGTCCCTGCCCCTCGTGCAAGGAGGGCATGTACTTCGACGAGGATGGCGCGACGTACTTCTCCTATTTGATCTCTCAGGAGAAGTTCGAGCTCGAGGCCGAGGTCGCGGGCTTCCTCGCGAGCAAGCTCAACTACGCGGTCAGCGATCTCAATCGCAAGCTGCACATCGACAAGGTCATCGAGGGTCGCACCACGTACTTGCGGCTCGCCGGCGATCTCGATCGCACGTTCCCGCGCGAGAAGCTCGCCGAGGGCCTCGAGGGCACCGTGATCCTCGATCTCGGCGCGATCGGTCGCATCGAGCCCGCGGGCGCCGCCGAGTGGCGCGGCTTCGTCAAGATGGTGACGCCGCTCGTCGAGAGCCTGTACCTCGCCGCGGTTCCGCCATCGTTCCTCGAGAAGCTGTGCAGCGTCGAGGATCTCGGCCTCAAGGCGCAGGTCGTCACGCTGACCTTGCCGTACGAGTGCAAGACGTGCGGCACCACGAGCGCGCAGTCGATCGATGTCGGCCAACACTACGACGTCCTCAAGTTCGCGACCGCGCCGGAGCTGCGCTGCACCACCTGCAAGCACGCGATGATGTGCGTGGCGGGTGAGACGCAGATGACGCTGCTGCCGGGCCTGCCGCGGCCGACCGCCAACCCCGACGTGGTGAAGGCGATCGGCATCTTCCGCGAGCGCGCGCTGCAGACCCAGCGCGACAAGAAGCCCGCGTCGAAGGCCACGCAGCAGGTAGCGAACGCGCCGGCGCCACGCTCTTCGCTGCTCGTGCCGTTCCTCGCCTCGCTGCTCGCGGTCGTGGTCGCCGCAGGTGGCTACCTCGCGTACCAGCGGATGAACAAGGCCGAGGATGCGCCGTCGACGGCGCTCGGTGCGGTCTCGAAGAAGAGCGCCGCCACGCGTCCTGCGTGGATCTCGAGCGACACGCAAGGCACCGCTGCCTGCACCGATACGGCCGACAAGGGCCTGTCGTGCGTCGGCGTATCGTCGATCTCGGCGCGCCAGGATGATGCGGAGGACGAGGCCGCGGACGCCGCGCTCGATGCGATCGCGAACGCGCTCGCCGTGCGCATCTCGAACCCCGCGTGGAAGCTCTCGGTGATCCCGGTGTACAAGGCCGCGCGCGATGCGAAGCTCGCGGCGTTCGATCGCGATCCGAGCAACACCTCCGCGCGTCGCGACGTGCGCGAGGCTCGCAACGCCGTTGCCCGCGTGCTGCGCAACACCAGCGGTGGTGCGGTTCCGGCGGCGCCCACCGGCCGTTACTGGGAGGAGTACACGGGCAGCGACGGCAAGCGGTACCTCGCGTTCGCCCAGTTCTCTCTCGGTGGCACCGAGCTCGCGAAGCTCGTCGAGGGCTACACCACGCCGTCGACCGCGCTCGGGGCGACGGCGGTGGCGATGTTCCCGCTCGTCGGCTGGCGCTATCCGAAGCTCGAGCACGGCGCGATCATCACCAAGCTCGGAACCGGCGCGCTCCAGGATCTCGGCCTTGCCGAGCAGTACGTCGTGGTCGCCGTGGCGGGCCGCGACGTCACGGATGCCGCGACGTTCGCGAAGCTCGCGGCCGACGAGGACGCGCTGCTCGTGGAGAAGGGCGGCACGCTCCGCCTCAAGGTGCAGGCGAGCGACGGGGCCCCGCGCGAGTTCCAGGCGGTGGTCAAGGCGAAGGCCGACGAGACACCGACGAACGGCAAGCCACCGCGCAACGGCAGCGGGTCAAAGCCGAACGGCACCGGCGGCGTCAACATCTGGGATCGCTACGGCGGCGGCAAGGGCTCCGGCCGTGACGACCCTACTCAGTAGGTGAAACCTGCGGCGCGGGCCACGCGTCGGCATCTGCAGCACCACGCCCAACTACCCCGCGGTCCCTCGCGGATGTGATCGAGTAGTACTAGTACGGGTCGTCCTTGGCCAGAGGGTCCTTGCTGGGCTTCGCGGGCGCCGCGGACTTCTTCACGCTCTTCGCCGGCTTCGCGTCATTGCCGCCGGCGGTCTTGTCGCCCTCGGTCGGGGCGATCGCGGGCGCCGCGTCGGAGCGCAGCTCGAACCCGTCCTTGAGTTTGGCCACGCCGTCGAGATCCGTTGGCATGCGCAGGCTCATCAGGCCGTACACGGTGCGGCCGCCTTCGTCGTAGGCGATCCATGCCTCGACGTGGAAGGCGTGACCACCGCGCGAACCGTCGGCGACGACGTGGCTCGCGTCGAGAGGCCCGAGCTTCGTCTTGTCGTCCTTCGCGTCGTACTTGCCCTCGAACATGCCGAGCATGCCATCGCGTGCGCCCTTGAGGCCCTTCGGGACGTCGTAGGGGATGTCCTTCGGGATCGGGATGTAGATCAAGCCTGCGAACCGGTCGTCACCCGTGACGATCGCGATGGCGCCGGGGATCATGTCACCGAACGGCGTCTTCGCATCCTGGCGCTGGACGGCCGGCTTGGTCGTGAAGAACTGGGCGAAGCGTGGTGTGATCAGCTTGTAGCCGCCCGCGACCTCCTGCAGCTCGAGATCGAGGATGCCCGTCGTCGTCACCGGCTTCGGCGGCTCCTCCTTCTTCGGCTCCTCCTTCTTCGGCTCCTCCTTCTTCGCCTCCTCCTTCTTCGCCTCCTCCTTCTTCGCCTTCTCGACTTCTGCGCTGGCGGCGGCACCCGGGCTGGGCCTGACCTCCGAGGCAGGGGGCTTCTTGTCACAGGCAGCGAGGGAGAGGGTCACGGCGAGGATAGGTACGAGGCGCATGGATTGGCTCGGACGGATGATGCAGGGAAACCGTCGCATCCGGCGTGGTAGCGGTTAGTGAATTCAACACGATCCAGCCAGAACCCCAGATAGGTATTGGCCCGACCAAGGCGAACGCATACGTTCGGCGCATGGGTCATCTACCTCCGCAACGCTTCGCGTTGCTGCGCGCGCCACATTCGTGGGGCATGCGATTCGGGGTCCTCGTCGCTGTCATCACGTCGCTGGTCGCCTGTACCGGCGACGGGTCGTCCGGGGACGAGATCCTCAATCCGGTCCGCGATGCGTACGACACGTGGCTGAAGGTCGAGCCGCCGGGAATCGTCTGCGGCGACGGTAGCCCCTACAAGTTCTTCGTCAACTACAGCGACACCAGCGACAACCTCGTCGTGATGTTCGAGCCCGGCGGCGCGTGCTGGGACTACGACTCGTGCGCCGGCAAGAACGGCATCCGTGGCGCCGCGAATCCGCACGGCCTCACCGATGACCACTGGAACATGGCCCAGTTCATCTCGCCGTTCACCTCTCGGTTCGATGACACCAGCCCGACGCAGACCTGGAACATGGTCTACGTCCCGTACTGCACCGGCGATGTCCACACCGGGGTGAAGACGGTGACGTACGCGAGCGACGACACCAGTCCGGACCTCGAGTTCCACCATGACGGCCACGCGGCCGTGATGAACGTCGTGGGTTGGCTCGACGATCACTTCACCCACGTCCCGAAGATGCTCTCGACCGGTTGCTCGGCCGGCGGTGTTGGCTCGCTCGTCAACTACCGGTTCCTGCGCAACGGGATCAAGGCCGTCGAGAAGGGATACCTGATCGATGACTCCGGCCCGATCTTCACCTCGGACGGATTCTCGAAGCCGATGCACGCGATGATCCGCTCGGCGTGGAACCTCGACGCGCTGAAGGCCGACATGCCCGCGAGCTTCACGCTCGACGACATGGGCACGATCAACACGGCGCTCGCCGACGAGTTCCCGACGGATCGCCTCGCGACCACGTTCTTCCGCCGCGACTTCAACTTCTCGCTCTACTCGTACGAGCGGTTCTACAACTTCCCGCCCAAGGAAGAGATCCTGCGGATGTGGAACGACGACACGCTGAAGCTCACCGCGCAGTACGACTCGAAGCCGAACCTCAAGTACTTCATCCCGTACTACCGCAACGTCAACTCGAGCCACTGCACCACGCTGTTCACGTTCGCGGGCTCGAACATCGAGGAGCGCGACATGACCCTCGAGCAGTGGGTCAACGACTTCATCGGCGACAAGCCAGTCGAGAGCATGCTCGAGGCCCCGGTCCCGGGTGAAGACCCGTAGCGTGCGACTCATCCGCAGCCGATACGTCCGGACCTGAGCCGACCATGTCCCACCATCGCTTCGCCGCCGCCCTTCTTCTTCTCGCTCCTGCCTGCATCCCCGCGATGTACAAGCCGCAGCCCGTCGATCCGGCGGCGCAGCGCGCTGCCATGGCGCAGAGCATGGGATATCCGACGAAGAAGTCGCCGGCGGAGCTCGACCAGGCGATCGCGAAGAACACCGACAAGTTCAAGCCGACCGGCCGCAAGGGCGAGATGCACCTCGAGGCGCCCGAGCCGTTCGTGTTCGATGGCAAGACCGGCACCTGTTACACGGTCGTGATGCGCCTCGGCGAGAACGCCGCATGGGGCCTCGGCGCCGAGGCGGGGCTCAAGTTCGATTTCAAGCGACCCGAGATCGCGGGCTCCGGTGGACCCGGCGTCATCGGTCCCGGCGCGGTGGCGTCCGTGGGATGCGCGGAGGCCGATGGCCCGATCACGCTGACGATGGCGCCGATGATCGGCGCGGATCCGATCGGATCTGGCCCGATGTCGATGCAGCTGTTCAGCCACGTGCTGTCGCGCGCCGAGCGCGAGCACCTCGAGGCCGACAAGCAGCGGCAGATCGCCGAGCAGCGCGAATTCGCGGCGCGCGAGCGCGAGCGCGAGGCGCAAGAGCAGCAGCGACGCGACCGCGAGTCTGCGGAGCGGAGCTCGCGACCGAGCTCGTCGTCGGGTGGCGGTGGCGGTGGCGGTGGCGGGTCGGCGCCCTCCGGTCCGGTCAGTGTGACGATCCGCTCGTCGTGCCCGAAGACGGTGCCCGTGTTCTACGGCAACAAACCGAAGTACGGCAGCGGCACGAGCTCGTCGGTGAGCACGAACAGCGTGTCGAGCCACAGCTTCCGCGAAGGCGACATGTTCTGGGTGACGGACGAATCCGGTAACGGCCTCGATGGCTTCACGGTCACGCGCGACACGCGCACCATCGAGATCGATTCGAGCTGCTCGCGGCTGTCGGGGCGCTGACCATGGCGATCGTCGTCGGCATCGTGCTCGTCGTCGGACTCGTGTGGATGCTCTCGCGCAGCGGCGAGCTGTTCTACATCTCCGTGCGGGACGGCAAGCTGCTCGTCGTGCGCGGCCGCGTGCCGATCTCGATGCTCCAGGAGTTCCGCGACGCGGTGAACAAGCCCACGGTCAAGCGCGGTTCGATCCGCGCGTTCAAGACCGAGTCGGGCGGTCAGCTCGGATGCAGCGGCGACATCGACGAGGGGCGCGAGCAGCGCATGCGCAACACCTTCATGCTGTATCCGGCATCGCAGCTCCGCGCTGCGCCGCCGATCAAGTCACCGACGCTCGGTCAGCTCACCGGGCTCGCGTGGCTCGCGTGGATGCTGGATCGCCGCTAGGAGCGCGTAGGTCATAGACCTGCGCGCTCGGCAATCCGCAGTGCCGGATGCGAACCGGAGTCCGCTGGTTCAGGTGAGCCCCAAAGGCCCCGAAGGTCCCGAAGCAGAGTCTTCTCCAGCAGGAGAAAGCCT
>JBBRBG010000010.1:0-84549 GCA_038206055.1 Haliangiales bacterium
CACCGAGGGCAGCAGCCGTCGCCAGTTCGCCGCGTACGAGTATGGCGCCGGCGACAACTCCTACGGCGCGATCTTCGACAACGTCACCGGTACGCTGGTCACGTCGATCCACGATGGAGATCTCGAGAACTGCACGGTGCGCCGCGAAACCTGCCAGCTGCCCGCGGACTACCAGGTGATGAAGACCGACCCCGCGTTCACCCACGGCACCGCCCGCGCGATCACGGCGGCGCCCCAGCTCTCGGCAACCGAGCGCGCTCAGGCCGAGGTCACCCTGAAGCGAATCTACGGCGCGTCGACGAGCGTGGAGCAAGGCATCGCGATGGCCGACGGCCACCGGATCAACGTCCAGCTCTATCGCCACACCGCTTCGGGCCGCGACCTCACGGTGATCGAGCTCGGTGCCGGCGACACCTCGGTGGGCGCGATCTTCTACGGGACCACGACCGACCAGGCCGGTGTGATCGAGGACCTCTTCATCACCGGCTGCACGCTGTTCGCACCGCACTGAGAGCGGATTCGTCTCACCGCCGCGGCGGTCTGGGTCGCCGGAGCTCCGCCGCACGGCAAAGTTGCTACTGGATCAGGCGCGCCGGATTGATCGTCTGTGCCGCGGCTCGCGCAGCGGTGGCGGCGGCACTCTGGCCGAGCTTCGTCGACAGGCGATAGATGCCGAGCTGCGCTTGTAGCTGGTGCTCGCGGACGACCGCGATCTTTGCCAGCGACCTGTATGCGACGAGCGCCTGCTCGAGAGGGGCGGTGACCTCGAGCACGCGGGCAAGGCCCAGTGCGGCGAGCGTGTTCGACGGCGCGATCTTCAGCGCGGCCTCGAAGCTCGCGCGCGCTGCCGGCAGGTTCTCGGTCTCGAGGTACGCGGTCCCGAGGATCGCATGTGCCCGGGCGTCGTCGGGCCGCAACCGGAGCGCCTGGCTCGCGCGGTCGATGGCGAGGTCGGTGGCCTTCGAAGCGACGGCGATGAAGGCGAGCAGGTCGCGCGCGGCTGCGTCGTCGGGCGCGAGGGTTGTCTCGACATAGCCCGCGACCTCGATCATCGTGACCTGACCGCTGAACTTCGCGCGGACGTTGTCCTCGAGCTCGAGCGCGCGCGTGTATGCCTCGATCGCGTCCGAGCGCTTGTCGAGCGCGCGCATCAGGTCCCCGCGCGCCCAGTACGTGACGGGGTGGTTAGGTGCGTTCGCGAGGGTCTCCTGCGAATCGGAGAATGCGCGCGCCATGGTCTCGTCGCGAAGTGGTCCGGCGGCCTGCGTGCCGGCGCGCTTCGCGAGGACCACGGCGCGAGCGCCGTAGCCGACGAGGTAGCTCGGTTCGAGCATCACGCATGCATCGAAAGCGAGCTCGGCACCTCCGAAGTCACCGCGGTCGCGCAGCGCCATTCCGAGCATGAAGTGCGGCCAGTAGAGGTGCGGGTCGAAGCGGATCGCCGCGCGCAGCTCCTGGTCGGCGGTATCGAGCGGATGCGCGTAGTCGAACGCCTCGGGGAACGCGAGCTTCATGCCGTTGCCGAGCGGCGTGCCGGCGGTCTGGGCGACGAGGTACTGCCCGACGCCAAGGAACCAGTAGTCCATCGCGTTCTCGGCCGCGCCGTCGTCGCGCGCCGCCGGATCGAGCGGCCCGGCGCCAACGGCCGCGACATCAGCGTCGGTGCCCACGCCCTTCAAGAAGTACAGCGTCATCAGCTGCCAGATCCGCGTGACGCGCGCCGGCTTGATCTTCAGGACGTGCTCGAGAGGAGTCGCGAGGGCGAGCGCGTCGAGCCCCGCGCGAAAATGCGCCGCAGCGGTCGGGCTCTTCTCGATGAACACGAGCTTCATCTTCACGAGCAGCGCGCCCGCCTTGAACCTCAGCGCGGCGACTTCGAGGACCAGCCGGTAGGCCTCGAGCTGGAGCGCGGCGCGCTGCTCGGGCGTCAGCTCGTCGACGAACAGGTTGTTCCACCACGGCGTGGTGACCACGCGACCGGTCGCGTCGATCGCTCCGATCTCGCGCAGTGCCTGGGTCATCTCGTACGTCCCTTCCTCGGTGCGGTCCTCGTCGCCGACCAGGAACGCTCCGGCACGCGCATGGGCATAGAACGCGGCGAGCTTCGTCACGCGCGCGAGCTCGTCCTGACGCACATGTGCTCGCTCCGCCACGTGATCGGCCGCGCCGAGCCTGTCGACCTGTCTGTGCACGGTCGTCATGGCGATCGCAAAGTCCCCCGCGCGCAGCTGCGCGACTGCCGTGGCGTGATCGGTATCGTCCGCGTGGAGCACGTCGGCGATGCGGCGCTCGTCTGCAGCCCGGTCGCGAAGCTCGGCGCGGACCCACACCGTGAGCGCGATGGCGAGCGCGGCGACCGCGATCACCCCCACCGCGACCGCGGCACGGTGCTTCGCGAGCCAGCGCCGCACGAGCTCGCGCGTCGAGTAGACGTGCGCCTTGACGAGCTGCCCGCGCTCGAAGCGCTTCAGATCCTCCGCGAGGTACTTCGCGTTCGCATAGCGATCGCCGGGGGCGCGCGCCATCGCCTTGTCGACGATCGCGAGCAGATCGGCCGGGATCCCGTCCTGACGCTCGGCGAGCGGTAACGGCGGCCCCGCCAGCACCTGCTCCATCACCTCGTCGGCACTGGTCCCGGTGTACGGCGCCGCACCCGACATCACGTGATAGAGCATCGCGCCGAGACCGTAGACATCCGCACGCTCGTCGACTCGCTCGCCGGCCGCCTGTTCGGGCGCCATGTACGGCGGGGTGCCCATCGCTGCCCCCTCCACGGTCTGGCCCGCATCGAAGCGACGGAACGGCCCGGCCGCCGGCGTCTCCTCCGGATCATCCTCGGCATCGAGCTCCTTCGCGAGCCCCCAGTCGATCACGATGGTCTCGCCGTACTCGCCGACGATCACGTTGTCGGGCTTGAGGTCGCGATGAATCACCCGCTGCGAATGCGCGTACGCGAGGGCATCGACCACGGCGATGACGTTCGGAATCAGCGCGAGCCGCTCGTCGAGAGTCGTGGTCTTCGCGATCAGCCGCGCGAGCGACGCGCCGGCGACGAGCTTCATCGCGTAGAACGGCTCGTCCCCCGCGGCCCACACGCCCGCCTCGTGAACAGGGATGATCGAGGGATGCTGGAGACGCGCGGTCAGGACAGCTTCGCGCGTGAATCGCTTTCGAAGGGATCGGTCTGCGGTCTGGGCGACCTTGATCGCGAGCAGTCGCCCGAGCCGGCGATCGCGTGCGACCACGACCTTGCCCATGCCGCCCGCACCGAGCAGCTCGCGCAGCTCGTAGCTCGAGGCCTCGACGTTGGGAAGCTGGACGTCAGAGCCGACAAGCTCTGCCGGCGCCGTGTCGCTGCTCGCGATTCCGCTCACGACCGTTGCCGACGGGTCAGCGGGAAGCGTGTCGTCTGTCCGCGAGTCGCTCACGCAGCGAGATGGTATCAGGACGGCGACAGATCACCGGCTACTGCGGTAGCCACCCCCGTCGCAGGAGGTGACCTCAGTGCTGTGAGGATGTGTGACGTCTGTTCGCGCTCCACATTGTTGCCTCGATCGCGCGGGCGGTGAATAACGGCACCGATCGACTCGATGAGCGCGACGAAGTACATCCTGGGGGAGGTCGTCGGCATCGGCGGAATGGGTATCGTCCACCGCGCCGTCGCTGAAGGCAGCGACACGGCCGTGGCGATCAAGCAACTGCGGCCGGAGCTCGTCGCGGAGCCCACGATGGTCCGCCGGTTCGAGACCGAGCTGCGTGTCGGCCAGGTGCTCGCGCATCCGAACATCGCGCGTCTCCTCGACCTCGGAGACACGCCGGCTGGCCCGCCGTTCATGGTGATGGCGTGGGCGGAGGGCGAAGCGCTGGCATCGCGGATCGCGCGCGCCGGTGCAATGGACGAGAGCGACGCGGTCGCGATCGTCACGCGTCTGCTCGATGCGCTGGGCTACGCGCACGATTCCGGGGTCGCACACGGCGACGTCAACTCCGCCAACGTGCTGGTCGCCGGCGATGGCGATGCGGCGGCGGTCACGCTGATCGACTGGGGCCTCGCGCGCTTCCTCGCCGAACCCACCGCGCGAGCCACCGAATTCGTCGCCGGCACGCCCGGCTACATGGCGCCGGAGGTCCTGCGTGGCGAGCCCGCCGAGATCAGCTCCGACGTCTACGCCGCCGGGGTGATCCTCTACGAGCTCCTGACCGGCAGTCCGCCGTTCGGTACGGGCACCGGATCCGAGATCGCCTATCGCCAGCTACACGGCGAGATCGAAACGCCCTCGGCGCGCGTCCCGGGTCGCTGGATCACCCCGAGCCTCGAGGCCGCGGTCGTCCGCTCGATCGCGCGCGATCCCGCCGATCGGTTTGCGAGCGCCCACGAGCTCGCGCGTGCGATCGCGAGCGTCACTCCGGTGTTCGCGAGCGAGCTGTTCTCGAACCGGCCCACGCATGACTTCGGGCCGGCGGTGCCGAACCGACCCCGGTTCGCAAACGGCACGGAGTCCGCGATGGACTTCACCGACGAGGATCACGACGCCGCGATCGCCGAAGCGTGCCTGTCGCGTGCGACGGAGCTGCTCGCGGCTCGCGACCTGCGCGGGTCGGCGCAGCAGCTCGAGCGCGCCGTCGATGCGCTACGGCTCTCGGCCAATCCCTCTGCAGCGCTGTGGCCCGTGCTGCTCAGCTTGGCGGCCGTGCACAGCGGACTCGGCGATCGAGCAAGCGCGCGGAGGATCGCGGGCGAAGCAAAGCAGCACGCCGCGCGGGCGAGCGCCGAGCTCGGAATCCAACGCGCGGACGCTCTGCTCGGGCGGCTGTAGCGCTGGTCAGTCTGGTTCGCGCAGAACCTGCGCGACCGATGCTGTGCGCCGCAGCCCTTGCGTGGCCGGCGCGATACCAACCCCCTCGAGATGGTGTCGGGCTTGCAACTCACATCGGTTATGTCCACGTCCCGCACGCTCCAGACCTTCGACTACGTCAACCAGCCGTATGGAGCGGTGCGCGCCGCTCTGCTCGGCAACCCGCAATCGATCTTCCACGCCGCGACATCGACCGGTACCTCCGACGCAGCGAGCGCCGAGCTCCGGATCAGCATCGGCGCCATCGAGCTGGCAGCCGAGATCGAGATCGACGTGATCTCGACACAGGATGCCCTGTCTCCGCTGAGCAAGCCCGCGTACTCGTTCACCCTCGCGTGGAGCTCACCGCGCCGGCCGCACTGGTTTCCAACGATGAAGGCCGTGCTCACGATCTACGCGCTGTCTCCGACCGAGACACAGCTCGACTTCGACGGCACCTACGAGCCGCCGCTCGGCGTGTTCGGCGCGGCGGTGGATGCCGTGGCGCTGCACCGCTTCGCAGAAGCCGCCGTCGCGGGCTTCGTCCGCGAGCTGGCGGCCTACCTCCGCACCGAGATCAGCCGGCAGCACGCTGAAGCAGCTGCGCCAACGCCCGCAGCCCGTCCGTCGCCGTGAAGATGCCCTGAACGCCGTGGCCACCGAGGACAACGACGCAGTCGCATTGCTTCTCGCTCATCATGTCGGCGACTTCGTCGAGCGGCGCGGAGCCCCACACCGTGACTGGCTTTGTCATCACGCAGCTGACCGACATGTGATCGAGATCCGCGCCGGCGACCCTGGTCATCGCATCGAGCTCGGCGCTCGCGACGAGCCCCACGACCTCGGGGCCGTCGAGGATCGGAAGATGCCGGACCAGGTGGCTCTGCATGACCGCGCGCGCCGTCGCCGCCGATGCGCTCGAAGGGATCGAATACGGCTCGCGGGTCATGTACTCGGAGATGGCGGGCATCAGCATGCATCTTGGCTGTGCAGCCCGCGTGCCGCCGGCATGTGCAGTGCACGTTCGAATGTTCATGAACGCCTTCGCCGCCGTCGTTGACCCGAACTCGCTCTACACGTTCATGACGGACAACCACGCGCGCCTCGAGATGCAGTTCGAGCGATTGCTGGATGCCATGGCTGCCGGTTCGCCCGACGCGCGCGAGCTGTGGACGGAGCTCGACCATGGCCTGCTCGCGCACATGGAGGCCGAGGAACGCTACGTCATCCCGGCGTTCGCGAGCGTGGATCACGCAGGCGCGCGCGAGATCCTCGACGATCACGCGCAGATCCGGGCGCAGCTCCTCGATCTCGGAGTGGCGATGGATCTCCACCGGCTGCGCTTCGAGACGTCCCGGGAGTTCATCCGGATCCTGCGCTCCCACGCGGCTCGCGAGGACAATCTGCTCTACCGATGGGCCGACACGCGCCTCGACGAACAGTTGAGCAACTCGGCTCGCCGCCATGCCATGGCACGATGACGCAACCGCTGCGCGGTCGTTGCCGTCCGTCGCAGGTTCTGCGCGGTCAGCGGTCCTGCGCTACTACGCGCTCGCCTGCGGAATCAGCTGGACCATCTGGGCGCCGCTCGCTGCGTTCGCGCTCGGTTGGACCACGGTCCAAGGCCCCCGCTACCTGCACCTGATCGGGGGACTCGGGCCGGCAGTCGCCGCGGTGATCGTCTGCGCCGCCGCTGGTGATGGAGGCGCGCGCCGGCTCCTGGCGAGCATCACGCGCGTCGATCGCTGGGTTGCAATCGCTATCGCCGGCCCGCTCGCGCTCTATCTCGCGGCGGCGCTCGGTGTGACGCTGCTCGGCGGTCGCGTCGAGCTCGAGGCGACGGGAACGAGCACCGAGTTCCCTGCACTCGGCCTGCTTGGCGGCGCGCTCGCGAACATCGTGTTCTACGGTCTCGGCGAGGAGATCGGGTGGCGCGGCTTTGCACTGCCGCAGCTGCAGCGAACGATGTCGGCGACGCGCGCGAGCCTCGTGATCGCCGTGCTGTGGGCTGCGTGGCACCTTCCGCTGTTCGCGTTCTCCGGCATGGCGGCCATGGGACCCGCCGCCGTGATCGGATGGTTCGGCTCGATCGTCGCGGGCTCGTTCCTCATGACGTCGCTGTTCAACGCCAGCGGCGGCAACATCCTGGCGGTGGCGGTGTTCCACGGCACGCTCGATATCCTCATGAATTCGCCGGTCGGGGGCTCGCTCCAGACCGCGATGGGAGCACTCGTGACGGTCGCCGGGTTGACGCTGCCGTTCCGGTTCGGTCGCCGCTCGGGAACAATGGCATGAGGGATGCTGCACATCGGTGCATGCGCACGCCGATGTGGTCGATCCTCTTGATGCTCGGAAGCGGTTGCCAGATGGACAGCTACACGGGCCGCCCTCCAGAAGCGCAGCCCGCTGGTGCACTTGCCACGCAGCTCCAGGCGCTCGCGCAGCGCATGCACGCACGCTATGCGGGCGCACGCCGGCTCGAGGAGGCGATCGCTCGTTCGGATCTCGAGCGCGTCCGGCTCGAGGCCCACGCCCTGAGCATTCTCGACGAGCCCGACGTGCTGCCGACGTGGCGGCCGTACTTCGAGGCGGTGGCGGAGTCCGCGCGCCAGGTCGAAGCATCCGGAGACTTGCGCGCAGCCGCGGGACGGTTCGCACAGCTCGGTATCCGGTGCGCGCGTTGCCACGACGCTGCGGCCGCGAAGGTCGTCCTCGCACCGCCAGCACCTTCCGCTACCGGACGCGCCGGCATGGCGGAGCACCAGCAGGCCGCGCTCGCCATGTGGGAGGGCCTGATGGCGCCATCGGACACACACTGGCTCGCCGGCGCCGAGGCGCTGACGACCGTCCCGCTGACAATGGTGGCACGCGCGGCCACACCGGGCTTCGAGGACGACGTCGACGACGTCGCGCGAGTACGCCTCTACGCGCGGCGCGCACTCGATGCGAAGGGACGCGACGAGCGCGCCGACGTCTACGGTTCGCTCCTCGGAACGTGCGCACACTGCCACGCGGTGCTGCGCGACCGCTGACTCAGACGTGGCTGACTTCGACGCGGTCGCGCGGGCACAGCTTGGCGATGTCTCCCGCGAACTGGCCCACGCCTTCCCAGTCGGTGAGCTCGTGGTTCTTCGATGTATCGGTCGGTCGTCCCGTGCGGCGGCTGAGCATCTTCATGACGAACCGCGTGATGAGGCCGTACGCGCGGTACTTGAGTCCACCGGCGATCGCCTTGCGAAGCGATGGTGCCCAGCCGAGCTCGTTGCAGATCTTCGCGAGGTAGCCGTCGGGGTCAGGCCCCTTGTCGGTGCTCGCGGCCGCCATGCTCACCGTGAACAGCGCCGTCGGGATCTCGCCGAGTGCGGCGCGATGGTCGCGGACGTACGCCGCGAGCGGGGGAGCGTAACGCCCGACCTCGATACGCGAGCCGAGTACGACCACGTCGTAGTCCTCCGGCGATGGCGTCTCGGCCAGGCCGTCCGCGATATTCGCCAGGTCGACCTCGTGCCCGAGGGCGCGGAGGTGTTCGCCGAGGCGGACCGCGACCTTCTGCGTCTGGCCATGGTGGGATGCAAAGCCGATCAGGATCGAGCTCATCGTGTCCTCCTCTAGCTGATGGGCCAATCGTTCGGGCGCGTGATCGCCTGGCGATCCGCGTACGAAAATCGATGCGGCGGCGTGTACGGCTTCCGCTCGTGGTCGTATCGGATCACGTTGATCAGCTCGACGGGCTCGTAGGCACTCGCCCGCACCACCATGACCGCACACTTCGCTTCCCGCGCGATGCGCTCCGACACCGACCCGAGCACCATCCGCTCGAACCCCGTCGTGCCGTGACTGCCGACGAACACGAGGTCGGCGGCGACCTCACGACACAACCCGAGGATCTCCTCGGCCGCGTGTCCGATCCGAGCGTGAACGAAGAACTGGACCTCGCTGACGGCCGGGCGCCCCCCGAACGCACGCTTCACGTGATCCGCGAGCAAGTCCTGGACCTTCTCGGCATAGCCGTAGTCGACCTGCTTGGTCGGCATCACCGCGAGACCATGCCGGGTGTCGATCGCGGTGATGACGTGAAGGACGTGCTGTGGAGCGCGGCAAGCGACCTCGACGGCACGTTGCAGTGCGAGCTCGGCACTCGGGGAAAAGTCGTAACCGATGACGACCTGGATGTGGGAAGACGGTGCGCTCACGGGATACCTCCACACTCCGATGCTGCATTCGGGGTGCCAGCCTGGAGAGGGCGGCCGCCGCGAACCACGCAGGCTTTGCACCTTCTCCGCGACGCACGCAGCGATCCCGACCACGGTCAGCGATTGGAGGCCAGGCGCTCGATCAACTGCTTCCACCAGGGCCGCGGCCACTCGGCGCGCGCACGAGGGACAAAGCCGAGAGACTCCCGCGCGCGTGTGCCATCGAGGACGCCGCCGAAATGAAACCGCCGCGCGTTGAGGTCGTAGCGGAACTCGAAACCCGCGAGCCTCCGCCGGAGCTGGTAGAGCGGCGCCATGAGGGATCCAGGGACCGGGATGTTCAGGCGCTGGCTTTCGAGGATCGCACGCGTCAGAGGGAGCGTATCCGCGCCCGGAATGTTGAACGGCCCGACCGCGGTGCTCGAAGCGGCGGCGACGAACGCGGCGCTGGCATCGGCGAGGGACAGCACGTTGATCACCGGGTCGAAGCCCATCGGGCGCATGCACACGCGGGACTGGAGATAGTCCCAGAGCTGACTTCCGCTGTTCGGTGCGAGGAGCTCCGCGCAGCGCAGCACGGCGATGTGGAGCGCACCGCCGACATGCGCGCACGCGGTGAGATCAGCCTCGACCCGGTCGCGCAACCACTGCGGGGCCTCCGGTGCGAAGTCGAGGGGGTCATCCTCCGTCAGGAGGTGCGTCGCCGCCGGTGGGGTCGCGTAGACCTCGGCGAAGCTGCGGAGGACGAACCGGCGGATCGAGCTGTGATCGTTGCACGCGACGATCAGCGATCGCGTCGCATCGACGTTCTGGCGGTGAACGCGGCGGCCCTCGTCGCGGACGCTGCGATGCTGCGCGGCGTGGATCACCGTGTCCACCAGATGCTGCTTCGCCTCGCCCCACAAGAGGTCGTGCACCGACCGGTCGTGCGTGAGATCGGCGCCGACACAGCGCAACCGACGATCGTCGGTGAGCGAAGCAGGTGGCCGATCGCGGCCCACCGCGAGCACGAACGATACCTCGGGTAGCCGGCGAAGATGCTCGACGATCGCGAGGCCGAGCGGCGTCGATGCGCCGGTGACCATCACTCTCATCGAAACACTCCGCGTCGCTCGGCCAGCGTCTCTGCCAGGAGCCGCGCGACCGCCGCACGGGCCCTCTCGGCCGTGCGCGCCACCAGCTCGGGATCGTGGGCATCGATGTAGAGGTGGCCGCGATCTGCGTGCAGCGGCTCGCCGTAACGAATGTGGTAGCGCGCCGGAAGGGGGACCGGTGATGCCGGGATCGGAAGGTAGGGCGAACCGAACATGCGCAGGCTACGGATCCGCGCGACGACCGGCCAGCTCTCCTCGGCACCGACGATCGCGACCGGAATGATCGGCGCGCGATGACGGATCGCGTGCTCGGCGAAGCCCACGCTCCAGCGCTGCAGCTCGTAACGAAGGCCGAACGGCTTGGCCGGCCCGCGCACTCCCTCGGGGAAGATCACGAGCAGCTCGTCGCGCTCGAGGAGGCGGCGAACGTTGACGGGCGCGCCGCTCACCGCGCCGAGCCGCGCGAACAAGGCGCTGATCAGCGGCAGTCGCGGGACGAAATGGTCGGCGATCGGGCGTGGGATCCGCGGCGTGTGTCGAAGGACGTCGTAGCACAGCATCGCCGCGTCTACCGGCAACACGCCGCCGTGGTTGGCGACGAGGATCGCGGGACCGTGCGCGGGGATGTGCTCAGCGCCCCGGCTGTCGACCCGGAAGTAGTGATCGTAGATCGGAGCTCCTACGGCAAGCGCGCGCTCGAGCGTGGGCGGATGCAGCCCGAATGCATCGAAGCCATAGCCCTCGTCGTGAAACGACGTGCGCGTACGGTGGAGCGTTGTCACCACTTCCGCCAACAGAGCAAGCCGCGTGCACGGCCGAGCAGCGAGAACCGCGCAGGTTTTGCGCGCGGGCGGTGGACCGGCGCATGCATCTCCTTCGTGCATGCTCGTACATCGACACGCGTGGTGGGTGCTCGCAGTGTTTGCGGGCTGCGGTGTCGCAGATGCGAAGGACCCTGAACCGCCCACGGCTCGGTTCGAGCACGACATGATGGTCCGGTTCCACATGCACGAGAACTTCGATCTCCTGCGGGCGATCGAGAAGCTGCTCCTCCGCGGCAAGCGCGACGAGGCCACCGCACTCGCCAGAGCGATCTCCGAGGCGCCCAACGAGCCGGGCCTCGGCGAGCTCGAGGTTCATGCGATCCGTGTTCGCGATCTCGCGGCGGCGCTCGCCCGCGCGCCGTCGATCGACGAGGCCTGCGCACGCGAGGCACGGCTCGCCGTTGCGTGCGCGGGATGCCATACGGCGACCGGGGTGATGCCGGTGCTCAGCGCTGTTCCTGCCCTGCCGCCCGACAAGTCGACGATCGAGGCGCGCATGGCACGTCACGTGTGGGCCACCGATCGGTTATGGGAAGCCGCCGTGAGCGGCGGCGACGAGCCGTGGGTGAAGGGCCTCGAAGTGCTGTCCGCTGCTCCCCTACCGTTCCGTGGCCCGATGGAGGACCGCTCTGCACTCGCGAAGCAGCTCCAGCGGCTCGCCAGCTCCGCGCTCAAGCGCAAGACTACCGACAGTCTCAACGAGCGAGGCCGCGCGTACGGCGAGATCCTCACGGTGTGCGCGACCTGCCATATGGCGTCGGCGGCGACGAGCATTTCGCCCCAGAAGTGAGCGCGGCACCCAACCTGCAGAACCCACGGATATGCACCGCACCTGTATCGCCGTCATGGACGCTGCGCGAGCTCGTCTGTTCACCCTCGACCGCACCGCCGACGCCGGAGGTGTTCGCGAGGAGCTGGTCGAGTCAGCGGATCTCGTCAACCCGGCCCGTCGCCTCGCATCATCGCGCGGGTTCTCGCACGACGACCACGGGGACGCACGTGTGGCGGAGCTCGACCGCACGTTCGCGAAGCAGATCGCGGTCGAGCTCCGCCGACTCACCGATGATCCGCGAGCGCGCCGGCTGGTCGTGTGCGCGAGCCCGAACATGCTCGGCACGATCCGACAGGTCGCACCGCTTGCGCGAGACGGAGTTGCCGTCGAGGAGCTTGCGCGCGATCTCGTCAGTCTGACCGCGACGCAGCTCCGGGAGCGGCTGGAGGAGTACGGCATGCTGCCGGCGTGACCGGCGCCTGCTGTGCGGGTTCATTGCCGCTTGCGCGCGACGAGCACCGGGCACATCGCGTGACGGACCACCTTCTCCGCGACGGAGCCGAGAACTGCGCGCCGGATTCCGGTGCGGCCATGGCTGCCCATCACGACGAGGTCGAAGGTTCCGGTGTCGATGAGCTCGAGGATCTGCGCCCCCGCCCGGCCGCGTCGCGTCTGCGCCGTGACCGGACCCCGCGCTTTGGTGCGCGTCGTCTCCGCCCACCGCTCGAGGGCACTCGTGGTCGTCCGGTCGACCTCCGCGACGGAGTCCATCAGCGACGGTTCCTGGCCGTAGCTCGTCGGGAGCTCGATGGAGTGCATCAGCGCGATCTCCGTACCTTCGACTCCGACGTCGATGGCGACATCGATCGCGTCGCGCGAGGTCTCGGAGAAATCGACCGGGCACAGGATGGTCTTGAACGGACCATCGGTGAGACGTGGGCGCGCGGCGAGCACCGAGCACGGCGCGTGGCGAACCACCTGTTCGGCGACCGAGCCGAGAAGCACGCGCGACACCCCCGTTCGCCCGTGACTGCCGACGACGACGAGGTCGAAGTTGGGATCGCCATGCAGGAGCGTCAAGATCCGATCACTCGGCGCTCCGTTCTGGAGGACCGAGGTCGCGCGTGCGCCGAGGCCGACGGCAGTCGAGAGCGCGGCCGCGAGGCCTCGCGCGCTGTCCTGCACCATGTTGTCGACGATATCGGCCGACAGCATCCACGCCTCCCCGGCATACGCCAGTGGTGGCACGTACCAGCTGTGCACGAGCACGAGCTCGGCATCATTGGTCTTCGCGAGCTGGACCGCCATGCGAAGGGCCTGATCGGCGCCTGACGAGAAGTCGATCGGGCACAGGATCTTGCGAAAGCGCATGATCCGAGGTTCTGCAACCGGGCGGCCAGCGCCGCGGGTCGGCAGCGCGCGAGAACCGCGCAGGATCGGCGCCGGAGAGCGAACCCGCGCAGCTCCTGCGTGGGTCAGCGCAGGTCGTCGTAGCCGCCGCCATTGACTACTCGTTGATAGCCGGCCGCGTCGAGGACCTTCTTCGCGCGAGCCGCACGCGAGCCAGCGGCACAGTAGACGACGATCGGACGCGCCTTGTCGCCGCCGACGAGCCTGTCGACCTCCGCCAGATGCTCACCGATCTCGGCCACGGTGATGTTCGTCGCGCTCGGCAGGTGTGCGGTCGCGAACTCGTCGGCCGTGCGTACATCGATGACCACCGCGCCTTGGGCGATCAGCGCGCGCGCGGCCGCGGGATCCTTGCCCGCGGGAACGCTGGAGGCGGCCGGTGGCTGCGTGGTCTCGGAGCGCGAGCAGTTCGCGATCGAGACCATCAGGGTCAACGCGACGATGACGATGACAGCGATCAGGACGGGACGCATGAGCGCCGACGACTGCAGGCTTCGGGCCAGGTGTCGCCGGGACTACGCCCGCATCACGAGTGCGGGACCGCTTCGTGGGCGAACGGACCGCGCGGCGTGTACGTGTGGACCACGGGATCGAACACCCAGAGCGAGTCGTGCTGTCCGGGCGGGCGATAGATCAGCGCACCCGGGATGAACGTCACGCTTCCGGTGCGCACGATGCCGTCCTCGCGGGTTTCGACGACGCCGGCGAACAGCGGATCGATCTCACCGAGGAACCCGAGGCGATAGACACCGAGCCAGGTCTGTTGCTCGCGGCGGCCGCCACTGGTGAACGCGAGCACGATCGTGCGCTCGCCGAACACGCTTCCTGCCGCCAGCACTTCGAGCTCGTCGGCGCTTCCCTCGCACGGATAGCCCGGCGATGTGGCGAGCTCGATGCCCTCGGCGCTGGTCACGCGGATCCCGCCGGTGAGGGTGGCGACGATCGTCTCGTGGCCGGCAGCGGGCGAGACATCGGCGACAAGCCGGAGTGGAGGCTGCGCCTCGGCTGGACATTCGATCTCGCCGCCGAACCACCCAACGGCGCCAGGATCTGCGCTGGCGCGGACCCGCGCACCGGTGAAGCCGTGCAACCACGGCAGCGTCGGGCTCTCCGCCGCCGCGACGCCGGAGAGCTGCGTCGCCGCGAGCGCAGCGAGGAACAGGGACCTTGCCATCATGGCCCATCCGAGTGCAGGACCCAGCCCACGAGGTCGCGCGACGACACCACGCCAACGAGCTCCTCTGTCGGAGAAACCACCATCACGTGATGCGTGTCCTCGGTGATCATCATCATCGCGGCATGTGCGACCGTCGCGTACGCCGAGAGCGTGAAGGCGAGCGGCATCATGAGATCGTCGGCGGTGCGCGCCTTGAGGTCCTCCGGGAGCGGACTACCCTCGTCGGCGGCGATCAGCGCCGCGTGGACGTGCTCGACGATGTCGCTCTTCGTGATGATCCCGATCGGCCGCTGCCGGCCGTCCACGATCGGAATGCATCCGATGTGATGCTCGAGCATCAGGTCGACGACGACGCGAATCTCTAGATCGCAGCTCGCGCAGATCACGTCCCGGCTCATGATGCGGTGCAACGGGACGGCGGTCGCCGAGAGCCGCGGCGTGAGCGCCGGGATGCCGGGCAGCAGAGGGATCGGAATCGTCTCCGGCGCCGTACCTCGACCGCGATAGATCCGACGTGTGGGGGTCTCGGGGTCTGTCTGCATGACGCCTCCTCTCCGAGATGGAGCAAGCCCCGCGCCACCCCACGCGCACGCCGTGGCTGACCGACCGCGCAGTATTTGCGTGGCAGTTCTGCACGGTCGCAGCTCCTGCACGGATCGTCAGATCCGGATCCGCGCCCCCGCCACCGGGACGTCGACCGTCGGAAATCCCGCGCTGGCGAGCTGGTTCGCGAGCGCCGCGCGTGGCCCGTCCTCGCCATGGACCACGATGACCCGGCGCAGCGGACCACGCTCGCGGACGTCCTCCGCATACGCGACCAGGTCGCGCTGATCCGCGTGCGCGCTGAGCCCGCCGAGGTTCACGACGTCCGCGTGACGCGGCCTGAGCACGCCGAAGATCTTGACGTCGCGGCGAAGCTCGACGAGGCGGCGCCCGAGGGTATGCTCCGCCTGGAACCCGACGATCACGATCGTGGTGCGAACATCCTCGATGGACGCGCGCAGGTGGTGCAGGACGCGGCCACCTTCGCACATGCCACTGCCGGCGATGATGATCGACGGCTCGGACGATGCGTCAAGCGCCTTCGAGTCCTCGACATCCGAGACATACGTCAGGCCCGGGAAGTCGAACGGGGTGCTCTTGCCCTGCAGCTGCGCGTGCAGCTCGCGGCGGAGGCACTCCGGGTGCAGCCGGAACACGTCGGTGACCTTGATCGCGAGCGGGGAATCGACATAGACAGGCACGGGCGGGATGCGCCCGGAGATCCGGAGCTGGCCGAGCTGGTGCACGATCTCCTGAGCGCGCTCGAGCGCGAACGCCGGGATGATGACCTTGCCGCCGCGGCCGATGGTGCGCTGGATCGTCGACGCGAGCGTCCCGATCGCATCGCCCAGCGGCGGGTGCACGCGATCGCCGTACGTGCTCTCCATCAGGAGACAGTGGGCTCCTGACGCGACCTCGGGATCGCGCAGGATCGGGAGGTCGCGGCGGCCGAGATCGCCGGTGAACGCGAAGCGCGTGCGCGCACCCGCGTCATCGAGATCGAGGATCACGATCGCGCTGCCCAGGACGTGTCCCGCATCGAGAAGCGTCAGGGTCACGCCCGGCGCGATCTGCTGAGCGCGGTGATACGGCAGCCCGATCATCAGCTCGACCGCACCGATCGCCTCCTCCGCCGTGTACAGCGGCGTCACGGCCTCGAGGTCGGCGCCCCGCGCGATCAGCTTGTCGATGTGGCGCGCATCGGAGATCTGGATCGCCGCCGAGTCCGCGAGCATCGGCACGCACAGGTCGCGGGTTGCCGGTGTGGCGTAGATCGGACCGCGATAGCCGCGTTGCCAGAGGATCGGGAGCGCGCCCGAGTGGTCGAGGTGCGCGTGCGAGAGCACCACCGCGTCGAGCGCCGCCGGGTCGATGAAGGTCGCGCGATTGCGCTCGAAGCTCTCCTTGCGTCGGCCCTGGAACAGACCGCAGTCAAGCAGCACGGTCGCGCCGTCGGTGCGTAGCAGGTACTTCGAGCCCGTGACGGTGCCGGCTCCGCCGATACACTCGAGCTCGATCATGAACGAACTCCTTGCACGCGCCAGACCACCGACAGGATCGCGACGGCGATCGCGACGACCACGGGGATCGCGCCGGGGTGTGCCACCTGCAGGAGGTCGTGCAACCCCGGGAATAGCAGCGCGAGCGGCAGCGTGGCCGCGGCCACGAGCATCGCGGAGGAGCGTTCCGCAGCCGTGATCGTGCAGTGGTCGAGTACGCCCTCGAGCGCGCCCTTCATCACAACCCTCCAGTGCTCACCCGCCATCCACACCGTGTGCGCGCGCATGACGGAGGATCGCGACCTCGAGCACGTCATCTGGGTTCGGCTCGCACGCGAGCACGGCAGCGGCCAGTAGATCGCGATCGTCACCGGAGAACGCGAGGTGCTCGTCGAGCTCGAACACGCCGCGCGTCAGCGTTCCGGTCTTGTCGAGGCAGATCACCGACCAGCACACCCGACTTTGCCAGCCGCAGCGCCCCGAGCGAGAGGAACAGCGTCAGGACGAGTGGAAACTCCTCGGGGATCGCGGCCATCGCGAGGCTGATCGCAGACAGGAACGCGGCGATCGGAGCACTGCCGGCAGCGACCAGCACCACGAACACCAGCCTCCGCCGAGGCGAGACCGCGTTCTGCTGCCTCAAGCATGTGTCCGAGCAGGCTGCACACGGTGCGCCACGTGGACCCGGCGAGGTGCGCACATCCTGCGCGGGCGCCCACCGAACGCGCGAACCTTGCACGCCAACGTGGCGCAGTCGCCACCCGCGGATGGCGCACGCCGTGCAACTTGTTCCCAGACAGCCCCGGAGGAAGCACGATGACGCCAACCAACATCCTCGTTCCCATCGATTTCAGCGTGCACTCCGAGCACGCGCTCGACTACGCCTGCAAGCTCGCGGAGAAGCTCGGGGCCAAGCTCCATCTTGTCCATGCGATCGGAGCCGGGGTACCCGAGCTCAGTGCCGTGCTGACCGACTCGATGATCGCGACGATGCGCGATGGAAGCCTGAGCGAGCTGCAGAAAATCGCCACGGCGCGCGCGGGGATCGCGACGTTCGGCAAGTTGATGGTCGAGCCCGGAGATGTGCGCGACGGGATCCTCACCGCCCAGAAGGCATGCGTCGCGGACCTGATCGTGATGGGCAGCCATGGCCGGCGCGGGCTGACCCGCCTCGTGCTCGGCAGCGTCGCCGAGGACATCGTGCGGCGCGCGCCGTGCCCGGTCCTCGTGGTTCGCATCGGGGAACCAACATGAAGCGCATCCTCGTCGCGCTCGACTCGTCCAGGCGTGCCCCTGCTGTGTTCGCCGCCGCGTTGCGTCTCGCCGAGCTCACCGACGCGAGGCTGATCCTGTTCCGCGCGATCGGCGTCCCGCCGGAGATGCCACCCGAGCTGTTCAAGGTCACCGACCTGACGGTCGAGGATGTCCTCCGCAAGAACGCCCACACCGACCTCGCGAGGTTGGTCGCGGAGGTCCCGCCCGATCGCATCGAGAAGATCGATACGGAGCTCGCGACGCCGTGGGACGGCATCTGCACGGCCGCGCGTCGCCACGACGTCGATCTCATCGTGATCGGCTCGCATGGGTTCGGCGGCCTCGACCGACTCCTCGGAACCACGGCCGGAAAAGTGGTGAACCACGCGGACCGCAACGTCCTCGTGGTGCGAACACCGCTATGAGCAGGCTGTGCACCTGCGAGGTCAGCCACATCCCGCGCGTCGTCGTGCTCACCGGGGGGCCCGGGGCCGGCAAGACCGCGGTCCTCGAGGTCCTGCAACAGGAGGTGTGCTCGCACGTCCTGGTGCTCCCCGAGGTGGCGAGCATGCTGTGGAAGGGCGGGTTCCCGCGCCACGACACGCGTTCGGCACGGCGCGCAGCACAACGCGCGATCAGCCGCGTTCAGATCGAGCTGCAGCGGCTGGCGATCGAGGCGCCGGCAACGGCGCTGATCGTGTGCGATCGAGGAACGTTGGACGGCCTCGCTTACTGGCCGGGCGATCCGGCGGACTACTTCGACGACCTCGGGACCACGCGGGAGCGCGAGCTCGCGCGCTACTCG
This sequence comes from Haliangiales bacterium, assembly GCA_038206055.1. Taxonomy (GTDB): domain Bacteria; phylum Myxococcota_A; class Polyangia; order Haliangiales; family Haliangiaceae; genus JABFXX01. Next base: position 18,407 of record JBBRBG010000010.1, read on the forward strand.
ACCGTCATCCACATGCAGTCAGCGACGCGCGATCACGGCTACCAGAGGACGGCAACACGGGTGGAGACGGCCGAGCAAGCTTTCGAGATCGACCAGCGGATCCTCTCTGCGTGGACGAACCACCCCCACCGCGTCGTCATCGAGACGGAGCGAACGTTTCTCGTCAAGCTCGACCGGGTGCTGGCACTGCTACGAGCCGAGGTGCCTGCGTGCTGTCGATGAGCGGGGGCTCGAACGCCTTCGGGTCTGCCAGATACTCGCGGAACGCGATCAGCGCGCGGCTGACGTGCCAGCCATCCGCGTAGCGGTGGTCGATCGTCGCCGTGATCGGCAGGATCGGGCGGGCCACGACCACACCGCTCTCGACCACGGGGCGCTCCGTGATCTCCCCGACGAGCAGGAGCAGAGGAACGTCGTACATCCACGCGAGCGGCGCGAATCCGTGCGGCAGGCCGAACATCCCGACGCTGCTCACCATCGCGCTTCCGAACGGAGACCGTCGGAGCCCGAGGCTCGGTAGATCGAGCTGGAGCTGCTCGGTGAGGAACGCGGTCGCTCGCAGCGCGCCGCGCAGGAGCCATGCCGGCAGCGCATCGGTGAGTCCCTTGCTCCGTGCGAACTCCCTGTCGCGGCCGACCTTCATCGCGGTTGCGCGCTCGGCGAGCTCGCGGGAGATCGCCGTCGCGGGCTTGTTCGGAACATCCGCGATCTTCACACCGGAGAGGTCATGCCCACTCCCCACCGCGGTGATGAAGAACACGTCGACGGTCGGCCTCGGATAGACCCGCCCGTTGACGATGCGAACGTTGAGGTCCGGGACCGCATCCAGCATGTGCGCGAGGGCGCGGCCAACGAGGTGTGTCGGCGTGACCCGCTGCCCCGCAGCCCGGTACGAGTCCATGATCGCGAGGACAGGGCGGGCATCGACCTCGAGTGCGCCAAAGATCTGCGGGTCGTCGGGCGCTCGCCACATCGCGCCCGCGACTCGTCGCCATCCCGTCACTCGTGTGGAGCTGGTCATGGAGTGAGGACGAGCATCTTGCGTGCCACGGGCACGGTGAATGCAGCCGGCGCTCAGTATGTCGACGCCATACCCAGTTCACTACTCCGTCGAGCAACCCCCGAGGTTTTCGCGGCTGCAGCTGCTCGGCCGGCTGCTCGCGTTCTGCGCCCTCGGCATGCTCGGACTCTCGTTCGGCGCACTGTTTGCGTTCCTGTTCGTGATCCTGCCCGCCTACGCCGGCAGCCGCCTCGCGACGCGCAGCTCCGATCCAGCGAGCTATGCCGCGGAGGATGGGCCGCGTGTCGTGAAGATCCTGCGCTGGTTTGCGGCGCTCACCGCGTGGACCGGGCTCGTCGCCGAGCGCCTTCCGGACACGGCACCCGAGGAGACGATCCGGCTCGATGTCACGGGACCTGCGAACGTGTCGCCGATGGCGGCGCTGGTGCGCGTGGTCACGGGGATCCCGAGCGCGATCGTGCTCGGCATCCTGTGCTGGTTCGGCGTCGTCGTCTGGATGTGGGCCGCGATCACCATCCTCGTCGGCGAGCGCGTGGGACCACACGCTTTCCGCTACCTCGTGGGCCTGCAGCGGTGGTCGATCCGGTTGCTCGTCTACCAGGCATCGCTCGTCGACGAGTACCCGCCGTTCTCGTTCTCCGACACCGTCACGGCGCTGCCCGCGGCACGCGCCACGGCCTGAGAGCGCAGTCAGCGGGCGAAGCGGTGCTGCGCGGAGGTCTCGAGGTCATGCGCGATGCGGCGCTGGAGCTCGGCCACCAGGGCGCGATCTTCGACCGTCATCTCGACGGTGATGCCACCGGAGTCGCCGTGCGCGGCGACGCGCAGTCGCTCGCGCGGGGTCCGCGGGACCCTGCTTGCTTCGCCGGCTGAGACGACGCACAGGCCAGGATCAAGAACGGTGTGAAGGTGCGCATGGTGCTCCTACCCCAAGGAGCAGCAACTAACGTGCCCCGCCGGCTCGTTCAGCGCGCGGCGGTATCGGCAAGCGTTGCGCCACCTCCGGCGGTCGACGCACGAAGTGCGGAGGTCGGCCACAGCAGCAGCGCATCGAGACCTGCGACGAGGATCGAGCCTCGTGCGCGCACCCGGAACGATGTCATCGCCGGGCAGCGACCTCTCCCGCTCGGCCGCGATCGCTCCCCAGGACAGGTGCCACCGCATGCAGCGGTGTGCAGCAAGGTACGCGCCCGGCGAATCACGATACGATGTGCAGCTCGTCGATGATCACGTCGACGCCACGCACGCCGCGAAGCGTCCCGATGATCGCGCGCCGCTCGGACCACGAGTGGATCGTGCCGGTCAGCGTAACGCTACGGTCGCGCACCTTGATCTGCACGTGCTCCGCCTCGCGCTGCGCCTGGCGCTGGAGCGCCGACGCGATGGCGGTCTGGATCTCCTCGGCACCGAGCTCGGGCGCCGAGACCTTGAGCCGGTTCGACATGCCGGTCACCCCGCGAACGCGCCGAACGGTCCGGGCGGCCTCGTCGCGCTGGCCCGCCGAGTCGACCTCGCCGGCGAGCGTGACCATGCCGCGCGAGATCGTCGTGTGGATCCGTCTCGCGGGAAGCTCGAGGTCCTCCATCAGGGCACGGCGCACGTGCTCGGCGAGCTCGGTATCGTTCGGCGCCCCGAGGCCCGGGAGCTGGAGCTCGAGATCGTTCGCGACGTCGAGCACGCCCTCGACACGATGCGCGGCCTCCTGCGCGGCCATCTTCATGGACCACGAGGACAGGGTCCCGGTGAGCGTCACCACGCCGTGCGCGACGGTGACCCCGACCTCTGTCTCGACCACGCGGGGATCGACGCGGAGCTCCTCGAGGACGTCGCGCTGGATCTGGTTGTCGGACTTGTGGGCCTGCATGCAGGTTCCCGGTGCATCGGGGGTGCCAGCTACTTGCCGTTGCCGAACGGATGGCAGCCGGTGCACCGCGTCGCGGTCACCTCGTGATTCTCGCGGTCCTTGTGACAGGTGATGCAGGTCGCGCGATCGTCCTTCGGCTTTGCTTCGTGGCCCGTGTGACAGCTCGCGCACGTCGCGTGACCCGCGACGCGGTGCAGGCCCGGGCGCGTCGTCGGAGCGTGACACGTCACGCACGGCGGCGGCGTGGTCACTCCGTTCGGCCCGTGCGGCCGGTGGCAGCTCGCGCAGGCGACCTTCGCACCGTGCCCCGTGCTCGCCTTGTCGGTATGGCAGCTCGCGCACGTCGCCGCGACCTTGCGCTGACCGGAGTGCGGCTCGTGGCAGTTCGCGCACGCGGAGTGCCCCTTCGGCGCGCTCGCCGCCTCGACCTTGTGACAGTTCGCGCAAGCGAGCATCGGCGCCTTGGGTGCGTGCGATCCGCCGGCGTGGCAGCTCACGCACCCGGTATGGCCCGCGCGAACCTGCGCGACCTTCGCCGCGTGACAGCTCGCGCAGGTCCGCGCCGGCGTCTTCGGGTCGTGCGCGGCCGAGGTGTGGCAGGTGATGCAGTTGGCGTGACCGGTCATCGCGGTGGTCGCGACGGGCTTCTGGTGGCAGCGCGCGCACAGCGCAGCCGAGAGCACGGGCTTCTTCGCGTGTTGCTCGTGGCAATCGAGACACTTCACGCCCGCGTGATGCTGCGGCTTCGTGTGGCAGGTCTCGCACGCGACGGCCACCAGACCGACGGCGAGCTGCTTGTGCGGCGGATGACACCCGGCGCACGCATGCGCGATCCCTCCACCGGGCGCCGGCGCCGGATGCTGCACCTTCTCGTTCGCGTGGCACGTCGTGCACGCCTTCGGCGCCGCGCCTTGGTGCTCCTCGTGACAGGAGATGCATGCGCCATGTTTCGATGCCGCCAGCACGGGCTTGTTCGCGTGGCAGGTCGTGCACGCAGCGACCGTCTTCGCGCTGAACTGGTGCGGCGTATGGCAGCTCGTGCACTTCGCGTGGCCGGCGGTGATCGCGCGTCCGTCGACCCGCGCGTGACCAGGCAGCTTCGCGTGGCAGGTCGCACAGTTCGCGTCAGCGGCGAGCGTGGCCTCGTGCATCTGATGACAGTCGAGGCAGCCGCGTAGACCCGCGTGCTGGGTCTGCCGCTCTTGGTGGCAGTCCGTGCACTGCCGCGGCGTCAGCGACGGGGTGTTGTGAGCGCGGTGACAGTCGCTGCACGCTTGATCGGCGTGTGCGCCGATCGCGGGGTGCGAGCCCTGGATCTCCGCGTGGCAGCGCATGCAGTTCGGTGGCTTGATCTCGAGGTCGCGACCAAATCCGTGGCAATCGCGGCACTGCAGCGCGGGAGCCTTGCCGAGCGGATCCGGATGATGGAGCGTCGCCTGCGTGTTCGCGTGGCACTTCTCGCACAGCTCGAGCGGCGGCGTTTCGAACGTGTCGCCGTGGCACTCGGCGCACGCCAGCTTGTTCTTGCCGACGTGCACGAGATGGCCGGCGGACTCGCGGACCTCGCGCCAGGTCGCCGGCACGTGTTGCGGCTCGATCGTTCGATCGTCGCCGCACGCGACCACGACCACCAGCCACGCGCACGCGAGCGCAGCTCTCATCGAGCACCGATCGGATGGCACATCCGGCACGGCATCGACGACATCGGCTGTCGGCTCGACCATCCCGACGGATGCGGGTTACCGCCGACGCCGCCGACCGCGTGGCACGTGACGCATAGCTTCTCGCCGGCGCCGCTGTGGCACGAGGCGCACGCCGACGGATCGCGCCGGGCCTCCCGTCCGTGGCGGTTCTCGCTCGCCGTCAAGCCGACCCAGCCCGCGGGGTGCGGGTTCCCGACGGACTCGCCGGCAACACCGCGCGCGAGGTGGCAGCTCGCGCACTTGTCGGGCTGGTGGCACGTCATGCACGCGCCGGGCTCCGCACGGGCCTCGAGGCTGTGGCGTGCGGCGAAGCCGGCGCGGTGCAGGCTCGACGACATCGGATCGGCGAACCGGCGCTTCGCGGGGATCGCCGGCGCCGTCACGCCGTGACAGTCCGCGCAGAACGATTCCTTGTGGCAGGTCTGGCACAGCTCTCCCGACGATGCCGCGCGCACGCCGTGCTCGCGGATCCAGTCGCCTTCGTGCGCGAGGTGGCTCTGCGGCAGCACGCCTTCGTCGGCGAGGTTCTTGTGGCAGGCGTTGCAGGTGCGCGCGTCGCGACCCGAATCGTGCGCGTGGCAGTTGAAGCACGTGGCCATCACCGGCCGCATCGCGCGATCTCCATCGGCGACGCCGATGTGACATCGCATGCAGTTGCCCTGCGCCTCGCCCTTGAGGTGGCGCGCGTGATCGAAGTTCAGGTGGTCGCGCAGCTCGACGAGCCTGCCCAGCGCATCCGCCGGCGCGTGGCAGCCGAGGCACGACCGCTTGTCGTGCGGCGTGGTGTGGCAGGTGACGCACGACGCATCGTCGGGGATGTGCAGCCCGGTGCCGCCACCCTCGACGTTGACGTGACACCGCGTGCACGACACGCCCGAGGTGACGTGCTTGCGATGTGGAAAGATGTCCGTCGGTGTGGCGCTACGCAGCCCGAGCACGCCCGCGCACGCGACGAGCACGAGCAGCGCGCCGATCCACGCGTAGCGAGTCACGGCGTCCTCCAGCGTCGTGAGAGCTGGAACAGTGCGTCGACGCGATGCCGATACTCCGGCGATGCACTCGCCTCCATCGCAACCGCGGCTTCCCAGTCACTGCGCGTCCATGACGCGGCGACCAGGCCCCAAGGCCAGACCGCGCCGCGCCCGCGATCTTCGTCAGGGATCACGAGCTCGAGCTCGCTCGATACCGTGATCGCATGCGCGACCGGTACGCGGAGCGCGACGCGCGCACCCAGCCACGCATCCGCGCCGACCCCGCGGCGGCGCAGCTCGCCCGAGACCACACCGGCGCCGCGCTCGTCGAGGCGAAGGCGTGCGCGTGCCGTGATATCGGGTGCGACGTCCGAGTCCACGCGGAGCACCGCAAGATCGCCGATCAGATCGAGGCGCGGGGCCGCGCGCCAGGTGATCACCGAGCCCGCGCGCTGCGCCGGCACATCGCCGATCACCGAGAACAGCGACGTCGCCGGGATCAGGTGCGACGCCGATCTCTGACTGGCATAGAGCTCCGCGCGGAGCGAGCCGCGGCGATGGCTCGCGGTGACGCCGACCTCCGCCACGCCCGAACCGATCAGGTCGTACGCGAAGCGCGCGCCGACGTCCGTGCGCTTGGTGAGCTCTGCACCGGCATCGACGCCGAGCTCTTCGCTCGCACGCACGCCGCGATCGCGGCGCTGTTCGTACGCGATACCGATCGCGCCGCTGTCGTTGATCCTGCGCGCCACGCGACCGCCGACCACCCAGTCCCACGCCCGCCCGGTCCCGAGGCCGAGCACCACCGGCACGCCGGCGACGGCCTCTGCCTCGAACTGTCGCGGCAGCCGCTGGCGCAGCGCAGCACCGTCGACGTGAAGTGGCCGCAGCGCGCCGAGGCTCGACACGAAGCGCCCGAGCCGCGCGCTGGTGGTGCCGTCACGCGTGCGCGCTCGCACCGCGATCACGAGCACATCGCCGGTGATGTCCTCGCCGGGCGAGCGCTGTCCCGCCATCCACACCACCGCCTCGGCGGACATCTGATCGCGCAGTCCGCCGTCCGCGTCCAGCACCAGCAGTCCCGCCGGCGACGTCGTGGTCGCGAGCGCATCGCCGCGCAGCCGGATCGGATCGGCCGACGCCGACGATACGCCTGCGAGCACCACTGCGAGCGCGCCAAGTCTCATGTCGGATCCTTCGGATCCTCGACGTCGCGCTTGCGAATGTACGACCTCCGCAGATCGCGGATCACCACGTAGAGGAACGCGCCGAGCGCGAATGTGCCGAGCGCCTGCCCGGCCGTCATCGCGAGCATCACCGGCAGAGGAGTCGGCTGTAGCATCGACCACACCATCAGCGCGAGCGCCAGCAGCGTGACCACGGCGGCAATCTGGAGCAGCCGCATCAGTGACCTCCTGCCTTCAAGCGCTTCGCTTCCTTGCTGAACGGGTGCGCCGGGCCATGGCATCCCTCGCTTGCACACGACAACGTGCCGGCGCGCAGCCGGTCGATCGTGCTCGTGTGGTCGGGGACCGAGCTCCACATCGGATTCTCGGTGGAGTGGCAGTGGATGCAGGTGGAGTTCGGAAACGGCTTCCGGATCTGAACCTCCTCGAGGAACTGCTTCACCGGCATGTTCCGGTAGTGCATCGTGTACTCGTAGACGTGGCGCAGACCGCCCATCTTCGTGACGATGACGCCGTACATCCCATAGTCGGCGTGGCACGTGTAGCAGTTGGTCTCGCCGAACATCTGGTTGCGCGCGTGACGCGCTGCGAGCGACAGACTCGCCTTGTCGTCGGAGTCCTCGCGGTACGGCGTCATCACGTGGCACGAGCCGCAGAAGCTGCGCAGCGTGGTCGCGTGGAAGCCCGCGACGTTTCCAGTCGCGGCCGTCATCAGCGGGAGGATGCCGATGCCGAACATCAGGATCACCTTCGTGGACTTCGTGAGCGCCGGTCGCCGAACGAGGAACCACACCAACAGCACCGCGGCGATCCCCGCGGTGACAAGCGCGGCGATCAGGAATGGATCAAAGCGCATCGACGGCTCCATTCAGGTGGGTCGTCGTCCCGTTCACGAACCGGATCCCGCCCTGCGGCGTGACCGAGCTCGGGTGACAGGTGACGCATTCGGTGATGGCCATGCCGGCGGTGTGGCTCGGCGTGGCGGGTGGGATGCCGTGACAACTTCCACACGTCACCTGCCCCATCTGCGTCCACTCGGGACGCGCCGCCCCGTGACACCAAGCGGTGGTGCACGTCGCGGTGCTGCGATCCCAGCCGAGGCTCGGCGTGACCTCCGCCGGGAGCGCCGAATCGATGTGACCTGGCGATGTGACGGACGTGGGCACGAGGTGACAGGTCGCGCAGGCGATCGGCCCGCGCAGTCCCGACGCGTTGAGGTGCGCCTGGTGCGCGCCCACGCCGAGCGCCGTCGTGAAGGTGTTCCCCGCCAGATCGCGCGGTGGCGCCGGAGACGCCGCACTGCCGTGGCATCCGTTGCAGCTGGTGCCGATCTGCACCACACCATCGATGTGCGGCGCGTTCGCCGGGTGACAGCTCGCGCACATGCTCTGCGCGTGACTCGGCGGCGGCGACCCATGGCACCCGGTACAGGCTCCGGTCGGCGTCGCATCGGCCCATCGCGGCGCGGTCATCGCTCCACCACCGGCATGCAGCACGGCGCCGTGGCAGTAGACGTTCGTACAGGTCCCATCTGCAAACGTCGCCGGGCCCGCGCGATCCTGCGGTGCGAGCGACAGGTTCGCGCGCGCGCCGAGCGTGACCTCCGCCGGCGCAGGATCTGCGTGACCATCGCGCAGGATGTGCCCCTCCGCGTCCCACGTTGCGGGGACCACGTGGCACTCGGCGCACGCGAGCTTGCCGGTCACGCGATGCGCGACGTGCGCGTTCGTCGTCGGTCCATCGGCGTGGCAGGTCGCGCACGCCGTGGGGCCATCCTTGTGGCACGTGAGGCACGACACCTTCGCCTTGCCACCGTCGAGGTTCTCGCCGTGACAGGTCGCGCACAGCGCGAAGCTCCAGTCATGACGCTCGAGCTCCTTGCCGTGGAACTGCGCGCTCGCCGGATCGAGGACACCAGCGCCGTGAATGCGCCCGGTCGACACACCGCCGTCGGCGCGCTCGCGCTCCTCGGCACAACCGGCGAGGACGAGGATGATCATCATCCACCTCACGGCATCCCGTGAAACTTGGCGACGTCCCACTGCTTGCCGACGCCGTGGCAGGTCGTGCACGCCTCGGCGCCGAGCACCGTGGTGTTGACGAGAGCGTGGGCGGCGGTGTCGGGTCCGTCGTGGCAGCTCGTGCAGACCGAGGTCTGCGGTGGGATCTTCGTGATCGACGTGACCGCCCAGAACGGAGCGTCGCAATAGCTGTTGGTATCGTTGCCCGCCGGCTCGCTACACGTCAACTCGAGCGCGGTGCTCGGCGCGTACGCGGTCGAGTGGTTCATCGGGAGCGTCCAGTTAGTCGACGTGTGGCACGCCGCGCAATCCGTACGTTTACGCGGGTAGCGTGTCTCGCCGAAGTTGATCGGCGTGCCGGCCGGGTTCGCCACCGTCGGCGCCGGGAACCCGCCGAGGACGTAGGCCTGCGTCAGCTCCTCACCCATGTGGATCTTGTGGATCATCACGCGGAAGTCGACGGGCTCCGCGCGCACGGTCGAGCTCTCGAATCGCGCGATGCGCTCGTCGTTCGCCTTCGCCGTGTTGTGGCAGGTCACGCAGTAGTTCGGGTTCTTGCGGAAGCCACCGTGCCCCGCGAGGTCGAGGTGGCATGCGTTGCACTTCCCGGCGTCGACGATCTGGCGGCGCGCGAGTGGAATCGCGTCGGTGACCGCGAACGGAAGCACCGGCGAGAACGCGGCGTAACGCGGCGCGGTCGGCGTCGGTTGCATGTAGCCCTCGAGCCCGACCTCGTAGCTGCCGGTCGCGGTCGTCGGGATCACCGCCGCTGCCGGGAACGTGTAGTCGAACACACCGTTCGCGGCGTCGACGGCGGTCAGCGTGCCGGTCGCGCCGCTGCCCTGGATCGTCGCCTGCCAGTAGCTCGCGATATCCGTCGTCGGTCCCGCGAGCGTCGCGGTGAGGCGCGTCATCGGCGCGGTGGTGAGGTCGCGCGGCGCGCCGTCGACGAGTGCGCGGAACCGCAGCACGGGGGCCTGCCCCGGCGCCGTGCTCGTCATCGTCTGGAGCTCGAGCGCGACCGTGGTGGCGGCGGGATCGAGCAGACCCGTGTAGTGCTTGTCGCGAATGCCAGCGAGCCCGCCGCTCGCCGGGTGACACACGTTGCACGGCGTGTTCGGCGCCTGCTCGCCGCCCGAGTGCAGCACCTTGCCGGCGGGGACCGGAAGCGAGAACGCGGTCGAGTCGTGGCACGACGTGCACGTCTCGATCGACGGTGCGGTGCTCCACCGAGCCGCTTGCGCACCGGCGTGACACGTCTCGCAACGCGCGATGTTCTGCGGAAAGCCGACCGTCGAGAAGTCATGCACGCTGTTGCCAAATCCAATGATCTGGTACGGCGTGCCCGCGACCACGCTCGGGAGGTCGCTACCGCGGTGGATGCGGTGGACCATGATCTTGAAGTCGACGGTGTTGCCGGTGTCCGGATCGCTCGACTGCGGCTGGTGACATGTCACGCACTGCGTGGGGCTCGTCCAACGGCCACCGTGCGCAGCGAGCGACGTTCCGTGACAGGACGAGCACGCCGCGCTGGTGACGAGCTCGCGTGCTTTCGGAGCGACGCCATCGGGCCGCGCCGAGGCGGTCTCGCGATCGAACACAGCAACGCCGCCGAACGTGCGCGTCGCGAACGCGGCCACGGTCTGGGTCTTCGCCGCGTCGAGCCCGGTGAGAGGCGCGGCGATCCGATAGACATAGGTTCCCTGCGTGACGTCGACGGCCGTGTAGTTTGCTTCGATGGTCTCGGTGGTCGCTTGCGTCGCGGTCTGGCCGGTGATCGTGCTCGTGACCTGACGGGTCGTGTAAGCCGTGTACTGGCCCGCGGACCCATCCGGGTTGTCGGCGAGCTGCGCGAACACGAAACCCATGTCGACCTTGCCGGTGGTCAGGTGACCGGTGCGATCGAGCGCGGCGCCGTGGGCGTCTCGAAGGTTGAACGCGATGGTGGCGCCGCTCGCGTCGAACGCGACACCGGTGATGGTCAGGTCGATGCCCTCGGCAACCAACCAGGGCGACGGATCGCCGTTCGAGCCGTTCGAGCCGTTCGAGCCGTTCGAGCCGTTCGAGCCGGCGCTCCCGGGGTCTCCCGCCGGGCCAGCGGGTCCGGGCGGACCTTCACAGGCGACCAGGGCAACACACACGAGGAGGAGGCGCATCTTTCGCGTATGAACCAAGACTCGTGCCGTCGTGGGTGTGCGGATTTGCCCTGGTCCGCGCAATTCCTGCGAACCGCCGCGCAGGGCGTGCAGGCCGTGCGCGGTTCCAGAATGCGCACACCGAGCGGTTCTGCAGTTAGTGCGCGTGGACCTCGCCGATCGCCGCGATGCGACCGGGTCCATGGCAGATCAGGCACTGCTCCTTCGGGGCGTTCTGGACCAGGACCGACGACCGCGGCGCGTAGAACCGGCCGCCGTTGGACGTCATGTGATCGACCGCGATGGTGGTGTCGTGGCACGAAGCGCACGCCGCCGTGATCGGAGACATCACCAGGGTGGTGCCCACGGCCTCCGTCGTCGTGTTGGTCGCCGCGTTGTAGGAGAAGCCCGCGCCGTAGTCCGTGGCCCCGCTCACGTATGGCGACACCGTGTAGTACGTGGAGTTGGTCAGCGGATTCGGGTCGAGCTTGCCGGTGGCGACCGTCGTCAGCTCCATGTTCGCGACCGCGGCGAGGTTGCCAGGGTTCGTGAAGTCGAACGTGTTCGCGACGTGGCACGTGGTGCACGTGTTCAGCGTGCCCGGGAACTCGACCTCGTCGTAGCCGGGGCCGACAGCCGTCGCGTGCCAGGTATACGGGATGACCCGCTTGCGACCCGCGTGGATCGCGTGGATGAAGTACTTCGATCCCGCGGACCAGCCGGAGCTCGTGCGGTTCGAGTTGTGGCAGAACGAGCACGTCGGACCGTCGTTGTGCTGGCCGGCGTGGAACGTCGGTGTCACGCCGAGGGTGCCGTGACAGTTCTTGCACTTCGCGTTGTCGACGATCGGGCGCCGGGCCGTGAAGCCGGTCGCGGTCTTCCACACGTTCGGCGCGGGCACGCTGATGCCACCCTGCGCCTTGCCATCGGCCGGGATGTTCGGCGTCCACGGATACGCCGCGACGTTGGTCTGCACGAGCGGCGGTGTGCCCGACAGCGCATACGTGTAGCCGACGCCACCGGTCAGGAGACCCGCGCTCGCCGGAATCTGCACGCCGGTCAGCTTGAGCGTGTAGTAGCCCATCGCGTCGGGTGCGCTGCTGATCGTGCCGGCTCCCGTGCCCGTCGCGCTGCCATTCCAGATGGTCTTGATGTAGCCGCTCGCCGACGCGTTGAAGTCCGACGGGGCGGTGAGACCGTCCTGCGGCACGGCGAACGCGAAGTACACGCTCGGCGAGCCCACGAAGTTCGGCATCAGCTCGGTGACCGTACCCGCGGCGAAGGTCTGGAACACCACGTCGGTGCCATTCTTCTTGAGCTTGAACGTGATCTGCGGGCGCTTGACGTTCGGGGTCACGGTCGTATCAAGCACTGCATCGACGCTCTTCACGTCGTACGTGATCACGTCCGCCCCTGCGGGCACGTACCCGCCGGCGGTGAGGAACGAGGCATTCGTGTACGCGTTGCCACCGGTCGTCACCAGCCACGAGTTGTTCGGATCGGGCTCGGCGATCGCCTTGTGGTAGCGCGCCGTCGAGAAGCCACCGCTCGGACCGTGGCAGGTGACGCACGCCGTCTCGGCCTGCGGACCCGCGACGTGGTTACACGGTAGGGGCTTACCATCCATGCCCCGCGCCACGTTGCCGACCACCATGCAGGTGTCGGGAGCCGAGCCCGTGAACGAGACGTAGTCGTGACAGCCCTTGCACGCCAGGGTCGACGGATTCGTCGTCGACTGGCTGCCCTGGGCCGCACCACCGTGGCAGGTCGAGCAGTTGCGGACGTCCTGTGGGTAGGTCGCCGCGATGCCGTGGAACTGATTCGCGGTCGCGACCATCTCGCCGTTGTGGATGCGGTGGATGAAGCTCGCCGAGTCCGCCTGCGGGTTCGTGGTGCGGCCCGGGTTGTGGCAGACGTTGCACATCCCGGCGTTGACGCGACCGCCACCGTGGAACGCGGCCGAGGCCGTGGTCTCTGCCTTGAACTTCGCGTGGCAGCCGTCGCACTTCGCCGACGACACGATCTCGCGCGTCAGCGGCGTGCCGCCGCTCGGGATGAAGTTCAAGGGCGCGTTGTCGGCGTAGAACGTGTTCGCGTTGATCTGGAACACGAGGTCGGTCTGGCGCGATGCCTGGACCCACACCACGTGGGTCTCGCCGAGCTTCGTGGCATCGTAGGCGACCGCCATCGGCCCGTTGGTGATCGAGGTCGTCGGGAACGTGTACGTGTAGTCACCGGCGCCGAGACCGTTCTCGACGAGGGTTCCATGGCCCGCTGCGGTGCCGAGCGGGTTGAACATCGTCGGCTGGCCGGCGGGCGCCGCGGCGCTCGACGACTTCGTATACACGGTCAGCGGCGACACGTTGTTGGTCACCGGATCCTTCGTGAAGTAGCCGATCGCGAACCGCGGCTGGATCGGCGTGTTCTGCGAGTAAACGCCCGCGATGTCGAGCGGGAAGCCCCGGTCATCCTTCATCGTGAACCGAACCGTGATCGGTGCAGCGGCCGAGGTGCTGACGCCGTTCGGCTTGATGACCACGTGAATGCCGTTGCTTGGCGAGATCGTACCCGGCGGCGCAAAGTTGCAGACGTAGCTCGTCGCATTCGGATCCACCTCGGTGTCACCGAGGGTGCCGTCGTTGTTCGCGTCGATGCCGCTCTCGATGCGCGTCCCGCCGAACGCGCAGTTCGCGCCGGCCGCCTCGGTCCGCGTCCGGACGAGCGAGCTCTTGCCAACGCCGTTGCAGACGTACGACGTGTTCGTCACCTCGGACGGCGCGAGCACACTGTTACCGTCGGTATCGACGCCTACATCGAGACGGGTGCCACCGTTGGCGCAGTTCACACCTGCCGGCTCCGGACTCGTGGCCGACAGTGCGTTCGCGCCGGGCGGCCCATCCCCTCCATCCGAGCCCGTGCAGGCGGCGAATGCGCCAAGCGCGAAAAGTGCGAGGGTGAAGCGCACGGACTGCGCGAATTCCCGGGGAGCCGACATCATGTCCGAGCTTCTAGCAAGGGCCGTGACATCGCGGTTACCCAGAACGCGCGCAAAACATGCGTCACGCGTGGGACTTCACGTCGCCGCGGATGATCTGAGCGTGGTCCTGGAGCTGGCGGCGCGCCGCTCGAAACGCATCGCCGATCGCGGTGAACACGTTCATGTGCTCGTCGTCGTGCGCGGGGTCGCGGGCGATCGTGAAGACGTGGTCGGGCACGACGAGCTGCAGGCGAACGTGGAAGCCCTGACCATGACGCTGGCTCTGATGCGGACGCTCGATGACCACCACGCAGCGCTGGATGCGATGGTTGTGCTTACCGAGTCGATCGAGCGACGCGCGGATCGTGGTGGTCACCGCTTCGCTGGGCTCCATATCGCGAAATGTCAGGTCGAGAGGAATGGACATGGATCGAGATCGTGCACGCCGAGCGCCAACTCAGCGCGCGCGTCGCGCCTGCAGCGTGGCGCCCATCTCGAGATCATGCGCGGCGCGGCGCTGGAGCTCGGGCACCAGTTTCGGATCGCGCACGGTCAACGCCACGGAGATCCCATCGATGTCGCTCTTCGCTTCGAGCACGAGTCCTGGAAGATCGAGAGGACAGGTCTCCATGCCCGCCGGTGCAAGCATCATCCACGCGCGATGGCATTTCAGATCCGCGAGCAAGCGATCCGGATCGCCTGCCGTCGACGACAGGAACAGCGACACACCCATCGCCGTGTTCCAGCCACCGATCGCGAAGCGCTGCAGCGGAGAGATCGAGACCACGTCGAGCGGACGGTCGCCGCATGCCTCGGCGTACGCGGCCTCGAGCTGCGCAGCTTTGCCGCGGTGGATGCGCGCGAGCCGGTCGTGCTCGGCGCCGGTATCCCATGCGCGAACCCAGTGGAGGCCCATGCCGCCGGGGCCCGAGTCGTCAGGCAAGCGGGTTGATTGGGTCGCCATGTCGTCCTGCGTCCTCGCGGCATCGAGGTGCTCGTTCGCATGAAGGCCACGCGGGCCCGGACTGGCCGCGGGCGTCGGAGCTGCCGCACAGGAACTCAGAACCAGCGTCGCGATCATGAGGCGCATGACCTCATCTCCAGCATTCCGCGTGCCGATTACTCCGAGTCGAGTCGATCCGCTTCGGGGAAACCGTGTGCGCCGACGAGCGGCACGAACGCTACGGCGCACAGATCCTTCGCGATGACGGTGTCCTCGCCGGTCTTGATCACGAGGCGCAGCACCTGCGCGTCGCGCGAACCGACCGGCATCACCAGGCGACCGCCCACCGCGAGCTGATCGACGAGCGCTGGCGGAACCGCCGGGCCACCAGCCGCGACAATGATCGCGTCGTACGGCGCATGCTCGATCCAGCCGAGTGTCCCGTCGCGACATGTCACATCGATCCCGTCGTAGCCAAGCGCACCGAGGCGCGCTTGCGCGGTGGACGCGAGTGTCGGATCCCGCTCGACGGTGTACACGTGCGCCACGAGCTGCGACAGCACGGCGGCCGTGTAGCCCGAGCCCGTTCCGATCTCGAGCAGGTGTTCGTTGCCCTGGAGCTCCACCGCCTGCAGCATCATCGCGACCACGTACGGCTGCGAGATGGTCTGCCCGTGGCCGATCGCCAGCGGACGGTCCGCGTACGCGTCGAGGACGTCCGCCCGCGCGACAAACGGTTCGCGCGGCACATAGGTCATCGCTGCGAGCACGCAACGGTCCCGGATTCCTCGCTGCTCGAGAAGGTCGAGCATGGCGTCGCGCGACTGCTCGCGCGTGGTGCGGCGGTTTCGGCGCACGGTAACCACGCTAGCGCTCGAGGTGGAGGCCGAGCAGGGCCCGGCGCGCGAGGTCGAGATAGTCGGTCTGCGTGACCAGGCCGACGAGCGTCCCGTGATCGTCGACGACGGGGATCGACGAGATGCGATGGTCCAGCATCAGCGAGGCAGCCTCGTAGGCCGGCGCCTCCGGGCGAATCGTGATGACATCCTTGGTCATCAGGTCAGCGACCCGGTGATGGCGCTTCGATGCGGCAAGGAGGTCGCGGTCGGAGAGGACGCCGACCAGCTTGCCTCGATCGTCGACCACGGGCAGGTGTCGGATCACACCGAGCTCCATCTCGGTGTGGGCCTCGGTGATGGACTCGCTCGCCTTGATTGTCAGGAGCGCGGTCGTCATCAGATCGACGACCTTCATGTCATGGGCCTTCATGACCTCCTTACTAGCGAACCGTGGGCCAGGTCCGACCAGGGCCAACCCGGGGCGAACGAGCGCGGTCCACGCAGATCTTACGCGGTGAGGCTGGTGAGGCGCAGGACCCGCGCGATTCGATCGTCCAGCAGTGCGCGTCGTACTGTCGACCATTCGAGGAACAGGGCGCCGAGCACCGCGGCGACCAGCCCGCCGACCGCGTCCAGGAGCAGATCGGCCATCGTATCGGTCAGCGGGCTCATCGTCGGCGAACCCTGGGTCATGCGGCCGAACCATCGGTCTACGCCGTACTCGGCGATCTCCCAGAGCGCGCCGAGCCCTAGCGTCACGAGCAAGATCGCCACCCCATCCAGCCACGGATGGAGCTTCCGGTCACCCGTCAGGTGCAGCGTGTAGAGTGCGAGAAACCCCGTGCTTCCGATGAGGATCGAGCTGGTGAGGTGAATCGCCTTGTCGTACCAGGCCCAGCTGTAGAGCCCGAGACCGTTGCCGAGCGTCATGTCGGCGACCATCAGCCATAGCAGCGCGAGCTCGATCGGAAGTGGGATGCCGGCATCGAGCCGGCGCGCGTGGAGTGCCGGCACCAGCGTCACGACGAGCGCTCCGACACAGAACACGCCGTACATCAGATCGCCGGCAGCGAGCTCCGCGATCGCGGTCACCAGGATCGCGGTCCGGGGCAGCATCCTCAGGGCGATCGCACCTCGGCTTCTCGCCATCACGATCACTCCTTGGAAGTGCTCCGCTCCCGCGCGATCCAGGTCGCGGGCGGTAGCTCGACGACGCGGCACACACCGGCGGTGCATGCCGCATGCACCTCGCTATCGGTCTCCACGCCCGGGCACGCCGGCGGATCGCAGTGTTGCAGCGTGCGCGCGCACCCGAGGTCGGCGTCGCGCAGGAGCTGCACGAGGTGGACGGCCGAGATCGCTTCGTACGGCCGCGCCGCCGGGCAGGTCCCGCAGCACGTGATGCGTGATGGTTGCAACACGCAATCCTCGTCGCGCACGCACTCGGGCGCGGGGTGTCGGCCCGGCGGTTTCACCCGATCGACGGTGACTGACCAGAGGACCAACGCGCCGACCGTGGCTGCCGCGATGGCACCGATCACGAGCTGCTGCCGCCCGGTTGGATTCATCGATGGCACTTCGCGGTCGAACGTCATGACTCTGGTACCAGCAAGTTCCGTGCGCGGATCTCGTCGACGGTCGAGCTGCGTGACAGCTTCACGATCGGCTTGTCGTAGCCCTGCAGGAACACGTCGTAGGCGTTCGCCGGCGCGAGTGCGCGCACGAGCTTGTTCGCCGCGTCGAGATCGGAAATACCCATACGTTCGCGCGCCCCGCGACGCTCGGGATCCCGCCCTGATGGCTGGAACGAGGTCTGCAATGCCTCGCGGTATGTCCCGTAAGATCCTCTGCCCGACCGACCTCTCACCGGGATCTCAGCAAGCGCTGCGCGCCGCGGTACACCTCGCGAAGGACGGGGACGCCGAGCTCGTGCTCGCCCACGCCTGGTACCTGCCGCCCCTCGCCAACGCAGGCGAGATGCCGTTCCCCGCACAACTCATCGACGAGATGGTGACCGGCGAAGAAGCTGCGCTCGCAACGGCGGTGCGCGACGCGCAGGATCTCGGTGCGCCGCGGGTCTCGTCGCTGTTCCTCACGGGGCCCCCGTGGCAGCGGATCTGCGAGACCGCCGAGAGCGATCCGGCGTTCGATCTGATCGTGATGGGCACGGAGGGCCGCACGGGCTTGCGCCGCCTGCTCCTCGGATCCGTCGCGGAGAAGGTCATCCGCCACGCACCGTGCTCGGTGCTCGCCGTGCGCGGAAAGAACGGAACGAGCAGGTTTCATCACATCCTCTGCCCGATCGACTTCTCGCCCAGCTCGCGCGCGGCCATGGAGCGAGCGGCTGGGCTCGCGGATCCTGAAGGGCTCGGCATCGTGCTGCTGCACGTGCTCGACCTTCCGGTTCGGTTCTCGGGAGATCCGAAGGTCGCCGGGTTCCTCGACGACCTCGATCAGACCAGCGCGCGCCATCTCGCCGAGTGGGCCGCCGAGCTGCGCACCCGCGTCTCGGTGCCCGTGATCACGCGGATCCGGATCGGAAGCCCGGCAGCACAGGCTCTATCGGTACTCGACGCGGAGTCCACCTTCGACCTCGTCGTCGTCGGGAGCCACGGACGCACCGGCCTTCGCCGTGCCCTCCTCGGCTCCGTCGCCGAGCGAATCGTCCGCCACGCACCGTGCCCGGTGCTCGTCGCACGCCAGCGGGAGGTGACCGATGTCGCACCATGATCCGGACCGGATCGCACCATGGACGCGCGACCAGCTGTGGGCCGAGGACGATGCGCGAAACCCGCACACGCAAGGACATGTGCTGACCTTCGTCCTCGTCGCGACGTGGTTCGCGTCCACCGTGGCGGCCTATCCGTGGACCACGTCCACCGCCGCCGAACACCGGCCCGCGCCGGTGATGCCGAATCCCTACATGCAGTGCCACCTCGGCAGTCACTGCACGCTGGCGGAGAGGCTGCAGCTCCGGCCCACGGCGTCGCCGGTCGTGTTGTGCGTCACGCGCTCCGGGCCGTGACGCCACGGTCAAGATCGTCGAAGGAGCGCCGCCGAGATCTCGGCGTGCCGCTGCCGCGCATCCGAACGACCCAGCTCGATGAGCTGCGATGT
Organism: Haliangiales bacterium; assembly: GCA_038206055.1. Taxonomy (GTDB): domain Bacteria; phylum Myxococcota_A; class Polyangia; order Haliangiales; family Haliangiaceae; genus JABFXX01. Next base: position 37,185 of record JBBRBG010000010.1, read on the forward strand.
GAAGCCGCCGTCGAATAGCAGGAACGCGAGCAGATCGCCCATGCGCGCAGGATCGCCGTCAGCAATGCAGCGCAGGACCCTCACCGCAGGGCCCGCCGCTCGTCGAGTGAACAGCGGACCGCCGACGTACGCGGCGGCGAGCGAGCCCGGATCGATCGACGGCTCGATGCACAGCGCGTCCACTCTGCGCAGCGCGGTCCCACCATCCTCGACGAGCTGCTCGCCGAGCTGGCGCTCGAAGTCCGGACCGAACCGCCGCGTCCCCGCACGCAGGATCGCGGTGGTCCGCCGGACCTGCGCGAGATCCACCTCCACGCGGTCGGCGAACAGCGCGGTGAGCGCCTTGCCTGCGAGGTAGAGCGGCGAGCTCGGGGTCCGGGTCTCGGTGGCCGCGGGACGCGCCGCCGGCAATGGATTGACCACCAGCAAGCGATCGGCGCCGGGGTGCAGCGCCGGCGAGAGCGGGACCACCTGCCGGAGCCCACCGTCGCAGTACGCCTGACCGTCGATCGCCACCGACGGAAACATCAGCGGAATCGCCGCGGAGGCGAGCACGTGCTGCGCCGCGATCGGGGTCGCCGTCGGCAGCTCGTTCGGGTCCGATGTCCATGCCGCGACGTCGCGGCGCGCGGTGAAGAACACCACGGCGGTGCCGTCGGAGATCCGGGTCGCCGAGATCGCGAGTCCCCGCAAGTGACCGCTGCGCACCAATCCGGGTAGTCGCGCCGCCGGAATCCGTTCGATCACCTTCGCGATCGGCGCGGGATCGAGCAGGCCACCACGCGCGGACCCGAGATGGAGTGCGCGGCGCAGGTTGCGCGATCCGCCTGCGACATCGACGAGCATGGAGAGGAGCTCGATCGCCGACGGGCGCAGGATGCTCGACAGCCGGAGCTCGCTCCACGCCTGGACGAGCATGCGCACGCCCGCCCGTGGATCGTCCGCGAACGAGGCAACGGCGGTCGCATTGATCGCGCCGGCGGAGGTTCCACAGAAGATGTCTGGAGCGCGGGTGCCGGCGTCGGCCAGCACCGTCTCGAACACGTACGACAGCACGCCGACCTCGTACGCACCGAGTGCGGCGGCGCCCGCCAGCACGATCCCGGTCGAGTCACGTGGCATAGGACGTGGCGATCATGGGATGTTCAGTTGCGAGCCGCGTGCCGAGTGGACTTGCAATCGGTGCGGATCGTGCGCGCCGCCGGGCGGTGCACGAATGGTTTGCGCGCCAGTTGGAGGCGCGGCGGACGCCCGTGCGTCACCTGGCTCGAACGCAGTCGTTACGCCAAGAGCGCAGACGGTGCGTGGAGCTGTGGCTTGAGGCGGCGCCAGCACGCGATGGCGCGGTCCGCGTTGCTCCCGCACAATCGCTCGACCTCGAGCAGTCCGGCGTGCAACGCGGGACGGTCGCGGACCAGCTCCGCCAGTCTACCGGCGAGGTGACCGAGCGTCTCGAGGTCGCCGTTCGCGACCACCCAGTCGGCCCCGACGCAGAACTCGCCGATGGTATGGCCCGGCGCGGCCCTGTGCTTGGTCTTCATACCGGGAGGAGCAGCAAGCTGCGTGCCCGCGCCCCGCGGAGCTCGCCACGTTAGTGCGCAGACGCGAGCGCGCGCAGCACGTCGACGTACGACACGATCCCGATCAGCGCCCCGAACCGGTCGGTCACGGGGAGCGCGCCGATCCGCTCGTCGGCGAACCGATGCGCCAGCTCCGCGATTGGCGTGTCGAACGCGACCGAAGCTCCGGGGCGCGACATCACGTCGCCGACCCGGTACTGCGCGAACGAGGCCGAGGGATCCGCGACGTACTTCGCAGGATCGCCGACCGCCGTGCGCACGTCTCGATCCGAGATCATGCCCACGATCGTGCTCGCGAGATCGACCACCGGCAGATGCCGCACGTGGTGATCGATCATGATCCCGACGGCGTCGACGAGAAAGGTCTGTGGTTGCACGGCGAACGGATACGAGGTCATCGCTTCGGCGGCGGTCAGCGCCGCCGGGATCGGGGGCCGCATCGCCGAACGAACCTCGGCGTCGAGAACGTCGGTGATCGTCGCGATGCCGAGCAGCTTGCCGCGCTCGACGATCGGCATCGCACCAAGCTTTCCGAGCGCCATCCGGCCCGCGACCTCGGTCAGCGAATCGTCGGGACCGGCCGTCTGAACGGGCGAATGCATCGCCTCGCTCACGGGACGGCCCCACCAGCCATTCCCGTCGGCACGCGCCCGCGCAACGAGCACGTCGCGCTCCGACAGCAGGCCGACCAGCTTGTCCCCGTGCATCACCGGCAGATGACGCACGTGGCTACGGTTCATGGCGGCGTATGCAACCCCGAGCGCGTCGGTGTCGGAGATCGTGTACGTGCCCGGACGCATGACTTCGCGGAGCTTCATGAGCTCATCACAAGCATCCAGAGTGCCATCACGCGGCGTGGATCGCGCGCAACTCCTGCGCCGGTGATGCAGCCCGGCTGGGCCGGCACGCCCGATGCTTCGATTCTGCCGAGGAGGCATCATGTTCACGAACAACAGCAAGTCGCATGCGGTTCAACACGCCGTCGAAGCCCAGCTCGAAGCGATCCGCTCCCAGGTCAAGAAGCTCGTCGAGCAGGTCTCCGAGACTGCGAAACCCGCGGCCGAGCGTATGCGGTCGTTCGGCGAGCAGGCGACCGACCTGATCCGCGCGCACCCGATCGCAGCTGCGAGCGTGGCGTTCGGCCTCGGCTACATCGTCGTTCGCATCGCGAGGAGATAGGCCATGCAGATCGCGAACCTCCGCGCGGCGATCATCGATCACCCGTGGCGGGCGGTCGCCGTCGCGATCGTCGCCGGCGCGAGCGCTGCGCTCGCCGATTCGCAGCGCCCCGTGAAGCGCCCGTCCCTGCTGATCACGCTCGCCGCGGCGATGATCCGCGGGCTGGCCAAGAGCGAAGCCGTGTCGTGGATCGACGCCCACATGCGACCGTACGCCTCGGCCGATGGCCGTTCCGCCCAACCGGCCCGCGCCTAGAGTAACCCCAGGGATCGCTAGAAGTTGACCCGCGTAAGCGTAAGCGTAGGCGTAGGCGATTCTGGGACAACCGAGCGATGCGGTGGCCGATACGGCCGTCAACTCAAGCGATCCCTGGGGTTACACTAGGAGCTTCCTACGCGAGCAACGGGTGCCCCGGGTTGGCGCGGACCGACGGAGGTGGCAGCGCCTGGACGGCGGTCGTTTCGTCGAACCAGACGTACTCGTCGAACTGCAACGGCAACACGGCCTGGAAGTAGTGGCTCGCAAGCTCGGTATCAGGCCGGTAGACCACGCCGATCGCGCGCTCGAGCCGTGGGTCGGAGAGCTCGTCGCGAAGCGCGGCGCGCACCGGATCGCGCAGGTGGAGCAGGAACGCGGGAATCCCGGCGTCGTGGCACAGGCGTTCGTAGCTGTCCGCCCGCGCGGGCCGCACGCGCATGCGCTGCATCGGCTCGTCCCAGGCGTGTGCGGCGGCGACGGTGCCGTGGTCCGTCCCAAACCCGACGACGAACAGCTCGTCACCGAAGGCCCGGCGGCACAAGTGACCGACATTGTGCTCGCCGCGCGCCGCCATCTCCGTCGCAGCTGCGTCGCCGACGTGCGAGTTGTGCTCCCACACGATCAGCTTGGTCGCCGGGCCGCGATGAGCCGCGATCGAGCGGAGCGTATCGAACATGTGCTGATCGCGCAGGTTCCACGATTCCACGGAGCCGCTGTACATCGCGCGGTAGTAGTGCTCGGCTCCGGCGACGACGCGCGCATTCTGCGCGGCGTCGAAGAACTCGTCCCCGTCGTGCGCGGAGTACTCGATCCGCTTCGCGAGAAGGTCGCGCAGCATCGCGACCACGTCGTATTCACACGACGTCAGCCGGCTGAGCAGCGCCGCGCGGCCATATGCCGCGGGATCGTGCTCCCACGGCGTGAGGCGGCCGTAGCGTTCCCGGGCTGCGCGCGCCGCCTCGGGATCCACGCGGTCGAGGTAGCGCGTCACCTCGTACGCAGAGGTGTACATGCTGTAGAGATCGAGGCCCGAAAAGCTGATGTTGGCGGAGGTCTCGCTGTTGTGCACCCGCAGCCATTCGACGAGCGCTCGGGTCTCCGCGTTGCGCCACATCCACGTCGGGAACCGCGCGAACGGCTGCCACGTGCGCTGCACGGGCCGCCTACCGCGAACGTAGCGGTCGATCGCCGCGGCATCGGGCCAATCGGCCTCGACGGCGACCGCGGTGAACCCCCGCCGCCGGATCAGCTCCTGGGTGATCCGTGTACGCATCCGGTAGAACTCCGAGGTACCGTGGGTCGCTTCGCCGAGCAGCACCACGCGAGCATCACCGATGCGCTCGAGCAGCGCGTCGATCGGCGCGTCGTCGATCGTCGCGATCGGCTCCGCGCACTCGGCGATCAGCTTCGCGACGGTCCTGGACCGCGTCACCGGGCTCGGCGTGATCAATGTCCCCGTCGAGCGCCGCGGGATCGTGCCGCGCGGCGCGCGCGGCTTCCCGTCCGCTTCGGGCCACCCTTGTTCGCCGATCAGCGGCACGAACTGCACGGCGCCGAGGTCCTCGCGCCGGAACTCGGTGGCCCCCATCCGCGTGACGCGCACCAGCTCCTGCGCGCGACCGGATCCCACCGGCATGACGAGGCGACCGCCGATCACCAGTTGATCGAGGAGTGCCGGCGGCAGCTCGGGACCGCCCGCGGCGACCGCGATCGCGTCGTACGGCGCATGATCGACCCAGCCGAGCGTCCCGTCGCCGAGGTGAACCGTGACATTCGCGTAGCCGAGCTCGGCCAGTCGCGCCGTCGCGGTGGTCGCGAGCTCCTCGATCCGCTCGACCGTGTCGACGTGCGCCGCGACGTGCGCGAGCACCGCCGCCGCGTACCCCGAACCAGTGCCGATCTCGAGAACGCGCTCGTGAGGCTGAAGCGCGAGCGCCTCCGCCATCACCGCGACGATGTACGGCTGGGAGATGGTCTGGCCGCCTTCGATCGGCAACGGACGATCGTCATACGCGGACCCGGCAAGATCCGGTGGCAGGAACGCCTCGCGCCGAACCGTCTCCATCGCATCGAGTACTCGCGCATCGCGCAAGCCCCGCGCGCGCAGATGCCGGTCCACCATGGTTCGACGAGCCAGCGCTGCGGTCATGCTCCGCTGTGGAGCAAGCCGCGCGCCAGAGACGCGCTCGTACTCGGCCTCGCGACGGCGTCACGGGTCCGCGTGACCGAACCCGTCGCGCAGGTCGCGCAGCGCCTTCGCAACGGCGGCGATCTCCGTCGCGATGGCGTGACCGGCGTCGGCGCTCGCCTTTGCGACCAGCTTCTCGAGCTGTTCGAGGCGCGGCTTGAGCATCCGCCACCGCTCGCGCGCCTCCATCCCGCCGAGATGGAGCTCGAGCTCGAGCTGGTCGGCCGCTCGCCGTAGTTCGTCCCAGCTACGGCGGCCGCCGGCAGATGGAATCGAAGCTGGATTCGCCATGATGTTCACGCTTCCGGGCCGGGGTTATGACGGCGACGCTCGATGCTCGCGAGCGTGTGAGCAAGCCGCCCTTGCTGGAGATGGGATGCTGGGCGCACGCACTCGTTCGCGAGGTCCGCGAGCGTGACCATGCCGATCGGGTAGTGATCCGCATCGACGATCGGGATCCGGCGGACCTGGTGCTGGGCCATCATCCGCTCGATCTCGTCGACGCCGATCTCGGGGGGCGCGCAGATCACGCCGTGCGCCATCGCGCTGTGGACGAGAATCTCGTCGAGCGGCCGCCCCTGCGTGTATGCCGCCATGCAGATGTCACGATCCGTGATCATGCTGGTCAGCACGCCTTCGTCCTTGACGACGGCGATCGCGCCGCAATCGTGGTCCCACATCTGTCGCGCCACCGATGCGAGGGAATCGTTCACGTGGCAGGTGATCACGGGATAGGTCATCAGCTCGCGGGCACGCATGGGACTCTCCTTGGTTCGGGTACCCTTCCTTCGTGCAGCTCACATTCCAGCCCTGGGCGCGCGTTTCGCGAGATCCGCCGCAGGATGTGCGGTTCGGCACGAGCGGCGTGCACGCGGTGCGCGTATTCCACGACCCCTCGATCACACCGCGTGACGCGTACAGCGCCAGTCCCAGGTATGGGAGCTGCAGCTCGCGTGAGCATGCCGATTCCAGCGATCTCCCATCACATGACTCCGTCGCCTCGCACGATCCAGCGCACGGCAACCCTGGCGGAAGCGCACCGCATGATGCGCGAGTACGACGTGCGGCACCTGCCTGTCATGGCGGGTACGAAGCTCGTCGGAGTGGTCAGCCAGCGTGATCTCTACCTGCTCGAGACCATCGCCGAGCTCGACCTCGACAAGATCGATGTCGGCGAGGCAACGACCGAGCGCCCGTTCATCGTCACCGGCGACACCGCCCTCGACGAGGTCCTCGAGATCATGACCGCCCAGAAGTACGGCTCCTGCATCGTCATGGGTCGCGACGGCATCGAGGGCATCTTCACCACGACCGACGCGTGCCGGGTGCTCGCGGCGCTGCTTCAACGCGCGGCCTGACGCCGGTCACCCTCGGGAACGACCATGACGGCGCACGGCGAGTTCCGGACGATCCTCTCCGCGATCGAGCCGAGGACCGCATGCTTGATTCCGGTCCTGCCGTGGGTGCCGGTGACGATGAGTCCGATTGCATGATCGCGCTTCGCGAGGCTGACGACCTCCTGCCACGGTGCTCCGGTGAGGAACTCGGACGTGACCTTCGTGGCCCCCAGGCCTATGGCCTCGGTCTTCCAGGCAGCGAGCTCACCCTGCGCCGCCGCGATCAGATCGATCAGGAATCCGGCGGGAAGGCCAATGGTTTCGCCCGCGAACACGACCGGCGGAGTCCACGCGTACGCGACCACCAGCTCGGCCGACTGCTCCGTGGCCAGTCGCGCGGCGACGCGCAACGCATCCCGGGAGCATTCGGAGAAGTCGACGGCGCACAGGATCTTTTTCCACAGCATGCCCCTCGGTCTTGCACCGAACGTTCCATCTCGAGGCCGTCGCTCGAAAGGCGACCGCCGCAACCGCTGCATGGGCCATGGTGCATCACCGCAAGGGCTGCGCGTCTTCTCTGCGCCGTGGTCGCCAGCGTGAGGACCACCCCTTGCACGATGTCCTCGTGTGTACATCCCCGCAGCGCTCCTTCCGTTCGCAACCATTCGTCAGAGCGGAGACTGGGCTCGCTGGTCCAGACTCACCGCCGATTCGCCACCGTTCCTGAGTCCGGAGTTCTTCGCGCTCAACATGCCGCTCGCACACGAGGGCACCGCGATCGTCGCGGAGGCCTGGACGCCGGGCGGCATCGTGGGCGCGTTGCCGTTGGTGCTCGATGCGACGATCCTTCGCGCGCTTCGCAGCGACCACTCCCCGAGCTACGACTTCTCCGGCACACCGGCCGGGCTCGAGGCGATCTGGAGCTGCCTGAAGGAGGACAATCGCTGGAGCGAGCTCGTCCTCGACAAGGTGCCCGCCGAGTCGCTGCTCGCCACCCGGCTGCCGGAGCTGGCACGCCGCGATGGATATCCGTTCGTGATCCACGCCGATTCGCGCCATCGGTTCTTTCCGCTCACGGGCTTCGAGGCCGCGCTGACGCCGAAGTTCCGCTCGAACCTCCTCCGCTGCGAGCGCAAGGCGGGCAGCATCGTGCTCGAACGCATCGCAGTTCCGACGCGCGCCGACTTCGACGAGGCCCTGGCGATCGAGGCCAAGGCGTGGAAGGGAGCGAACGGCACGTCGATCGATGTAGACCCTCGCGTCTCGCACATCTACGAGGCGCTCGGCCGGCTGCTCGGCCCGCGCGGGCGCGCGGCGCTGTACTTCCTGCGCGCCGGCGGCAAGCGGATCGCGACGCTGTTCGCCGTCGAGGATCACCGTACGCTGTTCGCACTGAAGATCGGCTTCGATCCGACAGCGTCGCAGCTCAGCCCGGGCCACCTGATGATCCTCGAGGTCGCCCGCGACGCGGAACAGCGCGGACTTCGCGAGCTCGACTTCGTCGGTCGCGATGACGAGTGGAAGCGCAAGTGGACCGATCGAGTCCACGAGCTGGTCGCGCTCCGTATCTACTCGCGCACCGCGCGCGGCCTCGTACGCTATGGCCTGCGCGAGATCGTCAAGCCGTTCCTGCCCGAGCCCGTCCGCTCCACGCCGCGCAGCCCGCTCCCGCGCCGCTGCCAGCGTATCGACCTCGTCGGCGGCCACACGCTCCGCGCCCACATCGCGGGCCGCCTCGATCGCGGGCTCGGAATCAAGAGCCGGATCAAGAAGCTGTTCGCGAAGCCGCGGCCGGCCGGCGAGCGGCTCGGCGCCGCGTCCGAGTTCCCGGTGGGGAGCTGGGTGCGCGTGCGCGAGCGCGCGGAGATCGAGGCAGAGCTCGACGAACGCCTCCGCACGCGCGGGCTCGCCTTCGTGCCGGTGCAGTGGGATGAGTGCGGCAAGACGTTTCGGGTCGAGCGCCACGTGCGACGGCTCCGCGACGATCACGGGAAGTTCCGCGCTGTCTCGCGCACCGTCCTGGTCGAGGGCTCCGACTGCAACGGCCATGGCACCGCGCCGGCCGGTTGCGGGCGCCACTGCCCGCTCATGTACCGCGACGAGTGGCTGGTCGCCGCTCACGCGCCTGCGCGCGCGCCCCATCCCGCGCAGAACGTTCGCCATGCCCGCGTGCGCGAGCTCGACGAGATCATCGGCGGCCTCGATGCCTTCGGGCGCCGCGATGGCCTGACGTTCATGCCGGAGATGGCAGCGTGCGCCGGCAAGCGCTTCGCCATCGCGAGCCAGCTCGGCGACGTGTTCGAGTACGACCGCTGGCTCGCACCCGCGGCGCGGATCTACTTCCTCGGCGGGATGCACTGCACGGGCGCGCTCACCGGCGCCAACGGACCATGCGACCGCGCGTGCGCGCTGATGTGGCACGAGGACTGGCTGGTCATCGAGCCAGAGACTGCCGACTGACCGATGAGGTCACGGCGGACTCACGCACGAAGTTCGCGTCTAGGCGCGCGGGCGTGGGCCGCGCGCAGATCCTGCGAGATCGAAGCAGCAGAGCGCGGCACGCCGTTGGCATTCCTTGGAACACGCGCTCGGAGCGGTTGCGGAGTCCCCATGACCAGGAAGTACATCCTCGGTGATCTCGTCGGGACGGGCGGCATGGGCGTGGTCCACCGCGCCGTGGTCGAAGGCCAAGCTGCGCCGGTCGCGGTGAAGCAGTTACGCCCCGAGATCTCAGACGAGCCCGTGATGATCCAGCGGTTCGAGACCGAGCTCCGCGTCGGCCGGGTGCTGAACCACCCGAATATCGCGCGCATGATCGATTTCGGCGACACGCCGGCCGGGCTCCCGTTTCTCGTGATGGCATGGGCGGAGGGCGAGCCCCTCGGGACACGCCTCGCCCGCACGGGCGCGCTGCCCGAGCGCGATGCCGTCGCGATCGCGACCCGGCTACTCGACGCTCTGACCTACGCCCACGACCGCGGGATCGCGCACGGCGACGTCAAGTCCGACAACCTCCTCGTGGCCGGCGGCGGTGACGCGCCGACCGTGACGCTCATCGACTGGGGCCTCGCACGATTTCTCGCGGAGCCCGCGGGGCGAGCGACCGAGTACGTTTCCGGCACGCCGGGGTACATGGCCCCCGAGGTGCTCGTCGGCGATCCGCCGACCACGAGCTCCGATCTCTACGCCGCCGGCGTGATCCTCTTCGAGTTACTCACCGGTACGCCGCCGTTCGGGACTGGCTCCGGCACCGAGATCGCCGAGCGCCAGCTCGCGGGCGTCCTCGAACCGCCGTCGGTGCGGGCGCCGGAACGCCGGATCTCGCCGAGCCTGGATCGCGCGGTGATTCGCTCGCTCGCATTGGCGCCGACCGATCGCTACGCGACGGCCCGCGAGCTGGCGGCCGCGATCACGCTCCCGACGCCGCGCGCGGAGACGGTCGCTGCCGTGGCGCCCAGCGTCGCGAGCGAGATCCTCGCGAACAGGCGCACGCTCGACTGGACGCCGCACACGGAGACCCGACGTCGCCTCGCGCTCGGCAGGCGACAGCCGGCTCCGAACGAGAGCGCGATCGCGACCGCGTGCCTGAGCCGCGTGTCGGGCCTGCTGGAAGCGCATCGCCTGCGCGATGCTGCTCGCGAGCTCGAGCGGGCGATCGCACAAACGACGACGCCTCACATGCGGTGGCCGCTGATCCTTAGCCTCGCTGCCGTCCATTCCGGGCTCGGCCACCGCGAGGACGCGATCCGCCTCGCCGGGGAGGCGTGGGAGCACTCGCGGCGTGCACACGCCCCCGTCGGCGAGATCCGTGCGGAGGCGCTCCTGCGCAAAGTGACGGGCTGACCGAGGCACGGGACTTGCGTGTCCTCCCGGCATGACCACGACCTCCACGTTCACGAACGATCACTACGCAGATGCCGATGCGGTCCCGCCAACCTTCCCGATCGCTCGCCTCGATCTCGTGGAGGAGGTCCGCAAGATGCGCGCGAGCCCGCGGACCAAGGAGCACACCGCCAAGACCCTCTTCCGCAACCTCGACCAGCGGCTGGTCCTGATGCTCCTCGACAGCGGTGCGCAGATCCCCGTTCATCACACCGAGGCGGCGTTGACCCTCCAGGCCCTCGACGGCCGCGTCATCGTGTCGCTGCTCGAATCGACCTTCGACCTCGGCCCCGGTCAGCTCCTCGCGATCGAGCGAGATGTGCCGCACGCCATGGTCGCGATCGAAGACAGCGCGATCCTGTTGACCCTCGCGTGGCACACCTGACGGTCAGCGCCAGGCCCACGCCTGGATCTCGGGCATGTCCTCGAAGTGCTCGCGCACGAAGGCGGTGTGCTTCTGCAACAGTTCCCGGCACTCGTCGGCCATCAGATCCGCGTGCTCGGGCGGATTCGGCGCGCGCCGCAGCGCTTCGATGATCAGGTGGAACCGGCTCATGCCGTTCAGCACGACCATGTCGAACGGCGTCGTGGTCGTGCCCTCCTCGCGATATCCGCGCACGTGAAACCGCTCCGGGTCCGAGCGACCGTGCAGGAGCTGGTGCACCGCACCCGGATAGCCGTGGAACGCGAACACCACGTGGCGGTCACGCGTGAACAGCTCCTCGAAACGCTCGCTGGTCATGCCGTGCGGATGGTCCGCCGGTGAGGCGAGCGTCATCAGATCGACGACGTTGACCACGCGCACGCGCAACGCCGGCGCACGCTCGCGAAGCCACGCCACGGCCGCGAGGGTCTCCAGCGTCGGGATATCACCCGCGCAGCCGAACACGATGTCGGGGCTCCCGTCGGCATCGCTGCTTGCCCAGCCCCAGCGCGAAGCACCGCGCGCGCAGTGCTCGCGCGCCGCCGCGAGATCCAGCCACTGATGCTGCGCCTGCTTGTCGATGATGATCAGATTCACGTAGTTACGGCTGCGGAGGCAGTGGTCGGCGACCGAGAGCAGGCAGTTCGCATCCGGCGGCAGGTAGATCCGCGCCACCGAGCCCTTCTTCGACAGGATCGTATCCATGAAGCCAGGCCCCTGATGGCTGAACCCATTGTGGTCGTTGCGCCAGCACGTCGAGGTCAAGAGGATGTTCAGCGACGGCACCGGAGAGCGCCACGGCAGCGCGGCCTGGGCCTCGAGCCACTTCGCGTGCTGGGTCGCCATCGACGCGACGATCAGCGCGAACGCCTCGTACGTGGCGAACACGCCGTGGCGGCCGGTGAGCACGTAGCCCTCGAGCCAGCCCTCACAGTTGTGCTCGCTCAGCACCTCCATGACGCGACCTTCGGGTGAGACGTGATCGTCGGGCACGTCGGTGGGCCGCGACGCGACGAGGCATCGGTCGCTCACCTCGAACACGGCGCCGAGTCGGTTCGAGTTCGTCTCGTCGGGACAGAACAGCCGGAAGCTCGTCGGGTTCGACGTGTAGATGTCGCGCAGCATCTGGCCCAGCTGGCGCGTCGATTCGTGGCGCTCGGCACCGGGGCTCGGAACCGCGATCGCGTAGGCCTCCATGGCCGGAATCTCGAGCGGGACGCAGCGCGAGCCATTGGTGCGCGGGTTCGCCGACATCCGGCGCTTGCCCCCGGGCGCGAGCGCTGCAAGCTCGGGGACGAGCCGCCCGTTGGCGTCGAACAGCTCCTCGGGGCGATAGCTCCGCAGCCACGCCTCGAGCAACTGGAGGTGCGCCGGGTTCGAGCGAACCTCGGAGAGCGGCACCTGGTGCGCGCGGAAGGTGCCTTCGATCCGCACGCCATCCACCTCGTGCGGGCCGGTCCATCCCTTGGGCGTCCGGAGGACGATCACGGGCCAGCGCGGGCGTGAGGTCACGCGTCCGGCTGCACGAGCCGTGCGCTGGATGTCCGCGATCACGTCGAGGCAGTTGTCGAGGGTTGCCGCGAACGCGCGATGAACCTCCGCCGGCACATCACCGGTGACGAACTGCGGTGCGTAGCCGTGTCCCTCGAGCAGCCGCGCGATGTCCTCGTCGCTCGAACGCCCGAGCACCGTCGGTCCCGAGATCTTGTAGCCGTTGAGGTGGAGGATCGGCAACACGGCACCGTCGCGCACCGGGTTGAGGAACGCCGTGCTCTTCCACGATCCTTCGAGCGGCCCGGTCTCCGCCTCGCCATCGCCCACGATGGCGACCACGAGAAGATCTGGATCGTCGAACGCAGCTCCGAACGCGTGGGCGAGCACGTAGCCGAGCTCGCCGCCCTCGTGAATCGATCCCGGCGTCTGCGGGCCGACGTGGCTCGGGATCCCACCGGGCGTCGAGAACTGGCGGAACAGGACGCGCACGCCGGAGATGTCTTGACTGACGTTCGGGTAGACCTCGCTGTAGGTGCCCTCGAGATAGGTGTTGGCGACCACCGCCGGCCCACCGTGACCCGGGCCCGCAAGAAAGATCGCGTCGAGATCGCGGGCGCGGATCGCGCGGTTGAGGTGCGCGTAGACGAGGCTGAGGCCGGGCGAGGTGCCCCAGTGGCCGAGCAACCGCGGCTTGATGTGCTCCGGTTGTAACGGCTCGCGGAGCAACGGGTTCTCGCGCAGGTAGATCTGACCGACCGTCAGGAAGTTTGCAGCTCGCCAGTAGGCGTCGAGAAGTTCCAGCTCCGAGCGTTGTGCCATGCCCGATGATCGCCGAGAACTGGGACGCGCAAGGCTTGCACGCGAGGAGATTGTGACTACCCTGCCTCCATGGCCGGGGTGAGAATCCTCGTTGTGGACGACAACGCAGAGAACCGCGCCCTCGCCCAGGCCACGCTCGAGGACGACGGCTTCGAGGTCGTGCTCGCGAATGACGGGGCGGCTGGAATCGCCAAGTTCGAGACCACGCACCCCGCGTGCATCCTGCTCGATGTCCAGATGCCCGGGGTCGACGGGATCGCCGCGTGCGAGGTGATCCGCGCCTTGCCCGGCGGGCAAGCGGTCGCGATCGTGTTCGTCACCGCGCAGCGCGACATCTCCACGTTCGATCGCGCGCTCGCCGCGGGTGGCGATGACTTCCTGTCCAAGCCGTTCCGGCCCGCCGAGCTCGTGATCCGCGTCCAGGCCGCGCTGCGCGTGCGCAAGCTCGCCGGTGAGCGCACGGACCTCTACGCCCAGGTCAAGCGCCAGCGCGACGACCTCCAGCGCCTCCAGCTCCAGAAAGATCAGCTCGCCAGCTTCGTGGTCCACGACCTCAAGAACCCGGTCAACTCGATCGAGCTCCAGGCCGAGCGGCTGCTTCGCGATCCGGCGGCAACGGAGCGCACGCGCAGCGTGGGCAACGCGATCCGCGAGGAGACCCGTGCGCTGTTGCGGATGCTCCTGAACCTACTCGACCTCAGCCGGGGTGACGAGGGCCGGCTGTTGCCCGCTTACGAGGACATCGATCTCGCCGCACACGTCGCTATGGTGCTCGAGGAGCTCCAGATCGCCGCAGCCGCGAACCGCGTCGCGCTCAGTGCCGACATCGCCGTCGCTCGACCGCTGCGCGCCGATCCAAGCCTGCTGACGCGCGTGCTCGCGAACCTCGTCGAGAACGCGCTTCGCCACTCGCCGGAAGGTGGAATGGTCAGCGTCCGCGCCTGTGTCGAGCACGATGGGCTGGTGGTCCGCGTTGCAGACACCGGCGCCGGGGTGCCGGAAGATCTGCGCCGGCGCGTGTTCGACCGCTTCGAGTCCAGCGGCGGGATACGCAACCGCGGCCTCGGTCTCGCATTCTGCAAGCTCGCCGTCGAGGCCCACGGCGGCACGATCTGGATCGAGGATGCGGCTCCCGGTGCGGTCTTCTGCATGAGGCTCCCTGCATGACGCTTCCGTTCCGCGAGCTGGTGGACGCCGCCCCCGATGGTCTGATCGTCTGCGATCAGCACGGAACGGTCCTGCTCGCCAACGCCGAGACCTGCCGGATGTTCGGGTACGCGCGCGAGGAGCTGGTCGGCCAGAAGGTCGATCTGCTGGTCCCGTCCGGCGTGCGCCCTCGCCACCACCAGCACATCGCCGGCTTCGTCGCGACGCCGCGGCTACGCCCCATGGGCTCGGGGCTCGAGCTGCACGGCCGCCGCAAGGACGGCACCGAGTTTCCCGTCGAGATCAGCTTGTCGCCCGTGTCGACCGAGGACGGCCTGATGATCACGGCGGGGATCCGAGACATCACCCAGCGCCGTGCCCTCGAGAGTGACAAGCGGCGCGCGACCGCCTACCTGACCTCCGCCGTGGATGCCGTGCAGGAGGCGTTCGCGTTGTTCGACGAGCACGACCGCGTGGTGATGGTGAACAGCGCGGGGCGCCAGCTGCTCGGCAGCCACCTCGGCACCGGGATCGTCGGAAAGCTGTTCAAGGAAGTCCTCGAGACGGCGCTGGCAACGGGAGCGTTCGACGTCAGCAACGAGACCCGAGACGAGCTCCTGTTGCGGTGGCTCGCGTATCACAAGACTCCACTGGGAACGCTCGACGTGAGAACAGGGACCGGCCGCCACCTTCGCGTGACGGAGCGCAAGACCGCGGAGGCTGGCACCGTCGCGATGATCGCGGACGTCACCGACGAGATGGAACGTGCCGCCGAGCTCTCGGCAGCGCGGGAGGCAGCCGAAGCGGCGAGCGCGGCGAAGAGCGAGTTTCTGTCGTCGATGAGCCACGAGCTCCGGACGCCCCTCAACTCGATCCTGGGGTTCGCGCAGCTCCTCGAGCGCGATCGCAAGAACCCCCTCGACGCGCGCCAGCTCGAGCGTCTGCAGTACGTCATGCGCGGCGGCGAGCACCTGCTGAGGCTCATCGATGACGTGCTCGACCTCGCGAAGATCGAGGCCGGGAGCGTCACCATCTCCCTCGAGCCCGTGGGTCTCGTCGAGGTCCTCGGCGAGGTCGTCCACACCCTCGAGCCGATGGCTGCACGCGCCCAGATCCGGATCGCCACAGAGGCAACGTCCGGCTCTCCGCAGATCACCGCGGACCGCACGCGCGTCGCGCAGATCCTGATGAACTTCGGCTCGAACGCGATCAAGTACGGCCGCCCCGGAGGTGAGCTGAGCTTCCGGGTCGAGGCGAAGCCGAACGTGATCCGGGTAACGGTGGTCGACAATGGCATCGGGATCCCCGACCACCAGCGCCACAAGATCTTCGAGCCGTTCCAGCGCGCGGGGCAGGAAGCTGGTCCGATCGAAGGAACGGGCATCGGGCTCACGATCAGCAAGCGACTCGCGGAGATGATGCAGAGCGCCGTCGGGTTCTCGAGCACCGAGGGCGTGGGCAGCGAGTTCTGGATCGAGATCCCGGTGCATGGAGGATCGACCGTGGCCCCCACGCTTCTCGTCACGGATCGCGGCCCGTCCACGCTCGCGACGGGGCCCGCGCAGCATAGGGTGGTCTACGTCGAGGACAACCCGTCGAACATCGCGTTCATGCGCGATCTGATGAGTGAGCTGCCGAGCGTGGAGCTCCTCACTGCCCCGACCGCCGAGATCGGGCTCGAGCTGATCCGCGCCCGGCTGCCCAAGCTCGTGATCATGGACATCAACCTGCCGGGGATGAGCGGCTTCGACGCGGTCAACCAGCTCCGAGCATGGCCGGAGACACGGGACATCCCGGTGATCGGACTCTCCGCCGCCGCGCTCGCAAAGGACACGCTGCGTGCGCAGGACGCCGGCTTCGAGCGCTACCTCACGAAGCCGGTCAAGGTCGCCGAGCTCGTGGAAGCTCTCGAGAAGCTGCTCGGTGCCACCGCGTAGCTACCACGCGACGTAGCGGGCGAAGTCGAGCGCCGTCACCATGCCGATCGGGTCGCGGTCCTGGCACACGATCACGCGCCGGACGTCGAGCCGCGCGACGTGGCCCGCGGCCCGGCTGAGCCGGGTATCCGCCGGAAGACAGACCAGCGCGGGGTCGTAGAGCAGCTCCACTGGCGTCGAACGGAGCATGTCGCGCGACGCCAGCGCTTCGACCTGCGAGAACACCCCGAGCAACCGGCCGTCGTCGACCACCAGGACCGCATTCACGCGGAGTCGATCGAGGAGGTCGACGGCGCTCGACAGCGGAGCGCGCGGTGCCACCGTCACGATCGGCGACGTCATGATGGTGGACAGCGGTGCGGCTGCTCGGGAGTCGTAGACGGCCGCGGCAATATCGACCGCCCCGATCACCCCGACCAGCGCGTCGCCATCGGTGACGAACACGCGGTGGATCGCGTGGGTTGCCATCACGCGCGCCGCATCGCGAACCGATGCCGTGCGCGGGATCGTTTGCGGCTCCGCGGTCATCACCTCGCGCGCCGTGCGCCGGGGCAACGGCATCACGGGGCTCGCCCCGCGCCGGCCGGATTGGAGGGCGCCGAGGGCGATCAGATCGGTTCGCGTGACGACACCGATGAGTCGATCACGCTCGTCGAGCACGGGCACGCCAGAGATCCTCCGAGCGTGCATGGTGGCCGCGATCTCGGAGATCGGAGTGGCGAGGCGCGCCCGCTCCAGCGATCGCGCCATGTACGTCGTGACCGGCCGGTCGAACGGGCTGATCGCGGCAGCGAGACCGAGTACAGAAATGGAAGTGGGTTGCAGCACCGGGTCCTCCTCACGCGCTCCGAGCGACAGCGGGCTCCGCCGCACTCGCGCATTCGATGCAGACGGGAGTCTCTGGCAGTGCGTCGAGCCGCGCCGCACCGATCGGGTAGCCACAGTCCGTGCACTTCCCGTAGTTGCCCTGGTCGAGGCGCTCGATGGCATCGACGACGGCCACGATCGATCGCATATCGGAGTCGCCGAGCGAGCTCAGGACCCTGGCGTCCCAGTTCTCCATCGCATGCTCGGCAGACTCGGAGGGGCGCATGGCGAGCTCCTCCTCGACCCGAGCCAGCTCGTCGCGGTACCGAATCAGCAGCTGCCGGCGCCGCAGGATGAGCCGGTCCCGAATCACGTCGGTCGTGGTCATGTCACCCTCCGAGTGCAGCGGCCGCGCCAGGCCAGGACCCCGTTCGGTCCCGGTTTTCGCGCAGAATCCGCGATCACTGCGGGTTCGGCCCGCAGCCGCTGCGCTCGGGCAATTCGCGCACGTCCTGCGCATTTTCCCGGCACCGCGCAGAACCTGCGAGGTACGCGCGCGGTTTGCGGGCTTCCGGCCGGCACGATCCTGGCTAATGATGCTGGCTACATGAGGTCAGGTCGGATTCTGGTGGTGGACGACGAGGTCAATGCTCGCACCGCGCTCGCCGAGCTTCTCCGCGATGAGGGCTTCGAGGTCGAGACCGCGGCTGACGCGTTCAAGGCCCTCGGCAAGTACGAGGCCTTCACCCCGCACGTCGTCGTCACCGACCTCAAGATGCCTGGCATGGACGGCATCGAGCTGGTCAAGAAGATCAAGGCGTTCGAGGACCCGGCCGCGCTCGTGGTGATGACCGCGTTCGGCGCCGTGTCCTCCGCCGTGAATGCGATGCGCGCTGGCGCCGCCGACTACCTGACCAAGCCGATCAACTTCGACGAGCTGCTGGTCGTGCTCGACAAGGTACTCGCCGAGCAAGCCTTGCGCCGTGAGACCCGCCAGCTGCGCGTCCGCGTCCGCGATCGCGTCGCGCCGAACAACATCGTCGGCATGAGCCCGCCGATGCAGCGGGTGTTCGAGGTCGTCGACCAGGTCGCGCCGAGCCGTGCGAGCGTTCTGATCACGGGCGAGAGTGGCACCGGCAAGGAGCTGGTCGCCAACGCCCTCCATCAGCGCTCGAACCGGGCGAGTGGTCCGTTCATCAAGCTGCACTGCGCCGCGCTCGCCGAGTCGCTGCTCGAGAGCGAGCTGTTCGGGCACGAGAAGGGTTCGTTCACCGGCGCCGCCGCACGCAAGGACGGCAGGTTCCAGCTCGCCGACGGCGGTACCCTGTTCCTCGACGAGATCGGAGAGATCTCGCCGTCGATCCAGGTCAAGCTGCTGCGCTTCCTCCAGGAGCACGAGTTCGAGCGCGTCGGTGGGAACCAGACCATCCGCGTCGACGTGCGCGTGATCGCCGCGACCAATCGCAACCTTCCCGAGGAGGTCACGAAAGGCAGGTTCCGCGAGGATCTGTTCTATCGCCTCAACGTCGTCTCGCTCGAGATGCCACCGCTGCGCGAGCGCCGCTCCGACGTGGCGCCGCTCGCGAAGTTCTTCCTGGATCGCTACACGAAGGAGAACGCGAAGACGATCGAAGGGTTCACCCCCGAGACCATGGATCTGCTCGTGGGCTACGACTGGCCCGGCAATGTGCGCGAGCTGGAGAACGCGATCGAGCGCGCCGTCGTGCTGACGTCCGGCGACATCATCGAGGCGCGCGCCCTGCCCTCGAACATTCGCCCGCGGGTCATGCCCGGTGGGATGCCGCTCGTCCCCGGGTCGACGCTCGGCGACATCGAGAAGTACGCGATCCTCGAGACGCTCAAGTCGACGGGTGGCTCCACGTCCCGAGCCGCCGAGATCCTCGGGATCAGTGTGCGCACCATCCAGTACCGCCTGCATCAGTACAACGAGGCGCCGCGGTCGGACGTCGATGTCGTTCAGAAACCCGTACCCGAGGACACCCGCAAGGCGTGACCACATTTCTCGAGGACGTCTTCGGTTACGTCGGGATGTCAGGTGACGATCTGGGGCGGCTCGTCGAGTTGCATCCGGTGCTCGCTCCCCGGTTCGCCCAGGTCGCGGAGCGGTTCTACGCCGCGGTGTTTGCCGATCCGAAGACCGCTCGGATCCTCTCCGGTCCCGAGCAAGTCGAGCGGTTGCGCGGGATGCTGATCGACTGGATGTCAACAGGGCTGTTGGGCCCGCACGACGAACGATTCTACGAGAAGCGTTCGCGGATCGGCCGTCGCCACGTCCAGATCGGCCTGCCGCAGGAGTACATGTTCACGGCGATGAACGTGGTGCGCCTCGCGTACCAGGAAGCGATCCTGGCCGAGCTCCCAGCGCCTGCCCCGTACCTCGCGGCAGTCCACAGGTTGCTCGACGTCGAGCTCGCGATCATGGTGCGCCACTACCAGCTCGACTCCGAGGCGAAGCTCGTCGCCCGCGAGCGCCACGCGCAAGCAGATCGCATCATCTCGATCCAGACCTTGACCGCCGGGCTCGCGCACGAGGTCCGCAACCCGCTGAATGCCGCGAAGCTCCAGCTCGAGCTGCTCGATCGCCGGCTGCGCCGCGAGCACGATGATCCACGGCTGACCCAGCCGAGCGCACTCGCAGGGCAGGAGATCGAACGCCTGACCCAGCTGCTCAACGACTTCCTCGCGTTCGCGCGCCCGCCCGAGCTCAATCTCGACGAGTGCGATATCGCGGCGCTGGCTCACCACATCTGCGAGGTCGAGCGCGCGGGAGCCGAAGCACGCGGCGCCTCGCTCGAGCTCGTCGTCCCGACGGGACCGATCACGGCGCGCGTCGACGCGGCGAAGGTGCACCAGATCGTGGCGAACCTCGTGCGCAACGCCGTCGAAGCAGTGACCGCGAACGGCCAGATCCGGGTGATGGTCGAGACCGCAGAGGACGAGGTCATCGTGCGCATCGAGGACGATGGACCCGGAATTCCCCTCGAAGTGCAGGGGCGAATCTACGAGCCGTTCTTCTCGACGAAGGAGAGCGGCACCGGCCTGGGAATGTCGATCGTGCACTCGCTCGTGGCCCTCCACGGCGGAACGATCACGCTCGACACCGGAGCACACGGCACCCGGTTCGACGTCACGGTGCCGCGTCGTCAGTAGCCCGCGGCGGCGAGTCGTCGAACAGCACTCGTAGGGGAGGAGAATCGACGTCGTCGAGTTGCCCCGAGCGCACCGTCCAGATGAACGCCGCGACGGCCGTGCCGGCGATCAAGATCGCCAGCGGGAGCACGATGTAGAGCGCGATCATGAGTCCTCCCGGAACGCGCGAGATCGGAGCGAGCTGGCGAGCACCGTCAGCGAGCTCAGCGGCATCACCAGCGCCGCGATCAAAGGGTGAATCACGCCGGAGATCGCGAGCGCCCCTGCGGTGAGGTTATAGATCAGCGACAACCGGAGGTTGCGGCGGATGGTCTCCAGCGTCGCAGTGGCACCACACACGGTCGCCGCGATGTCGCCGATCGACGGTGACCTCAGGTAGACATCGGCCGTCTCGATCGCGATCTCGGCGGCACCCGAGACCGCGATCCCCGCCGTCGCCGCCGCCATCGCCGCCGCGTCGTTGACACCGTCGCCCACCATCACCACGGGACCCAGGCGCTTGGCGGCAGCGACGTGCGCGACCTTGGCTTCGGGATCTGCGCCTCCGTGGCAGCGCTCGGCTCCGATGCCGAGCGTGGCGCCGACGCACCGGGCCACCCGCGCATCGTCGCCGGAGAGTAGCTCGACGCGCCAGCCGAACCCGACGAGCCGATCGAGTGCCTGCCGCGCATCCGGGCGCACCGGATCGGCGAGGCCGGCCACGGCCACGGCGCGCCCATCCACGGCGATCACGATCGGTGTCTCGCCGCGCTCGGCGAGCTCGGCGATCCAACCCTCGATGATCGGGTGTGCGGAGGCGCGCGCGCGGACCCACGGTGGGGCACCGACGACCACGCGGATACCGGCGACAGTGCCCGCGATGCCTCGACCGAGCTCTTCCTCGATCTGGGTCGCAGTGTGCGGGCTCGTCGCGTAGGTCCGCAGTGCGCGCGCGATCGGGTGAGCGCTGCCGGATTCGACCGCTACGGCCAGAGCGGCCGCATCAAGATCGCCGCGCCAGGACACAACGCCGAGCTTGCCAGCGGTGAGGGTGCCGGTCTTGTCGACGAACATCGTCCCCGGCGTCGCGAGACGCTCGAGCGCATCGGCACCCTTGATCAGCACCCCACGACGGGCCGCGCGGCCGAGCGCGACGGTCACCGCGAGCGGTGTCGCGAGTGCCAGCGCGCATGGACAGGTCACGATGAGCAGCGCCATCGCGTTCTCCGCGCCGGTTGCGACCGACACGATCGCGGACCACGCGAGGAACGTCACGAGCGCCGCGAGGGTGACGACCTTCACGAAGGTGCCCGCCACCTGGTCGACGAGCCGCTCGATCGGCGCCTTCCGTGCGGACAGCGCCTCGATGTTCGCGACCAGCTTCCCCACCCGGGTGGTCTCGCCGACCGCCGTGGCGACGACCTCGACCGGGGCGGCGAGATTCACGGTCCCGGCTGCGACGGCATCACCGACGGTGACCTCCGACGGTCGAGATTCGCCGGTCAACAATCCGACGTCGAGCGCGGAGCTGCCGGCGACGACCATGCCGTCGACGGGGATCACCTCGCCGACGAGCACCTGGAGCCGATCGCCCGGGACGATCGCCTCGATCGAGACTTCGACCACCACCTTGCCATCCATGCGACGTGCCCGGCTCGGCGTGAGCGCGAGAAGCAGCTCCGCAGCGGTCGATGCTCGGCGCTGATGGCGAAGCACCACCCACCGAGCGACGAGCAGCAAGAACACCAGCATCGCGAGGCTGTCGAAGTAGATCTCGCCGGCGCCGCGCAGCACGTTCAGCGCGCCCCATCCGAGCCCCGCCACGATGCCGATGGAGAGCGGCAGGTCGAGGTGCAGACGGTGTGCGCGGAGTGCGCCGATCGCCGTGCGGAACATCGGCGTCGCCGCATAGCCGAGGCCCGGGACCGCGACGAACATCGACGCCCAGCGGAAGAAGGTCGCGTCGGCGCGCGTCATCCCGCCGAACACGCCTGCGTACAGCGCGATCGCGAGAAGCATGAGGTTGCCCATCGCCGCGCCGGCGACGCCGATCTTGATCAGCAGCGCGCGGTCCTCGCGCCGCCGCTGTCGATCACGATCGAGGCCACGGTAGGGATGCGGCGCATGGCCGACGCCGTCGAGGAACCGCGCGATCCTCGAGAGCTGCGTGAGGCGCGGGTCCCAGGTGACATCGGCGCGACTGCGACCGAGATCGACGCGAACTTCGATCGTGCCGGGCACACAGCGTGACGCGCTCTCGACGAGCCACAAGCACGCAGCACAGCGGAGGTCCTCGAGATACAGCGCGGCATGGGCCATGCCGCCCTCGACCAGATCGACGTGGACGCGCTGGAACGCCGCATCGTCGAGCTCCGTGTACGCACGCCCGGTGGTGCTCGCCGGCTCGGGTCGCTCGCGCAGCGCGTAGAACTGCTCGAGCCCATTCGCGGCGATCGCGCCCGCGACGATCTCGCAGCCACTGCAGCAGTAGGTATCGCGACCCGCCGGCACAGGCAGCCCGCAGTGCGCGCACGCGGCGAGCTGCGTGGCGGCCACGGCGGTCACGGCGCGTCGCCGTCCGCGTGGCAATGGCAGTGCGGATCCGTCGCGCCGGTGGCCCCGGCGTCCTGCCAGCGCGACGCGAGCGTCACCAGACCGAGCGTGATCAGGAGGCAAGCGGTGATCACCGGGATCCGCGCGCGCAGGCGGGCGATCAGCGGGCCCGCGACGGCGAGCACACCCGTCATCGCCGGCACCGTGCCGAGCCAGAACGCCGCCATCACGAGTGCACCCGATGCGGCGTGGCCCGTGCCTGCCGCGGTCACGACGAACGCCCACAGCCAGCCGCACGGGATCAGACCGGTGAGGACGCCGATCAAGGCGGCCCGCGTCACCGCCCGCCGGCCGCGGAGCTGGACGAGTCCGTGCTGGAACAGCGCTCCACCGTGGGTGCGCGCGTGGAGCCAGCCACGAGCCACCGCGATCGAGTACAGGCCCCAGCCGACGATCACGAGACCGGCCGCGATCGTCGCCACGTGCTGGACCTGCGCGAGATCACCGGCGAGATTCACGGCGCCACCGACGAGCCCTGCGATCGTCCCCAGCGCGACATACGTCACGAGGCGTCCGAGCGCGTGCACGAATGCGAGCCGGAGCGAGCGAGCTCCACCGTGCATACCGACGAGCGGGCCGCACATCGCGACGCAGTGGAGGCTGCCCGCGAGGCTCGAGACCAGCACCGTGGCGGCCAGCGCGCTCACAGCGCCTCGACCACCACGTGCTGCGAGAACGTCTTGCCGTCGCGCTCGACGGTGATCGCGAGGTCGTGCAGGCCGAGCGTGCGATCGGCGACCGCGCGATAGCTTCCCGCCGCGACCGCCGGGAGTGCCACATCGATCCGCTCGTACGAATGCGCCCGCGGATATCCACTCGCACGCACGCGCGCATCGGCGAGCGGAGCACCCGCGGCATCGCGGACCGTGACCTCGAGAGATCCGTCGGAGAGTGTCGCATGCACCCGCCAGCCGAGCGCACGACTCACCTCTGCGGCACGCAGTGTGTCGTCGTAGTGCGTCGATTGCTCGTAGTAGTTCGGAATCACCTCGGAGTGGCCGACGTTGGCGACGATCGCGAACGTGATCACCGCGCCGACGTTGCCGCCGAGCAGGCCGAGGATCGCGACGGTCCAGCGGGTCTTCGGGGTCACGGTGTCCTTCGTTCCGGGCCGAGGAGCGTCACCGAGATGATCTTCTCGAACCCCATGCTGTCATTGATCCGCAGGTACACGCGGCGCTTGCCGCCGACGAAGGTCTCCGGCTTCGCGTCCACGAACAGCGGGACATCGATCGCGTGACGCGGCTTGACCCGCCAGCTCGGCTGCACGGAGCGCAGCTCAGCGTCGGGCGCGTCGACGAGCGAGATCGTGTAGCCGCGCGCCTCGTCGCTCTCGTTCTCGATCTTGAGCTGCACCCGCGCCGCGATCCGGCCATCGGGGAGGTCGACGAAGCTCGGCCCATCCATGCGCTCCACGAACACGTCGGCGACGGACTTCGTGCCAACGCTCCACACGAGCAGGCTCGCCGCGATCGCGAGCAGTGCGGGGTAGATGATGGTCCGCGCGCGCAACAGCCTCCCCGGCTTGCCCGCGAGGCGGTCCTGCGAGGTGTAGCCGATGAGGTGCGGGGGCTGACCGAGCTTGGCCATCACCGTGTCGCACGCATCGACGCACTGTGCACATCCGATGCACTCCATCTGCAGCCCCTCCCGGATATCGATGCCCGTGGGACAGACGTCCACGCACGCACCGCAATCCACGCAGCTACCGCGCTCGCTGATCACGGGCAGCTTCGCCTTCGGCTGTGCGCGCGGCTCACCGCGCTTCGCGTCGTAGCCGACGATCAACGACTGCTTGTCGAGCAGCACCGCCTGCAACCGGCCGTACGGGCACGCCACGATGCACGTCTGCTCGCGGAAGTAGGCGAAGTTGAACAGCATGAGGGCAGCGACGCCCATGACGATGGAGAAGCCACCGACGTGATCGAGTGGAGATCCGAACACCCAGTGCTCGAGCCGATCGGTGCCGACGAAGTACGCGAGGAAGACGTTGGACAGCCCAAACGCGAGCGCCGAATAGATCGTCCACTTCACGAGCCGCCGCCAGTGAAAGCGCGACAGCCTCGCCTGCTTCGCGGCGCTGCCTTCGAGCCACCGCTCGATCGGGCGGAACACGTGCTCGAGGTATACGCTCTGCGGACATCCCCAGCCGCACCACACGCGACCGAACAGCGCGGTGACGAGGAACACCGAGAGCACGATCGTCAGGCCAAGCGCCATCAACACCATACCGTCCGACGGGCGGAACACCATACCGAACACGTCCAGCTCGCCTCCGGAGAGATCGATCAGCAGCGCGGGCCGCCCGCCGATCCGGATCCGGGGAAGCAAGACGAACAGCGCGATCAGCGAGAAGCCGACGATCCGGCGCCAGCGCAGAAACGGCCCCTGCGCGAGCCGCGGGCGGAGCCAGTGCCGTGACCCGTCGCGGTTCAACGTCGAGAGGACGCGCTCCTCTTTGACCGGCGGCGTCATGGCAGGAACGCTTCGATGCGCTCGCCCTGCGGCGCCTTTCCTCCATCCAGGTTCTGGCCGCGCAGTGTGGTCACGTACGCGACGACGTCGAGGATATCGGCGGCCGCGAGTTGCTCGCCCCACGCGATCATCGCCGTGCCACTCACCCCATCGTGGACGGTGTGAAAGATGTCCATGCGCGTCGAGCCGTGGAGCTGAAACGAGTCCGTCAGGTTGGGGCCGATCAGCCCGCGCCCCTCCGCGGCATGACATGCGACGCACTTGGTAGCGAACACCTCCGCGCCGTGGGCGACGAGCTTGCCGTCGAGACTATTGCGCGCGAGGGCCGGCTCGTTGACATACGCGGCCTCCGCCTGGTCGCGCATCGACTTCTTGTCGTTGAACGCCACGAGGTCTGCGGCGTAGCGCTGGGCTGGAGACGTGCCCCAGTTGGCGATGTGAAAGTAGAAGCCGTACATCGCGGCGAATACGATCGACCCGATGAAGATCGCCTTCCACCAGCCCGGCAGCGGGTTGTCGTACTCCTGGATCCCGTCGTAGGAGTGGTCCATAAGGGGCGGCGCTTGGTCCGTCGAGCTCATCGGACATCTCCCGCGTCGTCGGCGAGCGGCAACATGGATGCTTCCGCGTGCTCGACCGCGCGGCGCTTGCCGCCGTGTCGGATCGAGACACCGACGAACACCGCGAAGAACAGGAGCAACGCGAACTGCGCGTACTGCGTGGGCGTGAGCAGCGAGACAAGCTCGGATAACCGGATCACTTTGCACCTCCGTTCGGAGTGGCTTGCCGGATGTCGACGCCGAGCCGCTGCAAGTACGCGATCAGCGCGATCACCTCCTTGTTCTCCATCCCGGCGGGACCGCCGAGCTTCTCGAGCTTCGCGCCGACCTCCGCGGCCTGGTGATGGGCCACGTCGCCTGCGTTCGCGAGGATGTCCTTGCCGTAGGGCACGCCCAGCATCGCCATCGCATCCACGCGCGACTGGATGTCGTCGTACGGAATGTCGTCGGAGAGGAGGTGCGGATAGCTCGGCATCACCGAGCCCGGAGACGGGGCGCGCGGATCCTCGAAGTGGCGCAGGTGCCACAGCTCGTCGCGGCGCCCGCCCTCACGCGCGAGGTCCGGACCGGTGCGCTTGCTGCCCCACTGGAACGGGTGGTCGTAGATGAACTCGCCGGCCTTGCTGTACTCGGCGGGCACGCCGCCTTGCCCGTAGCGGACGGTCTCGTCGATGAACGGGCGGACCATCTGCGAGTGACAGTTGTAGCAACCCTCGCGAATGTAGATGTCGCGGCCGTAGAGCTCGAGCGGCGTGTACGGCTTGACCGACGCGATCTTCGGAATGTTGTCGCCGATCAGGAACGTCGGGATGATCTCGAACGCCGACGCGACGAGCACCGCGACGATCGTGAGCGCGGTGAACAGCGCCGGCAGACCTTCCCAGCGGCGGTGCCAGTGGACCTTCGGCTCCACACCGCGCTCGAGCGCGCGGGATTCCTTTGCCTCTGCCTTCGCTTCACGGATCATCGGCGGCACTTCGATCTCCGGATCCGCGTACGTCGCCGGGCGCGCCTGCCAGGTCTTGAACATGTTGTACGCGAGCAGCAGCAGGCCCGAGATGTAGAGCGCGCCGCCGAGCGCACGCACGTAGTACATCGGGACCAGGCGGGTCACCGTGTCGAGGAAGTCGGGGTACTGCAGCCGACCCGTCTGGTCGAACGCACGCCACATCAGGCCCTGCGTGATGCCGGCCGCCCACATCGACACGACGTAGAGGACGATGCCCACGGTCGCGAGCCAGAAGTGCGTGGTGGCGAGCTTCTTCGAGTAGAGCGGCGCCTGGTACAGCCGCGGAATCAGCCAGTACACCATGCCGAACACCATGAAGCCGACCCAGCCGAGCGCTCCAGCGTGGACGTGCGCGATGTTCCAGTCGGTGTAGTGCGAGAGGGCGTTGACGCTCTTCACCGAGAGCATCGGGCCCTCGAAGGTCGACATGCCGTAGAACGTGATGGCAACGACGAAGAACTTGAGGACCGGCTCCTCGGCGACCTTGTTCCAGGCTCCGCGCAGCGTGAGCAGGCCGTTGATCATGCCGCCCCACGACGGCATCCACAGCATCACGCTGAAGATCATCCCGAGCGTCGAGGCCCACTGCGGCAACGCCGTGTAGTGGAGGTGATGCGGGCCCGCCCAGATGTAGATGAACACCAGCGACCAGAAGTGCAGGATCGAGAGCCGGTAGCTGAACACCGGCCGACCCGCCGCCTTCGGCAGGAAGTAGTACATGAGGCCGAGGAACGGCGTGGTCAGGAAGAACGCGACGGCGTTGTGCCCGTACCACCACTGCATGAACGCGTCCTGGACGCCCGCGTAGATCGAGTAACTCTTGAACAGGCCCGCCGGGACGACGAGGTTATTGAAGATGTGGAGGATCGCGACGGTGACGATCGTCGCGATGTAGAACCACAGCGCGACGTACATGTGCTTCTCGCGGCGGTTGCGCAGCATCGCGAAGAAGTTCACGGCGAACGTCACCCACACGATAGCGATCGCGATATCGATCGGCCACTCGAGCTCCGCGTACTCCTTCGCCTGCGTGAACCCGAGCGGCAAGGTGATCGCGGCAGAGGCGATGATCGCCTGCCACCCCCAGAAGTGGATCTTCGACAGCGTCGCGAGCGGGCGAGCCTTGAGCAGCCGCTGCGACGAGTAGTAGATCGCTGCGAACATGCCGTTGCCGGCGAACGCGAAGATCACGGCGTTCGTGTGCAAGGGACGCAGCCGGCCGAACGTGAAGTACGGCGCGAAGTTGAGCCTGGGGAACGCGAGCTGGAGCGCGCACCATAGCCCGACCAGCATGCCGACCCCGCCCCACACGATGGTGGCGAGGACGAACTTGCGGACGAGGCCATCGTCGTAGCGCAGAGTGTCTCGAGACATTTGCGCGAGTACCCTCGCAACCTGCGTGCCCGCGAAAACCGTGCGCGTCGGGGTGAGACCGCGCAGAAGCTGCGTCCTGGCCGCCGAACGGCGCAGGTTCCGCGCCTGGAGCTACCCGAGCGGCGTCCTGTCGTCCCGCAGGACCTGCGACGACAGGAGGTACCTCTCCTCCGCCTCGAGGTGCGCGCGGAGCGTCTCGATGACATCGCGCAGATCCGCGGTCACCGCAGAACCGAGCCGGCGCCGCATCTCCGCGTGCTCGTTCACGTGGTCCTCGATCATGCGGTCGACCCGCACCGCACCGAACTTGTCTTCGGCGAGCAGCACCGGGCGCAGGATCCGTTCCTCGTAGCTGTTGTGCGCTGCGAACGCCGCGCGCAGGCCTTCGATCTCGTGAACGAGGTTGCAGGGATCTCCCACCGAGGCGTCCAGATCGTCGGCGAGCTGCTCGCATCGCGTCATGGTCGCGCGAAGGGAATCGTGTTGAGCGACCAGCTCCGCGAGTGCGCCGGATCGAGTGAGCGTCATCAACCCTCCTTCAGATCGTTGATGAGAACCGCTGGGGCTCGGCCGCTTCCTGGAGGTAGCGATCGAACACCATGCAGACGTTGCGAACGAGCAGCTTGCCCATCGGAGTGGTCGTGATCCGGTGCCACGCGTGGTCGTGCGTGGCGAGGTCACCGAGCGAGCTCAGCGCCGCGAGCTCCTTCGAGAAGTACGCCTCCGCGTCGACGTCGTAGGTTCGGCCGAGCGCTTGCAGATCGACCTTGCCATCGCACATCAGGCTGCCGATCAGATCACGCCGCATCCGATCGTCGCGATCGAGCACGACGCCGCGCCGCACGGGGAGCTGCCGCGCATCGATCGCCTTCTCCCAGGCGGGCAGCAGCGTGTGGTTCTGCCAGAACATCCGCGATGTCGAAGAGATCGACGAGCTGCCAAGGCCGATGATGTTGTCACTGCGATGCTCGACGTAGCCCTGGAAGGTGCGCGCCATCCGGTGCTCCGCGGCGGCAACCGCGAGCGATGACCCCGGGCGTGCGAAGTGATCGAGCCCGAGGTGGACGTACCCCGCGTCGGTGAATCGCTCGATCGCGAGCAGCAGCAGCGTCGCGCGCTCGAAGCCGTCGAGAACGCGACCGGCCTTCTCGACGAGTCGCTGGTGCGGCAACTTGTCCGGGAGGTGGGCATAGCCGAACAGCGCCACGCGATCCGGCGCGAGCTCGATCACCTTGTCGAGCGTCGCCGCGAAGCTCGCCTCGGTCTGTCGCGGCAGGCCGTAGACGATGTCCATGTTGATGTCGGTGATGCCAGCTGCCCGGCAGCGCTCGACGAGCCACTTGGTCTGGATCACTGACTGGTGGCGCCGGATCGCGTCCTGCACCGGCTCGGCGAAGTCCTGGACGCCGAAGCTCATCGACGTGAACTTCAGATCCGCGAGCGTCTCGATCTGCGCCGATGTGGTGCGCCGCGGGTCGAGCTCGATCGACCGCCGCGCGTCGGGTGCGACGGCGAAGTAGCTCTCGATCGAATGCACCAGCGCGCGAAGGGAACGCGGCTCGAGAAAGTTCGGGGAGCCGCCTCCGAGTGCGATCTCGACCACCTTCGAGGTCAGGAGGTGACCGGCGACGAGCGTCATCTCGGTGGCGAGCTGATCCACGTACGCCACGCCGCGGGTCGTGTCGCGAGTAGGGATCACGTTGCAGCCGCAGTACGCGCAGAGCGTCTTGCAGAACGGCACGTGGACGTACAGCGATACCGGCTCGTTGGCGCGACCGATCCGATCGAGCTCGCGAGCGACCCGATCCGTAGGGATCGTCCCGAACTGCGTGGCAGGGGGGTAGCTGGTGTACCGGGGCCCCTGGCTCGCGTACTCCGCAAGACAGGCCGCGCTCTCGTCCGTGCGTGGGAGCATGGCCACGAACCACATCAAGGCTCGTGCCGCCCCCTGCGCCGGGAATCGCGCAAGCCTTGCGCCAGATGGACGGTTCTGCGGCGCCGCGCGCAGGCCGTGCCGCCAACCCGGCCTCTCCGGCTGGTACGCCGCGTGCTGTTCCCTTGGGTCATGTCGGAGAGCGCGGACGATGCCTGGACCATCCCGATCAGGATCGGGATGTGGACGATCTACTCGGTCGCGCTCATCCTCGTGATGGTCGTGGTCATGATGAACGCCTGACGATCAGCAGCGCCAGGACGACGGACGCTGCCGATGCGCAAGCGAGCGCGACACCGATCGCGCGAACGCGCCGGGCGGACGGCAGTCGAACGCACACCGCCGCGCTGACCCCGACGAGCGGGAGGGCGGCTCCGAGCGCCGGTACGAGCGACGTCGACCACGCCAGCACGGATGCGACGACGACGAGGAGCGCTCCCGGAACACGGCGCCTCTGCCTGCGCAGGATCTCGTGCACCGCGATGACCGCGGCGGCATAGCCAAGCGACCACGCGAGCCACATCACCGCCGCGGCCGGCCATGAAGCTCCGACGGCAACCGCGACTGGAGCGGCGGCTCCGGGCAACGCGACGGCGGCGACCAGTTCGCCGTACACGGAGTGCATCGACTTCGTCCACGCGAGCGCGATCATCGCGCAGACCGGCACCGCCGCGATGGCCGCCATCGCGAGCACGAGCGGCGGCCCCAGTGCGAGACCGACCGCGGCCGCGACCACCGCGCCACCCGCCGTGATCGCGAGCCTGCGCCGCGCCGCCGGGCCGAGCGCCGCGCGGATCCGTGGGCCGCGATGCCCGAGCACGACGAGCAGCGGCTCGTTCGCGAGAAACGCGAGACACGCCGCCGCCGCGAGCGCGAGCGCCGGCACGGTGGGTGCGGCGGCAAACAATGACGCCAGCAGGGGACCTCCGAGCTGCGCGTACGCGCCGTGTTCGCGCGGCCATAGCGAGCGCATCGTCATGCCGCGGGGCTCCCCTTCGCACACGCCCACGACGGTCCCGCGGAGGCCTCGCCGGAGCCGAACACGGTCTTCCCATCGGTGGTGACCACGCGATCCGGCAGGACGAACGATAGACCCAGCCAGAGGCGACGCATCTATGCTGGCACTGCACCCACCACGCCGCGGAGTGCGGCAGAACGGCGCCATCTTCCGCTGCTCACCACGCAAACGTTGCGCCCAGAGGTCGCCGGGGTGCAGCCCCTGCGTCTAGCTTGTCGGCCAGTTACTCGGCCAAGTATTCAGATTCGGCTCGCCATCGGGCATGCGGTGAGGCGGGTTGTAGATCGTGCGCGCGTGCTCGTAGACGCTGACCTCGAGCCGAGGGACCGGCAGGTAGGTGCCTTCGCGGACGACCATCACCGGGCATTGCGCCTCGCGCACCACGCGCTCCGAGACCGAGCCCAGGAGCAATCGCTCGAGTCCGGTCAAGCCGTGAGATCCGACGAACACGAGATCCGCACCGATCTCACGGCAGAGCATCAGGATCTCGTCGGCCGGGCGACCGATGCGCGCGTGAACGAAGAACTCCGCGCGGCCACCGTGGGCGAGCCCGACGAGGAGGCGGAGGACATGATCCGTGACGAGCTTCTGGATCTGTTCCGCGTACTCGTGATCCACATGCTTGGTCTCGAGCACCGGCAGCCCGTCTCGTGCATCGATGGCGGACACGACGTGGAGCACGTGCTGAGGCGCCCGGCATGCAACCTCCAGGGCGCGGTGCAGCGCCAGCTCGGAGGTCGCAGAGAAGTCGTACGCGACGACAACCTGAATCGAGGGGGATACGGTGGTCATGAGATCTCCTTGGTGCGCTGCAGGTAACTGTCGAGTTGCTCCGCCGTCAGCATGCCCACGGGCATCCCGCGGTCGACGACCATCGCGACCGAGTCCGGCTGCGCACGGAGCCGGGCGAGGACCTCTTCGGCGGATGCCGAGGGTCCGACCTCGACAACGTTGCCGGACGCGGCGAACGCGATCGATGCGCGCGGTCCTGCCTCGACGAGCGCATGCGCCAGCGAGTTACGCGTCACAACGCCCACCGGGTGCCCGTCGTCATCGATGACGGCGAGCGGTCCGGTGCCGCGCGCGACCAGCGTCGCAGCGTCGCCCAACGTCTGCCCAGCACCAACGGCGTCGACCCGGGACAGCATCGCAGCGCTGACCGGGACGGACGCTGCTACCGGGTACTGCAGCTTCTTCGCGAGCGACGCGAAGAGGCGCCCCAATCGCCATGCCCATCTACGGTCTGAGTTCGGAACCATGTCCGATTGGGTGTGCACCGCGTATGCCACGACGCGTGGGCGCCGTCGCACACCCGCACGGCACGGTCGCCCGACGATCCTCACGCGATAGGAGGTTCGGTGTGCCGATCCACGAACTGCGACGGGATCGAGCGCGTGCGGGCGTGGCGCAGCCGCACGAACCCGGGGTTCCGACGATGGAACGCTTCCTGCTCTACGTCTTCGCATCATGCCGGTCCCGTTTCCCCACCAGTACAGCGCCACGGTCAGTCGCACGTTCGCGTCGCGCGCCAAGGTGCAGGCGCCGCCACGCCCCATCCTTGTCGGCGGACCCTCCTCAGAATTCGACGGAGATGCGGCCTCGTGGTCGCCCGAGCACCTCCTGCTCTCGTCTCTCGGCCTGTGCATGCTGACCACGTTCGAGGCGTTCGCGGCGCGAGATGGCATCGAGGTCCAGGACTGGAATGCAAACCTGTCGGGGACGGTCGAGCGCTCGCCCGAGGGCCTGATGTTCACGTCGATCATCCTGTCGCTCGACATGGCGCTCACGGGCAACGTCGGTGAGGTCGAGAAGACGATCGAGGACGCGAAGCAGTACTGCCTGGTGCTCAACTCGCTGCGGGTACCGGTCGTCATCGAGACCACGATCCGCACCCCGGGTGTGGTCACCGAGCAGGCGCCCGCGCGGAAGGCCAGCTAGCGCTTCGGCGCAGATGATTTCTTGGCCGGCGTTCCGGTTGCGGGTTTCGCAGCCGCCGGCCGCTGTTTCGCCGCGGAGCCTGCTGCCTTGGTAGCGGGCTTCGCGGTTGGTTTTTTGGGGGGCTTGGGCGGCAGCGCCTTGGCAAACGCGAGAGCCGCGTCGAGCCACTTCGTCAACGTGGGAGCCGTCGCGCACCCCGCCGGTTCCACCATGAGGAAGCCTGCCATTGGCTTGGCCCAGTCCGGAAACGGGCGGACGTGTGGCTTGCCGATATGCGATGCGCCCGACGGGCCGAGCCGCAGCAGGAGATTCGCGTCCTTCACGCCACCGAGCATGTTGCCGCCGACGAGGTAGCAGAGGCCGCCGAACATCGTCTTGGACTCGATGCCGGGATGCTTTGCCGCCCAGGCCCTCACGCGTTCCGCGAGCTTCTGATCGTATGCCATGTCGCCGGATGCTACCGGCAGCGCGCTCGAGAAGTCCCGCGTCAGTGTACGTAGCCCGCTGATCTTATGCGGGTTCTGGTGGTCTTCGTCTCCCGATCCGCGGCAGGGCGGATACACACACACATTCACTGGTCGCCCGATCTAGTGGCTCGCGCGCAAGCCTCCCCACTACAATAGCTTCCTGCCTTCGGGCGCGGGATGACGGACTCGAAACCGAAGCAGAAGGCGCTGTGTGTCGCCACCCGTTGCGCGAACGTCGAGCAGTTCGTGGCGACGTTCCATCGCTTCTGCGATGACTCCACGTTCTTCGTCGCGACGCTCGCGACGCGCCCGGTCGGGCTCGAGACCGCGTTCTCGATCCAGCTCGAGGACAAGACGCCCGTGTTGCGCGGCCTGTGTTCCGTCGTGGAGGCGTGGGCGACGCCGGCGAATCGGTTCGGTCGTCCCGGTGTTCGCCTCGCGGTCAAGCGGCTGACGAACGAGAGCATCGTCGTGTTCCGTCAGCTGCAGACGGCGCGCAAGGCCGCCGAGGCCGCCGAGGCAGGCGAGCCTGCCGCAGCCGTACCGTCGGGGCAGATCCAGGTCGTCGACACCACGCCGCCGCTCACCGTTCCGATCGCGACCGCGACGATCCCGTCGTCGCCGGATACCGCAGCGGCGTTCGCGACGCTGAAGATCACGGCGCTCGCGCCCAGGCCGCCGTCAGCCCCGCCGCCCGTCGAGGTGA
Source organism: Haliangiales bacterium (assembly GCA_038206055.1). GTDB lineage: Bacteria > Myxococcota_A > Polyangia > Haliangiales > Haliangiaceae > JABFXX01. The sequence goes on from JBBRBG010000010.1 coordinate 71,479, forward strand.
AGACCGCGACCGAGGCGAAGCCCGCTCCCCCGACGCCGCCGAAGCTTCCACCTCTTCGCCCGATCCCGAACGCCACGCCGCCTGCGTTCGCCGTGTTCCCTGCCCCGATGGGCGCGGCCGGTCCGCAGCCGAGCGTGCGCGCCGATGCGACGCCAACCCCGACGACCACCGCCCCGGCGCCAATCACCTCGCACCCGCGCTCCGACGCGACTCCGCCGCCACGACCGATCGCGAAGCCGCCGAATCCGGCCCTCGCTGATTCACCGCCGCCGCCCGACTACGTTCCCGAACCGATCAGCGCGAGCGACGACCTCACGAACCCGGTCGCCACCGAGACCCGCACGCCGGGATCGAGCTTTGTGCTGCCGGCGAATCCGCTGATGAACCTGACCGACAAGTCGCTCGAGGGCTTCGTCGACTGTGCGCTCTACGAGGAGACCGGCAACTTCTTCCGCGCACCGGAGTACGAGGACTCGCTCGTCGACATCGACGACGTGATCGCCGCGCCGCCCGCGGCCGTGCGCCCTGCCCCGCGCACGCTCTCGCCGATCTCCGCGCTGCGGCCGAACGCATTCGTGCCGGCGGAGCCGGAGCAGGACTTCGCGCCCGAGATGACGCCGCTGCCGTACCTGGCCGGCATCGTGCCGCAGCGCGCGGACACGGATCCGCCGATCCCACCAACGCCGCACGCCGGCCGCGCTCCGACCCCGCCCGTGTTCGACGAGAACGCCGGCATGTTCTATCCGCGCGGCCACGAGGAGACCGGCGTGGGAATGCGCCCGCCGCCGACGCAGCCACCGCCGAACATGCCGATGGCGATGGAGCCGATGTACGCGGCGCCAACGCCGCTGCCGGCGCCGAGGCCGTCGCTCGATAACACGGCGTCGCTGATCGCGATCAACCGCCAGCGCGATCGCAAGCGCTGGCTCGTGATCGGTGCATCCGCTGCCGGCACGAGCCTGCTGCTGCTGATCGTCGTGCTCGCGACGAGCGGTGGCGGCGGCAACAAGAGCGCCGATGCCGCGACGCCTCCCACGAAGGATCCTGTCGCCGAGGAGACAAAGGCGCCGGCGATCGCGCAGACGGCGACCCCGCCGCCCACGATGGACACGCCGAAGGTGCCGCAAGCTGCGACGGAGATTCCCGATGATCCACCGACCGGCGATCCGAACGCCCCGCCGGTGGCGGGAACAGGACCATGCCGCGTCACGGTGACGAGCTCGCCCGCGGGCTCGATGGTCAGCGTCGATGATCAGCCGTTCGGTCCGTCGCCGATCTCGATCGACGGCCCGTGCGCGAAGCGCCGGGTCGACGTGAAGCACCCGCGCTATGCGATCGGCACCAAGTGGGTCGCGCTCTCGCCCGGGAAGCCGTCGACGGTGGACCTCGCCCTCGCGCGCCCGACACACTCGGTCACGGTCACGTCGAGCCCATCGGGCGCCACCGTCTCGATTGCAGGTCGTCGTGCCGGAACCACGCCGACGCAGGTAAAGGTGATGGGTTTCACGGGTGTGACGCTCACCGTCGAGAAACCTGGCTTCAGAACCGAGACGCAGAAGCTGTACAGCAAGAGCGACGGCGAACGCCTCACCGTCAAGCTCGTACGCGGTAAGTGACCGTGCGGATGCGCTCGCCGACGATGTGACGCGATGGTCGTAGGTGGATCCATCCCTTCCGTGGGACGTATGGAAGGTGTTGGAGGCGAGAAAGGCACGGGTCGCACTTGTCGACGACCATCCGCTATTCCGCCAGGGCCTCCTGGTCGCGCTCCGCAACGAGCTCGATCTCGAGGTCATCGCTGACGTCGGAAGTGCGGCCGAGGCTCTCGCCCTCGCGGCTCACACGTCGATCGATATCGCGATCATCGATGTCTTGATGCCGACGACGTCGGGCATCAGCCTGACGAGCGAGCTGTTCGAGCATCAACCCACCTGCCGCGTGCTCGGCCTGTCCGTGATCGACGATCCGGGCCTGATCGCTGACATGCTGCGCGCGCACGCGTGGGGGTTCGCGAGCAAGACGCAGGAGATCTCCGAGATCATCCACGCCATCCGTCAGGTGCTCGGCGGCCTCCGGTATCTCCCTCCGCGCGTGTCGCGCGATGCGGTCGAGGCCGAGCTCGTCGCAACGCCGCAGCATCCGATGCAGCGTCTGACCCGGCGCGAGCGCGAGGTGTTCGAGCTGTTGATCCGCGGGAACTCGAACGACGAGATCGCGAACTCGTTGGTGATCTCGCGACGCACGGTGGAGACCCACCGGCAGCGGATCATGAAGAAGCTATCTGCGCACTCGCTCGCGCAGATGCAGCGCGTCGCCGCCCGTCATGGCGGACTGCTGGCGTGATCGAGACCCTCGAGCAGACACTCACCGCTGCCGCCGATCTCGCCCATGCGCTTCTCGATCACGGCGGAGCATCGATCTCCAGCGCCGAACGCCGCCGACGCCACGCCGAAGCGCTCGCGCTATGGAAGGTCTCCAAGCTGGCATCCGCCGTGTTCCTCGGCGCCTCGCGCATCCCGACGAACGTCAACGCAGCGTGGAGGAAGCTGTTCGATCGGTCCTCGGTCGCCGTGCAGGCGCTGTCAGCGATCGACGATGTGGTGCGGACCTCGGTGGCAATGTACCTGCCCGAGCTCCCCCTCGACGCGGGCGGCGGACCCGCGTACTGCGCGGCCACGTTGCGACCGCTCCGCGGCGCGGACGGCGCGACGGTCGGGGTGATCATGGTGTGCGCGGTGACCACGGATGCGGTGCTCGCCCGCCAGTACCACGTGGGGACCGACGCGCTGCTGTGGAGCGATCAACTCGCCGGAGGTCGGCCGTGGCTCAACGCGCGCTGGCTCGCCTATACGGGCACGAGCGAGAAGGATCGCTGGCAGCAAGCGATTCATCCCGACGACCTCCCGCGCTGCCTGTATGCGTTCCAGGAGGCTCGCCGGCAGCGGACCTCGGAGGTCGAGGTGCGGATCCGAGGAGCGAGCCGCAGCTTCCGCTGGCATCGCGTCGGATTCGCCACGGACGATGCCAGCCAGCGCTGGTTCGGCACCGCGACCGACACGCACGACGAGCACACGGCACAGGACGAGCGGGCCGAGCTCCTCTCGCAGGCGCAATCCGCGCGTGCCGATGCGGAGCAGGCGAATCGACTGAAGGATCAGTTCCTCGCCGCCGTCTCGCACGAGCTCCGCTCGCCGATGACCACGCTGCTGCTGTGGGAGAAGGTCCTGCACGACGACGCGGTCGGTCCCGATGTTCGCGCGAAAGCGCTGGCGGCGATCCGCGCGAGCGCTCTCGCGCAATCGCGTCTCGTCAGCGATCTTCTCGATGTCTCGCGCGCGGTCAGCGGAAAGCTGTTCGTCGATCTGCGTCCCGTCGATCTCGCGCAGGTTTGTCGCGAGGCCGTGGCCGCACTCACCCCGGAAGCCGCGGCAAGCGGCGTGACCTTGAGAACGACGGGACTCGACGCGACCGCGGAGGTCCAGGGTGACACCGTGCGGCTCCGACAGGTGGTCGACAACATCCTGACCAATGCGATCACGTTCAGCGACGGCAAGGGCCAGGTCGCGATCTCCATCCACCGCAAGGGCCGGCAGATCAACCTCGTGATCAGCGATACCGGTCGCGGCATCGCGCCGGAGTTCCTGCCGCACCTGTTCCAGGCCTTCAGCCAGAACGACGACATCTTGACACGGGCCCGCGGAGGCCTCGGCCTCGGTCTCGCGATCGTGAAGCAGCTCGTCGAGCTCCACCACGGGACGGTGATCGCGACCAGCGCGGGGCTCGATCGTGGCACGACGCTCACGATCTCGCTCCCTGGATCGGAAGCGCGAACCACGGCGGCCGCAGCGAGTGGCGCGCCCCTCATGCCGTCGCTCGCCGGGATCCGCGTCCTCCTCATCGATGATGACCCACGGGTCCGCGGTGCCCTCGAGCTTCTCCTCGGCCGCGCCGGCGCCAGCGTCGACACCGCGACCTCCGCGGAGATGGGACGTGCACAGATCGCAGCGCACGAACCGACGGTGATCGTCTGCGATATCGCGATGCCCGGCGAGGATGGATACAGCTTCATCCGGGCGCTGCGAAGGACCGGGAGCGCAGTCCCCGCGATCGCACTGACCGCCCACGCGATGACCGCGGATGCGGCGCGCGCCGCCGAGGCCGGTTTCGACCGCCATCTCGCGAAACCGATCGACTTCGATCATCTCGTCGCGACGCTCCATGCACTGCTTCTGGTAGCTTGATATATGCCGAAGGGGGGACGGGCCGACGCGCTGCCCCTGCGGGTCGTCGGAATCGGTGCGTCGGCCGGGGGGCTCGAGGCGCTGAGGCTGCTGCTCGCCAAGCTGCCGGTCGATAGCGGCCTCGCGTTCGTGGTCCTGCAGCACCTGCCGCCGTCGCAGATCGGGCAGCTCGCGAAGCTGCTCGCGACATCGACGACGATGCCGGTCTTCGATGTCAAGACCGGTCAACGACTGGTCGCGAACACGGTCTTCGTCGTGCCTCCGCAGACCTCGGCGGCGATGACGCGTGGCGCACTGTCGCTCCGCACCGCCAAGTCCGGATCGCGTCCGCGCCTACCGATCGACGAGCTGTTCGGGTCGCTCGCGAAGGTGCTCGGGGACCGCGCGATCGGCGTCGTGCTCTCGGGCACCGCGCACGACGGAACGGAGGGCCTGCGCGCGATCCGCGCCGCCGGTGGGCTCACGCTCGTCCAGGATCCGTCGACGGCGCAGTTCGACCAGATGCCGCGCAGCGCGATCGCTGCCAGCGTGGTCGACGTGGTGCTGTCGCCCGCGGCGATCGGCGAGCAGGTCGCGGATCTCTCCAAGGTCCCGCCGAACACACCCGGTCTGGTGACCGTGCTCGAGCAGCTTCGCGAGGCGAGCGGCATCGACTTCACGAGCTACAAGCGGACCACGATCGAGCGCAGGCTCGCGCGCCGGCTCGCGAAGCACAACCTCGCAACCCTCGAGGAGTACAGCGCGTTCCTCGCCGCGCATCCCGAGGAGGTGAACACCGTCTACGAGGATCTCCTGATCCACGTCACGGAGTTCTTTCGCGACGCACCGATCCTCGACAAGCTCGTGCGCATCTTCGCCGACGCCGTGCGCGACCGCCCGACGGACGTCCCGCTTCGCGTGTGGGTACCCGGATGCTCCACGGGCGAGGAGGTCTACTCGCTCGCGATCCTCCTGATCGAGAAGCTCGGGGACCGTCGACCGCTACAGCTGTTCGGGACCGATCTGAGCGAGAAGGCGGTCGATGCCGCGCGCGTGGGACGCTACCCCGATTCGATCGCGTCGAAGATGAGCCCCGAGCGGCTCGAGCGGTTCTTCCGCCGCGAGGATGGCGGCTACCGGATCAAGCCTGACGTCCGCGAGCGCTGCGTGTTCGCACGCCACGACCTTGTCACCGATCCACCGTTCTCGAAGCTCGACCTCGTGAGCTGCCGGAACCTCCTGATCTATCTCGGCGCGCCGCTCCAGAAGCGCGTGATCCCGATCGTCCACTACGCCCTCAACCAGGATGGGTTCCTCCTGCTCGGGCGCGCGGAGACGATCGGCGACTTCGACATGCTGTTCACCATCGTCGACTCCGAGGCGCGCATCTACGCGCGCAAACCCGGCGTGCGTGCGACGCTGACGTTTCCCACGGCCGGCCAGCTCGGGCGGTTGCCGTGGCAGCAGACCGCGTTGCTGCGCTCTCCGCTCGATGTTCAGCGCGATGTCGATCACGTCCTGCTGGCGCGCTACGCACCGCCGTGCGTTCTCGTCGACGAGAACTTCGACATCCTGCAATTTCGCGGGCACACGGGCGCGTACCTCGAGCCTCCGCCCGGCCAGCCGCAGTTGAACCTCCTGCGGATGGCCCGTGAGGGTCTCGCGGCCGAGCTACCGCTGGCACTCCAGCGCGCCCGGCGCACCGACGAGACGGTGCGCAAGGAGGGCGTGGTCGTCCGCGAGCACGGGCGCGAACATCGACTCGACCTGGAGGTGATTCCGGTGCGGGGCCCGACCGAGGGGAAGCGCCACTTCCTCGTGGTGTTCGAACCGCTGGCGGAACGCGCTGCGGCGCCCAGGACGGCCAAGGGCAAGGTCGCCCCGGCCAATCGGACGGAGATCCAGCGGCTACGTCACGAGCTCGCGGCGACCAAGGAGTACCTCCACTCCGTCGTGACGCAGCATCTCGCGACGAGCGAGGAGCTCGGCGTCTCGAACGAGGAGCTGCAGTCGACGAACGAGGAGCTGCAATCGAGCAACGAGGAGATCCAGACCGCGAAGGAGGAGCTGCAGTCGTCCAACGAGGAGCTCGAGACGGTGAACGAGGAGCTGCAGCACGGGAACCAGCAGCTCCGCGAGGCGGCCGACGATCTGGTCAACGTCCTCGCGAGCATCGAGATCGCGATGATCATCGTCGACACCGAGCGGCGCGTGCGGCGGTTCACGCCACGCGCACGCACCGTGCTCAATCTGATCGCCGGAGATCTGGGGCGTCCGATCGCGGATCTCCAGCCAAACATCACGCTCACCGGCCTCGATGCCACGATCGCGGCGGTGATCGACACCCTCGTGGTCCACGAAGCCGAGGTGCTCGACCTCGGCGGCGCGACCTGCTACCGGATGCAGATCCGGCCGTACCTCACCGTCGATCGCAAGATCAGCGGTGCCGTGCTTTCGTTCGTGGACATCACGGTGCTCCGCGCGGCGCGAAATCTCCGGACGGCGATCGTCGAGACCGTCCCCACGCCGATCGTCGTGCTCGACGAGCGCCTGCGCATCCAGTCCTCGAATCGTGCGTTCGGGGTGACGTTCCAGACCACCGAGGCGCAGGTGATCGGTCACAAGCTGCTCGACCTTGGAGACTGGAACAACACAGATCTCGGCAAGCGCCTCGACGAGGTAGTCAGGGGCGGCACGGGCTTCGACGACATCGACACCGGCTTCCACGGCGACGCCGGGATCCGCGTGCTCCGGGTCAGCGCGCATTCGATCCCGCAGACCGATGGGCCGGCCATGGTCCTCGTCGGGATCCTCGACATCACCGAGCGCGAGGCTGCACGCCTGGAGCGCGACGCGTTCCTCGATGCCGTCTCGCACGAGCTGCGGACGCCGCTCAGCGCGATCCTGTTGTGGGCACAGGCGCTACGCACGCTCGACCAGGCAGATCCGCAGCGCGTCGTCGCGATCGAGACGATCATCGAGAGCGTTCGGTCCGAGGCGCGGATCGTGGATGACCTCCTGGACATCGCGCTGTCGCGGTCGACGGAGCTCGCGGTTGTTGTCGAGGTCGCAGATGCGTCGGAGATCGTCACCAGGACGATCGAGTCCTCCCGCAAGGCCGCGCTCGCAAAGCGGGTCACGATCGAGAGCGACGTCGCCCGCGGGGGCCGGATCGCCGTCGACCCGCGCCGGCTCGCACAGATCACGAGCAACCTCGTCGACAACGCGATCAAGTTTACCCCCGCAGGCGGGACGGTCGCCGTGGGCCTCACCTTCCCCGCCGGCGCCATGGAGCTGCGCGTTCGCGATACCGGTCCAGGCGTCGCTCCCGAGCGAATCGCGGAGGTGTTCGAGCCATTCACCCGGAAGGATGGCTCGAGCACGCGCGCCCACGGGGGGCTCGGAATCGGCCTCGCGCTGGTGCGTCACCTCGTCGAACGCCACGGCGGATCGATCGATGTCACGAGCCCCGGTGTCGGGCGCGGATCGACCTTCACGGTTCGCATCCCCGACCGATCCGCGGCCTCATGACAGCAAGCGCGCCGCGATCCGCTCGAGCGAAGCCCGCCGGGCGACGGGATCAGCGACGAGCGACGACAGCATCAGCTCGTCTGCACCGACCGAGCCCGCGAGATCGCGCAGCCCCGTGGAGACTTGATCCGGCCCACCGATCACGGCGCCGTGGAGGAACTCGTCCGCGATCTCCTGCTCGTCGGGCGTGAACGTGCGCGCGAGCGCCTCCTCGATCGAGCAGATCGGCTGGCGCTTGCCGGTACGGCTGTTGACGATCGCCACGCGCAACGGAGCGGCGAGGCGCGTGGCCTCGGCATCGTCGGCGCCACACACGGTGGTGACGGCAAGCATCGCGTACGGCTCGGGCAGCGTGGGCGATGGTTCGAAGTTGCGCTTGTAGTGCGCGATCGCCGCCTTCGCCTCGCGCATCGCGAAGTGACCGGCGAACGCGTAGCGCACGCCGAGCTGTGCGGCGATCGCAGCGCCAGCGAGCGTGGAGCCGAGCATCCAGATCGACGACAGCGCCACATCCGAGGGCATCGGGATGATGGTCGAGAACGGATGACCGGCGGGGAAGCCGCCCTGCTCGAACGCGAGGAGCTCGGCGAGCTGGCTGTTGACCTCGCGATCATTCCGCTGCAGCGCGGCGGCGGTGACGCGATCGGTGCCGGGCGCACGGCCGAGTCCGAGATCGATGCGGCCCGGGTGCAGCGCCTCGAGCGTGCGGAAGCTCTCGACCACGGACAGCGGCGAGTGGTTCGGCACCATGATGCCGCCGGCGCCCACGCGGATGCGCTTCGTCGTGGCCGCGATGTGCGCGATCAGGACCTGCGGAGACGACGTGGCGATGCTCGCCATGTTGTGGTGCTCGGCCACCCAGTAGCGCGTGTACCCGAGGCGATCGGCGACGACCGCGAGCTCCACGGAGTCACGGATCGCCTGGCTCGGCGCGACGCCCACACCGACGGGAGACAGATCGAGGATCGAGAGCGGCAACGGCACGATGCCACCTTGCCATGCAGATCAGCGAACGCCCATCGCGGCCTTGCACGTCTTCGTGTACAGGTCGCGGAACACATTGTCGGGATCGGTGACCGCCTTGACGGCGTCGTAGTTGGGCTTGTTCCAGATCGTCCAGAACTCGTCCTCGGCGTAGTAGTTGTGCGAGATCAGCGTCTTGATACCGCCGATCTCCTTGAGCTTCTGCTCCATCAGCCGGTGGTAGTTGGTATCGCCCTGCTGGCGCATGCCGTAGATCGCGAGGTCGACGAACATGTCGTCGGTCATCCGCTCGTAGAACCCGGGCGCGATCCACTCGTAGTCGTGGACCCGGCGGTACGGCACCATCCATAGCGGATAGAAGTTGAACTCGCGCTGGTACCAGGTGAGGAACTCTTCCATCTTCGAGATCGGAAGGAAGATGTCCACGGTGACCGTGGGCTTCTCCTTCTTCAGCGCCCAGTGCAGCTTCTCGCCGAGGCGCAGCCACTCCGACGAGCTCATGAACTTGCCGAGGAGCAGGCGCCCGAGAAAGGAATTCGGCCGCACGTTGGTCACGCCGCGGTCGTAGCGAAAGAAGTAGTCAGGTGTGGCGAGATAGTCCTCGGTGCGAGTCGCCGTGCTCTCGAAGTAGACCTTCATCCACGAGTAGTCGCTGGTGTACGGCGCACGGTCGACGAAGGTGCCGAGGCAGAGCACGTAGCGGGTCGGCGCGTGGATGATGCCGTCGATGAAGTCCACGTCGCGCGCAGCGGTGTGGCGCTGGATCGCCTCGCGATACGCAGCGGCGGTCGGATATGTCTCGTACTGCAGGCGCACGAATGCCTTCGCCGGTACGAGCTTGAACGTCAGCTTCGTCAGCACGCCGAGCGTGCCGAACGCGCCCTGCATCATCTGGAATACGAGCGCGTGCACGTTATCCGGCGTGCACACCAGCACCTCACCGCGTGCCGTGATCACCTCGTACTCCAGGCACGTGTCGTGGAAGCCGCCGTGAACGAACGACATCGACTCGATCGAGCAGCCCGCGACCGCACCGCCGATCGTGATCGTCTTCAGCTCCGGCACCACGATCGGCACGAGGCCGTGCGCCATCGTGGCCGTGACGAGGTCGACGAACGTGACCCCCGCCTCCGCGATGCAGACTCGCTTCACGGGATCGATCTCGAGGATCGCCGTGAGATCGGCGACATCGATCTTCGTGTCCTTGTGGCGCAGGTCGCCGCGCTTTGGCACCTGATGCGAGACACTCGCCTTCTTCAGCGACACCGGCGTTCCGCGCGGATGCGTGCGCAGTTGCTCCGCGATCCGCGCGATCTTCGCGGTGTGACGTGCGAGCGTTCCGGTCACGACAGACGGGGACGAACGGCGTCGGCGATCGAATCGGCGATGCAGATCTGGTTGGTGGCGTGCGGGACCGTGTCGCACGTGATGATTCCCCGTGCGCCCGCAGACATCAGCTCTGCTTCGAGCGCATCCGCGAACACCGCATGGATCGCGATGCACAGCGGCGCCGCGGCACCCGATGCCACGACCTGCCGCGTGGCCTCGATCATCGTCTTGCCGGTCGACACGATGTCGTCAATGACGACCGGCGTGTGGCCGTTCCACTTTCCATCGGGCGCCGTGATCGAGACATCGCGATCGCCGCGTCGGGTCTTCTCGAGGATCTGGAACGGCGCGCCGCAACCGGCCGCCACCGCCGAGACCCACTGCACGCTCTCCGCATCGGGCCCGATCAGCACCGGGTGCGTCACCCGATCGACGATGTACTTCGCGATCGCCGGCGCGGCGCGGGCGATCGACGTGGGGATCGAATACACGTGGTCGAGCGAGTCGAGCCGGTGCAGGTGGGGATCCACGGTGACGAGCCAGTCCACCACCTGGGACATCAGCTTGCCGAAGTACCGCGCCGTGATGCCCTCGCCGGGATGGAACCGGTCGTCCTGACGGAGGTAGGCAAGATAGGGCGCGACCAGGCCGACCCGGGAGGCGCCGAGATCGCGCGCAGTGCCGGCGAGGAACGCGACCCGCAGGAACGTGTCGCCGCGGCCGTGTAAGCTGCCCACGAGGATCACCTCGTGACCGGTGAGCTCGGCGTCGACGCGGACATACATCTCGCCGTCGGGAAAACTACGCACTTCGGGGATCACGACCTCGACCCCGAGCCGGGTCGCCAGCTCTCGAGCGTGCGCTTCGTTGCCCGGTACGGCGAGGACGACGGTCACCCTCGGATGGTACCAAAATCGGCTACGATGATCTGAGGTAGGGGTGCGCCGTGTTGCTGTCGTCCTCTCTCTCGTAGCGGCCTACGCGATCGCGTTCGTAGCGCTGTATCCGTCGCTCGGCGACGGCGTGATCGCCCTGACGATCCTTCCGATCGTGGCCGCCGCATGGCTGTTCGGGCTGCGCGGAGGCATCGCCGCGGGAGTCGGGCTCGTGGTGCTCAACTTCGTGTTGATGCAGACGATCGGCGGCCAGAACGGATTTCACCCCGGTCAGTTGCCGCGCGTCTTCGTCGCGATCGGTATCGGCGCCATGGCGGGCTACGTCCGCGACCTCAAGCTGGATCTCGAGCGCCGCGTCGCAGAGCGCACGAAAGAGCTCGTCGAGAAAAACGCCCGGGAACGCGAGCTCGAGGCGCGCGCCGCCGCGGCCGATCGGATGGCGCAGATCGGTACGCTGACCGCCGGCATCGGGCATCAGATCAACAACCCGCTCGCCGCCGTGCTCGCGAACCTCGACGAGATCGTGCGCCGCCTTCCCGCCGGTGATCAGGAGCTCGCCGACGCCGCGCGCGATGCGCAGGAGGCAGCCGGGCGTGTGGCGCAGATCGCACGCGACGTGCGGCTGTTCACGCAGCACGGGAAGGCGACGACCGAGAGCGCGAACGTGCGCCGCGTGGTCGACGGGGCGCTGCGCATGCTCGCGAACGAGATCCGCCAGCGCGCGCGCCTCGAGCTCGACATCGTCGACACGCCGTACGCGAAGATCTCCACAGGCGAGCTGTGTCAGGTGCTGATCAACATCCTCGTCAACGCATTCCAGTTCCTCCCGGCGACCGGCACGCACACGGTGACCGTGGCGGTGCGCCCGTCCGCGGATGGCACCCAGATCCTCCTCTCGGTCTCCGACACGGGCGCCGGGATCCCCGACGAGCATCGCCATCGCGTGTTCGATCCGTTCTTCACCACGAAGCCCGTTGGCGAGGGCACCGGGCTCGGGCTCTGGGTCTGCCACCAGATCGTCACCACCGCCGGCGGTACGATCGAGATCGCTGCCACCACCGCACCCGGCACCACCGTCCGGATCGCGCTCCCCATCGGCAACCCGTCACCCGAGCACATCTCGGATCAGGTCGCGCCCCAGAAGAAGGCGCGCATCCTCGTGATCGACGACGACCCGATCGTGGGTCGCGCCGTCGAGAAGCTCGTGCGCGATCGGCATGACGTGATCGTCATCATCGATCCACTCGTCGCGCTCGCGCGCCTCGAGGCCGGCGATCGCTTCGACGTCATCATCTCCGACGTGATGATGCCGGAGCTCGATGGCGTGGAGCTCCATGACAAGCTGCTGGAGATCGCGCCGCAGCAAGCTGCGCGCATGGTCTTCATGAGCGGCGGCGCATTCACGAGCCACACGAAACAGTTCTTCGAGGCGCCCGAGCGCGTGCGCCTCGACAAGCCGTTCACCCGCGACGACCTCGATCGCGTGCTGGCGCAGATCCTTACAGCGCCTTGAGCGGCGTCACGCGGAGCAACATCGGGATGACCTTCTTGCTGGTCACGATCTGCATGTGCTCGTACTGCGAGCGGATGTAGAGCAGCTTCGCGCCGCGCTCGCGCTTCGAGAACCCACCGACGGAATCCGGCATCTTCTCGCGCGCGACGGCGAACTTGTACTTGTTCGCGAACGACTTCGACTCCTGTGCGGTCGAAGCAGCGACGACGATCATCTTGTGGTCCTCCGCGCGCTTGCCGCTCTTGATGAACTCGTCGAATGCGGACTCGCCGGCGTACAGCGCATCGAGCAAGATGATCTGATCGACGACGCGGTTATCGACCCACTGCATCACCGTACGGAACGCACCGGAGTGCCCCATCACCACGACCGGGCCATCGGGCATCTTGATGTTCGCGCGCGACACGGCCTTGCGCAGATCCGAGAGCGCGGGCCAGTGGACGCTCTCGTCGTTGTTCGACGGCGCATCCGGCACCACGAACATCGCGTTCTGGCGGCTCGCGCGGAACTGGCGGGCGAGCTCGTAGTCGCGCCACGCGCCGTCGGCATCGGTCCAGTAGCCGTGGACGTAGACCACCGTGCCGGCGGTCGAGCGATC
>JBBRBG010000011.1:0-84104 GCA_038206055.1 Haliangiales bacterium
GGCTGGGTCTGGCAGCGCGTTGCGGCCGATCGTGGCGTGACGACCCAGAATGATTCGCGGTGCATCACGTGTCACACGAGCTGCGGCGTTTCGCCGGACGGTTATGACGGCACATGCACGATGCCTTGAATCGCCGTGCCCGCTCCGGGGTTGATTTTCTCTGGACCGCTCCGCCTGGACCGCCCCGGGGTTGATTCTTCGCCCGGGGTTGATTCTTCGCCCAACCACCTCGCACCAGACCAGTCCGACGTCGTCCGGATGTCGGACTGGTCGTCCGGTGTCCGGACGAATCCGGACTGGGCAACGAAGGAACTCAGCTAGTTGGTCTTGGCCCGGAATTTGGTCTGCGTTCGCCCATGTCTGAGCCCCGCGAAATTCTTCCTGGTCGGTACTACGAAATCACTCGCCGATGCACTCAGAGACTGTTCATCCTCCGTCCGGACGATGAAACCAACAATGCGATCCTGTATTGCTTGGCGGAGGCGGCCGCGCGTTACGAAATTCGCATCATCCTTCCGTCGGTCCTGTCCAACCATCACCACACCGTGATCTACGACCACTTCGGACGTGTGATCGAATTTGTCGAGCATTTCCACAAGATGGTCGCGAAGTGCATGAATGTGCTCCGCGGACGCACGGAGAACATGTGGTCGAGCGACCCTCCTTCGATCGTCGAGCTCGTTGACGATCAGGATGTGATCGAGAAGGTCATCTATGCGGCGACCAATCCGGTCAAGGACGGTCTCGTCGAGAACATCGCCAGCTGGCCGGGCCTCAATGGATTCAACGCTCTCGTCAACGGCCGCGTGCTCCACGCGAAACGGCCTTGGTTCTTCTTTCGAAGTGACGGCCCGATGCCGGCCGAGGTCACGCTGGAGATCGGGTTTCCCGCTCACTTCGCGCAGGTCGATGCCGTGATCGAGGTTCTCCGTGAGCGCGTCGCCGCTTTCGAGGAAGACCACCGCATCGCGCGAGCGCAATCGGGCCGCCGTGTCCTTGGGCGCCGAGCCGTGCTCCGACAGTCCTGGATGGCCTCACCCAGCACGGCCGAGGCGAGGCGCGAGATCAGGCCGCGCGTCGCTGCGCAGAACAAGTGCGCAAGGATCGACAAGCTCAGGCGCAACCGCGATTTCGTAGTGCGATATCGACTCGCGCGGGCCGCGTGGCTCGCGGGTACTCCGATTCCGTTCCCACCCGGCACATATTGGCTCCGTCGATTCGTCGGAGTCCCCGTCGAAGCAGTACCGCTCAACTAGCGCATTTTGACGGCGCGCCAACGTCGAGACATGAAGCGTGCCGATGCTGGCGCGTCGTTGCGGCGTGGGATCCCGTCATTCAGCAGCGTCGTCAGATCAACGAATGATGTGCAGCGCGGAGCCCGTGCACTCGTCGAAGGTGCGGGATGAGCGAAATCAACCCCGGTAGGAGCGGAGCGGGAGCGGCTACCGGAGCGCGGCTTCGACAGCACGCATCAGCTCTGCCGGCGGCGCGGTCTTCTGGAACATCAATACGCCGTCGGGTCCGTACACCTTGATATGCGGAAGGTCGAACGCGCCTGGCGCCAGGAACGCTTTCCACGCGGCGCTATCGGGATCGACAACCTCGAGTTTGCGGATGGCGATGCGGTCCGGATAGCGCTTCGCGAGAACGGCCATGCGGTCGTCGAGCTCGCGGCACGGCGCGCACCAGTCGGCCCATAGATCGAAGACCGTGAACTTGCCGGGGACCGGCGTGACGGGGGTCGCAGTGCCTGGCGGGCCCACCACGGCAGAGTCGAGGCCGCGATACGAGGACTTTCGTTTGAGGTCAAAGGATATCGTGACGCCGAGCCCCGCCACGATGCCGTAGTCGAGCTGGTTGCCCGTGACGTGCGAGTAGATGGGCAGCTCGAGGTTTGCCGTGATCGCGACGTTCGCAGCAGGTCGCCATGCGACCGAGCCACCGACGAGGATATCGACGCGGCCCTCGTTGCCCTCGTCTTTGGGGACCTTGCCGCCCCAATGCTCGGCGGTCTCGCCGTGGATCGACGCCGCGACGCCGAGCGTGAGGGTGCGCGCGACGGAGCTCGACCCCGTGACGCCGCCGGAGATCCGGCTGCCCGGCTTGTAGCCGTTGGCCCCCTCGTACAGGGACAGGTACGCAACGCCCCACGCGGACAGAGTCATGCGCGAGACCGGGCGCTGCGCCTCGAGGGCAACGAACGGCAACGCGGTACCGCTGCCGAGCTGGATGTGCTCGTGCGTAAAGCCAATGGCGCCGAGCTCGTAGGGGTTGTCGTCGAGCGTGGTGCCGGTCGGGAGCGTGGAGCCGAGGCGAGCGTGGAACGCAAACATGCCGCGCGAGAGCGCACCATGGATGTGCAGCGATGCATCCCCGATGCCGTGAATGGTCTCCGTGCGCGCATGGATCCCCGCGAACGTGGGCTCGCGCGGCTCCCCGGTGGCGGGATCGAAGTAGTTGACGTCGATGCCGACTACCCGAAACGGCAGCGCGCCCCCGATCGCGAGATACGGCGTTACCGCGTACTCCGCGCCGAGCCGCGTCTCGAGCAGCACGAGGTGGGAGTCGTAGCGAACGGGTCCCGCAGCGTCGTCGAGGATCTCGGAGCTCGAGATCGGGAGCAGGCCGCTGGTGAGGGTGACCGTGAGACGGCCCGGAAACAGCTCGCTCGAAGCGCTGGCCCCGACCGGCACTCCGGGGTTGCTACACGTGGCTTGACCCGCGTGGGCCCGCGTCGCGAGCGCCGCCACCACACCGCCGATCGCGAAAACACGCACCACGACCGGGGGTGGTAACACGCTCTGGGAGCCCCGGCAAAACGCGCCGCGGGTGCTAGGGTGCGCGCCGATGTGGTCCGAGCTCGAGACGGCGCTGAAGAGCGATCACGTCGTCCTGCTCGGCGCGACGCCCGGCTGGACGGCCTGGCTCGCCGCGCAGCTCGGGACGCGCGAGACGATGCTCGTGGTGGTGGCGCCCGACGACGCAGCCGCGCGCCAGCTCTCCGAGGATCTCGCGTTCTGGCGGATCGAGGACATCGCGCTACTCCCGGGGATCGATGTGTCTCCCTACGCGGACCTGTCTCCGGACCGGGGCTGCATCGTCGAGCGGGTCGCCACGCTGTACCGGATCACGCAGCCCGAGCTACGACCGCGGCTGGTCGTGACCTCGGCCGAGGCGCTGGTCCGCAAGACGCTACCGCCCGCCGAGCTCGCGGCGCGTGGTCGATCCGTCCGGAAGGGCGAGACCGTCGATCGCGACGAGCTCGCGGGGATGCTCGTGGCCGGTGGCTGGACACGGACGCCGGTCGTGGACGAGCCGGGAACGTTCGCGGTGCGCGGCGGGCTGCTCGATGTGTTCGCGCCGCTCGCCCCGCATCCGGTGCGCATCGAGCTGTTCGGCGACGAGGTCGAATCGCTTCGCATGTTCGACGCCGAGAGCCAGCGCACGCTGCGACCGATCGACGTGGTCCACCTGCACCCGGTACGCGAAACGATCACCACCGGCACGCGCGACGTCCGCCAGCGGCTCCGCGACTACGCGGACGAGATCGCGTTCCCCACGAAGGCGACACGGCAGTTGATCGAGCAAGTCGAGGGCGGTGGCGTGTTCGTCGGCATCGAGGCGCTGACGCCTGCGTTTCACGACCGCCTGGTCCCGATCGGTGACTACATGCCGGCCGACGCGCGCTGGATCATCCTCGATCCCGACGCATGCCGCCGCACGATCGCGGACGTCTGGGGCGATGCCGAGGCGCGCTATCCGCAGCGCATCGCCGCGACCGGTACCAAGGACCGCGCCCTCAGCTATCCGCCCGACGCGCACTTCGTGACGGCCGAGGTCGCCCTCCATGCCCCGCGCCGGGTCGAGCTCCCGATCCTCGAGCTCCAAGATCAACCCGGCACCAAGATCCGCGTCGAGCCCGATGACCTGCGCGTTCTCGCCCAGCAGCTCGAGCACGCGCGCACGTTCGGCGACACCGAGCACGTCGCGCCGCTCGCCACCGCGATCGCGAAGTGGCGCCGGGATGGACTCCGCGTGGTGCTCGCGTGCGATTCGCAGAGCCGCATCGATCGCCTGTTCGGTGTGCTG
Organism: Haliangiales bacterium; assembly: GCA_038206055.1. Taxonomy (GTDB): domain Bacteria; phylum Myxococcota_A; class Polyangia; order Haliangiales; family Haliangiaceae; genus JABFXX01. Next base: position 4,090 of record JBBRBG010000011.1, read on the forward strand.
ACGAACCGGGGCATCGACGCGCGCCTCGCCGAGCCCACCGAGAAGCCCGGCGAGCGCGAGGGCGTCACCATCATCACCGGCGCGCCGCCGCACGGCTTCGCGAGCACCCGCGACGGCATCGCGCTCGTGATCGCCGCCGACGTGTTCGGCCAGCGCACGCACCACACCAGCAAGGCGAAGAAGCGCGCGAAGGATGCCCTGCTCGGCAGCGTCAGCGACTTCTCGCAGCTCGCCCCCGGCGATTACCTCGTGCACCAGCGCCACGGCGTCGGCCGCTATCACGGGCTCGAGCGGCTCGCGGTCGTCGGAGCGTCGGATGTCGAGACGCTGAAGCTCGAGTACGACGGCGGCACCCTCTACCTCCCGGTGTATCGCCTCGGCGAGGTCCAGCGCTACGTCGGCGCCGAGGGCCACGGACCCAGGCTCGACAAGCTCGGCGGCCAGACCTGGGAGATCACGACCAGCAAGGTCAAGCGCCACATCCGCGCACTCGCCGAGGAGCTGCTCCAGCTCTACGCACAGCGCGCCTCCCTGCCCGGCCATCCGTTTCCTCCCGCCGACGACACGTTCCGCGAGCTCGAGGCCACGTTCCCCTTCGACGAGACGCCCGATCAGGCCGCCGCGATCGACGCCGTGCTCGCCGACATGGAGGCGCCGCGCGCGATGGATCGCCTGGTCTGCGGCGACGTCGGCTACGGCAAGACCGAGGTCGCGATGCGCGCCGTGTTCCGCGCGGTCCAGGGCGGCAAGCAGGCCTGCATCCTCGCGCCGACCACCGTGCTCGTCGAGCAGCACTTCCGCACCATGAGCGAGCGGTTCTCCGGCTTCCCTGTCAACCTCGGCAAGCTCAGTAGGTTTCAGTCGAAGGGCGAGCAGGTCGAGACGGTCAAGAAGCTCGCCGATGGAGCGATCGATATTGTCGTCGGCACGCACCGCGCGCTGTCCGCCGACGTGCGCTTCAAGGACCTCGGCCTCCTCGTGATCGACGAGGAGCAGCGGTTCGGCGTCGCTCACAAGGAGCGCATCAAGAAGACCCGCACGCAGGTCGACGTGCTGACGCTCACCGCCACCCCGATCCCGCGCACACTGCACCTCGCGATGGCAAACCTGCGCGACCTCTCGATCATCGCCACGCCGCCCGCCGATCGCCGCGCCGTGCGGACGTTCGTGTCGCGCGTCGACGACACCACGCTCAAGGAAGCGATCGAGCGAGAGATCGCGCGCGGCGGCCAGGTGTTCTTCATCACACCCACGATCGGCCAGATGGGCCAGAAGGCCGCCGACCACCGCCTTCCCAACGACGATCGCCCACCGCCGAAGAAGACCCGACCGCGCGACGACGACCGCACGATCGGCGAGTGGGCCGAGTACCTCCAGGGCCTGGTCCCGAAGGCGCGTATCGGCATCGGCCACGGCAGCCTGACCGCGGAGCAGCTCGAGAAGGTGATGGTCCTGTTCGTCAGTGGCGAGCTCGATATCCTCGTCGCCACCACGATCGTCGAGAGCGGCCTCGATATCCCGAAGGCGAACACGATGTTCGTCGCGCGCGCCGACGCCTTCGGCCTCGCGCAGCTCTACCAGCTCCGCGGACGCATCGGCCGCAGCAAGGACCGCGCGTACTGTTACCTGCTCGTCCCGGAGCCCGAGCACATCACCGAGGAAGCCCGCCGCCGCCTGGAGACCTTGCAGCGGTTCACCGAGCTCGGTGCCGGCTTCCAGATCGCCTCGCAGGATCTCGAGATCCGCGGCGGCGGCGAGCTGCTCGGCGCCAAGCAATCCGGCTCGATCGCCGCGGTCGGTTTCGATCAGTACGTGCGGATGCTGGACGCCGCGGTGGCCGAGCTCGGCGGCAAGCCGATCCACTCCGCGATCGATCCGGAGCTCTCGATCGAGACCCCGGGGTTCATCCCCGACGACTATGTCCCCGATCCGGGCCAGCGCCTCGAGCTGTACAAGCGGCTGTCCGCCGTCGATACGGACGATGACCTCCAGGCCGTGATCGCCGAGATCGCCGATCGCTACGGTCCGCTCCCGGGCGACGTGATCCTCCTGGGCGAGCTGATGGGTGTGAAGGCGATCGCACGTAACGCCGGGGTCCTCGCGCTCGAGATCTCCTCGGCGCGGGTCGCGATTGCCCTTCCGCAATCAACCCCGGTGGCGAAGCTGGTCCTCCAGTCCGGCTGGCGCAAGCTGCCGGACGGGCGGTTCTCGATCGTGCCTCCGTCACCCGGAGGGGCCGCCGGGGCCAGGCGAGCCTTGTTGGAGGCCCTGGCTCGTGCTACGTGAACTTGTTGTGATGATTCGCTTTCCGGTCGGGGTCCTCCTCGTAGCCGCACTCGCGTGTGGCTGCCAAAAGAAGCCCGATCACGGCACCGCGGCGGAGCCCACAAAGGGCGCACCGGGTGGCGGCGGCACGGCCTCACCACCGCAGAGCGCGGAGGAGCTGAAGGCGCCGCTCGCGAAGATCGATGACGTCACGATCACCCTCGGCGAGTTCCAGGAGCGGATCAACCGACAGTCGCCGTACATCCGCGCACGCTATACGTCGCTCGAGCAGAAGAAAGAGTTCCTCGACTCCCTCGTCCGGTTCGAGGTGCTCGCGAAGGAAGCGTATCGCCGCGGCCTCGACAAGGATCCCGAGGTTGTTCGCACGATGAAGCAGGTGATGATCCAGAAGCTGATGCGCGACGAGTTCGACGCCAAGGTCACGGCGGAGACCGTCCCCGAGGCCGAGATGAAGGCGTACTACGACGCGAACCTCGCCGAGTACGTGAAGCCCGAGGAGGTCCGCGCCTCGGCGATCATCGTGAAGAACCGCGCGCAGGCGGATCGCGTCGCGCTCGAGGCGAGGGGCGATGCGGGCAGGACGAACAAGGGCTTCCGCGACCTGGTGATGAAGTACTCCGCCGACGAGGACACGAAGCTCCGCGGCGGCGACCTCCGGTATTTCGACAGCGCGACCAAGGACCTTCCGGCACCGGTCGTGAAGGGCGCGTTTGCCCTCATCAACACCGGCGATGTCTCCGGAGTGCTCGATGCGGGCAATGGCAACTTCTACGTGCTCAAGCAGACGGGGCGCCGCAAGTCGCTGACCAAGTCGTTCGATGACGCGAAGCCGGCCATCCGCAACAAGCTGTTCCGCGACAACCGGCTGAAGGCGCAGAAGGACTTCGTCGACAAGCTCCGTACAAACGCGAAGATCGAGGTCAACGAGGCCAACCTTGGCAAGGTCCGGATCGACACCTCGATGACCCAGGACGATGGCCGCGGCCACGACCTGACCCCGCCCGCCATGGGCGGCGCGATGTCCCCGCCCCCGCCTCCTCTCGCACCTGATCCTGGCAACCCGTCGCCCGTCCCGTGAGTCCTATGTACGTGCGCAAGCTCTTGATCCTGCTGTCGGTCCTGATCCTGGTTCCGGTCGTCGCCACCGCGGCGCCGGACGACAAGACCGACAAGCCGTCCGAGAAGACGAAGTCGCCGAACGCGGGCAAGAAGATCATCTTCGAGCGCGTCGTCGCGGTGATCAACGACTCGATCATCCTGCGCAGCGAGCTCGAGGCGCGCATGGTGCCGGTGATCGGCGAGGCGCAGCAGATCGCGGACCCAAAGGAGCGCGAGCGCCGGATCGACAAGCTCCGCGGCCAGGTCCTCGACGAGATGGTCAACGAGGAGCTGATCGTCCAGGCCGCTGAGGCCGCGAAGATCGAGGTCGAGTCCAGCGAGGTCCAGGCGGCGCTCGACGAGATCAAGTCCTCCAATAACCTCGACGATGCCGCCCTCGCGCAGGTGCTTGCCGCGCAGGGCTACACGCTCAGCAATTACAAGACCGATCTCCGCCGCCAGCTGCTCCGCCTCCGCGCGGTCAACCAGCTCGTGGCGCCGAAGGTCACGGTCACGGATGAGGACATCAAGGCGCGCTACGACGAGATGCAGCGGCGCAGCGCGTCGGTGAGCGCGGTCAAGCTATCGCACATCCTGTTCAAGCTGCCCGAGCATCCCACCGAGCAGCAGCTGTCGGAGGCGAAGGAGAAGGCCGCGAAGGCGATCGCTCGCGTCAAGAACAACGAGGAGTTTGCGAAGGTCGCGGGCGAGGTGTCGGAGGATGACGGAACGAAGCTTACGGGTGGCGAGCTTGGCTGGTTCCAGCGCAACTCGCTCGCGAATCCCGAGTGGGAGCCGATCGTGTTCGCGATGGAGAAGGGCGATGTGCGCGGACCCGTCATGGGACCGCAGGGCATGCACGTGTTCTTCGTGAGCGAGGTCAAGAAGTCGGACCTCAAGCAGTTTGCCGAGATGAAAGAGCAGCTGTCCCGCGAGCTGCGCCGGAGCTTGATGGACAAGCAAACGCAGATCTGGATCGACGAGCTGCGCAAGAAGGCGTACATCGACATCAAGCTGCAGTGAACAGCTGCAGTCGCCGTTGCGCAGGTTGATCGGGTAGGTGCGAAACGACGATTCGGATCCATCCTTTTCGGATGGACACGATTACAATGGGCACGAGAGATCATCGTGGCCGACAATCGCCGTTCATCCAGCCGTCACGTCGTATCACTCGTCGGCAAGCTCGCGATGGGCACCCAGCCGAACGGGGACTGCACGATCGTCAATCTCTCGCTCGGCGGCGCACTGATCGCACAGACGAAGCGGCACCCGATGGGTGCGCGCTGCAACATCGCGTTCCGGGTCCCGACAATGGAGGAACCGATCGAGGTCGGAGGTGTCGTCCGGTGGTCGGACGAGACGAGCGTCGGGATCCAGTTCGACGGACTGCGCGCACGTGACGTATGGGCGTTGAACGAGTACTTCAAGACGCTCGTCGACGGCTGATCCCCACCGCGGTGGTCCTCGGCTTCGGCCTCGGGACGATCGCAGGTGTGGCGCATGCAGCACCGAAGACGCGCGAGCGCGTTGCGGTGATCGATCTCGGACCCGCAGATGGCGGGGCGATCCGCGCGCGGCTCGCCGGCGTGGTGATCGCCGCGGGACTGGAAGCCGTCATCGGTGACGGGCAGGGCGATGCACTCGCCGGCGTGGCGGCCGACAAGGACACAGTCCAGATCGCGGCGGCGCTGGCCGAAGCGCAGCGCGCGTACGGTGCGCTCGACTGCGTCGCCGCGACCGCCGCCGCGAAGATCGGCGTCGGCATCGGCGCGGCTCGCCAGGCGGCAGGGCTCGGCGTGCCCGAGCTGCCGCGTGCGTGGACCTACGTGCTGCTGTGCGCGGACCGCGCGCAGAACGTCGACGACGCGATGCATGCGGCCACGGCGCTGCGTCGACTCGGTGGCAGCGCGGAGGTGCCGCAGGACGTGTGGGCGAAGTACCCGGAGATCGACACCTTGCTCGACCACGAGCTGTTCCCGCTCGAGATCACGACCGCCGCCGCGGGGGCCGACGTCTGGGTCGACTTCCGGAGCGTCGGTGTATCGCCGGTGAAGACGTTCGTGTCGTCGGGCGAGCACGTGATCGCAGCCGCGCGCGGCACCCAGCGAGGATGGGCGGCGGGAACCGGCGTGAAGACGCAGACCACGCTCGCGATCCCGATGGAGGATCAGGCGGCGCCGACCGCTGCCCTTGCCGCGCGGGTCGCGGGCTGGAAGGGCGCGCTGCCCTCCCCCACCGAGCTCGGTACGGTGCTCGTGCAGGTCAGGGCGCGCGTCGCGCTGATCCGGCGAGGCAACACGCTCGAGGCGTGGGGACACATCGGCGCGGGCGAAGTGCCGCGTCGACTGGGCGGAGAGGATGGGATCGGCCCGATCTCCGATGCGGACCGGCTCGTCGTGCTGATCACCGATCGCGTGCAGACGTGGAACGATCGCGCGCCCGATCCCGATCAGCCGCTGCTCGTCGAGGATCCGAAGGGCCGCGGGCGCAAGGTCGGAAAGGCCGAGGAACCGACGAAGTGGTGGGTCTATGGCGCGCTGCTCGGTGCGGCGGCGCTCGGCCTCGGCGTGATGTACGCGTACGACACCGCGGAGAACACGCAGCACGTGGAGCTGCACTACCCGTGAAGGCGCTGCTCGCGCTTCTCGTATGTGTGTTCGCTTGGGTGTCGACCGCCGATGCGGCGCCTGGCCTGGTCCCGGCGGCGAGCCGAGGGCGAATCACGGTGTACGCGGAGCCCGGACTCGAGGACACGGCGATCCAGCTCGCGAGCGGTGCAGAGGCGGCGCTTGCGCGAATCGGTGAGGATCTCGTCGACCTGCCGATGCCTCGAGCGATCGAGGTACGGCTGGTGCGCGACGCGCGCGACCTGGCCGAGGTGGCTCCCGGTGGTCGCGGCGCGCCTGAATGGGCGATCGGCGTGGCGTACCCGGATCTCGGCATCATCTCGGTGGCGCTGAAGCGCGGCGCGGTCGGCGTCGATGCGATGAGCACGCTCAAGCACGAGCTCGGGCATATCGCCCTCGGCGTCGCGATCGGCGATCGAGCGCCGCACTGGCTGCACGAAGGCTTCGCCTACCAGCATTCGGGCGAGTGGTCGTGGGAGCGCACCGAGACACTCGCCGGGATGGCGTGGTTCGGCGGTATCGTTCCCCTGTCGGAGCTCGACCGCACGTTCCCGGCGGCGGAGATGCCCGCAAATCGCGCGTATGCGGAGAGCTACGACTTCGTCGGGTTCCTGTCGCGGCGCGGTCGCTGGGAGGACAAGCAGGACGACGGCGACCGATGGCCGTTCCGCAATTTCCTCACCGCGGTCGGGCGGACCGGGGATCTCGACAGCGCGGCAAAGTCAGCGTTCGGCAAGCCATTGCACGAGCTGTTCGAGGAGTGGCGCAGCGATCTGACCACGCGCTACATGCTGCTGCCGATCGGTCTGCTCGGGCTCGCTGTCTGGATCCTGTGCGCCGTGCTGCTATCGCTTGCGTTCCTCCGGCGGCGCCGACAGAACCGCAGGCGCCTCGCGATGTGGGACGCGGCCGAGGCTGCAGAGGATGCAGCGATCGCCGCACAGGTCACGGCGCTCTCGGTGCCTGCGACGGTCGTACCGACGCAGCTCTTGAATTGACGCAGGGCCGCCGGCGCGTCCGGGCGTTTCGCCCGTCGCCAACACCGACGACGATTTCATCGTCCGGGCATTCCGCCGCATCGCGCGGCTAACCGCCCCGCGAGGACGAATTGCCCCGCTCGCACAATCGTAACCGCGCGCGATCGCGACGCATCGCCGGTACATCCGATGCACATACCCCGCTCGCCAATCACGGCAAAATGCATTTTCCAGGAGTCAGTCGATGCGCAACATGATCCGTGCAGCTCTCATCATCGGAACCCTCGCCACCCCGATGCTCGCTGCCGCCGAAGCCCCGAAGGCGAAGGCCCCGGCCGCCGACAAGAAGGCCGATGCCCCGGCCGTCGACAAGAAGACCGACGCACCCGCCACCGACAAGAAGGCGGACGAGAAGCCGGCCACCGACGCGCCGAAGAAGGACGTGAAGGCGAAGACGACGAAGACCAAGACGCCGGCGAAGACCAAGGAAGCGGCCCCCGCGACCAAGTAGTTCACGACTGATCGCTGCGTGCAGCGCTGCCTTCGGGCGGCGCTGTTCGCGTTTCGGGACGAGCCGCGGGAGGATGGGGAGATTCGGCTTGGAGACGCCGCATCGGAGGCGCCGCATCGGGATCGCCGCAGCGGGCCGCTTCCCGCTTCCCGTCACCGCCGCTTCCCGTCGCCGCTTCCCTGTCACCGCCTCCCCTTCGGACTAATTAACAGGAGACACGGAGACACGGAGCAGATCGGAGAATTTTCTCCGCGCAGCGGAAAAAACCCTCTGCTCCGTGTCTCCGGGTCTCCTGTTAAACATCCGGGAGCACCCAAGTGCGTCGCGGAGCGCGCCAACCGGGAAGCACCGAAGTTCGCGGAGCGCGCCAACCGGGTGCACCGAAGTGCGTCGCGGGGCGCCGACCGAGAGCACCGAAGTGCGTCGCGGAGCGCGCCAACAACGCGGTGTCCACGAGCCTACAAGGACGCAGCGATCATGGAGCGGGCGAACGACGCGCTACGCCCAGGCGCCGAGCTGCGCGCGCGCCTGATCCGTCGACATCGCATCAGCGGCCGCCGCAACCTCGTCGGGCACCCAGTCCGGGAACGGCGTCACCAGATTCCGATGCTCCCCCGTCGGCATGTGCTCCTGCTGGACGCTCGCGACCCGGTCGGCGGGCAGCCGGCCTTCACGGGCGAGGCGCACGAGGGCGGGCCACATCCGGCGGTGGACGAAGGTGACCTTGCCGTCGACGAGCTTGAAGCAGCGGATGTCGACGTCATCGTCGATCTCGGAGAGGGCGTCGAAGATGACCTGCGCTTTTGCGTGGGACCACCAGCTGCCGATGATCGGCTCGCCCGCGATCGCCTCGGCGACCGACGGCACGGGGCCCTTGGCCGAGGCGAGGACCACGCCGTGCTTCTCGACGAAGCCCACCCACTTCGAGCCGGCCGAACGCTTCGGTGAGGCCGTCTTCTTCGGCGCGGCTCGCTTTGCAGCTTTCTTCGCCGGCTTGGCCTTCGGTTTCGCCTTGGCCCTCGCGCGCGTCTTTGGAGCGGCCGGCTTGGCCTTCTGCTTCGTCTTCGCTTTGGCCTTTGTCTTCACCGGGGGATGACAAAGAGGAAATCACGGGGCGGGACGAAACGGTAGCCATCTTCGGTCACCCGGATGATCTCCGAGCCGTCCTCGCCGAGCATGCGGCGGATCCGCATGATGTTCGTGAACAGGGCAGCGTCGTGGCGCAGGGGGTGGTACTCGACGTTCCACACGGCCTGGACAATGGCCTCCTTCGAGAACACCTTCCCGGGGGCCGAGGCGAACAGGAACAGGAGCCGCTTGAGGAGCGAGCGGCGGCGCAGGTCGGCGAGCTCGACGCCGTGACGCCAGATCACCTCGCGGACGCCGTCAACGGCGAGCGCGCGCGCCGGCAGGCGGAGGACCTCGGGGTTCGCGTCGGAGACATCGCTCGGCACACCCTCGGCGTCGATCACCCGGAACGGTCGCTGCGCGGTCAGCCCGAGGTCGGTGAGCAGGCGCGCCGCACCCTCGATCGCGGTCGTGGCCATGGTGGCTGCGCTGGGCGCCGATGGATCGGCGACGGCTTCGTGCCCCGAGATGGCGTCGAGCGCGGCGTGCGCGACGAGCCGCTCGACGGGCAGGCCCGCGGTCATCGCCAGCTCGGCGGCGTCGCGCGCGTAGGACACCGCGGACGGTGCGTCGTCATCATCGCGCGCGAGCGCGGAGAGCGCGAGGAGCGCGAGGACGCGCGCGCGAACCAGACCGGCGGCCGCAGCCTCGCGGGCGGCGCGGGTGGCGGCCGCGCGTGCATTGCCGCGATCACCACGCGCGAGCTCGAGGCGGGCGACGATCACGAGCGCAGAGGCGAGCTCGATGGTGCGGTGCGCGCGCTCGGCGAGAACCGCCGTGTCGCGGGCGAGCTCGAGAGCGAGGCCCACATCGCCCGCGGCCAGCGCGACCTCGGCACCGGCGAGCCGGCGATCGAGCTCGTCGCGCGCCTCGGCACCTGCGTTCTGCGCCAGCTCGACGGCGCCCGCGCGCTGCCCACTCTGAGCACGCGCCGCAGCGAGATTGACGGCGACCGTGGCGGCGGAGGCCGCGTCGAGCGCCGGCGAGCCGTGCAGCTCCTCGAGGCGCGGCAGCGCGGCTTCGAGGCGGAACTCGAGCAGATCGATCGCGGCGACCACCGCAGAGCCGCGCGCGGCGAGGTGGCCGAGCTCGCGGCGCACGCTCGAGGCAAGCGCAGCGGAGGCGAGCTCCGCGGCCATGGCCGGTTGACCGCGAACGATCTCGAGCTCTGCGAGATCGAGCTCCGCACGCAGGGCGCCGAGCTCGTCGCCGCGCTCGCGACGCGCGCGCACCACGTCGTGCAGCAGCGCGGCGGCCGTGGAGCTGTCACCGCGGCGCCGTGCGACGAGCGCTCGCGCTGCGAGGACCTCGTCGGCGACGCTGACCGCATCCAGATCGCGGGCGATCGCGTCCGCCGCATCCAGCGCGGTGGCAGCCTCGACGAGCCGGCCCTCTCGCGCGAGCCCCACGGCCCGGCGCGCATCGACGATCGCCGACAGCTCGCTCGCCTCGAGACACACCGGGACGCTCTTGCAGGCACCGTGCGCGCGCGCGAGCGCGCTCCGCATCGCGGCGACGCGGCCCATGTACTCGTCGAGGCGCGCGGTGACGAGATGAACGCGCGCGCGAGCCAGCGGATCCGCACCCGCGAGATCACCGGCTGACGCGAGCTGCGCCGCGGCAACATCGGGTTTGCCGGCGAGCAGCTCGAGCTCGACGAGCAGCGCCACGGCCCGAGCCCGATCGCTCGGATCGCTCGCGCCGAGGAGTCCGGTCAGTGCGCGGCGGGCCGCCGCAATATCTCCGGACGCGAGCGTCAGCTCCGCGTGGACGATCGGGGACACCGCGCCCGGCGCCGCGCTCGCACGCTCGAACGCCTCGGTGAACCGACCTCCGCGGACCGCGATCTCGATGCGCAGCGCAGCGAGCGCACGCGACTTTTCGGGATCGATCGCCGCTCGCACCAGCTCCGCAGCTCCGGTCTCGGCGACACCACCGTGGTTGTGCTGGCGGCGTCGCGGCTTGTCACCGAGCGCATCGAGCAGCGACTCGAACTCGCCGGCACCACCGCTGCGCGCAGCGAGCTCGCGATCATCGAGCAGGGTCTCGGCAGCGCGATCGCGATCACCGGCGGCGAGCCAGTGCCACACGACCTCGCGCACGCGCGTGATCTGGTCCATCGCGCCGAACGCGCCGTCGTCACCGGCCTGCCACGCGAGGCGCGGCCCCGTCGACAGCGCGGCGGTGCTCGCGACCAGCTCGGCCGCAGCGGACGACAATCGGATCTTCTCGTCGGGGTGCATCTGCGCGAGCACGTCGACCCGAACGACCTCGTGCACGACGATGCGGCCATCGCCCGCGCCATCCGCGAGCTGCCGCGCGACGAGGCTGGCGAGCGCAGCTTCGATATCCACACCGGGCGCGAGCGCCGCGATCGCAGCGGGCGCGACGGGAGCACGCAGGATCGCCAGCGCCTCGAGGGCAGCGCGCGCCGGCGGCTCGAGTGTGGACAGCTCCCACGCCGACGCGCCGAACCGTGCGCGCGCGAACTCGCGGCGCAGGCCGAGCGGGAGGCCACGCGTGCGGGCATAGGCGGCATCGAAGCCGGCCGTCTCGCCGTAGGTCTCCTCGAGGCTCGCCCACATCGATCCGGCGGCGTCCATGTCGAGGCCCTGCAGCTCGACCTCGGCGATCTGCGATCCAACCGCGGCCGCGAGCGGATCGCGCCCGACCACGACCACCCGCCCGAGCGCCGTTGGCCCGAGCAGCAGCGGTCCGAGCAGGCTCGTCGCCTCGTCGGTACGGAGGTGCTGGATGTCATCGATCACGAGCACGCGCGACGTCGCGGCGAGCGTCTGCGTCAGCGTTCCGGGCACACAGCGCAGCGCGCGTTCGGCACGAGCTCGCAGCGCGCTTGCGCGGTCGCCCGGGTGACATTCGATCAACGTGCACGGCGCACCGAGCCCAGGCGCGAGCTCGCCGACGAGTCGCGTCTTGCCGGAGCCAAGCGCTCCGTGGAGCGAGACGAGCGAGACGAGCGCGAGGTGCTGCTTCAGCTCGGTCAGCTCCTGCTGCCGGCCGACAAACGGCACCGGGCCGATAGGGGTCATGGGATTGGTGAGCTTGTTAGGACGGCGGCGCACGGAACTCGTGCATTCAGCAAGGCGTGCGCCACGGTAGGTTCGCGTGGATCGGCGCTGGGAAACCGGGCAACCCAGCGAAACGACGTGCGCAGTGTATGCCAGGTCGCGCGCAGAACATGCGCTTGATGCGTAGTCACTGCAACGCCCGCATCTCGCTGAGGCGGCGGGCCGGAGCCTGGTCCCCCCAACGTCAGCGATTTCCAGACAGTGTCAGCAGGCTGGCGAGGGAGGTTTCCCAGTCCGAGCCTTCGTCGCGCCGCTGGCGCAGGAGACGCTCGATCGCGGGGTAAGCGGCGATCGCATCGTCGATCGCCGGGTCGCGGCCCGCTTGATACGCGCCCAGCGTCACGAGATCTCGATTCTCTTCATAGATCGCGAGCCGCGTTCGCACGCGCGCCGCCGCCGCCGCATGGCCGGAATCGATCACGCGGTGCATCAGCCGCGAGTTACTCGCAACGACATCGATCGGCGGGAAGTGCCCGCGCTGCGCGAGCCGTCGATCGAGGATGATGTGCCCGTCGACGAGCCCACGCACCTCGTCGGCGATCGGCTCGTCGAGATCGTTACCTGCCACGAGCACCGTGTACAGCGCGGTGATCACCCCCGACCGCGTCGCTCCGGTGCGCTCGATCAGCTGCGGCAGCAGCGCGAACACGCTCGGCGGATACCCGTGGCGCGCCGGCGGCTCCCCCGCCGACAGCCCGACCTCGCGCTGCGCACGTGCCACCCGGGTCAGCGAATCGCACAGCAGGAGCACCGATGCCCCCCGCCGTTCGCGAAACCATTCGGCAATCGCGGTGGCCACGTGGATCGCGCGCAGCCTGACGAGCGCCGGCGCATCACTCGTGGCGCACACCACCACGGTACGTGCGCGCGCCGGTGCGAGCTCGTCGCCGAGCAGCTCCGCCAGCTCGCGGCCGCGCTCGCCGACCTGACACAGCACGATCACGTCCGCGCTCGCGCCGCGCGCGATCTGCCCGAGCAGCGTCGACTTGCCAACACCCGCCGCCGAGAACAATCCCACCCGCTGGCCACGCCCGAGCGTCAGCATCGCATCGAGCACGCGTACGCCCGTCGGCAGCGGTACCGTGATCGGTGGCCGTGATAGCGCCGCCGGCGCGGGACGATCGACCGCCCAGGTCTCGCCCGCAAGCGGCGGACCATCGTCGAGAGGCGCGCCCATGCCATCGAGGACGCGCCCGAGCAGCTCGTCGCCACACTGGATCGTCAGCGGCGCACCGGTGCGCCACACGCTCGCCGCCGGCGCCACGCCCGCGAGATCGCCGAGCGGCAGCAGTACGGCCTGCTCGCCGCGAAACCCGACGACCTCCGCGGGCAGCGGCGAGCGATCGCGCCGATCGATCTTCACGATCTCACCGAGCGCCACGCTCGGCACCGTCGCGCGGATCACGAGCCCCACGACCTCGTCGACCGCACCGGTCGCTAGCGCCGGCACCGCGACCGTCTCCGAGGCGACCTGCGCGCCCGTGGTCCGCGCGGCATTTCGCTCCGCCGTGACCCGCGCCTCGCGCACGAGCTCCGCAGCGAGCTCCGCCGCATCGCGCTTCAACCGCTCGGCCTCGACGCGCGCCTCCGCCACGATCTTCTCGGCCAGCGACCGAGCATCGTGCTCGTCACCGCCGATCACGCGCCCCGGCTTCAAGGCGACAGCTGGACGTTCGGGTTCTCGCCGATCTGGCCGGTCGTCAGCTTGACGTGCACGATCGTCGTCGTCTTGTTGACGCGCACCACGGTGCCCGCGCCGCCCGACAGCGGCGTCGTCGTGGTCCCGCGAAGCACGGTGGCCTTCCAGCCCTTGCCGACGCCGAGCTCCGACCCGCCACCGACCGTGACATCGATCCCATCGCCGCTGATATCGACCTTGAGCACGCGCGCGACGATGGGCTTGTCGGGAGGCGGAGGAGGCGGCGGAGGAGGCACGACGATACCGCCGGTACCACCCGGTGGCGTCGCCTTCGGGCAGCCCTTCCAGTCCACCGGCGCCCCGGACGGGCACTTGGTGGCGCACACCGGATCTTTTTCATCGAACACCTGGCAGGTCGACACCGGCTCCGGAATTTCCGCCAGCTTCGGCGGATCGGCGACCGGCACTTTCGTCGGGTCCCAGCCGTCGACCTTGACCTCCGGGTGGAACTCCGCGCTCAGCTTGTACTGCCCGGCGTCACCGCGGCGCGGCGCGTAGATCCGCACGAAGTACTTGCCGGCCGCCTTCGAGACCGTCGCGGACTTGATCTTGCCCTTGCCGCTGACGGCAGCCTCCTTGACCGGAACGTTCCACTGATCGAACACGTCGAACGTGACGCGCAACCCCGGACGCGGGGTCGAGTACGTCATCTGGAGCTCGAGTCGCCCCTTCTGCCCTTCGGGCAGCTCGATCATCTTCCAGTCGATGCGATCGCCGCCCGGGTAGGTGACGATGCCCTTCGCCTTGCCCGCGTTCTCCGCGAGCGCGATCGGCAGCGCCCCTTTGATCTTCCCATCGGGACCGGTCGCCTTGTCGAACGCGACGTTGTTCGCGCACGCACCACACACGACGAGACACGCGAGCGCCCACTTGCCCATCGCTAGATGGTGCGGGAGCCCGCGCCGCCCTGCAACCCCAACCGTTACCGGGCGATCAGCGCCGGCCACGCGGCAGATCGCGCAGCGGCATGGGCAGTTAGCTCGCGCGCGAACACCCGACCTTCCGGATGTGGGAACCGCAGCACGAGGCCCCGCGCGATCACCGGCTCCAGGTGCGGTGCCACGGCGCGGACACCGATCACGAGCGGATCGCCCTCGGCGCGCTCCACCGCCGCACGCCGAGGACCGAGCTCGCCGAGGCGCGGTGCGCGCGCGATCCGCACGATCGCCGCCGCGAGCGAATCACCGATTGCCGTCGCGTGCTCGCCGAGCGCGAATGCGAGCTGATCTCTGCCCACCTCCGCGAGCCACGCACGCAACGCGGCCACGTTCATCCGCAGCACGTCGACCGGCACCCGGGGACGCGCGAGCGCGGGATCGGTCGGCGGCAACGGCACCAGCCCAGCGCATGCCCGGCGGACCAGCCACACGTCTACTTCGCTGATCGGCCCCTCGGCGAGCGCCGCCCGCGCCCGCTCCGGCAGCTCGGCGAGGGCCGCCTCGATCCAGCTTCCATCGACGCCGCGCAACCCCGGCGGGACCGGCGCGCGCGCCGCCGCGATCGACCTCCGCAATCCCTCCGGGATTGCGGCGCGCCCCACGTTCGTGGGACTTGCAATCGCCGCCGCGCGCTTCGCTTGATCGTGCGCGAGGCCCGCACGCGCGGTCTCTCCGAGCACACCGCCGATCCGCGCGAGCACCTCGCGCTCACCGCAGATCGCAGCGAGCGCATGCCCGATCGCGTCGATCATTTCCCGGGCTTGTCGCCCGGCTTGGTGTCGGTTCTGGAGAGCACCGGATTGTCGTGCCCGGTCTCGGCGCGCCGGCGCTTCTGCTTCGGCGTGCGTAGCTTGTAACGCAGGAGCTTCCCGCCCGGCCCGCGCGGCAGCGCATCGACGAACTCGAACCACCGCGGATACTTGTAGGGCGCGAGAACGTTCTTCACGAAGTCCCGGAGCTCGGCCTCGAGCTTCGGGCCGCCCTGCTGCCCGACGTTCGTGACCACGAACGCGAACGGCTTGATCAGGCCCTCGTCGTCGGCGGCACCGATCACCGCGGCCTCCCACACCGCCTCGTGTGAGGTCAGCGCGCGCTCGACTTCGCCGGGCGACACCCACTTGCCGCCGACCTTGAACAGGTCATCGACGCGGCCGCAGTGATGGTAGTAGCCCTCCCGATCGATCATGAAGCGATCGCGCGTGGTGAACCAACCATCCGAGCGCAGATCGATCTCGCCGGTGTTCCCGCCGCCCCAGTACCCGGTGAACAGCGACGCGCTCTGCAGCTCGAGCGTTCCGATCTCGTCGAGCCCGACCGGATCGCGATCGTCGTCGACGAGGCGGGCCTGGACGCCGACCAGCGGCTTGCCGCACACGCCCGGGCGCGCACCCGGATCGTTGCTCTTGCCGGCGAGCGCGAACTGGAAGATCTCCGTCAAGCCGTAACCGACGACGACCTCGGTGCCGAGCACCGCGCGGATCCGCGGGATCAACCGCTCCGGCATGCCCTCGGCGCCAGCGACCGCGTGGCGCAGGTTCGCGAGCGGCTTGTCGATCTTCTGCGTCTCGGCGTCGTGCGCCAGCTGCGCGTACACCGACGGCGTCGCGAACAACACCGTGGGCTTGTAACTCTCGAGGGCCGCGAACAGCGGGTCGGATTGCGGTTGGGCAGGAAACAGCAGCGACTCCGCCGGCACCGCGAGCGGCAGCAGGAGACCGGCACCGAGCCCGTATGCCGTCGACAGCCGCGCGACCGAGAGGATCCGATCGTTCTCGGTCAGCTCGAGCAGGCCGCGCGCGAACGACTCGTGCGCCGCCGCGATCGTACGCTGGCAGTGTGGAACCGCGCGCAGCTCGCCCGGACCCGAGCCCGCGGAGTAGAGCAGCAGGCTGACGTCGTCGGACCCCATCGGCACCGAAGGCTGCGCCGTCGCGGCATCGATCAGCGCCTGGAAGTCCTGGCTGCTGGGAAGCTTCGCACCGACGCAGATCACCTCGCGCAGGTTCGGCGTCTCGGAGCGCACCGCATCGACCACCGCCTCGTGGGGCGGATCGACGATGGCGAGCACCGCGCCCGCGTGGACCACGTATTCTTGCAGGTCATCGGGCGTCGACAGCTCGCTGACCGGCACGGCGACCGCGCCCGCGTGGATCACCGAGAGGATCGCCGCGGCGGCCTCGAGCGTGTCGCGCATCAGGATCAGCACGCGCTCGCCACGCTGCAGCTTCAGGGTGCGCAGCGCGCCCGACAGCTTGGCGACCGTGGTCGCGAGCTCGGCGAACGTCCACATCCGGTCGCCCTCGCGGAGCGCCGGCTTGGGCCCGGCTCCACGCGCCAGTGCGCCGTCGAGCAGCCACGCGGAGAGGTTCCCGACCCCAGACATGCCCGCAAATTGTAAGGGACTCCCGCCGGGACCACAAAAACAATCCCAGGGTAGATTGCGTCCCGTGCGCATCGTCGGCGGTACCCACGGCGGGCGGGTCCTCAAGGCCCCTCCAGGCCGCGATACGCGCCCGACCTCGGAAAAGGTGCGCGAAGCGCTGTTCAATATCCTCGGCTCGGTGGAGGGCGATCACGTCCTCGACCTGTTCGCGGGCTCCGGCGGCCTGGGCATCGAGGCGCTGTCACGCGGCGCCGCCCACGCCACCTTCGTCGATGGTGGCAAACCGGCGCTGACGGCGGTTCGTGCGAACCTCAAGGACCTCGGCCTCGAGGCCCGCGCACGGGTGATCGCCGGCGATGCGGTGGCCCAGGCCGCGCGCCTGGTGCCCGGTACGCCGTGGCGTATCGTGTTCATCGATCCGCCCTACGCGACGGATCTCGCGACGCGCTCGGTGCTCGCGCTGCCCGTTGCACACCTTGCCCCCGATGCGGTGATCGTCATCGAGCACGATCGCCGCAACGCGCCCCCCGACACCCTGGGATCTCTGCTACGAACGGACCAGCGCCGTTATGGCGACACCATGATCTCGCTCTTCGAGGTGCCGTCATGACTCAATCTCAGTCGATCGCTGTGTACCCGGGGACGTTCGACCCGATCACGAATGGTCACCTCGATATCCTGAAGCGCGCCCTCGCGCTGTTCGAGACCGTCGTCGTCACGATCGCGCCGAACATGCGGAAGAATCCGCTGTTCTCCACCGAGGAGCGGATGGAGTTCATCCGCGAGGCGCTGCCGTCCTTCGGCGAGCGCCTCGAGTTCCAGGTGTTCGAGGGCCTGCTCGTCGAGTTCTGCAAGAACCGCGGTGCCACGGTGATCGTCCGCGGCCTGCGTGCCCTCGCCGACTTCGAGTACGAGTTCCAGTTCGCCCACATGAACCGCCGGCTCGCGCCCGGCGTGGACACCGTGTTCTTCATGACCGACGAACGAAACCACTACGTCTCGTCGTCGCTCGTGAAGGAAGTCGCCAGCCTCGGCGGCGACGTCAATGGCCTCGTGCCGCCCGCGGTGGTCGCGGCGCTCGCGGCGAAATACAGGAAGTGAGCCATGCCGACTCCGATCAAGATCGCGTCCCGCCTCGACCCCATCAAGCCGTCGATCACGCTCGCGGTCACCGCGAAGGCCGCGAAGCTCAAGGCCGACGGCATCGACATCGTCAGCTTCGGCGCCGGCGAGCCCGACTTCGATACGCCCGATCACATCAAGGCGGCGGTCCACGCCGCGCTCGATAAGCCCGGCTCCGGCAAGTACACCGAGGTCGGCGGCACGCTCGCGCTGCGCAAAGCGATTGCCGCGGAGCTCTCCGGCGTCCACAAGATGACCATCGAGCCCGACCAGATCCTCGTGTCGTCGGGCGCGAAGCACTCGCTCTACAACTTGTTCATGGCGCTGATCGATCCGGGCGACGAGGTGCTGATCCCCGCGCCGTACTGGGTCAGCTACCCCGACATGGTGATGCTCGCCGGCGGTCGCCCCGTGATCCTCGAGACCAAGGCCGAGGATGACTTCGCGGTCACCGCAGCGCAGGTCGCGGCCGCGTGCACCGCCCGCACGCGCGCGATCGTGCTCAACAACCCGTCGAACCCGACCGGCGCGGTGTACACGCGCGCGCAGATCGAGGCGCTCGCGAAGGTCATCGTCGACAAGGACATCCTCGTGATCTCCGACGACATCTACCGCCAGCTCGTCTACGGAGATGCCGAGTACGTCTCGATCGCGTCGATCAACCCCGAGGTCGCGAAGCGCACGATCCTCGTCGACGGCGTCTCGAAGACCTACGCGATGACCGGCTGGCGCATCGGCTACACGGCGGGCCCGCTACCGCTGATCAAGGCGATGGCGAAGATCCAGGGCCAGTCGACCTCGAACCCGACGAACGTGGCGCAGATCGCCACCCTCGCCGCGCTGACCGGTCCCCAGGACTGCGTCGGCACCATGCGCAAGGCGTTCGACGAGCGCCGCGTCGAGATGGTGAAGCTCCTCCGCGCGATTCCAAACGTCCAGTGCCGGGAGCCGAAGGGGGCGTTCTACGCGTTTCCCGACCTCTCCGCCTACATCGGCAAGAAGTCGCCCGAGGGCTCGATCCTCGACGACGACGTGCAGCTGTGCGACTGGCTCGTCGAGGTCGGCAAGGTCGCCGTGGTCCCCGGCTCCGGGTTCGGCGCGCCTGGCTTCGTGCGGCTGTCGTACGCGACGTCGATGGAGAACATCAAAGACGGTGTGGGCCGGCTCGCGAAGGCGCTCGGGACTCTGCGCTAGACGCACCCCAACGAGACGATCTGGACGGATCGAGCCAACTCTCCCCGCGCTACGTGCAGCACCCGCTGGTGAAGGAGTAAGCTGTCCAAGGAGTATGTCGAACGAGAAGGAGAAGACCGCCTTCCTCCAGGCCCCGGTGATTCCCCGGAAGACCGGGGCGGGTGGCAACGCGGACGCGGTGCTGGTCTCGATCTATCCATCGGGCACCTCGATGGGGAAGCGGTTCGCGCTGAACAAGCAGGAGCACTTCGTCGGCCGGCTCGAGGACCTCGAGATCCCGCTCGAAGGCGAGGGCCTGTCGCGCCGCCACGCGCGGATCTACCGCGACTCGCTCGGCTGGTATGTCGAGGATCTCGGCTCCACGAACGGCACGCACGTCAACGACGTCAAGATCGCCACGCAGCAGCTCAAGGACGGCGACCTGATCCGCACCGGCGTCGCGATCTGCAAGTTCCTCTCGGGCGACAACATCGAGGCCGCCTACCACGAAGAGATCTATCGGATGTCGATCATGGACGGCCTCACCGGCGTCCATAACAAGCGCTACTTCCTCGAGCTGATGGAGCGCGAGCTCGCCACGTCGGTGCGCCAGCAGACGCCGCTGTCGCTGATCATGGTCGACATCGACCACTTCAAGAAGATCAACGATACCCACGGTCACCTCGCCGGCGACGCGGCGCTCAAGGAGATGTGCCGCCGACTCGCGCCGCGCATGCGCAACACCGATCTGCTCGCGCGCTATGGCGGCGAGGAGTTCGCCGTGGTGCTCCCCGCGACCCACCGCGAGGGCGCACTGCAGTATGCCGAGGTGCTGCGCGCGCTCGTCGAGAGCCAGCCGTTCGCCTACGACCAGATCTGGATCCCGGCGACGATCAGCCTCGGCGTGGCGACGGTGGATCCGCAGGCGCCGGGCACGGTCACCGATCTGATCGCACGCGCCGACGCGAACCTGTACGAAGCGAAGCGCTCCGGCCGCAACCGCGCCGTTGGCTAGCCAGAACGCCGAGATCGAGCGGATATTCCGCGCACGCGGGGTGCGACCTGCGACGCGTACTCGTCGTGGCGACGACTGACACGGTGTGACGAGCGCGCGGTATCAGCGCTGATCGCGGCCTGTCACAACGAGGACATGAGGATCGCCAAGACCCTGTTCGCAGCAGCAATCGCCGTCGGCGCGCTCGGCCTCGTGGACCAGCGCGATACATCGGTGTGGGCACAGAGCGCCACCTCGGGCGCGGTCACCGGTGTGATCAAAGCCAAGGGAACCGGCGAATTGCTCGCGGGCGTCACCGTGGTCGCCACCTCGCCGGCGCTGCAGGGCGCACAGACGGCGATCACCGACGAGAAGGGTTTCTACACGATCACGAACCTGCCGCCCGGCACGTACATGATCACGTTCTACTACCTCGACCTCACGATCGAGCGCGCCAACATCACGGTCAAGGTTGGCGTCAGGACGCCGGTGTTCCAGACGCTCGATACGAGCAAGAGCGGCGGCGAGGTGATCTCGATCCAGAGCACCGCGCCCACCATCGATCCCACATCGACAACGCAGGGCATCACGATCGACAAGAACTACATCAAGAACATCCCGATCCCGGGGCGCACGTTCCAGGGTGCTCTCGGTGCAGCGGCCGGATCGCAGGGCTCGCCACCACCGCCGAGCATGGCGGCTGGATCGCAGGCGGATGGCATGGGCATCGGGCACAACACCGAGGCCTACGACCGGGTCAACGACAACCCGTTCCTGCGGGTCAGCGCGGCGCCGCTCTCGACGTTCTCGGTCGATGTCGATACCGCGTCGTACGCGAACACGCGGCGGTTCCTGCGCGAGGGTGCGCTGCCACCGCAGGACGCGGTCCGCGTCGAGGAGATGATCAACTACTTCCACTACGACTATCCCGCGCCGACCGGGAAGAATCCGTTCTCGATCCATACCGAGGTCGGTCCGAGCCCGTGGAACGCGGCGTTCAAGCTCGTGCGCGTGGCGCTGCAGACGCAGGCGATTGCCGACGAGAAAGTGCCGGCGCGCAACCTCACGTTCCTCCTCGACGTCTCCGGCTCGATGGAGAGCGAGAACAAGCTCCCGTTGCTGATCCAGGCGATGGGCCTGCTCGTCGATCAACTGCGGCCACAGGATCGGCTCGCCATCGTTGTCTACGCGGGCAACACCGGCATCGTCCTTCGGTCCACCCCCGGCTCGAAGAAGGTCGAGATCAAGAACGCGCTCGCCACGCTCTCGGCCGGTGGTTCCACGAACGGCGCGGCAGGGATCCAGCTCGCCTACGATCAGGCACGCGCGAACTTCATCGACAAGGGGATCAACCGCGTCATCCTGTGCACCGACGGAGATTTCAACGTCGGCCTGACCAGCGAGGGCGACCTGACGCGCCTGATCGAAGACGAGCGCAAGCACGACGTGTTCCTCACGGTGCTCGGCTTCGGCATGGGCAACCTCAAGGACTCCACGATGGAGAAGCTCGCCGACAAGGGGAACGGCAACTACGCATACATCGATACCATCGAGGAGGCGCGCAAGGTGCTGGTCAAGGAAGCCGGAGCGACGCTCGTCACCGTGGCGAAGGACGTCAAGCTGCAGGTCGAGTTCAACCCGTCGACCGTCGCCGGCTATCGCCTGATCGGCTACGAGAACCGGATGCTCGCGAATCAGGACTTCAACGACGACAAGAAGGACGCCGGCGACGTGGGCGCGGGACACGCGGTGACCGCGCTCTACGAGGTGGTGCCCGCCGGCGTGCCCGTGCCCGCGCCGAAGGTCGACAAGCTGAAGTACCAGACCCCGCCCGCCACGACCGGCCAGGCAGCGAGCGAGCTGATGACGGTAAAGGTCCGCTACAAGGCTCCGACGGGTAAGTCGTCGCAGCTGTTCTCGCAGGCGATCATGAGCTCGACCGCGACCCTCGAGCAGACCTCGGTGGACTTCCGCTGGGCGACCGCGGTCGCGGGATACGGGATGTTGCTGCACGAGTCACCGGAGCGCGGGGCGCTGACGTGGCTGCAGGTCAAGGCGATCGCGAAGGGTGCGCTCGGCCCCGACAAGGACGGCTACCGCAAGGAGATGCTCGAGCTCGTCGACATCGCGAGCAAGCTGAAGCGTAGCTAGCGCGCACCGAGCTTCGCGAGCAGCTGCTCGGCGCTCGCGCGCGTGCGCGGGATCGTGCGGGCGCGCTGGGCGAGCCCGATCGCCTCGGGGAGCTGATGGCGCTCGGCGTACGCGATCGCGAGGTTGATCATCGCCTCGCCGAAATCGGCGTCGTGGGCCATGCCGCGGAGGAGGATCTGGTCGCGATGCACGGCCGTGGCGCGCGTGACCTCGGCCCACGCGAGGATCAGCTGGCGGTACTCGTAACGGAGGAGGACCGAGGTCGGCGCACGCGCGAGATCGCCCTCGATCTCGGTGGTACACGCAGCGAAGCGCTCGCGAGGGCAGAGCTGCCGCGACAGCGTGGCGCGACGCGCGAGCACCGCCGACTGCACGACCGCCGCAGGGACCGCGGGGGAAGGTAGGTGGCCGGATCCTCGAGGTGGGGAACGGTCGAGCGCAGGATGTCGAGGAACGGATCGTCGGCGATCTGGCGAGCAGCGGCGTACTCGAGGAACGGGCGATCGTCGACGAGCACCTCGGCATCGTGGGTCCAGCTCGCGAGCCCGCGCGGCCCCATCAGGAACAGCGACAGCACGTCGGTATCAGCATCGAGGTGCTTCTGCTCGAGGAGCGCAGCGAGCTCGGGAGCGGCGAGCTCGTGCTGCAGCTTCGGCCACGGCAGCACGAACGTCCCCTGGTAGAGCACGAGGATGCCGTCCTCCTGATCGAGCCACAGCGAGGCCTGCGGGAACACGTCGATCGCCGTCTTCACCATCGCCTGCGTCGCGCTCGTGTCCTGGCCGTAGAACGGGATCCACTGCGCGAGCACACCACCCTCGGTCAGCACGCGCTTCGCGTCCTCGTAGAACTCGCGCGTGTACAGCGCAGTGGTTCCTGCCGACCAGGCCTGCAGCGGTTCGAGGACGATCAGGTCATATCGGTCGCGGGTGGAGCGGAGGAATGCGCGGCCGTCCTCGAGGTGCACGGTCATGGCGGGGTTATCGAACAGCCCGTGGTTGAAGGCGCCGAACCAGCGGCGCGACATCGCGACGACATCGGGGTTGATCTCGACGCAGTCGAGGTGCTTCGCGCCGTGCTGGAGCACCGCGCCGAAAGTCTGCCCGGTGCCGAGGGCGATGCCGAGCGCGCGATCGAGATGGTCGGCGCTGATCGCCGGGAGGTGGCCCAGCAGCGCGTGACCGCCGCCCGTGCCGGCGACCCACGCCGAGTTGATCCAGATCCGCCGATGCTGCGCGGGATCCTCGCTGACGAGCACGTCGCTCGTGACGCCCTCGCGGAGCTCGAGGATGGTCTCCGCTTTCTCGAACCGCAGCGCGTAGAGATCCTCGGGGAGCGCCACCGCGAAACGCAGCGCGACGACGATGCCGGCGGCACCCGCGATCGCCAACCAGCCGCGCCGCCCGAACACGCGGCCGGGCAGCAGGAGCGTCACGGCGACGAGCGAGAGCGAGAGGGCGAGCTGCGCACCACCGAGCCCGAGCGCCGGCAAGAGCCACAGCCCGGTGGCAAGCGCGCCAAGCACCGCACCGAGCGTGTTGACCGCGAACATCCGCGACAGCACCTGCGCTGTCTCGCCCGAGCGCGTCGCGGCGATCAGGAGCGGCAGCACGGCGGCGACGAGGCAGCTGCTGGGCACGAGGATGCCGGCGAGGAGCACGACCGCCTTGATCGAGCCGCCGGTCGCCGACAGCGCCGCGAATCCGCTGCTCGCCGCGATCGTGCGCGCGAGCCACGGCACGCAGCTCGTCCACACGGCCGCGGCAAGCAACGCGCAGAAGGCAACCCGCAGCAGCCTCGCCTCGGCATCCTCGTGCGCGAGCATCCGGCGCGCGATCCGCGCGGTGACGATACCGGCGAGTGCGATGCCGCCGAGCACGGCAGCGAGCACCTGCGTGTACGCGTAGACCGTGTTGAGCATGACGAGCGAGAACATCCGGCTCCAGACCACCTCGGCGGCGAGCGCGATCGCGCCGGTGGCCGCGACCACCGCGAGCAGGCGCGGCGAGATCGACGCGGAGCGTGGTGCATCCGCGGACGCTGGCGCCGTACGGGCCGGGCCGATCAGGAACGCGCCGAGCGCGGAGGCCAGGCTGCACGCGACACCGAGGAGGATGCTGCGATCGAGGCCGACCAGCTCGATCGTCACGTACCCGCACAGCAGACATCCGGCGAGCGCGCCGGCCGTGTTGATGCCGTAGATGAAGTTGTACGCGGCCTCGCGCGTGACGAGGCTCGCGGTCGTGGGCTGCGCGGCGAGCCCCGCGATCAGCAGCGGCAACGTCATACCGAGCAGCGTGGTCGCGGCCACGAGATAGAGGCCGACGGCGACGAGCTGGACCGCGAGCGACGTCGCGGCCTGCAGCTGCACGGATGCCTTGAGGAGCGGAATGCCGAGCAGGAACATTGCCGCGGCCGCGAGCTCGATCACCGCGTACGCGAGCAGCGGTCGTCTCACGCGGCGCAGCACGCGACCGCCGAGCCACGCGCCGATGCCGAGCCCGGCCATGAACGCGGCGAGCACGAGCACGAGGGCGACGGTCGCCGCGGTGGTGACGTTGGTCAGCTCGCGGACCCACGCGAGTTGATAGAACATGCACGCCACGCCCGACATCACCGTGGCGAGACACGCGCACATGAACGACGAGGTGCGATCGCGCAACCTGTTTATTGTGCCCGACGCTACGGCACCTGGTCGACGAGCTTGGATGCAATCGGTCGCGCGATCGTCGCGCGTCCGATCGGCCCTCGACAATCAACCAGGCGAGCTCAGGTTGAATCTCAAAGGGGAGGTTTCACATGAGCTATCGCAACGACCACGACGCAGCACTGCTACGGGTGGACGCACTGGAGGCCGAGCTCGAGACCCTTCGCCTGGCTTACGAGCGACAGCGCGAGAAGGATGACGCGGACAAACCGCCGCCCAAACGGAAATCACGTACGGCGTGGATCGTCGCCGGCGGCGTGCTGTCGCTGACGGCCGGCACGGCGATCGGCGCGGTCGCTCTGTTCCACGCGACCTCGCGGACGGAGCAGTCGGCAGAAGCCGCGATCTCGATCGAGACCGGCGGCCGACCGGCGATCGACGATCGCTCGCAGCTCCGTGACTGCCGCGCGGCGATCACACCGCTGACGATGCGGCGGACTGCCGAGACCGCCGATCCGCATGGGACGCACCTGCCCGTCGCTCCGATCGCCGACTCGGCCGCGCCGTGCCGGTCGCTGCTGGCGGCGGCGGACCACCTGGACATCGATCCGGCGCTCCGCGAGCTCGTCGCGAAGTGGTCGCGTGCCGAGGACGAGCTGACGGGATGCATCTCGCGGACGCTCGTTTACTACGCCTCGGATCCGTACGCAGCCGACGGCTACCGGAGCGCACCGCAACTGTGGAAGGAGTACGACCGGGCGATCACCGCGCGCGACGTGGTGCTCGAACAGCTCGCCCCTGCGCTTTGAGCTACTTGCGCATGCGCTGACGAATTGGTTGGACCACTGGGATTACCGTGTGGTACGGGCGACATACGATGCGCACGCTCCTCATTGCCCTGATCGCTATCGCCACGACCACCACCGCTTTCGCCGACGTTCCGTACGACCGCTGGAGGGATGCGCTGGATCCCGAACCGTACGCCAAACCGGCGACTCCACCCGAAGCCCCGGATTGGTGCGCTGGCTTCACGAGCCAGCACAAGTATCCGGGTGGCTCGTTCGCGAACGTCTACTACGACATCGACCGCAACACGAGCACCCCATCCGACGCCGCGCTCGCACAGCTCGCGGCGGCGGCGTGTGACCTTCCACCGGATCACAAGAACTACCAGCGCCGCAACGCTGAGGTCGCGCGAGCGCGAGCCCGGTGGGCGGCACTGGATGGGAGCAGCGGCGCCGATCAGAAGCGCTACCTGCGTTACTTCATCACGCACACACCGGCGGAGGTCGCCGCTCACACGGCCGAGCTGTGCAAGAGCCCGCCGGCCTCGAAAGATCTGCTGGAGCGCTTCGAGGACGACGCTCGTCGCGAGGCCCTGGGGTGCAAGGCGATCGACCCGCAATCCCGAGCGGAGGCATTCGAGTCATTTCTGTACTGGATCGACACGCCGGGGTACGAGCCTTCGGCACTCCTGCGACTGCAAGCCGTGACGGCGTGCCTGACTCGGGGCGCTGCGTCTCGCGCGTACTGCGCTTATGACGTAGCTCGGCTGGATCTGTCCGCCATCGACCGCGAGGCTGCGTCCATCAACGAGCTCGGGCGCCTGCATATCCACTTCCACGCGATGGTGGCAAACCGCGAGATCGCCCCTCTCGCGGCCAAGATCCCGGCCGAGGTCGTCGCGGAGGCCGCCAAAGCGGCCGATGGCTGGCAGCAGCTCTACGCGGCTCGCCGCGCCGAGCTCGAGCGGGCGGTGGCTATTCAGCGCGCCGTCTACTTCACCGGTGTGGTGCCCGAGGCGGCCGACTGCGATGCAGCGCGCGAAGATCTGCGCGCGATCCATGCGGCAGCGACGGATCGTTCGTTCGCGGACGTTCAGGCGCTCTTCACGTCGCCCGCGAACTTTCTCGTCCGCGAGGCAGTCGCGACATGTGACACGGCCGCGGATCGCCCGGGCGTCCAGGCGGTGACGGAAGACCTGACGTACGAGCCACGCGGACCGCGCATGATGGCGATGCGCGCGGTCCTCGGCGATCAGTTCATGAGATCCTGGGATGTCCCGTGGTTGACGAAGCCGAAGTGGCCGCGCAACGTGCCCGGATCCCGCCGGCAACGGCCGAGAGCGGCCGGCGCGGTCGGCTCGGTCACTCGTGTCGGCGAATACCTCGAGATCAAGTTCGCGAAGGTGACGACGCCGTTCGAGGAGAACTACAACTGCCACGACACGGGCAAGGTCTCCGGGATCGATGACCACTGGAATATCCGCTATGGCGTTCATTGCGACACCCGGATGATCGGGCTCGACGTCACACCGGACCCGATCCGCGTGCTCGCGGTCTATGGTGCGGGCATCCGCCCGGGCGTGGGGCTCTGGTACGTGACGTTTGGCGACAAGCTGGCGTTCCCGGCGGAGGTTCGGAGCGGCGCGAAGATGAGCAAGCTCACGGCGGTCAACGGCTTCGCGCTGGGCAAGCCCTGAGCTAGTTGCGGGCGCGATAGGCCGCGAGCGCCGATTGCACATCGGCGCGCGGATCCGCGGCGAGTCGAGCGAGCGTCACCTCGTCGAGGCCTGCGACGACGGTGGCGAGCGCGAACGTCGCGGCCGCCTGCACGTCGGGTCGTGGATCGGAGAGCCCCATGAGCCAGCGCACGTGGCCGTCGGGCCGCTGGCCGAGGGCGCGGATCGCGGCCGAGGCTAGCGCGAGATCCGGCTCCCCGGCGAACTGCGAGAGGAGCTCGCACGACAGCGGATCGTGCGCGCCGCCGAGCGCGAGTAGCGCCCACCACCGCAAGCCGTCCGACGGCGATCCGAGTGCAGCGACCAGCTCGCCCACCAGCGATGCTCCACGCACCGCGAGGAACGCGAGCGCCGCCGCTGCCTCGCGCACGGCCGTGGATTCGTCCGTGAGCCCACGCCGCAACAGGTCGTCGAGGTCGGCGTCGGGCACGGTCGGAAGTGGATCGCCGGGCACGCCCGTGCGCACCGGCGTCCACGCGCGGAACAAGGCTTCGCGGACGGCCGGATCCGGATCGGCGAGCATGTCGCGCGCGAACACGCCGCGCTCGCGCTGCCCGAGATAGAGCGCGACCTCCGCCACGCGTTGCGCCTTCGCTGGATTCGCGGCGAGCAGCTGGCGCAGGATCGCGTAGAACCGCAGGCCGTCGTCGACGTACGGCATGATCGCGGCAACCGTCGCGCGCGCGCCTTTGCCGATCTGCACTGCGAACGCCTGCAGCTCAGCGGGCGACAGTGGGCCTGGCGCAGGCGCGAGTTTCGGCGGAGCGGGCTCCTTCGCCGGCGCCTCGAGCTCCGCGCGCGACACCGGCGTCCCGATCACCTGGTCGAGCAGCGCGAGCCGCTTCTCTCCCGGCGGCGTGATGCCCCAACGATCCATCCCGCCGCCCGCCATCTCCCGCGTGACGAGCCCGCGCGCGAGCATGTCCTTCAGCGCGACCATCATGTCGAAGTCGAGGGGCGCGTCGTACGACGGCAGCCGCGTCGCGAGCCGGTGCCAGCTTGCCTGCCCTGCGCACGCGCGCACGAGATACAGCAGCGCGCGCTCGAGCTTCGGCGGGATCGTCCCGACTACCACGGCGACCGGCCCGGGATGTGTGGGGTCTCCTCGAGATCCTTCGCGACCGCCTCCATGTCGGCGCGCAGCTCGGGATCCGGCTCTCGGGTCGCCGCAGCCCTGACGACGACGGCGAGGGTGAACCAGCCCAACCGCACGCAGCACAGCATGGCGATCCGACGCACTTCCAGACGCTCGTCCTTGAACGCGTTCTGAATGCTCAGGATCGCTCCCACCCAGCTGGCGTGCAGCGTGGCCGCAAGAGCGCGCAGGCCAAAGCAGCGGTGAACCAAGTCCGGATCGTCGGCGAGCTCCTTGAGCTCCATGCCCTCGAAGAACTCGAGCTTTTCGCGCAGTTTCGCGACGGTCTGGTCGACGACCTTTCCGCTCTGCGCCTCGATCGTGAGCACGTCGATCCTGACGTACTGATCCTTCGCATAGCGGACCACGGTCTGCCGATCAGGCGACGCGTACACCTTCTCCTCCCGGCGCAGCTCCTCCGCCGGGTATTCGGCCCCGAGCTCGAACCCGCTCGCGCGGATCGTTTCATCGACGAGCTCGGGCGGGGTGGCGTGCTGGAGCGCGAGCGTCGCGCGATTTTTGAAGGTGAGGGTCATGGCGCCTGTCCCCGCGCAATGTAGTACTGGTGCAAGAGGTCCGCGAGCTGACGGGGCAGGTCCTCGAAGGACGTCCCGGGATGGAACCGTTGCTGCCACTGCTTCACGAGCTCGATCTGCCGTTCGGCGCTCATGTCGCGGAGGACCGAGATCTTCTGCGCTTCGGTCAGCTCTTGCCCTCTCAGGAGGGTTTTCAGGCCCCACGATTCCTTTTTGACAAGTTGCGGGGGCCCGCCTACCTCCGCGGCGGTCGCACGGAATCCTACCGCTGCCCCCTGCATGCGTGCGGGGTGCGAGCCGAGCAGGTCGTCCATCGTGAACGGTACGACCTCGCCACCGACGAGCTTTCCGTTGATGAGCATCTCGTGTGCCATCGCTGAGAACAGCAGGTTACGGCTGTCGCGATGCAGCTCGACCTCGAGCATGACCGCGCGCAGCTCCGTCAACGCCTCGCGGAATGGAGCGTACTTGGCGGGAAGCTCGCGACCCATCTGCAGCTGACCGAGGGCGAATCCGATCTCGGTGGAATCGAGCTTCGCGAGCTGGTCTCGGTACCACCCGTACCCGTGTCCCTTCTCCGCGGGCACTCCGGTCTCGCGGTCGACCGGTCTGACCGACCGTGATTCGCCTTTCTTGACGTTGACCAGGCCCTCCACGCCGTCGATCGACGCCATCGCGAGGTCGATGCCATTTCGAAACCGCTTGGGATCCTCTGCAATGGCGCGCTTGAGGACGAGGATGTCCATTGGATCCTCGGGCGCGAATGCCGCGTGGCCCTCCCTCACGAGGGCGCGCTTCCCTGGCTCGCGCTTCACGAGTTCCGGCGGCTTGTTGGCCTTGTTCTCGATATCCGGCCCCGCCGCTCGACGCTTGATGACTGCCTCGGAGGCCGACGCCCGGTCTCGCATCGCCTGCAAGCGCGACTCGGCTTCCGCGCGCA
Source organism: Haliangiales bacterium (assembly GCA_038206055.1). Classification (GTDB taxonomy): domain Bacteria; phylum Myxococcota_A; class Polyangia; order Haliangiales; family Haliangiaceae; genus JABFXX01. The sequence continues at coordinate 34,045 of JBBRBG010000011.1, forward strand.
CGGCGGGATCGGGGGAGAGGAGGCTCGGGACTTCATTCTCCATGAAGGCGTGCGCCACCTCGCGCAACGTGCGGAGGTATTCCAGCTCCGCTGCCGACCTCGGCCCCGCCGCAGCGCCGCCGCCCTCCTTGACGCCCTCGCTCGCCACGTAGCCGCGGCCCGGGGCGCGCTCGACGAGCTCGTCGATGTGGCGCACGAACTGGGCCTCGAGGTTCGCGACCTCGGTGTGGATCTGAAAGCGCAGGACGGGGTCGGTGGCCGGGTCGAGGAGGTACGCGCGCTTCGCTTCGATGATGCCGGGGAGCTTGTGCAGTTCGCGGAGCGCCTCGCCGCCGATGGTGTCGCGGATCGGCAGCCGCCCGGTCTTCACCAGGCTCTCGACGGCACCGTACACGCGGCGCGCGAGGCCCATGAAGCCCGAGAGCTTCTTGCCGTCCACCACCTCGCCCGCATGCAGCAGCGCGTCCCCCACGCGAGCGCCCTTGCCCATCTGAATCTCGACGCCGCCAAGCGGGCCGTCGAGCGGGACCACGCGGATCTCGCGCGGCTCGAGGCCGGGGACATCGGTGTGGACCTTGACGCCGAACGCCTCCTCCATCCGGTCGGCGGTGGGGCGCGTGACTTCCTGCGTGCCGATGTGCGGATCTTCGACGAGCGAGTCGAACACGGCTCGCTGCTTCTGGCCGACGGTCTCGCGCAATTCGGCCAGCTTGCGCGGCACCTCCTCGATCGCGCGCGCACGGTTTGCGGCAACCAGCTCCGCATCAGACATCGACTTGACGAGCGCCTTGGGTACGTCGCCGTCGATCAGCACGCGCTCCAGCATCCGGCGCGACTCGACCGGAAGCGTCTTGCCTTCGGCGAGGCCGCGACGCAGCGGCCCGTGAAGCTCGAGCTCCGGCGGCAACGTGCGCAACCCGAGATGCGGCGGCGCCTCGGGCAACGGCGGCAGCACCCACCAGCGGTGCTCGGTGAACTTCGCGAGGTCGGCGCGCTCGGCGAAGTAGATGCGGTCGTTGCCGGCGTACGTCGCGCGCGGGCCGTGCATCAGCTCGAGCGTGCCGTCGGGGTTGACCCGGCCGAGCATCGCGTGCCAGACGCCGTTCTCGCTGAGCGCGCTGATCACGATCTGGCTGCCCGGCGCGAGCGTCTTGGCCTGCGCCATCAGATCCGCGGGCGAGCCCTTGGTGCGCGGCAGCTTCTCGCCGGTGAGCGGATCGCGGAGCTGGCGCACGAGGCGGGCGACCTGGCCCGGCTCCGAGGCGACCGCACCGACCCAGCCCGCGTTGCGGAGTGCCTCGACCCAGACCCAGGTCGCGCATCGCCCGCCTTCGGACTGCGCCGTCGCGTCGCCCGGGCGATAGCCGAGCGGCTGCTCGGTATCCCACGGCACGTTCGGGCGCTCGCGCGGGCCGCGTGCTCCGGTCGCCGTCCCACCGCCCTCTTCGGGGATGTCGGGGTGGAAGAGCGTGCGCTTGCCGTCCTTCCACTCGGGCAGGCCGTAGTCCTCGAGCGTCGCCGAGTGCGCGTGGTTCCACAGCTCGTGGCGAAGGTCGGGGTTCGCGAGCATCTCCTCGGTCGCCGCCATCCGGCGGTAGCGGACCGACTCGCGCAGCTCGTGCGAGTAGAACGCTTTGTCGAAGGGGGTCGCCTCGATCTCGCCGCGATGAATCGCGCGCAGGCGCTCGAGCATCGCCATCTCCATCTCGCCGCTGCCCATCCGCTTGAGGTGCTGCTCGACGACGTCGACGCCCTTCTCGGTGAACTTGATCTTCTCGAAGCTGAGCTTCTGTACATCTCCGCCGGCGAGCTCGGGCGTGAACCTGCGCCCGGTGGTCGTGCTCCTGACCTCTTCGAGCTGAACCTTGCGGAACCTGACGACGTGGACCTCGGTCTCGTTCGTCATGCCGCGGAGACCGAACCCCGAGTGCGGCGCGACCTCTCCGCGCGGGGCCATTCCGACATCGACCACCTCGAGCCGGTAGCCGCGCCCGGTCTCCGGATCGATGAACCGCAGCTTCCCGATGTCGCCGAGCTCGCCGAGGATGCTCGGCTCCTTGAACACCACCTCCATCGCGCCGCCCGGCTTGAGCCGTTCGAGAGCGTAGGGGGCATACGCGGTCAGGCTCTCCGCGAGGTGCTCGGTCATCTTCGCGGCGAGCTTGAGCTGCTCGCCCTTCGGCATTTCCGGGTGCGCAGCCTCGACCTCGCTGAGCCGCTTGATGAAGTCCTGCTCCATCGTTCGCTCGGTCGGGATCGGGAACCGCATCTTGATCTCGTCGACGCTGTTGAGCGGGATCGCTGCGCTCTTGTTCTCGGGAACGAACACGCCGCCCGCCTTCTCGAGGCTCGCGACGTGCTCCGCGTTCGGCTTCAGCGTCCGCTCCGTCGCGATCACCGTCGCATCGGGGTGCTGCGCCGCGAGCGCGACCGCGCTGTCGAGCGACGGCCCGGTGAACGGCTCGAGGATCACCTTCTTGTCCACCGCGGCGGCCGCCTTCACGGTCGACTCGATCTTCGGCGCGCCCGGCGACTCCGAAGCGCCATGCGGCACCGGTTTGCCCGGCGTCACGCCGAGCTCTTTCGGCGTCAGCGCGCTGAGATCGGTGCCCGCGCGCGCGAACACCTTCGGGGCGCCGTCCTCGACCATCACGATCACGCGGCCATTCTTCGCGCCGCCGCGTTTCAGGAATTCGGCTTCGCCGACCATCTCGATCGTCGCGTTCTTGAACGCCGCGTGCGCCTCGGGCGGCAGCGCCCCGAGCACGCTCCGCCGCATCGCCTCATGATACACGGGCTCCTTCATCGCCTCCGGGTTGAGCTGGAACACCATGTGATCGATCACCTGCGCGTACTTCGCGCGCGTCGCCCCCGGGTTCTCCTTCGCGAAGGACTTGAAGCCCTTCTCGAACTCGACGGGGTTCGTCCGGGTCCGGATCGCCTTCTGCTCGTGGAAGTGCTCCGCGACCGGGCCCGTGATGTGGCCCATCGCGACCGACATCATGCCGGCCTGGAAGATGCCGCCCAGCGCGTCCGTGAACGAGCCGTCGTTGAGCAGCGTGCCGAGGAAGACGCCCGGCGCGGCCCCCACCGCGCCCATCACGAAGTGCGACGCCGTCGACCGCACGAGCGCCTTGATCGCGGCCTCGCCCTCGACCTTCGCGAGCCCGAGCCCCTTGGTCATTGGACCACCGAAGCCGGCGGTCAAGCCCGCCACCAGTGCGTCGACGAGGCCGACCGCGACGTCGGTCCAGATCTCCTCCGCCCCGTACGCATCGCCCTTCATCACTGCCTTGACCGCCATCGTCGCCGCCGCCGTCACCAGTGCGCCGATCACTGCGATCGCGATCGCGGTCGACAGACCGCCCGTCACCGGCGTCAGGATGATGCCGACGACGAGCGTGATCACCGTGATCACCGCCTGGACCACCTGCGTCAACAGATCCGTCATCGCGTCGACGTTCGCGCGGTGGAGCTCGGTCGCGGCTTCGACCGACTCGGAGATCGCCGACACGACCTCCATCGCCTTGTCGTACTCGTCGTCGCCTGGCTGGAGGTGGTCCGGGCCGTTCGCGAGCGCGTCGGCCGCATTGCAGGCATCCTCGAGGCGCGCGTACTGCCATTTCAGGAACGTGATCGAGTCGCTATCGGAGAGCAGCCCGCTACCCTTCGCGACCGGTGGGATCTTCAGCGCCTTGCCGTCCTTGTCGACGACCGACGTGTCATCCCGCCAGAACCGCGAGATGCCGGAGCGCTCCTCGAAGTCGAGGCGCTTCTTCCCGATCGCCTTGTGCTCGTCGGGCGTGTGCGGCACGCCCATCATCGCGATGTCCTGGTCGACAAGCTCGCGACCCGAGAAGTCGTCGCGGACCCACGCCAACGCCCTCTGATACGCCGCCTCGTCCTGCTGCGCCTGCGTGCCCGCGAACTTGCTTCCGTCCTCGGCAGCGAGCCGCTTGCCGAGCTTCGTCAGGATCTCCTTCGACTCCTTGCTGTCGCGGTCGGCGAACGCCTGCTTCGCCGCGGCCTCGTCGGTGCCGGAGCCCTTGACCGAGTAGTAGAGGCGATCTTCCAGGCTGAGGTAGCCCTTGCCCGAGATCAGCGCGCGCGTCTTGTCGTTCCCACCGACCTCGAAGCCGCCGATGCCGAACACGTTCGTGTCGCCCTTGACGATGTCCTCGAACTTCGCGTCCGACGCATCGCCGTACATCGCGTTCGCCGCCTGGTAGTTGCGATCGAACGTCTCCGCCATCATCGCGTACGTCACCTGCGCGTCGGCCTTCGCGCCGGTCTCCGCATCGGTGTGCGCCTTGCGCATGCGCGCGAGGTACTCTTTGCCCTGTGGCGCCCACTTGCGCTTGACCGTCTTCTCCTCGCCCTTCTCCGCCGCCTTGATCTCGTCGAGCTTCTTCTTCCGCTCGCCCGGATCGCCGATCTTGTAGGCCGACTTGCGCTGCTCGTCGAACCTGTGGCGCAGGTCGGCGAAGTCCTTGTCCCTCTCCTTGTCGAGCGCGAGCTTCTGGTCGATCAGCTGATTCTTGTACGCCGCCTCAAACCCCGACGAGATCGCCGCGTTCTCCTTGTCGTCGCTCGCGTACCAGAAGCTCTTGTGCTCGGCCTCGACCTTCGCCGCGCCGATCGTCGCGACCTGCTGCTGGAACACCGCCTTGATGTTCTTGGAGTCCTTGTTCTGCGCGACCGTCTGGTACGACAGCAGCTCGTCGAGGTCGGCGTTCGAGGTCGTGAAGTTGAACGCCCCCTTGCCCGAGCCCCAGGTGAAGCTCTGCCGCATCACGGTCGTCAGCGCGCTCTCGGGCTTGCCGTCGGGGCCGATCTTCCGCTCCGACATCGGCACGCTTCCGCCGACCTGCGTCTCGTAGTTGTCGCTGAACTTCGCGTAACGCGCCGCGATCTCTTGCTCCCGGCGCTCCGAGCTCCAGCCCTTCGCGTCCCCCTCGGTCTGGACCTCCGCCTCGATGTCGCTGTAGACGCTCGTGACCTCGCTCTTGTCGGTACTGAGCCCGAAGATCGCGCTGCCGCGCATCCCGGAGTCGGCCTGGATCACGCGGGCGCGATCGGTGTCGCCGGCGACGAGCGCCCGGAACCGCGCGTCGTCGTGCCAGGTCGACCAGCCGTCGTCGAGCTCGCCGTGCGCGTCCTCCATGAGGTCGCGGCCGGTCAGCGCGTAGTACTGACGCGCGGCCTCCGCGATCTCGTCCGGAGTCTTGCCCTTGAGGGTCTTGAAGAACGCCTTCGTGTCGGTGCCGAGGCCGAGGTTCATGAACCCGCCGTGCATCGACTCCTCGAGATCGATCGCCGCGGCCTGCGCCGAGTTGCCCTCGAGCAGCGCGATCGACTTGTCGTAGTCGTGCGTGTTCCACTCCCAGCCGTCGTTCATCTCGGAGTCGATGTCCGCGCGCAGGTTGCGGCCAAAGCGCGCCAGGTACGCCAGCTCGACGGCGTGGCCCTGGATCTTCGTCACGCCTTGCAGCGCGTCCCACGTCTCCTGCTCGCCCGTGCCGACCTTCCCGGCGCCCTGGTCGTACACCGTTTCCGCGATCAAGAACGCGTACCCAGGATCCTTCGCCTTCGGTCCGCCCTGCCCGAACCCGATCTCCTGCACACGCCCGACATCGGTCATCGTCATGACCTTCGCTTCGAACTCCTTCTGGAGGCCCGATCGGTGCTCCTGCGAGAGGTGCGACATCAGCGACGCAGCGAGCGCGGTGGGCGCATCGGCGCCGCTCTTCATCGCGAGGAGCATCGCCTTCTGCTCTTCGGTGAACTGGCGCGACTTCTCGATCTGATCCTTGTCGAGCTCCTTCCAGTTCGCGATCCTCGCCTTCTCGAGGAAGAGCATGTCGTCGTTCAGGATCTTGCTGTTGTCGCGGGTCTTGTTATCGTCCCAGACCTTGGCGTCCTTTCGCGCGCCGACGATCCACTTGATGATCGCGTGCACGAGCTTGTCCCACCAGCTGCGCTCGTTGTCGAAGTTCGACTCCGCCCAGGCCCTCGCCGCATCGTTCGCCTGCTCGTCGGCGGTCCGGATCTCGGTCTTGAGCTTCGTCGCCTCGCCCTTGCGCTTCCCGATCTCGGTCTGGACGTCGACCTGCGTCTCCTTCGAGATCGTCTCCACCCACTCCTTCGTCGGCTTGTACTCCGGGGCGTCATAGACGCGATCGCTCGGCGACTTCACGCCGATCTCGAGATCGATCTGGCGGTAATCGATCTCGGCGACCGCGGCATACGCCTGGAGCTCCTTGTCCAGGGTCGCCTTGAGCTGCGTCTCGCGCTCCTCGCCCATCCGCGTGTATTCGCGGCTCCACAGGTTCGCGATCCGATCCTGCTCGGCGATCGCGGCATCGCGCTTCTTCACGATCTGGTCGTGCTCGTAGCCGCCTTGCGCCGCCGCCTCCTTGGAGTCGATCATCGCGACGATCGAGTTGGCAAGCTGATCGATCTGATCCTGCTTGCTCATCGTCGACGTCTCGACGACTGTCTTGTTGGCGAGCGCCGCCTGCTCTGCCGCGGCGTTCTCCTCCTCGACCTTCCCGCTCATCTTGTCGTGCTCGGCGGCGACCTTCTTCGCGAGCGCCTCCTTCGTCACGTCATTCGCGCCGCGGATCTTCTCGACCTCCTCCTCGACGAACGGCTTCTGCTCCGCGATGAACTCGTTGGTCTCCGACTCATCCATCTTGCCGCCCGCGAAGTCCTTGCGCGAAGCGTCGACGATCTGCTTCGCGTAGAAGGTCTCGCGCGCGAGCACCTTCGCCAGCACGGTTCCCATGTCGACCAGGGCGAAGGGCGGAACGACGGGCGCCGAGCGTGGCCGGTCGTCACTGACGGTGACGCCCTTGACGACGAGGTTCTTCGCGACGGCCGCGTCGTGCTTGGCCTTGCCCTTCTCGTTGAGGTTCTTGAGCGCGTCGACGGCGCTCTGATCCTTGCCGGGCTTCGGCGTGCGGATCTCGATGGTGTTCTTGTCCGCTGGTGTCTTCTTGTCGTCGGGGACGACCTTGATCTCCTGCTGGATCGTCTTGCCGTCCGCGTCCTTCGACTCCTGGAGGATGTGCTGCTGCTGGTCCTGCCCCGGTTTCAGGTGCATGCCCATCTTCGGCACGTGGCCGAGCGGCGACGGATCGAGCGGCTTGAGCTCGGACTCCTTGAGCTTCTTCTTGGAGAAGCTCACGACACTCGCGACGGTCTTTCCGAGTGCGTCCGGATCCGGGATCTGCGGAACGTCCTCCGGCTGATCCATCGGCTTGACGGCGTCCTGCGCGGTCGCAATGATATCGAGCTTTTCTCCGTCGGTCAGCGCGCGCTCGCTCGCTGCCTGGAACTGCACGACATAGCGGTCGGCGTCCGAGATCCGCGGTGACTCCAGCTTGTTGACCTTTGCGGCCTGCTGCTTTTGCCAGGCGGCAACCTGGGCGTCACCGCTGCTCTCCTCACCGCCGGCCTCTGCCTTTGCAGGCGCCGCGCCGGGCTTGGGGGCTGGCTTCGCCGGTGGTGGCTTGGGCGCCGGAGCGGGTCCTTGCTTCTTCGGTAGCGACGGGGCTTTCTTGAAGTGAGGTCCGGTCTTCTTCTCCGCCTCCGCCTTGCGCAACTGCTCGGCGTGCTTCGTCGCGTCCGACGACTTCACGCCGTCGGGTGGTGCGTGACGCCAGTCGCGCTGGGCTCCCCGCGGTCGATCGTGATCGTGAGCCGCCTCGCGATCCGCACGCTTGCTGCGGTCGGGACGGTGATCGAGCGGAGTGCGCGTCGTGCGGATCTGCGGAGCGCTGCTGCCATCCGCCTGGGGATCGGGTTCCTCGGCCTCGGGCGCCTGCCCGTTCGGATCGCGGGCGGGACGCGTGCCGATGCGGTCGAGCGGACGGGCGAGGATCCGCGTCTCGGGTGGACGCGCGGCCGCGAGCTCGACGAGAGATGCCCGCCACGGTGTCTCGGGGGTTCCCGTGGTGCCGTCCTCACGCGCATCGAGGTCTGGGTTGATCGCCTCGTTCGCGAGGCGACCGAGGTCGCGACCTTCGATCGGATCATTGGCCCGCTGCTCGAGCGCCTCGTTTGCCGCATCGACCGCCGTGGCCGCCTTCTCCCGAGCGGCTCGACGAAGCGCGGCGCGCAACAGCCGCACGGCGTCAGAGGACGCCGCCCCGGTCGCGACCGGAGTCCGCGCGTCGGCCTCGCAGCGCTCCTCTGTGCGCTCCGCGGCCCGCGGCTGATCCGTCCGGATCCGCACGCGCTAGCCGATCTCGATGTCCAGGACGAGGGAGGGACGCATCGGGTGGCCGTGGCTCGACCAGAATCGATGCAGGAGGTCGAAGTCGAAGCTCTTCTGAACCGTCAGCGCGGCCTTCCGGTTGCTGATCGGCTGGAGCCGCATGCGCGACAGGAGCTCGAGCAACACGCCGAGCAGCTCGCTCTCCTCGCCGGCGTGCTGCGACCACGCTGAGACCATCAGGCCGACGTGCAGCCCCCCGGCGCCGGTCGATGCGAGCCGGTACAGCGCGAGCGACGCGGCGGGCCGTTTGCCGGCGAGCGTCTCCTTCGTCGGTGCGCCGTGGATGAGATGGATCTCCTTCCAGAACCGCTGCCGCAGCTCGGTCTCGAGCGCCACCTCGAGCTGCTCGGTCAGCGCACGCAGCGTCGAGCCCGTGTCGTCCGTTTGCAGCGCGCGTCGTGAGAGCCGGCCGAGCTCGTACAGCTCGAGTGACACCGCGCGTTCAACATGGGCCTGCGCGAGCGGCTCCCCCGCCTGCGCGGCAAGGAAGATCGCCTTGAGCGCCGCATTCCGGATGTCGCCACCCGCCAGGCGGAGCCGCGCGATGCGTTCGAGATCGATCTGCGCCTCCGCGGGGAGCATCAGCTCCCAGATCTGCTGCCGCTCTGTCGGCTCAGGGAACGGGAACTCGATGCGCGCGTGGAACCGGCGCAGGAACGCTTCGTCGATCGATTGGTTGAGGTTCGTCGCAAGGATGACGAGGCCGTCGTGCTGCTCGATCCGCTGGAGCAAGTAGCCGACCTCGAGGTTCGCGTAGCGATCGTTCGACGACGACACGTCGGTCCGGCTCGAGAACATGGCGTCAGCCTCGTCGAAGAACAACACCGCACCGGCGCGCTCCGCGCCGCGGAGCACCTCGTCGATCTGCTTCTCGGTCTCACCGATGTACTTCGAGACGAGCTGCGACAGATCGACCGTGTAGAGCGGGCGGCCGACCGCGCCTGCGATGACCTCGGCCGCGAGCGTCTTGCCCGTGCCGGAGCGACCGGAGAACAGCACAACCGGGCCGCGACGCAGGCGGAACCGAGCGTCGAGCGCCTGCACGTCTGCGATTCGATCGCGGTGTTCGACGAAGTAGATCAATCGCGCGAGCGCTTCGCGACTCGAGTCGCGAAGCACGAGGTCGGAGAACGTACGGGCGACGGGCACTCGCATCGCGTGGCGGACCGCGCCCGCCGTCAGCCGGTACGCGGCGGCTGCGAGGCCGCGCTCGCTAAGATCTCCGGCGGCCACGAAGACCTGTTCGATCGTCGCGCGGCCGAGACGGTGGTTGTTCGCGAGCCGATCGAGCGCCCCAGCATCGAGCGTGACACCGCGGTTGTGACCGGTCTGCTGCCACAGCCGGCGCCGCTCTGCGAACGACGGGTCCGGTGCGTCGTGGTGCGGGATCGCGAGCGCGAACGCGAGCGGCGACGACAAGATCGCGCGCCCGCCACGCAGCTCGGTGAGCTTCGCGATCTCCTTCGCCATCGCGAGCGCCACGGTGCGATCGACGGCGCTGGTATCGAGGACGAGCGTCGCATCGTGCGCGACCGCGGTGCGCCACGCAGTGCGGAGCGCATCGCGCTCGTGCGCCTCGGGCCGGATGCGCACGATCGTTCCATGCGCGAGCTGCGCGACCACATCGTCGCGCGTATCGCCGCCCACGACAGCGATCAGTGGGGCGCGGTCACCGGGCGATACCGCGGCGGCACCCGTAGTCCATGCGATCTCGAGCCCGGCGACCGTGCGTGGTGCGCGCACACCGAGCAGCGCGTCGCGAACGTCGGGCGCGAGATCGATCGGTCGCCCGCGGGGGGGGTACGTTCCCGGCGACTGTGTCACGAGCCCACCGGCAACGAGCGCGCCGTCCTCCGTGAACGCCGACGCGAGCGCAGTCGCGCGCGCAGGCGAACGGCCGAGGATCGCAAACAGGGCGCGCTCGGCGATCAGCGCGCCAGGCAGGTCGTCCTGGAGGACGATGTACAGCTTCGCGTAGCGCGGCTCGAGGTATGGCGCGAGGAGCACGAACAGCGCGTCGGCCTCGACCGTCGAGAGTCCGAGTGCGGCACGGTAGTGCTCGAGTCCTGGCAGCCCGGACTGCCCGGGCACGCACAGCGGCGTCTCGGGGACGCGTGGGTCGTACGCGAGCTCCGCCGTCGCGGGCTCGAGCGTCGCACGCAACGACTCCCAGCCGCGCTCGACGGGATACATGCGCTTCGCGCGCGTCTCCTCCGCATCGCACACACGCGCGAGCAGCGCATCAAGGCGGCGAAGCGCATCCGGTATGGCGGTTCGCATCACCGCGGCCTCCGATCGCGCGCCGCAGCGACTACTTCGCCTTGTCGAGGCGCCGCGACGCGGATGGCATGCTCGGCGCCGCCGACGGAGCCGACGGTTTCTGGAAGTTCGAACCGGCCGGCTGCTTCGCACTCGGCGCTGCCGACGGCTTTGGGGGCGCCGCCGCGGTCGAGGGCTTCGGAGCAACCGAGGTCTTGGGCACGGCCGGCTTCGCCGACGGGGGCGCTGCGGTCTTCATGGTGGTTCTCCCAGGGTAGCATCGGGTGATTCACGTCTTCTCGGGGATCCGCCCCGCCGGGACGCCCTGCACGCGCATGGTCGCGCCGGGGGTAGCTGGTTGGCCGAGCTCGACGAGGCCGCCGGGTCCCGTGAGGTAGGACGCGTCACCGATCATCAGCGTCACGCCGACGCCGGGCGCACCGTGCTGGTCGGCGACGACGATGCGGCGACGATCCTCGCGCACGGTCACCGTGGGACGCCGGAGCGCGATGCGGGCCGCCGCCGACAACGACACGCGGCCACCGGCGGTCCGCGCGCGCACGTGGACGCGCACGGCGAGGAGGTGCGCATCGGGCTCGGCGGTGGCCACCGCGTGGCCCGCGGTCGTCGGCGTCGCGTTATCCCAGACCACTTCCCAGTCGGGTTCCGCTCCGACCACGGCGACCGCAAGTGGCACGCGGATCGGCTCTCGCCCGATCCACAGCTCGGGTGGGGCGACGATCGCCGCGATCGGATCGAGGACCGGTTCGGCGATCGCCCGCCACCGCGCTTCGATCCGATCCGCGAGCCATGCGGCCTCGCGGTCGGCGAGTGACGCGACCGCCGCCGTCAGGTGCGCATCGTCGGCGAGCCGCGCGAGCGCAGAGGTGCCCTCGGCGAAGCGCTTCGCACCGATCAGCGGTGCGAGCTGCGCCGGCAAGTGCTTGCCGAGCGAGCGCACGAGCTGCACGAGCCGCTCGCGCGGAGGAAGACCTGGGAGATCGCTCACAGGCGCCTCCCCCGCTTGCGCACGAGGCGCGACAGCGTTCGATCCGCCCGCGCGAGCTGCGCCGGCCCAGTGGTCCACCGCATGCGACCGCCACGCAGCCAGATCGTCGACGGTAGCGCAGCCGGAACATCGGAGGGCTCGGGGTCGATCACCTCGTCGTCGAAGACCGAAGCGGTCTCGAACGGATCGACCACATCGGGTGGCGGCAGCGACATCTCGCGCGGTTCGTTGATTCGCTCGCGCGCACGGCGCGGCAATGGCGGCGCCGTGTGGCTCGGCTCCCAGACCTCGTACGCACGGTCGACGATCGATGCACCCGGCGTGGGTGCGCGACGCCGGCGCTCCGTTGCACGCGTCTCCGCCTTGCGAACCGCCGCACCGGAGCGGCGATGGGCAGGTGCGGCCGGCGAGCGACGGATCGCGGAGCGCTCACCGGGCAAGACCGGCGCGTCGAGCCGATCTACCGGCGTGTTCGTGTTCGCCATGCGCGGCGGCCTGGCGCGTGCGTGCGTGCGCCGTCCTGGGGCCGCAGGTGCCTCGCGACGCGTAGCGGGCTCGGGATCCTGCGCGACCACCGGGATGACAGGCGTCTCGCCGCGCGCGGGCGGCTCGGGTGGTGTGATCCGCGCTCGTGGAATCGCGGGCGCGATGTCGTCGTTCCCGCGCACGACCGGGCGAGCATGCTCGGCTGACACGGTGCGGGATCCCGTTGGCGCGTTGACCAGGGGCTCGGCACGCTCCGGCGGTGCTTGCACGCTGCCGCGGACAGGCAGCGCCGGCGGCTTCACGACGTCGATGGCGCGTGACGTTGGTTGGATCGCCGTACGCTCGGCCACGACCGCCCGTGCAACGACTTCCTCGCTGCTCGCCACGGGGGCATTCGCCGCGCGCTGCGCGCCGGGGGGCCGAGGAGCGCGGCGCGGCGCCGGCGTGATCGCGATCTGATCCTGCACCGCGCGCGTCGACGGCGTGCGCACGCGTTCGACGCCGCGCTCCGCATCGAATGACCGCCTGTTCTGCCCTGGTCCCGGCGAGCTCGGGCCACGGCTCGCGTTGCCCGCACCTCCGCCGCGCGGCGCTTGCGGCAACGCCGGCGGAACCGATGGCGTGGACACCAGCTCGCCGCGCTCGTCGATCGCGAGCGGGTTCAGCGCGCGCTCGAGCTCGTCGAGCAACGCCGCCACCTGATAGAGGTCGTCTCGCGCGTTGCCGCTCACTTCGGCTCCTTCGGCAACCAGTCGTCGAGCACGCGCCACGCGACCTCGAGCTCGGGATCGCGACGCGCGCCCGGCACCAGCGTCGTCTTGTCGAGCTCTTCGGGCAGCATCACCCGCGTCATCAGGCTGCGCGGGCCGAACCCGAGGAAGTCGCGGTGCAGGTATGCGCCATGGATCTCGGTGACGTCGCCCGGCAAGTAACAGGTGCGCAGGTACACCACCATCACGGGCTGGTCGTCCTTGCAGCACGTCGGCGTCGGGGTTGCGCCGCTTCCGTCATCCTTTTTCGCCTCCGCGCCGGTCACGACGACGACGTGATCGACTTCGACGGCGGTCTGCCAGGATTCGCCGTCGACGTCCTTTCCGGTCAGCAGCAGGATCTCGCCGGGCGCCGCGAGCAACAACTGCTCGCCGGTCCCGGACTTCGACGTCGGAGGCAGCGCCTTCAGGAACAGCCGGTTGTCCTGTGCGGTGACCTTTCCCTCGAGCGGGAACGTTGCGATCGATGCGTACGGACGCACCATCGTCGGCGGAGCCGGGCGATCCGGGCCACCACTGTTGCCGAGCACGAGCGCGAGGCGAGAGCGATGCGCGATCAGCGCCTGGACGATTCCGTCCTTCGCGCGCGACGGTTTGCCATCACCCGGCAGACCCGGCTCGTGCGCGCCTCGCAACAGCTCGTCGTGGTGGAGCGCGCGATAGTGGTCGGTGATCGGCGTGGCCACCGGGATCAACCCCGGCGTGCCGGGCAGCTTCGAGCCGGTCGCGACCGACACCGCGAGCGGCGGCACCTTGAGCCGGATCGGCGGCATCTTCTTCATGTCCACGAGGCCCGCGACCGCGATGCCCGCGGTCGGGCGATCGCCGAGGATGATCGCGATGCGGCCCGCTTGCAGCAGCGACAGATCGGGGGCGCTCGACAGCGGGATCTCGGTGGCACCGACGAGGATCTGCTTGCCGACCTTCGTGTTCCCCGGGAGCGGCACACCGGCGGCACCCTGGGTGTTGCCCGGATACACGATGCCGCTCGTCTGGCCCACGAGCACCCGCTGCAGGCTGTTCGTGAAGTTCTCCATGTACGCGAAGTACAGGGGCGTCAGGACGCGCACGTGGCGCCAGTTCATCCAGCCGCGGCGGTGATCCCAGAAGAACCGCAGCGTCCACTGCAGCATGCGGAGCTGGCGGAGCGGACCATCGGGATAGCCGATGCGGTTGTCGACAGCGTCGTTCATGCCCTTGATCGCGGCCTGGTCGAGCTGGTCGATCGCGGTCGGCAGACCCGACAGCGCCGTCGTGCCCTCGGCCTTCTCGAGCAGGGCGACCCAATCACCACGGGTGCTGCTGCCCGGAACGCCATGCCCGGCCATCGCCGTGTGGGCCTTGTCGTAGCTCGCCGCTTGCGCGTTCATCGCCAGCACGGCCGCCGCGATCGCGCCGAGGACGGCGTCGTCGACACCAGCATCCGTCAGGTCCTTCTTCGCCGCGTCGAGGATGGCGATGTCGCTCCGCGCTTGCGATGCTAATCCCTGTGCCGTGTTGGCGACTCTCGTCACCTCGGACAGCTCCGTCGCCGAGGTCCACTTGCTCACCTGCTGGCTGAGCGGCTCCGGCTTGTCGCCTTCGTCCGGATCCGCGACTGCGTTGATGCGGCCGGTGCGCAGCGATGACCAGCTATGAAAGTTCGCCGGTACCGGATTGCCGTCGCCGTCCTGCGCACCGCCGTTCGTCGCCTCTTCGCGCTGATCCTTGTCGAACAAGCCGCCGTCGCCGATGTCCATGACCTTCCACGGCGCTCCGAAGGACAACGTCCCGACCTCGTAGGTCGGCGTCTTCAGCGTCACCTCGCCGTGCTTGCTGTCGCGGAACTTTGCGAGCGTGATCGTGCGCTGCAGGATGATGTGCGGTGGGTCGTCGAATTCGATCGTGCCATCGTCGTTCGTCTTCGTTGCGTACGGCGCGCACGCGAACTCGCACTCCTCCGTGCCCGGGATGCGGGTACTCGCGCCGCCCAGGTCGCCGTGACTCCCCATGCCGATGCCCTGCACCGCCGCCGGAACGGCGTCCGCGAGGCCATACCCGACGGAGCGCTTTCGGGCGTGCTCGACGACGCCGAACACCTTGAGCAGCGCGCACATCGTCTGCGCGTAGGGCTTGTCATTGTCGAGCGCCGACTCGATGCGATCGAGGAACGCCTCCACGCTCTGCCACACGGCGCGCCACGTATCGCGCTCCGCGGAGACACGCCGGCCGAGGCTGCTCACTTCTTCTCCTTCGGGTCCGTGTCGTCGCGCAGGAGGTTATCCGGCTCTTTCGAGCCAAAGCCGAGCGCGAGGGACCGAGCACCGTGGCGCTGCGCCTGCCGTGTCTGCGCGATCGCCTCCTCGATCTTCCCCTTGCTTGGAACCCACACGTCCGCCTGGTCGAGCGCCTCGACCGCAGCGACACGCATGTTCTCCGCGTCGCGCTTGAGCTCGTCCCAGGTCGTGCCGAGTGCCGCGGCGAGATCCGGGCGCAGCTTCGAGGCCTCTTCGAGCGCGGCCACGAAGTCCTCGGCCGCTTCCTTCGTCGTCGCCGCGAACTTGTCGGTTGCCGCTGCTGCCTTGTCGTAGGCGCCCTCGAGCACCTTCGCGCCCGCGCTGTTCGCGATCTGCTGACCGACTTGCTCGAGACTGATATCGCCCTCCATCAGCTCGATCGCCGTGGTTCCACCGAGGAGATCGAACAACATGGCCGCCTTCGCGAGGTTTGGCCCCGAGGCCATGAAGCAGACACCGCCGATGTAGCCACCGGGCGGCCGGTTGCTCGCGGTCATGAACGCGTTCTTCAATCCGGCAACGCCGCCCTGCGTGGCCACGCCGAGCGAATAGAACCCGGTCGCCTTCAGCGCGTCGAGCAGATCGAGGATGGCCTGAACCGCCGCGGCCATCTTCAGGAGCAAGTTCGCCTTGTCCTGCATCGCGGCGGCAAGGTTCTTGATCAGCGCAGACAGATTGTCGACGGCCGAGAGCAGCGCCTTCAGCGCCTCGGGGATCATCAGCAGCCCCTCGAGCGGAAAGATGTCGCGCAGGCGAATCGATTTCCAGTCCGGCGGAACGCTGTTGACCGACTTCGCGCGCGTTCGTCGAGGATCGGGGACGTTCTGGTACTTCTCGAACGCGACCTTGAACTTGTCGATGTTGAGCAGCTTGCCGAGCAGGTAGATGAGCTGCGCGATCGCATCGAGCGACGGCGCAGCGGCAACGATGAAGATCGCCTGGATCGGCGCACCTTCCGTCACCACCGGTCGGTTCAGATCACCCGGATCGTCGAACGAGCGCGAGAACCGGCTCGCCCACCGCGACCACCCATCGGGCGTGACGGGCGGAGGTCCGAGTGCGCGTCCCGCCTTCCAGTCGGCCACGGGATCGATGTAGAGGCCGGTCTCGCGGATGCTGCTCTCGCGCGGCGTGAGACCCGGGACGTCCAGGTACATGTACGCGCCGGTGTTGAGCAGGTCGTTGATGATGTCCCGCAGCAGCGCGTACGCCGCCATGATCAGCGCGCGCAGGATGTCGGGCAGCCCGATCAGGATCGCGGCGAGCGCCTCGAGCAGCGCGGCGATGACCTGGAGGAGCGCAATGATGACCTGCAGCGGCGGCTTGATGATGCTGATCAGCGTGTCGAGCCCCGGAATCGGCACCATGAGCAGCGGACGCCACTGCGGGCCGCCTTCCACCGGCTCGATACCGCTGTCGGCATCGCTCTGCGCCGCGGCCGCATCGGCGGCGGCCTGAGACACCTCGAGGGCCGCCGCGAGATCCGAGCAGCAACGCTCGAGCGCCTTGTGGAGCTCAGCGATATCGGCGGGGGTTGACATGGGGTGTTTCGCGGAGCTTGCGCTCCAGTTCAGCGAGCTTCTCGACGCGCTCCGTGTCCTGCGCGAGACCGACGGCCGCGGCCTGGACGAGCAGCGCGCGGACCTGCGCGAGGCGCTCCTTGAGGCCAACGGGGTCGAGGGGTTTCCAGGTCGGGTCTTTGGGGTTCGACATCGTGAGGCTCAGGGTCCGAACGGGAAGCGCTTGACGAAGCCGAAGTAGGACCAGTCGAGCAGCGGCGTCATCGCCGCCCACGCGTCGAGCAACGGGCCGTAGGCGATCGCCGTCATCGGGTTCACGACCTTCAGGATCTGCGCCAGCACCATGAAGTGGATCGCGAGGCCGTCACCGAGCACCATCGGCGAGATCGCCGTCATGCCGCCGAACTGCCCCATCCCGAGCATCGTGTTGATCGAGACGTTGCCGATCAGTGCGTCGAGCGAGATCGCATTCAGCGACGGTCCCGGCATGTCAGGCATCACCGCCGCGACCTTGAATGCCTTGCCCGCCGCGATCTGGAGATTTCCGCCGGAGGTCAGACCGAACCCGCCCATCGCGGTGTCGTCGACCGCGCCCGCCACGCGCCGCGTGTACGAACCGCGGACCTGATCGTTTCTCGGGCCCGTGATCGTCTCGCTCAATCCCTTGTCGTCGATCGTCCGCGTGTAGCCCGCGAGATCGAAGGATTCGGAGTAGCCACCGGTCGCCTTCAGCGAGACGTCACCGGTCACATCGGCCGTGCGCCCGCCGTGGATCTCCTCGGCGTGCTCGCCGGAGACCCGCAGCTTTGAGTCGCCATCGACCTCGGTGACCTGGTTGCCCTCGTTGATCGTGGTCTGGTTGCCGGCGAGCATCGTCAGCCCGTCTTTGTCGAGGATGATGCGGTTGCCGAGCGAGTCGCGGATCTCGACGCGTGCCGTCTCCGCCCGATCGTCGAGCAAGATGTAGTGCCCGGTCGCCGACTTGATCATCCGTACGGCGGGGTCGACGATGCGATCGGGGTACGCCTCCTTCGGAATCTCGCTGGTCTCGGGAGCGAACCGCGCCGTCGAGTCCGCCTGGCCGACGTCGTCGGCCGCGGGCTTGCCCCACCACTGTCCGGACCAGATCGGCCGCGAGAGGTCGCCGCCCTCGAACTCGATCCACACGCCCGCGCCGACGTCGGGGATCATGTAGATGCCCTGATCCGGACCCGCGTACGGCGAGCATGGCATCGCCCATCCCGTCTCTGCCTCGCCGAGGAGGCGCGGCACGTACGCCTTGATCCGACCCTGGTTATCGGGATCGGTCACGTTCGAGACGTAGCCGCGGTGCTTGCCGTAGTAGCGGTTGTCGAGGCGCTCGATCAGCTGCTGGAGAAGATCCTCGATCACAATGCGCTCCCGTCATCCTCGTCGTACGCGCGGATCCCCGAGACGTCTGACAAATTCACGAACACGAGCGATTGCGCGTCGGGACCGCGGAGCTGCACCACGTCGTCGATCAACTGCTCGAAGACGCCGGCATACACGGCTCCGAACGTGGTGAACACGTACAGCCGCTCGCCCTTCCGCTGTTCGAACAGCTTGCGCATCAGGCCTCCAGAACAGAGCGCAGCTTGGTGACCGCCGTGAGCCTCACGTCGTGGAGGCTGCGCATCGTCCCCTGCCGCTCTCGCTCGAGTCGGCGCCGACCTCGGCGGACCAGGCTCTGCAGGCTCTCGATCTGCGCGGGCGGTGGCAGCGGGCGGCGCAGCTTGATGCGCGCGTCGACGGCCTCGATCACCCCCAGCGTGATGCCGAGGTTCTGGCCGATCGTTGCCAGGCGCGCCGTGGCCGTGGCCTTCGCGTCGGCTCCGTCGTCGGCCACCGCGATCTGCAGCTCCGGCGTGCGCAGCCGCGTGAGCGATTGAATTCCAGCGAGTGCGAATACATCAGGCATCTGCGCGCTCCTTACGGGTTGAGCTCGACGTGGGAGTCCGCTTCCTGCACGAGGATTCCGGACGAGGTTGCGTTGCCGACGACGGCGACGCGCGTGCCGCCGATGACAACGAGACTGTACTCGGCGGGGTTTGGCGGCGGCGGGATGGGCCTCGGCGGGATGAAGATGCTCGTCGGCGGATGCGCCGCCAGCAGGTCACCCAGGACCTCGTGCACCACCGAGACCTTGCTCAGCGAGTCCTGGACGGTCGCCTTGGTCGTGTCCAGCCCGAGCACGTTCTGGTCGAGCAGCTTGAGCGCCTTGAGCGGATCACCGCTCGACGCCGTGAGCAGCGACGCGACCTGCGACCTCGCCTCCTCGGGATCCTGCGTGTGCAGCGAGACCTGATCCACGACCTTCCGCAGCGCGGTCACCGGATCGTCCTCGGCCCCTGCCGTGTGCCCGTAGAGCGTCTTCGCTCCGACCACGCCTCCGGTGGGGAGCGCCTTCGCGATTGCCGCGCGCGTCGACTCGTTGAGCATGGTGCTCGCGAGCCCGGTGCCACGCCGGAGCGTGAGCAACCGGTTGGTGTGCAGGTTCGCCGTTTCCGGGTTGGCCGGAGCAAGCACCGCATCGCGCGACTCGGAGAGGATCACCTCGCCCTCCGACGGCGCGGTGCCGATATCGGCGAGCAGCTCGCTGAATGCATCGCTCGCGAGGTTCTTCCGGCGATCGAGCGTGCCGAGCAACGCGCGCGCGTCCACCGGAATCGTCAGCTTCTTCCCGGCGCCCAGCGCGACCGTGAGCGAGGTGGTGCTCTCGGTCTGCTTGATGATCGGCGGTGCGGTCATCTGATGCACCGGCTCGGCGCCGACGATCACGTTGCCCGTGATCGCGACCGGTGCCTTGCCCGGCCGGACGACGATCACGTTGACCACCGCGAGGCACTCGCACCGGTTGCTCGCGAACAGCGTGGAGTCCGTCTTGCGAACGTACGCAGCCCCTGCCCTGCCTCGGCTGCGCAGGTCGTTGCCCGAGATGTTCGCCGCGATCAGCGTGTTGCCATTCGAGAGCAGGAGCAGCGCCGGTCCCGCCGCGTCGATGTCGTTGCCCTCGACGTGCACGCTGTCGTACCCACGCCGCAGCGCGGGCGGCAAGAAGATGATCGGCGGGCGCTTCAAGAAATCGATCAGCGGATGCTGCACGTACAGGCGCGCTCGGTCGATGTATCGGTTCGCAAGGGACGCTGCGACCGTTGGCTGTTGCGCCACGATCGGCGGCAAGGTCGAGATGCGCTGGAGGATCGGGATCGCCGACAGCGTCTGGCGGAAGCCACCGAGCTCGAACGTATTGTCGTCGGTGGCCAGCGGCGAGAGCGGCGCCAGGTTCCTCACCGCGAGCAGCGACGAGTTGAGCGTCGCGCGGCCGATCAGGATCGGCCGCGGCGGAGGCTCGGCCCCGAGAAACGGCGCCTGGGCGAGCCTCGTGATCAGCGCGGCATCGATCGCCTCGGTGGTGACGAGCAAGCCCGCTCCGCCCGCGCCACCACCGAGATGCCGCACCACGTTACCGCGCAGGCCGACCGGCCCGCGCCAGTCGATCACGATCTCGTGCAGCAGCGAGCGGAGCGTGGTGTTGCCGTTGTCGGTCAGCACGTTGTTCCGGACGAGCAGGTCCCCGGCGCCCGACACCACGACGACACCCTGACCCCACGGGTCGCTGGTATTGACCGCAATGCCAGCGCAGCCGCTGATCTGGTTGTCGAGGATCGCGACCTTCGACGAGCCCTCGGTCCGCGCCGAAAGGCCAAGCGCCGTGGCACCCACGATGCGGTTGTTCGAGAGCTCGAGCTGCATGCCGTCATCCGGCGGCTCGGTCATCACGTGACCCTCGGCGCCGGTCACGACGATGCCGCTCACCACCTCGGTGATCGCGTTGTGCGCGACGCGCACCCGCCGCTCGACTCCGCCCACGAACACGCCGTCGGCGGCGTGGGGTGCCAGCGCGTACGCGGGCGGGCGCTCGTCGATCGTCACCAGGTCAACGCCCCGCGCAATCCGCGCGAGCGAGTCGTGAAGGATCGCCGTCAGCGTCGAGACATCGGGAGCTTGCTGCGCGAGCGCGATGATCGACGAGGACAGCTTCGCGGCGCGCTCCGCGAGGTACGTCTTGACGCGGCTCAGGCGCGTCGACGCGTCCTCGGAACCGTCGACCGCGAGCACCGAGGCCTGGACGAGGGACGCCGTCGCCGTCAACTGCGCGGTCACGTTGTCCCCGGCGACCGCACCGTCGGATGCCGCACCGACGAGTGCTTCGAGGGTGTGAACCGCGCGCTGCCGAACCGAGGCGGGTGCACCCGGGATCAACCCCGTGCGGGCATCGGCCTCGCCGTCATGCGCGCGCTGGCGCTGGCCCGTATCCGCCGACACGAGATCGAGGACGCGATCGAGGTGCTGCTGGAACGCCGTCATCGCGGCATCGATCACGCCGCCATCGCTGGACGCGAGCTCGAGCGCGAGCGCGCCGAGTGCCGCGATCCGGCGCTCGATCGGCTCGACGGGCTTGGGGTCGATCGCGAACGGCGGCGGCAGTACTGGCTGCAGCTTCGTGCGGATCAGGTCCAGTTTACCGCGAGCGATGCCCAGCGCCGCGCGGCGCTGGTTCGCGTCGATCGAGGCCGTGTGCACCGCGGCAGCCGCATCCTTCGCGAGCGGTGAGAGATCGGGATGGTCGTGCACCAGCTCGGTGAGCTGACCCATGAGCTGCGAGAACGAGCTCAACGACTTCTGCGCGGACTCGTCGGACTCCGAGGACAGGCCGGAGATCTGGCGATCGAGGTGCTTCGCATAGAGCTGGATCGATCCCGCCTGGCCCTGCGATCTCGCTCGCGCGGCATCGTCGAGCGTCGAGTCGCCCGCCGGGAGGTTGCCGTCGGCCAGCGAGGACGCCCGCTTGAGCGAGGAGTGCAGGCGATCGACGGCAGCCTTCACGCCACCGCTCGTACGATCAACGTCGAGAAAGTCCGCCGCGACATCGTTCGCGAGCGCCCCGTTGGTCTCACGCAGCTGTGCAAGCAACGCGTCCTTGGAAGCGCGGAGCTCGTCGAGCCGTGCGGCATTCTCGCCGGTCTTCGTGGTCGCCAGCGTCGAGAGTTGCTTGATCGCTGCCGCCGCGAACGTGTGCACGATCGTCTTCGCCGGTCCCACGAGGTCGGTGGCAGCCGGCAGGTCCTTGCGCCGCGCCATCTGATCTCGCATCGCCGCGATCTTTCCGAGCGATTCAGCGGCGCCCAGCGCCGTTGCGATCGTCGGCCGCTCGATCGCCTTCTTGAGCGCCGTTCCGGCCTCCTTGCCGATCTCGGCAGGCATGCCGATCACGAGAGTCTCCACGCGCTGCATGAGCCGTGTCGCGACCGCTGCGATCTGCTCGGCCTTGTCGGTCATCGCGAGGTCGAGCTGCGCGGCCGCGTCCCACGCATCCGCCGCGTCGTCATCGGGAGCCGTCGCGCTCGCCGCCTGCGACAGGGTCGAACGCAGCAGATTCACCGCGCTCGTATGCTCGTCGGCCGTCCCGGCCACGCGCAGCGGGTTGATCTCGCGCTGCAGCGGCGCGGACTGCTGGCCGGCCACGCCGCCGACCTGTGACAGCTCCGCGACTAGCGCTTCGAGCGGCCCGAACATCGCCTTCGCGAGCTGCGGCCGCGCATCCACCTTCGCGAGCGCGTAGGCGAGCGCCCGGCTCCTCAGATCTGCCGCGGCGAGGTGGACATCGGCGCGATCGATCCGCGTCGCCGCGGGTGCGAAGCCGAGCGCGGCGAGCACGTCGAGCATCTCGGGCCGGGCGACTGCCCCGGCGCCGTTGCCGGTATCCAGGTGGAGATACGGCGCGCGGACGCTCTCGATCGAGTTGCCCTCGACGGTCACCTCCGCGGCGGCCACGATCGCGATCGCGGCCGTACGGATCTCGGCGCCGTCGATGGTCGTCGCGCTGAACGCGGCGTCGCGTCCCACTTCGCTGATCCGGTTGTTGGCGACGAGCCCCGCTTCGACACCGGCCATGACGACGGCGCCGCGGAGGGTCAGCCGCTCGACCCATCGCATCGCGGCGTCGAGCGGGCCGCGCACCGTCGGGAGGGCGCTGTCGACCAGCGCTGCGAGGAGCCCGCGCGGTGCGTTCAGCGAGTTTGCGGGCAGCGTGCCTGCGATGTTCGCCTGCAGCTTGTTCAGGATCGGAGCGTTGTCGAACGTCACCGCGAGATCGCCGAGGGCGACCCGCTCGATCCGGTTCGCTTCGATGTTCAAGCGGCCGACCGGCGCACTGGTCGACCACGTCCGCACCGCCGCATCGCCGAGGTTACGGATCACGTTGTCGCGCACGCGGACGTCGTAGATCGGCTGCGAGCCGCCGATCACGATCCCCATGGCCGCCGTATCCGGCCCGCTACCCTCGATCCGGTTGCCGGCGATCTCGACGTCGTACACCGGGCGCGTCGGCGTGGTGCCATCGTCGAGCCCTTCGCCGACGACGATGCCAGCGAGCAGCGCGAGTGGCGACAGCTGCGGCGCATCGGGCACCTCGATCCAGCAATCGAGCACGCGTGTGCTGTGGCCGGTGAGCTGCACGCCACACTGGAACGGCGCGTCGCCCATCACGGACTGGATCTCGTTGCCCACGACATCGACACCATCGCCGGTGATCTGCACGCCGACGCCGGTCGAGCCGACGACGCGATTGTTGCGGATCGCGATGCGATCGGTGGCCGCGTCGCGCCCGGTCTCGTCCAGATCCTCGATCAGCATGCCGACGACGAAGCCCGCGACGAGGTTGTCGTCGACGGAGACGCCACCGAGCTGGCCATCCGCGAGATGAATTCCGGTAACCATCGCGTTGGCCGCGCGAACATCGTTCGACGTGATCGCGAGCCCGTCGAGCGACAAGCCGGCGCGTGGGAACGCGACGAGAAATGTATTCGCCATGTACGGCGCGTACGGCAGGGCTGCGATGCCCACCGACGCGGAGATCCGGTTCTCGGTGATCGCCAGCGCACCGCAGGTCCCGGTGACCATCACGCCGATCGAGGTCGGACCCGGGCGGCGCGACTCGATGCGGCAGCCTCGGATCGTCACCTGACGCGAATCGGCCACGGTGACGACACCATGAGGTAGCGCAGACAGCGCGCCGAGCAGCGGTTGCGCGGCCGGGAGATGCTCGAGCGTCGTGCCCGGATTCTCGCGCTGGAGCTTGCGCAGCGCGATCACGGTGGCCACCACCGATCCCGCGACACGCCCTTCGCCGGGCTTGAGCACCAGCAGTCGGTTGCCGACGCTCGTGAGAAAATCGGGCACACCTGACTCGATGTGGATGTCGTCGAGGTTCAGCGCGCGCTCGGCGGGCATCGCGATCGGCGAGAACCGCGCGTCGATGAGTTTGTCGAACAGCGTGCGGACCTTGACCGCGGGGCGATCGATGTCGTCGCCTGGCTCGCCGATATCGATCTCCGCGGAAGGATCCTCGATCAGGTACATGTCCTCGAGGGAGAACGCCCCACCACCGCCGCAGCGGTCGAGGTAGAACGCGCCGCCGCTACCGCGAACGTCGAGCACCGTCGCATCTCCGTCGCCGAGAATGCGCACCGAAGACAGACTGCGCACCAGCACGGGATGCTCGAGCTGGTACGAGCCGGTGCGGATGAAGATCGAGCCACCGTTCGCGCCGAGCAGGCCGAGTGCCGCCTGGATCGCCTCGTCACCCGTCAACCCGTCGGCGACCGACTGATCGACGTCGCCGAAGGTCCGCACGCCATCGCCGACCACCACGACGAACACGCCCGGGCCGAATTTCTTGTCGCCGAGCTCGATCAGGCGATCACGCACCTCGACGAGGGGCAGGTAGCGCTTGCGCAGATCCTCGAACATGCGCGGTGAGCCCGATGCACGCGCGAGCGGCGCGTAGTGGTGGACCGGTCCGTGCGGCACGGCGTTGGTCAGCGTATCGACGCTGCCGGTCGCCGAACCATCGGGTGCGTTGACCCGCGCGGTGAACGTCCAGTAGTCGCCGTTACGCCAGCCCGTGCCGGAGAACGCGAACGTGATGCCATCGGACAGGCGATAGCGCTCGCCGGTGACGAGCAGGTCGGCGCCATCCCAGCGGCGCACGCTCGCGCCCAGCGCGGGATCGAACGCGCGGCCGATCGGACCGCCGACCACGAGCGGCGTGGGGTCGGTCGTGATCGTGATGCCGGCCGCGTCGAGCTCGAGGATGCCCGTGTCGGTCTGGACGCTGGAGAGGCGCCGCAGTACCGCCGGGCTCGGCGCGTCCCAGCGCAGCCGAGTGGCACGGTCCTCGACCACCACGATGTCTCCGGTGCGCAGCCGTGCGGCATCTGCCGGCGCAACCTTGAGCGTGAGCGAGTCCGCGGCGCACGCCTGCGCGAGTGCCATCACCGTCGAGCCGTTGTCGCGCGACCACAGCGCGACATCATTGGTTCCCACCCGCATCACCTGGATCCGGAGGTGCAGGTTGTCGCTGCCGATGTAGCCGTCTCCTGTCGAGGTGTTCTCGGTGAACAGGCAACGATCGCGACACGGATCGAACGGCTCGGGTGGATTGCGATCGGGGAGCGCGCCCGATGCGATGTTCGTGGTCAGCGCGCCACCGCCCGTTGGCGTCGGCAGCGGTTCCGCGGCGCCGGTCGCGACGAGTGGCAGCGCGCGCACCTGCGTTACCGTACGCAGGCGCGCCGCGGTATCGGAGCCATCGAGCGCGGGCTCGAGGAGAAACGGGTCTTCGAGCGCGGTGACCGTCTGCTCCCAGACATCGAGGTAGAAGAAGTGGTGTGCACTGCCGTCTGCGGGCAATGCCGGCAGCGTCGCCGCGGCGGGGAACTCGGGCTGTGACGAGTAGCGCAGATCGCGCTCGATGAACGCACGGTATCCATCGACGAACATCCGGCCCGCGCCGACGAGCGAGCCGTCGCCACCGCGGATCACGACATCGGTACCGAGCCCGGTATCCACGGCGCGCAACGCTCCGAGCCACGTCCGCGCGACCGGTGGCAGCCCCTTGACGCCCCACGTGACGAGGTTCGCGAGGTTCAGGCCCGCGAGCTCACCCACGGCGACCGCGAGCTCGCACCAGCCGCTCGGCCGAAGGCCATGCGTCGACGCCGGGATCGAGATCTCCGTCGTTCCGTCGCCGAACACGAGCTGGAGGTCGATGACCTCGTCGTCCGCGACGGGACGCTCGAGCTTGAGCTCGACGATCAGCGCCGCCGCCGCGAACGGCGTCGACGCCGCGCGTGGGATCGCCGTCAGATCGATCGGCGTTGCCACCGTCTTGCGCAGGGCCGTGTGCCAGCGGCTGCGGAGGACCCAGGGCAGCGTCTCGGGATCGTGGCGATCGAGCCGCAGCTCGTAGACCGGCTTGCGCTCGTCGCCCGGAGGCAGGCCGGTTCCGGCCCAGCCATCGGTGGAGCGAATCGAATCGAGCAAGAAGTCGCCGACGATCCGGAAGCCGTCGTCGGGGGCGCCATCGGCCACATCGGAGGTCCGCCGCCGCGCATCCACGGTGCGCAGTCGCACTTCCTCGTTCCAGTCCGCATCGACCGCGACCTGCCCCATGCGCTGGTACACACCGGTGAAGCGCTTCCACTCGTCAAAACGACTGCGGCTGGTATTGAAGTTCACACTCATCGGCGTCCCATCCGGTAGAGATCGAGGGTCGTGCGATCGACATGGAGCGGGTCCATGCCGATCGGGAGGAAATCGTGGGTGCGGTGATCGAGCTCGCGCTCGTGATCGCCGCGCTCGCCGTACGCACCCGGCTGCGTGGTGCCTTCGCCGATCGCGAACACACCGCGACCGTTATTCTCGGCGAGCACGAGGTAGCCCGGACTCGTGGGATCGATCGACACGAACCCGGCGGTATGTGCCAGGCTCGAGAACGGCCGAGGGCCGCGGTAAGGGCCGCGCGCGTAGACCGAGTGCCGCACGAAGCCGAGGTCCGAGCGGTCGACGCGCACGTCGCCGGCAAACACCGAGCTGCTCGCCTCGAGGTTGCCTGCCTCGACCGCACCAAGCACCGTGCAGTGGCGCAGGCGCACCTGCGCGCCCGCCGCGCGGATCGCCGTGTTACCTCGCGCGCCAGCGTCGAACGTACAACCCGCCGCCACGAGCTTTGCCCACGGCGGCAGCTCGACGATGCCGACCTGGCAGCCGTACATGCGGATCTCCAGCTCGGCGCGCGGTAGCGAGCGACGCGCGGCTTGATCCTGGTGCCCTGCGCCGGGAGCCCACACCGAAACGCGGCCGGGCCCCGCGACCTGGCAGTACCGCAGATCCACGGTACCGCGCTCGAGCGCGAGCTCGAGACGTCCCAGCAACCACAGCCCCGCGAGCCAGTACGCCGGTGCTACCTCCGCCGTGGTCTGGAGCAGCAGCGAGAGATCGCGCTCGTCGTCTCGATCGAGGATTGGTGTCGAGCCCGGATCCGCCGCGACCAGCGAGAACCCGACGTCGAGCCCCGTCGTCAGCCGCGCGAACGGCACGCGCGCCGATCCGAGCACGGCGAGCCGGGCGACTTCGTCGACGGGCGCGAGCGCGAGAGCGTCGTCAAGGGTCCCGGCGATCGGGATCGAAGCGCCCTGCGGACCGTCGGTCACCTGTCCACTGCGGGCCGGTGCGACGTATGCGTGCGGGTCCCGCTCTTCGATGCGGTCGGGGTGCACGATCAGATCCGGCGGCGACCACACGTCGACGTCGGGCTCGAGCCAGTCCTTCGCGATCGCGCGAGCCGGCGGCACGAGACCCGGCCCCACGACACCTCCGCGGCCGATCCGGCACGACACGGTGACACGACCGCGCGGCGCGGCGGTCGGCAACACGAAGCGACCGAGCCGCGGATCCAGGTAGAGCTCGCCGTCATCGCTGTTACGCGGATCATCGTGCGGGGCGATCAGCGAGTCCCACGGACCGAGGCTCCGCTGCGCGAGGCGCCACGGCACGCGCGAGAGCCGGCCCGGCTGCGTGTAGCGGTTGTTGCTCGCGGGTGCGGCGAGAGCCTCGTCGGCGAACAGGCCGCCGAACCGCGTATCCAGTGGACGCGGTCGCGCGGTCTGCGCCGCCGTCGGAGGATCGCGCCGGAACGTGGCGCCATCGGAGGCGACGCGCAGGCGGACCGAGTCGCCAACCGCGAGGTCGAGACGCGGCAACACCGCGAGGGCACCGTGATCGCCCTGCGTGAACACGACATCCGACGATGGGAGCGGCGAAGGACCGATCACGAGCAGCGCGTCGCCCTGATAGATCGCCTCGCCGACGGCCGGGGGATTCGGTGCCGCGGCCTCCACGGCTCCGACGGTCCAGCTGTCGGCCCCGGTGGCGAGGAACGCGCGAACAGGACGCGTGCGATCGACCCACGCGATCACTTCGACGCCTGGCACCGGCACCGTCGCCGCGCGCGCGACGAGGAATCCGGGCCCGGCGGCGAACGGTAGAGACGGCAGCTCCCGCCACGCCCGCGAGGTCGCCGGATCCCACAGCCGCACCACCGTCGAGAGCGTGCCCGAGATGGCATCGCCTCCGACCAGGACGAGGCCTGCGGGCGTCGGCACGAGCGTCGCGCCGATCCGGTCCTGCTGGCGGCGCAGCGGGTGCGGCTTCCACGTCCCGCCGGTGAGCGCGATCGACCACATGTCACCCGCGGCCGCTCCTTCGTCGTCACCGCCGTAGACGTAGAGGCGGCCATCGACGATCACGAGGCTCGGACTCTCGCGGCCGATCGGGCGGCGCGGCGACGGCGCATCGACGCGCGCGACGGTCACGGCGCCCGCGAGATCGGTGATCGTCCACACCCCGAGGGTCTCGCCGGCGGCCGGATCGATGGCCACGAGAAACAGCTCGCCCGAATCCGCCGTCAGCGCGATGCCATCGGCGAGGGCGAGCGGTGCCGCGAGCTCGGCGACGTCACTCCATGGTCCACCGACGACGGCGCGCACCAGCCGGTTGGTTCCCTCTGCGACGTCGCGCTCGACGCGCACGACCCACGTCTCGGCGCCGACGACGACCAGCGCCGCATTCGATGCGGCTGGCCCGAGTGCGGCCTCGAGCGCGAGGGTCGACCACGTGCCGGCGGCGGTGCGCCGGCGCGCTTCTCCGTCGACGCGCTCGACGACGAGATCGATCGCACGGCCCGCGATGTCCTGCCCTGCATCGGGGGCAACGACGATCGGTGTCACGGGACCGTCTTCATCGAACGTCCCCTGCATCTCGATCCGATCGGTTGGGATCGGGTCATCGATCTCGGGCAGCGCCGCGATCACGCTGATCCGCCACACATCACCGGGCGATGGGCGGCCGGTCTCGGCGAATCGAACGACTCCGGTCTCGCCCACGGATCTCGCAACGAGCGGTCCCCGCGCGAGCGCCGGCGCCGGTGGCCCCACGAGGATCACGCCATCGATCTGAAGGCTGAACGCACCTGCCCGTTCGGCAGCATCCGGATCCTCGGCGAGCCCGGTCGGCGTCAGCAGCCCCGCGGCAACGCGCACCGGATCTTCCGCCGGCGCGGGCTCGTGGCGCGCTGTGAGACCGCCCGTCAGATCGGGGCGCTCCACCGGATGCAGCCAGACGAGCGGCGTATCGCGCCCGCCCGGATCCACCCAGCCGCCGCGCTGGTCGTGCGGCAGTGCCCGCAGCGGCAGCGGCTCCACGCCCTCGAGCTCCACGGGGACAAGCTTCGACGCACGGATCAGCACCGCATCGGGCCGCGCCCATCCGCGCAGGTCGAGCACGCGCGGTGATGCGGCGTACTTGCCGGCATCGACGCGACCGAGCCGGCGCAGCGTCTGATCGATCGCCTCGCCCGGCAACGGCGCGATGACCTGGGCACGTTCGCGACGCGCGTCGTTGCGGGGGCGATCCGCGGCGGCGGCACGACGAGTGAGCGGATCCGCGATCCCGATCGGATCCCAGATGATCGCCGTGCGGCCGCGCCACGGGGCGATGTGATGGAAATCGAGGGTCGCGATCACCGACCGGAAACCCTCGTCGACCTCCGCGTCCCACCCGCTCGTCTCGGAGAGGACGTCCTCGAGCGTGAGCAGCGTGCCCTTGCGGCGGCGCCACCCGACGATCCGCGCGACGAGTGCGCGTTGCGCGTGCGGATCGGTCGAGAGCAGACGCGCGCCGAACAGCTCGGCGAGCAGCGGGATCGCCGCGGCCTGTGCACGCTCGACGAAGTGGTCATCCCACAGCGCGGCGACCGCATCGTAGAGCTCGTCGAGCCTGCCGCCGACCACCTCGACGAGACCGGCGAGCGGAGGATCCGCCGGCGCCACCTCGGCGCCGATCGCCGTATCGCGCTGGCGATAGATCCCCGGAAGGAGCTCGAGCAACCTGCGCGACGGGCGCAGGTCGGCAGCATCTCGGATCGACGGTGCGGTCATCGGTCGCGACCTTCCTCGTACGCGATCTCCACCCCGTCCCCGTGCACCGGATCCGGATCGGCCCACACGAGCATCTCGCGCGGTCCCGCAACGACGCGCTCGTGAAGGCCGTGCTTCTGCTTCGCGCGGTGCAGCTGCACGACCACCATCGAGTAGAGGCCACGCGCTCCGTCGACGGCGCCGTAGACCTCCGACAGCTCGAGATCATCGCCGAGCTTGACGCGCTCGGGATCGAGCAGACCCGGCGCCGCGCCCGCGTGCGCCTCGACACCGAGGCGCTCGCGGACCTCCTGCAGCAAGGCGATCGGATCCGCGCCGACCGCGTACTTGACGTGAAGCTTGAGCCGCACGGGTACGAGGATCCGGTTCTCGACGCTGACATCGACGCCGGGGGGCACGCGGACGGCGAGGTAGCTGCGCAATGCGGCGAGGTCCGCAGCCGGAAGCGCGGCCGTGCGAGGTCCGGCGACCACCACCGTCAGGGAGCGCGGACGCCGCGGATCGCGGAACACGCGCGCGCGGCGGATCCCGTCGTAGTCGAGCGCGAGAGCCTGGACATCATGGACGCTCACGGCGCGATCGAGCGTGCCGACGCTCGCCGGCCCCCGCGCACGTGCGAGCGCGGTCGGCTCGGGATCTGCACCACCGATCGTCGGCAGCGGATTGAACGTCGATTCGATCGCCGGGTTCGAGCTGGCGAGCCCGGCGATCCGGCTCCCTGCTCGCTCGCCGCCCGCGCCGAGTCCGATCCGGTACGTCGCGATCACGCGCGCGCCGGTCCGCACCTGCGCGCCGTTCTCTCCGTCGCCGAAGCGCAGGCGCGCCTTCCCATCGGGTTGCGCCTCGCACGCGAACACCGGAGCGGTCGCGGGCTGCGCGAGCAGATCATCGACGCGATGCCACGCGCGGCCATCCACGGTGACCGAGATCTCCGGACGCCGACCGTTCGGAGCATTCACGTCGCGCAGCCAGGTCAGTGGCGACTGCCCCAGCGCCCACAGCCGTGGATCGGTGCCCGCCGGTAGCTCCTCGACGACGGTCTTGCCCTCGCTGATCGGGGCGATGTTTCCGATCAGCGTGACGTCGTCCAGGCGATAGCGCCGCGACAGTGCCGGCGAGAACGTGATCTTGACGAGTGATTGCCGTGTGCCCGCGGGCACCTCGCGCGACACCCGCACCACGCGGATCGCCTCGCGGTACGCGCGCACCGTCTTCGCACTGCCATCGGGAGCAACCGCCTTGACGTCCTCGGCCACGACGAGCCAGTCGCCGGGTCGAACGGGCGCCGCCTGGCGATCGTCCCCGGCGAGCAGGAAAAGGAAGTCACCGCCCGGAAGCGCCAGGCCACGCGGCGGCGCGCGACCCGCATCGCTCCCGAATGCGCGATCGAGGTTGTCGAGGGCACCGGGACCGCGGAGGAGCACGACCTGATCGCGAGCCTCCTGGATCATCGCCCCGATCAGCGCCTCGAGGAACGCGGTGAGGCAATCGAGCCGCTTCGCGTACTCCTTCGGCTCCTCGCCTTCACACGGCGCCATCGCGCACTCGAGCTCGGCGATCGCGTCCTTCTGACGACGCGCGAGGTTGCGCAGCAGGCGCGCGAGAATCTCCTGCTCCTCACTGAGCGGCGCCGGCTTGCCGGCATCCATCCCCGCGTCGGCCGCTGCCTTCTGCGCGGCGCACAGCTTCTCGCACAGCGACTCGAGCGAGTCGCCGCACGCGGCGTTCTTGTCGAGACCGAACTTGTTGATCATCGACGCGAGCTGGCACGCGTCCTGTCGTGCTCGCGCCGCGGCGCGTGCCGCCTGAGCGCCGTGCCGCTGGATCTCGATCCGATCCTCCACGCCCTTGGCTGCCGAGCCCGCTCCGAACAGCCCCTTCGGTGCGGGAGACTTCGGTTCGCCGTCATTGGCCGACGGATGACCCTTCTTCCCACCGAGGCCGGGCTTTGCGGCCGACTTCGGAAGGAACGGCTTCATCTCGTTGAGCCGCGTGTCGAGGCGAACCGGCTGGAGCGTCTCGTAGATCGCGGCAGCCTCTGCGTTGAGTGGCGCCGAGCTGAGCTGCACGCCCGCACCGACGAGCACGTCGCGCACGCCGGCCTTCGCATGAAGGTGCTGGAGTCCCGTCGCCGCGGCACCCGGCCCACCGCGGTACCCGACGATCGACAGCAGCTTCGCGACGGAGGTCGGCAGTCGGGCGGTCGAGAGAAAGCCCTCCTCGGCCCACGCCTGCTGATACGTCCACAGCACGTGCAGGGCGAGCGCGACCGAATCGAGGAGGCCTCGCCCGAGATCGATCGTGGCTCCCGGTGATCCGCCCACGGCCTGCCGCGGATCCCACGCGGACTGCTGTTTGCCGCGCGCCGCGAACTCGACGCGTGCATCCGACGCGAGTCCGAGCGCGAGCGTCGCGTGGCTGCGTGCGTGGTGGGTCTCTGGAATCCGCGTCGTCATCGCAGGCCTCCGCACACGGTGACCGTGAGCACGCCGTCGGATGCGGGTCGCGCGGGCCCGCGGACCACCGCAACCTCGTCGGGCTTGATGCGGATGTATCCGGCGGCGAGGCGCTCGGGAGCATGCGGGCGCAACCGGCGGAACCGCTTCACGCGCGCCGCCGCCACGCCGCGGGCCGCGAGGATCGCCCGGTAGACGTCGGCGAGCTGGACGTCTCCGCCGAGGCCGCTGGTATCCGGATCGAACAGACCGCCGTTGCCGGCGAGCGCGGCGATCACGGACTCGCGAACGACGCCCGCGTCGGCGTGCGGCTCGGCATCCACGGAGACGTCGAGATCGAGTGGCGCCCAGGTCGGCGGCACACTCTCCACGTCGTAGCCGAGGAGACGCGCGTGCTCGAGCGCGGCGCGCACCGCGGCCCACCTGCGCAGGCGCTCGTCGGAATCGAGCGTGTCCTCGTCGCGCAGGAGCACCGTGACGCGCGCGATCGGGCGCACCGCGGCCGGGACCACGCGCGCGTGCGCACCTGCGACCTCGGGCACCTCCAGCGCGACGCGCTCGTAGTCCGCCGCGGTGATCGCCGACAGTGGCCGCTGCGCGAGGAGCGGTGCGCGGTATCGCATGTGGTCGATCCCCTCGGGATCCCGTCCGCCCACGGCGGGCAGCGGATTGTCAACGGAGACGACCGAGCGCAGCACCTCCATGTCCTCGCGGAACAGCCATCCGCTCACGGGTCCGCGAGATGCGTCGACGGGGATGTAGAGCAATCGCGACAGGATCCCTTCGCCGATGTTGCCCTCGCGACCGGCGCCGATCGCGAGATCGAGCTGGATGTGATTCGCGCGCGCGGGCAGCGCGGATCCGGAGATGCCGTCGCCAAATCGAAGCGTGGCGCGTCCGTCCGCGGAGGTCCGCAGGACGAAGACCTCGTCGCCGGCGTCTGCCACCGCGAGACTATCCGTTCGTCGCCATTCGTCGTCTTCGACGAGCGCGCGCACCGCCGGCTTGCCACGACGCTTGGTATCTGCCGGAAGGGGAAACCCCGCGGCATGAATGCTGACCGGGGAGAACGGCAGAGCGAGCTCGACCCCGGGACCTCCTTCGAGCTTCAAGTCGAGGAGCTCGCGGAACCGTACGAGATCGGGGTTGCCGATGTTCTCGGGGAGCGCCGACAGCGGCATCCCATGATGTGCCACCGTCACGTTGCCGAGCACGATCGCCGGTGGCTCGCCATCGGGCGCCGTCTTTGTCGCCGACAGCGCCCACGGCAGCGGGCGCCGTGGATCCCATCCGATCTGCACGGTGTCGGTGCCGCGAACGAGCGTGGTGATCCGCACCACGTGCCCGCCACGCCCGACGCCGCGATGAATCACGAGCCAGCGGCCGATCGCGAGGCCCCCCAGCGCGCCGGGACCGTCGGCGAGTAGCGCAGTCGTCGCGCCCGCCGGGAGGTCGTCGACCAGCGAGATCTCGTCGAGGCTCGGGAAGTAAGCGAGCGGCTCCTCGGTGGCGAACACGATCACCTGATCGTCGTTGCGCCGGTTCGCGACGAGCGTGCCGGCGGGAATCTCGAGTGCGCCGTCATCCCCGAGTGCGTTCAGCGCCGCGAGCGTGGAGGCGAGGAAGGCCTTGCGTGCATCGTCCGTGGAGATCGAGAGCTCGTGCTCGCGGGCGGCGATCACGTCGGCGATGCCGCCAAGGTCGAGGGAGAACTTGACCATCGCGGTCGCCGACAGGCCCGGATCGACCTCGTAGTCGAGCGGCCGCACGTGATCCTCGACGGACCGGCGCAGACGCGAGTCGTCGAGGAACCCTTCCGCGGTCGCACGCTCCTGCTGGTAGGCGATCTGATCGAGGCGCTCCGCCACGGTCTCGAGCAACATCGTCGTGAAGTCCGCTGCACCGCGGTCGGTCCACGGCTTCATCACCTGATCTGCGCGACGGAGCATCACGTCGAGCAGCGCCTTCGCGTCGCGCGCTCGATAGTCGACCACCGGGCTCGGTCCGAGATCGTCGACCGAGAGCTCCACCTCGGGAGGCAGTGGATCGTACAGCGCGCACGCCTGCGCCACCGCCGGCGGGTGCGCGCCGACATAGAGTCGGAGGTCGTCGGTCAGCTCGAGGTCATCCGGCGGCGGCGGCACCGCTGTCTTGTGGAGTGTCGAGCTCTCGACGAGGGAGAGATCGATGTCCTCCGGAGCCGGTAGCGCGCCTGCGATCAGCGCCGGGGGAAGCGCCGGATCGCCGGGCTTCACGTAGGGGAGTGCGCCGAGGGCCTCCAGCCAGTTCGACGACGCATCCGCATACACCGCGCGCGCCTCGCCCCAGTCGGCATCGGGATCGAGAACGATCGGAGCGGCACCGGTGATCCGCGACAGGATCGAGTCGTACGCACGCAGCTCGCCCGCGCCGATCGCGAGCGGTGCCCCGAGCCGGTCCCACGTGGTGTTCGCCAGCACGAGCTGGTCGGCCTGGAGGTATCCCGCGCGGAGGGCCGTCGAGAGCTCGACGCGCCGCACCCACGCGGGACGCAGCCCGGTCACGAGCTGGACTGCCGAGCCGCTGACGACGCGGACCGTGCAGTCGACGATCGCGACGTCACCGGCGATCAGCTCGTCGAGAAACGGCTGGACGTCGTCGACGACAACGGTGACCGCGAGGCCCACCACGTCCGTGGCATCGAGCAGCGTGGGAGCGTCGTCGCGCGGCCACGTGTCGTTCGCGAGGTCGGCGAGGATGCTCGTCGACCAGCTCTGCCATTGCGGCTCGCCATCGCCGTCCAGCGGAGGGATCTCCGAGACGGGGACGGGGGCTCCAACGATCCCGATGATCGAGAGATCGCGCACGACCACCGGCCGCGGGGACGGCGCCGCGATCACGCGAACGCCCGCCGCATCGCCGCTGCTCGCCACCACGCGCGACACCGACCCGAAACCGACCTCGACATCCGGGACCGCCGGATGAACGGTCGGGTCAACGGCGCCGCCTGCCGTTCCACCGACGACGATCGCTCCCGTCGCCTCGGCACCCGCGATGTTCGCCGCCGTGAAGCCACGCACGACCACGCGGCGCGGCGCAGCGACGTACACGCCCGTCGCCCGCCCGCTCGCGGTCAGGCGCTCTGCGTCGAGGTCGACGGCGCTGACATCGCCCGCATCGGGAGCATCGCCGAAGCCGAGCACGGCGACGCCGAGCACGTCGGTCCCCGACACATCCGTCGCCACCACGCGCGCGAGCTCGATCCGCCCGCCGGCCGCGACGAGCGCACCGATCGCGGCGCTCGTGGCCTCCACGTCCATGACCTCGAGCTCGACCGCTTCGCAGTCGCGCAGCGCGCCGAGCTGGATGCCGGTCGCGGTGGTACCGGTCACGTTCTTCACGCTCGCTCCGGTACATCGCACGCTGCCGGCGATCGCGCGGAGCCCGATGGCATCGCCTCCCTCGGCGCGGGTCACGACGATGTCCTCGAGATCGATCGTCCCCTTCCCTTCCCCGGTCCCCGCGAGGTCGATCGCGATCGCACCGGTCGACAGTGTGGCGGCGGCGTCGACGTCGAGAAGCGCGACCCGCCCTGCCTTGACCGTCAGCGCACTACCAGCCGCTGCATCGATCGTGACCTCGATGATCTCGGCGACGGCCGCCGTGATCGCCAGTCCGCCCGCCGCGAAGGTGAGCTTCACCGCATCGCCACCGCGCAGTCGCAGCGTGCGGCCATCGACATCGATCGCGATCCCCGCCGCAAACACGTGCGTGCCGTCGGGGATGCGCCACTCCTCCGCCGCACCGATCGGCGCGGCGGCGAGCGCGGTTGCCGCGGACGCGAGCGCCGCGTCGAGCGGGGTGGCCAGCTGCTTCACGATCACGGCGGCGACTCCAGCGTGCGGCGGAACGTCTCGGCGCGCTCCTCGCCGGTCTCGATCAGCTTGTAGAGGATGTCGACGTAAAGCGTCGCCGTGTAGGGGTCGGCCGTGACGCGAACCGCGTCGATCTTCACCACGTCCAGCATGAACGTCTGGACGTTGATCCGGATGATGTACTCCGCCGCCGCGGCCGCCTCCGGCGAACACCCGTTGAACACGAGCCGCTGGACACCGCACCCGAACGTGGGGCGATTCACACGCTCGCCGGGCATCGTGAACAACAGCTGCTCGAGCTGCTGCCGGATCGCCTGCGTGCGTGGCGAGGTCGCGGGCGCGCCGAGGTCGCCGATCCGGAACGGAAATGCCAGGCTGCGCGCCATCACCCCACCTCGTTCAGCGCGTCGCGCACGATCTCGGTATCGAGCTCGTACTCGTTGTGGTCGTCATCCCAGGTCCAGCGATGACGCACGCTCTTCACGTACCAGGTCCCGTCGAGGAGCTTCCCCGCACCCTTGACGTCGACCGGGCGTCGCGCCCGGAGGATCTGCGGATACATCGAGGCGCGGACGCGCGCCGTGGCCGTGACCAGCCAGTCGGTCGCCACGAAGTCGGCCCACGCGAGGTTCGTCACCTCGGCCTCGTCGTGCGGCACGTCCACGTAGGCAAACCCGGTCGGCAGCAGGTCGCTCCGCTTCGGCAGGATGGCGGCAAGCCGCCCGGCGATGATGTCACCGCGGCCGACCTTGCCCATCCGCGCGAACTTCGGCTGCGTGATCGTCGCGGACTTGAGGCGTCGCGAGCGCTCGTCGATATGATCTGCACGGATCTGCGCCGGTCGGTGGCTCTCCCACCGCGCGCGCATCTCGATCAGGGTCGGCGCCTGGTGCGGGGTCAGCGCGAGGGTCGGCTGCGCGGTCCCGTCGGGTCGCGCGCGATGAAAGTGCCCGGTGAGCTCGCCGGCGGCGGCAGCGCCCTCCTTGACGTCACCCGGTGCGCGCTCGACGTATGCCTCGAACCCGTTGCGCCGGGCGAGCATGCGGATGAAGTCGGCGTCGGTGCCACGCTGGAGCATCGTGCCGCGGTTCGGATCGCGAACGGGCGTGGTGGCTTCGATCGAATCGCCGGAGGTCTGGAAGCCGTACTCCTCGTAGATCTGCTTGACGATGTCGGAGTCCGGCATCGCTTCGAACCGCCGCTGGCGCTCCTCGAGATGCATCAGGCAACCGGCATCGAGCCCGGAGAGCTCGAGGCTCGAGTCGCTCGTTCGATCGACGCCGAACACCGGCTCGACGGCGGTGACGTAGCCGTCGAACACGACGTCCTTGGTGGTCGGCGCCTGCTCGTCGGGGCTGCCCAGCCCGAAGCCGATGGTGATGCGGCGCAGCAGCTGGAACCGGCCATCTGCGAGCGTGGTCCAGTCCTCCTCGCCGGGTGCGAGATCGAGCGTCATCGCGAACGACGACACGTCGTCGGCGCGCTCGTCGACCTCGAGCTTGCGGATCAGCCCGACCGCATCGGGCACCGCGACGCCGTCGATC
Organism: Haliangiales bacterium; assembly: GCA_038206055.1. GTDB lineage: Bacteria > Myxococcota_A > Polyangia > Haliangiales > Haliangiaceae > JABFXX01. The sequence goes on from JBBRBG010000011.1 coordinate 71,861, forward strand.
CACATGTCGAGGTAGGCGAGTTGCTGGGGCATCACTTCTTCGCGGGAATCGAGATCTGCGCGCCCGGATCGAGGACGTCCTCGGGGGTCAACGCGGGGTTCGCATCGGCGATGCGCCAGTACTGGAACGGATCGCCGTAGTAGCGATTTGCGAGGAGGTCGAGCCGGTCCTCGGCGCGCACGACGTGGACGAGCGATTGCGGCGGCAGCGGGATGGTGCGCGGCTGGTAGAGCTCGATCGGTGCGGCACCGGGCGCGAGCACGACCTCGTAGCTCGGCAGCTTGCCGTGACGAGAGGATGGATCGCTGCTCACGACGTTCCGTTCCTCGAGCGCGGTGCAACGGCGGCCGAGACCGCGGTGTACAGGTCCTTCTGCCCGGACGATGCGTCCGCCACCGCCGCCCATTCCTTGCGCTGAGAGATCAGCTCCTCGAACGCCTTCTGCGTGTCCTTGCTCACGGCGATCGCACGCGCCTCGAGTATGCGGAATCTGATATCGACCTCGGCGCGGATCGGCACCAGGTCAGGTGTGAACCGCTGCTCGACGATGTTCATTTGCGAGATCACCCCAGGGAACGTACGCGGCCCGAGGAGCAGCAATGCCTCGGTCGGTGCGAGGCTGACGAGCGCGAACTCGTTGTCCTTCTTCGGCGGGTCGGGCATCTGGTCCGGCCCGAGCGCATATCTCTCGAGCAGCGCGAGCTCGGGGAGCACCCCCATCGAGAACGCCGCCTGGCCGGCGTCGATCCCGATGATGCCGTCGGTATCACCACCGCGGAGGATCAGCTCGGCGGCGTCGAACACGAGCTTGAAGCTGATCACCTCGCTCTTTGACTTGATCGCGCCACCGCGCGCCGCGGCGATCGCCTGCTGTTCCTGCGCGGCCTTGTCGGTCTTCTTGTCGAGCTTGCGCTCCCACTGGCCCGTGCGGGCTCGGGTGATGGTCTCGGGGTTGTACTGGAAGCGCAGCGTCTCGTACTGCGAGTCGGCCGCACCGTCCTTCCCCTTCGCGCTCGGGTTCGGCAGAGCGATCAAGAGCCCGCGCGACAGCTCGTAGGGCAGCGCGATCTGCGCAGGTTCGAGAGTGCGCGGCATCTAGTGCCCTCCCTGCCCCTTGTGATCATCCATCGCCGCGAGGTGCTTCGCGATCGCGGCGTTGTTCTTGTCGATCAGCGCGACGACGACCTGCGTCAACAGCTTGACGAGCTGTTGTGGATCCGCGGGAACGCTCCGCATGAGCCAGGCGCACTCCTTCTCGATCTCGCGCTTCGACAGGCCGAGCTGGTGCGGTCGATCGTCGCTCATAGCGGGCGGCCCTCCAGCTCGCGGCCGAGGAGCTCGAGATACCGCCACCGTCGCGGACGCGGCAGCGCGAGGATCTCGCTCTCGGGCCAGTGATAGTGAAACGCCAGCGCATGGACCTCGGCGAACAGCCGATCGCCGCCGAGCCGCAGCTCGCGGGACAGCATGGCGAACGGATCGAGCGCGATCTCGAGGTGGCCGACGCAGGTGGGACACCGCGCGAGGAAGCTCAGCTCCGGAACGCGCGCTCCCTCGGCGAGCGCGATCGCGATCGGATGCCGCGTCGTGGCAGGCAATGCCGTCCACTCCGCGGGTGACAGCCGCTTGCCGCCGAGCTCCACGATGCGCGACCACAGCGCCGCGCCGCGCTCGGCCCGCGATCCATCCCCGGACACCGCATCGTCGTCGGCGCCCGTTGGCTCGTGGATGATCGCGATTCCGTGCGGGGTCTCGCACGTCAGCGTGGCGCGCGGGGCACCACGCTCCGGCAACATCTCCGAGACGCGCAGGTCGACGTCGGAGAGCGCCGCACACGCAGGGTTCGGGCAGCGCACGACGAGCGAGATCCGATCGCCATAGAGGCCCACGCGCAGGTGCAGGACGAGCGCTTGTCGATCGCCGCGGGTCAGCGCCCCCACCAGCTCCGCGTCCACCCGCTCGTAGTCACCGAGTCGTTCGAGCACGCTGACCAGAAGCTCGCTCACGGCGCGCGTCCCCGTTGCGTCGGCATCCGAGAGCATCAGCTCCTCGTTGCCGGTCATCGCACGCAACACGGCATCGCGATGGCAGACTCCGTCTGCATCGAAGAGGCCGTGAGGCAGCTCGACTGTGACTCCGCGCCCGAGCATCGTGAGGACCGGTTAGGCCGCCGGCTCGATCCGCTGGAAACCCTCGTGCTGGATCTCGATCGTCTCGATCATCACTTCGTTCGCCTCGGCGGCGAGCTCGGACTGCGCCGTGTACTTCGAGACCCACGCGCGGTGGAGCACGAACTTCTTCACGGGGCGGTTGTTATCGATGTCGTAGACGAAGATCTCGATCTCGCGACGGAAGTCAGGGTCCGAGACGCGCGCGGGCTCGTTGCTCAGCGTTCCGGTCTGGTCGTGGCGAAGTAGCTGGAGCGCCCAGCGCTCGAACTCGGGATCCGTGGTGAGCCCGGCCTCGCAGGTCACCGGTTCGTAGTGAACCCGGCCCGGCGACAGCTCCTCGTTCGATGCGAGGTTGTTGCCGGCGCGGAACTTGACGACGTCGACCGAGCCCGTGAGCCCGCTCAACTTGCGGCAAGCCGCGACCTCGATGCCACCCATCAGGATACGGAAGTTGAAGTTGCGAAACGGATCGCGCTTCTTCGGATCGACAAAACGAGCCATGAGCATTCCCCTTGGTTGAACCGCGCCTACGTGGCGGTGCCTACTTGATCTCTTCTTTGACCCAGCCCTCGTGCACGAGCTCGATGGACATCAGCGCGACCTCGCTGGTCATCGAGTCGAGCTTCGGGAGCGGGGCGTACTTGCTGATCCACGCGTTGATCAGGCGATAGCGGCGACAGCGCGGCCCCTCGACCGTGAAGCCCACCGTCGGGTTACTGCCGATCGGATCGCGGTCGGGTAGCTGGCCCGAGGGAGCGAACGATGTCGCCGTCCCGATGGTCGGCGGACCCGCGGGATACATGTTCTCGTCCCACAGGTCGATGACGACCTGTCGCTTGACCGGCTGGGCCGCGTTCCGCGTACAGCTTGTCGAGAAGTCGAGCACCGCCTGCGCCCAGAGCTCGAACGTGTCGTCAAGCGCGACCCCACTCTCGAGCGTGACGGGCTCCCAGATCACCTTGTTGGGGTTCGCATAGCGATGGAGGTTGTTGCCTCCCTCCCACTGCTCCCACGGGTTGATCTGCACGCGCAGGCCCGACACCGTCTTGACGCCCGCGACATATCCCGTCGGCGCCGTCGGCGGCACCGTGAAAGAATTGACGACCGCGATGCGGAACTGATAGTTCCGCAGCGGGTTCCGGGCCTGAACAGTGGGCACGAGATCGCCTAGCTGACCAGCAGGCTCTTCTGGCTGACCTGGATCACGACGAACTCGGCCGGCTTGAGCGGCGCGAACGCCACGCTTGCCGTCACGATGCCCGCATCGATATTCTCCTGCGGGTTCGTCGACGCATCGCAGACCACCGAGAATGCTTGATCCGGCGTCGCGCCCTGGAACGCGCCCTGGCGGAACAACGTCATCATGAACGACTTGATGTTGATCGTGATGCGGCCCCACAGCTCGAAGTCGTTCGGCTCGAACACGGCCCACTGCAGGCCGCGCCGGAGCGACTCCATGAGGAACAGACCCATGCGGCGGACCGGGACGTAGCGCCACTCGGGATCTGCGGACAGGGTGCGCGTGCCCCACGAGACGATGCCGACGTTCGGAAACTGGCGCAGGCAGTTCAGACTGACGGGGTTCAGGAGGTCCTGCTCCGCATCGATGACGTGGTACTGGAGGCCGACCGCCTCGGGCACGCTCGCCTCGATGCCGGCCGGTGCCTTCCACACGCCGCGCGTGATGTCGGTGCGCGCGAAGATGCCCGCCACGTGACCCGAGGGCGGCACGAACCGCGTCGGGTTGCGGCCTACGCCCACGGGATCCGGAACCTGAATCCACGGGTAGAACATCGCGGCGTTCTTCGAGCGCGACGGCAGGGACTCGACGAACTGCTTGGCGTCGTCGGGCTTGACCTCGATCTGGCGATCGGTGCCGCCGGGGCCGTCGGCGAGGAAGAAGCAATCACCGCGCTCGTCGCAGTAGGCCATTCCCAGGGCGAGATACGAGACATCGTTCTTGCCGGGAATCGCGACGATGTTGACGTCCACGCCGTCGAGCGCGTGAAGGCCGGTGCGCTCGCGCTCGTCGCCTTCGTAGTCCGTCGCCGAGATCGCGGCGGTGCCGTCGCTTCCGCCGGTGATGCGCAGGTTCGTCGAGTCGATGGGGCGCGCGTCGGGATTGGCGGCAGAGTTCGCAGCGTAGCCACGACCTGCGCCGGGAAACCCGAGCGTGCGCAGGACCGGCGGCGCCGTCGCCGTGCTGACCTCGGTGAGGCTCAGCCGCAACCCGTCGAAGTGCTCCGGCGTGATGCCCATGACGCCGGGGGTGGTGAGGGCGCTCGGCAGCGTGCCGCCTGCGCCCGCCGTGAAGGTCAGGGTCGGGGCGACAGCCTCGTTCCCCTTGCCGGTCACGACCACCGTGTTGCCGGTGCCGGCGACACCGGAGAAACCCGCCGACGAGAGCGCGGCGAGCAACTCGGCCCGGGTGACCTTCGTGTTATCCAGCGCCGGGACCGGGACGGTCACATCGGTGCCGTTGCTCTTCGCGGTGAAACCCGTCGGCAGGTTCCACGTGGTGACGGCCGCGCCCGACGTATCGAGCGTCACGACCGGCCCTGCGCCGATCTTGATCCCGATCGTCGGCGCGGTGGTCTTGTCGGGCGGCTTCGTGGCGTTGAAGCTGGTGAGCTTCGCGTTGAGCAGCGTGCCGAGCTGAACGGCATCGAGCTGAACCGAGCCGTTCTTGAACTGCGGGGAGCCGGCGAGCGTGTCGACGGTTGCCTTGTCGAAGGTGATCGTCTGCTTCACCGGCGTGCTGTCCGGATCGTTCACGTTCCACCACGACGCCGTGATCTGCTTCCCCTGGTACATCGTGTACGCGAAGGTCGCGTCCGTCGGTGTCTTCGCCGAGAGCGTGGGCGCGCTGCCCGCGATCAGGGTCGCGCCACCGGCATCGACCGCGGCGTTGAACAGATCCACGACCTCGACGTAGCGCGATGACTTCATGCGCTCGACGACGTAGTCCTCGCTCTGCGGATCCATGCGGACATCGGGATACGACTCGACGCGCTTCGCCGCGCCCTGCTCGCTCCACAGGATGTCGACGGAGAACGCGTCTTTCGGGAAGTTCGTCGACGGTCCGATGTTGATGCGCAGCGCATCCGCCCACTTGCCCGCGCCGCGCGCTACGAACTGCAGCGCATCGGGTGGGCTCGACGCGGCACGCGCCTTGATCGCGTCGCCTTGGCCCTTCAGCGCGTCATCGGGAAGGACGCGTACGATGTACGCGCGCCTCCCGCCCGCGGCGAAGAACCCGTCGACCGCGCTCGCGAGCAAGCCCGCGTCGCCGGGGGCAAACCCGCCGAACGCGCGCTCGTAGTCGGCGAAGCCGGTCACGAACTGCGCGAGCGCGGGGATACCGCGTCCGCATTCGCCGATGAACGCCGCGGTCGAGGTGCTCACGCCCTCGATCGGTCGTACACCGCCACTGACTTCCTCCACGTAGACGCCGGGATGCAGCCGCTCAGCCATATATCTCCTTCAATTGACTCCGCGAACAGGGTCAGCATCACCGACAGTCACACCCGGATGCCCTCCAGAGGCACGAGGTGCGCCGCGCGGCAGGACGCTCTCCTGGGTTTCCAGGACGAGCGTCGCCGACGAGCGAGCGGTCGGATCTTCGAGCAGCGCCGACACGCGGTAGTCGACGCTGGTGTGATAGAGGCGGTTCATCAGATCGTCGCGGCGCTTCACCGCGGTCTGAAAGAAGAAACACTCGTCCTGAAAGGCAATCGCGCGTCCCCGAGAGAACGCCCCGGCGATCGGCTTTGTCAGCTGGACCACGCCCGCGACGATGGAATCGACCATCGCCACGGACTTCTGGTCGCCGATCTGCCAGCCATCATCGGACCGTGCGATCGAGATCAGATCACCGGGCCGCAAGCGCGCGGCACTCGCGATCGACGTGCGAAGTCGCGGATCGATCGGACCGTACGGCTCCCGGAACACGTGGAGGTGCGTGACCGCCACGGGCTGCGGCAGCGGATCCCCAGCACCGCCGCCGAGCGCGAGCTGCATGTCGGCCGAGAGCATCGGCACACCCGGCGCCAGCACCGGCGGAATCGGGGTCGTGGTCGGGTCGTCGAGGCGTTGCGCCTCCCCGTCCCATGCCAGCGTGATCGCGCCGGTGTCGCCATCGACGCGCGCGTGGAGCGTGCCTCCGGTCTGCATCTGCGAGAGCGGTACGCGCCATGTCGTCGTCGCCGTGGCGGCCGGACCGCCGGGCGGCTGGAGGAGTGCCGTCGCGACGATCGCCGCGAACGTCGCCGGGTCGCCACTCGGTAACACCGCATCGACGACCGTCAGGCCCACGCTGGCGATCGTCGTCGCGCCCTTGGTCAGCGCCACGAGCTGATACGCCTCGCCGGCTGTCGCCGCCGCGTCGAGCTGGACACCGACGGCGACCGCGAAGCCGACGGGGGCCGGTGCGACCGCGAACAGCGGATCGGGCACCAGCGGCGAGCCCCATACAGGCCCCGTGATCTGCCCGCCCGCCGCGAGCGTGAAGCCGTTCGATGCCGGGACGCTCGCCGCGCCTGCGGAGGCGGCGTACACGACCCCCTTCGCGCGATCGACGAGCCCGTCGCCGCCTTCGAGGTGGACGAGAGAGTCGATCGTGGTCGGCTCGCCGCGTTCGAGAAGACGGAGCTGCACCGCACCATCCGCTGCATCGGCCGCGAGCAGCGAGGGGCGGAGCGTCAACCGACCGCGGGTCGGTGCCATGCTCGCGAGGCCGTCGAACATGAAGGCCATATCCATCTGGCTGTGCGCCCACAGATCGATGCGGACCTCGACCGTCATCGATCGCGGCGCCGGCAGCTTGTGCAGACGCTGGCGTCCCTCGCTGCGCGAAAATGGCGGCGCAAAGCCGAGAGACACCGCCAGATCATTGGCACTCGGAGTGCTAGGCATAATATCGATCACCGAGCGCTGCCCGGTCGAGACAGTGCCGGGAGTGGATGTGATGACCAGTTGTTGCACCTGCGCGCTCCACCGGACCGCTCCCGGTGCCAGCGTCGTCAGCGCGGCGAGCAGCACCGGATCGGTCAGCGGAGTACCGTCGAGATCGGTGACCTGGTTGGCGGCGATCGCGGCACCGAGCGCAGCATTGATCGCAGCGGCCACCGCAGGACCCGTCGCGGGATCACCGAACGCGGTCGCCGGGAGGCCTGGTACCGTCAACTGAACGCTCGCACGTCCATCGAAGCGCAAGGCGAGCAGCGTGGCGCCATTCGTCGTCGACAACGCGGCTCGTGGCTGCCCGATCACGTATCCGGGAATCCGCACGCGCGCGCTCGCCGTCTTGCCATTCTCACGCTCGGGCTCGACATGGAGCGACAGCGGTCCGACGACGGACACGAACGGTAGTCGTGGCGGGCGATACGACGGGTCGACGTACCCGTGCGCAGCAAAGGCCCGCGCACCGGCCGTCCGGATCGACAGCCGCGCTTGCCATAGCCACCCGTTCAAGATCTCTGGAACCACCCCGGCACACTCTCTCTCGCTGGCGGCGATGACGTCGCGGCACTACTCGCGCCGTCCGCGCGAATAGCTACACCCGATGAATGCATTGTTCGGATGTACGAACGATTCAGTCAATGCATGTTCCGAAAGTTTTTGAAATCCGGAAGCACTTTTCCGCGAAACGATCCGATCGCTGCCGCAATTCGCTGCACCTCTTGGTGCTCAAACGATCTGCCGCAATTCGCTGCACCTCTTGCTGCACGAACGAACCAGAGATGAGTCGCGGCGCGCATCGATGTTCGTGATCTGCGAGCGCACGACCGGTGCTCGTGGACCTCGATCCGCTGCTCTGAATGACGCCCTGACGTACATTCCGACCCATGAACCGCGAGTTTGCTTTTCCCGGGACCCGGCCGCGCTGGGCCCCGGACCGCGCGATCGACATCGACCACATCGCGCTCGTCATCGAGGTGGATCCCACGCAGCGCACCGTTGCCGGCACGGTGACGCTCCGGGGCTCGGTGATCGCGCCCGACACGCGCGTGATCGAGCTCGACGCCGTGGAGCTTGCGATCGATAGCGTCATTGTCGGCGGCACACCCGCGATGTATCGCCACGACGGGCGGAAGCTCCGGATCGAGCTCGCGAAGCCGATGGGCACCGGGGCCGAGCTCACGATCGGCGTTGGCTATCACGGCACGCCGCGCCGCGGCCTCTACTTCATCGCGCCCGATCCCGGCTACCCCGACAAACCGATCCAGGTGTGGACGCAGGGCCAGGACGAGGACTCGCGCTACTGGTTCCCGTGCTTCGACGCTCCCCTCGAGAAGGCGACGAGCGAGGTCACCGTGACCATTCCCGCGAGCCTGTTCGCACTCTCGAACGGCTCGCTGGTCTCCGACGTGACCGACGGCGACAAGCGCACGCTGCACTGGCGCCTCGACGTACCGCACAGCTGCTACCTCGTGACGCTCGCAGTGGGCGACTTCGCGACGATCGAGACGAAGTGGCGCGATGTGCCGGTCGTCTACTACGTACAGCGAGGTCGCGAGGCCGAGGCCGAGCGCACCCTCGCCCGTACCCCGCAGATGCTCGAGCTGTTCAGCGAGAAGTTCGGCGTGGTCTATCCATACCCGCGTTACGCGCAGGTGTTCGTCGCCGACTTCATCTTCGGTGGCATGGAGAACACGAGCGCGACCACGCTGACGGATGTGGTGCTCTTCGACGAACGCGCCGCCATCGACTACGACGTCGATTCACTGGTCGCGCACGAGCTCGCGCACCAGTGGTTCGGCGATCTCGTGACCTGTCGCGACTGGGGCGAGGGTTGGCTCAACGAGGGCTTCGCGACGTATGCGGAGTACATCTGGCGCGAGCACTACGAGGGCCGGGACACGGCGGATCTCGAGCTCGAAGACTGGGCCGACATGTACTTCGGCGAGGACTCGAGCCGATATCGCCGCACGATCGCGACGAAGCTGTTCGACGAGCCGATCGACATCTTCGACCATCACCTCTACGACAAGGGCGCGCGTGTGCTCCACATGCTGCGGACGCTGCTCGGCGACCATCTGTTCTGGACCGCGCTGCGGCACTACCTCACGAAGCACCGGCACGGCGTCGTCGAGTCACGTGACCTCGCGCGCGCGATGGAGGAAGCCACCGGCAAGAACCTCGACTGGTTCTTCAGCCAGTGGGTGATCGACGGCGCCGGCCACCCGGAGCTCGATGTGGGGTTCACGTGGAATCCCGACGAGCAGATGGTCACGGTCACCGTGGAGCAGAAGCAGAAGGTCGATGCACGCACGCCGCTGTTTCGGGTTCCGACGAGCGTGCGGTTCCGCGTCGGCGCCGCGGACGTCGACGTGCCGATCGAGATCCGGGAGGTGCAGCAGGCGTTCCACCTGAGGCTCGCGGGTGAGCCGACACAGTCGATCTTCGATCCGGGCAAGATCGTGCTTGCCGCGGTGAAGGTCGAGAAGCCGGAGCCGATCTGGATCGCGGAGCTCGCGCACGCGACGCTCGCGATCGATCGCAGCGCCGCCGCCGACGCCATCGCGAAGCGAGGTGGTCTCGCGGCCGAGCGCGCGCTCGGCACCGCGCTCGCCGACGACACGTTCTGGGCGGTGCGCGGTGCGGCCGCCGGCGGGCTCGCGCAGCTGCGCACCACGAGCGCGCGAGATCGGCTGATCGCGGCACTCGGCACCGAGAAGCATCCTCGCGCGCGGCGCATGATCGCGGCAGCGCTCGGCCAGTTCTTGCACGACACCGAGGCCGGCGAGGCGCTCGCACGCGTGGTCGAGACGGGCGATCCGAGCTACTTCGTTGAGGCAGAGGCGTGCCTGTCCCTCGGCAAGACCCGCACGTCCCGCGCGGGCGCAGTGCTCCGGGTGGCCGCCACCCGCGAGGCGTTCTCCGATGTGATTCGCCAGCACGCGTATCGCGGTCTCGCGGAGGCGCGGGACGACGGCGCGATCCCGCTGCTGCTCGATGGCGCACGCTGGGGACGGATCGCGCAGGGTCGCCGCGGCGCGATCAATGCGCTCGGTCAACTCGTGCGTGGACGGCGCGATCGCGAGCAACGCGACGTGCGAGAGCGCATCGAGGAGCTACTTCGCGACAAGGACTTCCGCGTCCAGGCCGCCGCGATCGAGGCACTCGGCGTGATCGGCGATCCGGCGGCGGTCGGCGCGCTCCGGCGAATGACCGAGCACGAGCTCGATGGCCGCCTGCGGCGCCGCGGCAAGGAGGTCATCCGCGACCTCGAGGACAGCACGCCGATCGGCGACGAGGTGCGGAGGTTGCGCGACGAGGTCGGCGAGCTCCGCACCATCGCGATGAAGCTGCGCGAGCGCTTCGATCTGCTCGATGCGCAGGACCACTCCGGCGAGAAGACGACCAAGAAGAAGGACAAGAGGAAGAAGAAGCGGAAGAAGTAGCTTCAGCGCCTCAGCCTGCGAGCTCCTTGACGAGCGCGGCGAGGGTGGCCTGCGCCCGCGGTAATTCCTCGGAGCGAAGCGTGACGCCACCGACGACCGCGTGTCCACCGCCGCCGTACTTCGCGCACAAGGCACCGATGTCGTGCTCGCGAGGATGATCGCTCCACGGATTCACGCCGACGGAGATCTTGATCGTGGTGGTCGTCCGCGTGCCGGTGACGGCGTACTGCGCCGCGGGGAACAGGAGATAGCCGAGGAAGCCCGGACTGCGTGCGCCGACCTCGGCGAACCGATCAAATACGATCACATCGCCCGCCCACACGGCGAGCCGCTGGATCGCCTCGATCTCGGCGGCGCGCTCGGCCTCGACCGCGGCGAGCTGCGGCGCGACCTCGGCGCGCTGCGCGACCTCGGCGAGCGAGCTGCGCGACAACCACTCGACGTAGCGCGCGGTATCGAGGGGCGAGCGACCGTGCGCGAGCCAGGCGGCGAGCCGCTGCGCCGGCACCTCCAGCGCGACCGCATCGGCGGCAGACGGAAACTGCGCCGCATCGATCGTATCCGCCCACTCGACGGCATCGAGCAGGTGAGGCGGCGGCTTCCAATCCCAGCCCTTCTGCAGCGCGCGTGCGATCAGGCCGGCACACGAGGGCGCCTCCGGATCGAAGAACCAGGTCGCGAGGTGGTTCTGGTCGAACACGTCGCGCAGCGCGGGCGGCTGGAACGCGGTCGGGTGGTGATCGAACCACCAGCGCCTCTTCGGATCGGCGCAGAACCGGAAGGCGACACATGCGTGATCGTCGGCGTCGAGCGGGATGCCGTCGAACGGATTGCCGTCCTTGTGGACCATCCCGACCGGCTGGATGGCGACATCCTTGTCCATCACATCCCGATAGAACGCCGAGAACAGCGCTGCCGAGGTCGTGCCGTCGAAGCACGCATCGTGGAAGAAGATCTTGAGGACCCGGGCCACGACTGGGGAGAGATCATACCCCGAGTGGAGGCGTCGCGCAGGCAGCGGTGTGTCGGGGCAGGTGATACCTTTGCGCCATGGACCCGAAGATCTACCTGTGGCTCAAAGCCGGCCACCTGATCTCCCTGTTCCTGTGGATCGGCGGGCTGTTCGCCATCTACTGGATGTTGCGCCTTCATGCCCACGCGCCGAAGGACACCCACGAGAAGCTGACCCTCATGGAGCGCTCGATCGCGCTGGCCACCGACATTGCCTCGGCCGTCGCGATCGGGTGCGGCGTCGGCCTGATCTTCGGTGCACCGGGCGGCAACATGCTGACCCAGCCCGGTGCGGGCTGGCTGCACATCAAGCTCACCGTCGTGGTGCTCGGCATCTTGCCGGTCCACGGCATCCTGCGCGGCAGGATCAAACGGTTCGGCATGGGCCAGATCAAGCCGGTGCCGCAGTGGCTGTGGAGCCTGTTCCTCGCCTCGATCACGGTCGCCGTGATCATGGTGGTGCGCGGCCCGCTGATGTTCGCCAAGTGACGTGCCGGGTGGCGTGAAGACGCTGCTCCACGTCGACCTCGACGCGTTCTACGCGGCCGTCGAGCAGCGCGACAACCCGGAGCTCCGCGGCAAGCCCGTGCTCGTCGGCGGCTCCGCGCGCCGCGGCGTGGTCGCATCGTGCTCGTACGAGTCGCGCGCGTTCGGCAT